>DATKMK010000119.1:0-210098 GCA_035541895.1 Binatia bacterium | reverse complement strand
CATGGGTGCGGTACTCGGCGATGCGTTCCTTTCGATCCGAAGTCGCCGACGATGAGGCTTCTGGTCGCAGCGGGAATCGCGAACCGTCACGGATCGTTTCGATTGTGCGCCGTCGAGTGATCCTCAACAACATGCTCGTCGGCGTCACTCCTTCGGCGGAATCAGACCCATCGCGCGCGCACGTTCCAAGTCCTGCTGGTATTGCGGATTGGGGCGGCTCATGTGTTTCGACGTGCCGGTCGCGAGCAGCTTCCCGTCCTCGGTCCACAAGCGCGAAACGCAGCCGACCAGTCCGTCTTCTGCGAGAAGCGCGACGCCGTCCGCCAACATCCAGGTCTCCTGCGGCGCGAAGCGGTGAAACTGGACTGTCAGATCGAGGTTCGGTGCGAGAAAGGCAAACGGCCACTGGTGCGCGGCGATGGTGGCGTTCCAACCGGGAAAGTCGAGCCAGAACAGTTGGCGCAGGGCATCAGCGTGACGATCGGCAATGGCGGTCTCGGTGAAGCGCAGCCAGGTGTGCCACTCCGGCCGCCCAGGTGGCTGACGCCAACTGACCGGACGCCCTTCAATGCTACGCCAGATCGGATACCACTCCGCGTATTCTTCCCCGGCGAGATCTTGGTAGCCGCGCAGGGTATGCGGCTTGGGAACCTGCGGCGCGGTACCCAAATCGTGCTGGAATCCCTTCAAGCCATCGTCCACCATCCACACGGTCGCCGCCAACAGCAACCGCTCTTGCTGTAGGATCTCCACGCGCAGCGATTCGGCACGCTTGCCGCCGCCGACTGAAGCGACTCGTACATCGACCGCTGCGAACTCGCCGACCGCCAGAAAGTGACAGTGAAAGCTCGCAGGACGGGCAGCGCGACTGCACACGATCGCGGCGCGCAGCGCTATCGCTGCAACGTAGCCGCCATTCGGTCCCCACACCGCCCATTTCGGCGACAGCAGCGCGCGAAATCGACCCGGCTCATCGGCGACGGGCTCGATGCGGGTATCTTCGAGAAGGTCCGCCATTGATCGACTCCGACAGCACTACCCCGGTTGGCGGCGGAGGCTCAAGCACCGAACCGATCGACGGCATATCCGCGTTTGCACAATCGTGAAACCCTCGTTCGCGATGGCGTAGGCGGCACCCGGTCGCGGGTTGCCCGGCGACGCGCAACGTCATACCGTTGGCCGCACGACAGGACCGGCCATGCCCGAGATAGACTGGCTCGTCGATCGATCCCTGATCACTGACGTAGTAATCGGCTTCGCCAACGCGTTCGACGCGCAAGACTGGACTCGGCTGCGATCGTACCTCGCCGACGCAATCTGGACCGATTACTCGGCGTTTCGCAACGAGCCCCCCGGGCACACCTCCGCCGACGCGTATGTCACCGCGCGCGCCATCGGCCTTCAAGGACTGCGCACGCTGCATATCAGCACCAATCATCAAGTAACGGTCGACGGCGACACCGCCACCTGCGTTTCGGCGTATCGAATCTATCGACTCGATCCAAAGCGACCGCCCGCGGAGAACCGTCTCGACAGCGCTGGGCGGTACGAACACGGCCTGGCCCGCACCAAGCGTGGATGGCTGATCACCCGAATTCGACAAACCGTGCTGTTTACATCCGGAAACGCCGACATCCACGGCGCCTTCTCGAGCGGAGCTCGGCGTGCGACTTGAGTGCACCATCACACGCGGGGCGATCGAGGGACAATTCCCCTCCGACCCTGGAGAGCGATCTTGAACTGTGCGAGCTGTGGGAGAGCAAACCGTGCAGGCGCGCGGTTCTGCGGCGGCTGCGGCACACCCCTCGCGCCGCGATGTCTCGCGTGCGGCGCCGAGAATGAGATCAATGCAAAATTCTGCGACGCGTGCGGGGCCGCTCTGGCCATCGCCTCAACCCGCACTCCGGACGAGGGCGAGGCACGCAAGGTCGTCACCATCGTCTTCGCCGATCTCGTCGGCTCGACGTCGCTGCACGAACGTCTCGACGCCGAGTCGACACGGCGACTGATGGAGCGCTACTACCAAACGCTGCGCAGCGTGGTCGACGCGCACGGCGGGACGGTGGTCAAGCTGCTGGGCGACGGGGTGGTCGCCGCCTTCGGCGTGCCGCGCGTGGCGGAGGACGACGCCATCCGTGCTGTCCGCGCCGCCGTCGCGATGGTGCAGGCCGTCGGGTCGTTGGGTCCCGACTCTCCCCTCCTCCCGCAAACCACAAGGGACGTGACAACGAACAACCTCTCCATCCGAGTCGGCGTCAACACCGGTGAAGTCGTTGTCAGCGTCGACAACGCCGACGTGGTCGGTGATCCGGTCAACGTCGCCGCGCGGTTGCAACAAGCGACACACGACGGCGAGGTAGTGATTGGTGAGTCGACCCATCGACTCGTGAACCAGCAGGTGACACTCGAACCGGTCGGGACGCTCTCACTCAAGGGCCGCTCCGAGACCGTCGCGGCCTATCGTGTCGTGTCGCTCGATCGGCCCGCTGGCGCCGCGGCGGTTCCGTTCGTCGGACGCGATGACGAGCTGCGGCGGCTCATGGCGGTGTATGACGCGGCGACCACGGAACCGCGGGCGCGGCTAGCGGTGATTCTGGGATCGCCTGGTCTCGGCAAGTCGCGTTTGATCGACGAGTTCGCTCACCGGCTGCACGACCGCGCGATCATCATCACCGCGCGGTGCGAGTCGGCCGGCGGCGCGACGTTCGGGCCGCTCGCAACGGCATTGCGCGCGCTGCTGCAGATCGACGACCGTGTAGGCGGCGACACCCTGCGCGCGACCGTCGCCGCCGCGCTCGACGGCGACGCCTCCGAGCAGACCCGCATCGCCGACGGCATCAGCGCGCTGCTCGGGGGAACCCCCGCCTCGCCGGAGGCAACCTTCTTCGTCGTGCGGCGATTCCTCGCGGCGCTCGCTGCGACGCAGCCGGTGTTGTTCGCGTTCGACGACCTCCAGTGGGCCGAGCCGCTTCTGCTCGATCTCGTCGAGCACCTCGTGCAGTGGAGTGCGAGCACGCCGCTACTGATCCTCGCCGCGGCACGGCCCGAGCTACGCGATAGCCGCTCGTCGCTCACCAACGCGGGCGGTGTGGTGAGCGACGTGGTGACGCTCACCGGGCTCGACGCCGCCGCGGCCACTCGACTGGCGGCGAATGTGATCGGTGCCGACGCCCTACCCGCGGCCGCCGCCGGCCGCGTGCTCGCCATCAGCGAAGGCAATCCCCTCTTTCTCGGCGAATTGGTGCGGATGCTCGTCAACGACGGCGCACTCAAGCGTGAGGGCGATCGCTGGACTGCCGCGATCGACGTGGCCAACCTCGACATGCCGCCCACGATTCATGCGCTGCTCGCCGCACGCATCGAACGCCTTCGTCCCGAGGACCGCCTCGTCTTGGAGCGCGCCGCGGTCGTCGGCCGGCAGTTCTCGCGGGCCGCGGTTGCCGACTTGCTGGCGCCCGACGCACGCGCGGGTCTCGACGCCCGGCTCGAATCGCTCCGCCGCAGCGAACTGGTCGAACCCGACACCGCATGGTTCCTCGGCGAACCGGCGCTGCGGTTTCACCACGGACTGATTCGCGATGCCGCCTACCGTCGGATCTTGAAGGGGACGCGGGCCGAGCTGCACGCTCGCTTCGCCGACTGGGTCGAGGGCCGCGTCGGTGAAGTCGTGGAACACGACGAAACGATCGGCTGGCATCTCGAACAAGCGCATCAGCACTGGCGCGAACTCGGTTCGATCGACGAGCGCGGCCGGAGCGTCGGCGAGCGCGCCGCACGCTACCTCTCCGCCGCCGGGCGGCGCGCACTGCTGCGCGATGACGTGCAGGTCGCCGCGAATCTGCTGGGCCGCGCGTTCCATCTGCTCGACGAGACCGATTCCGCTCGCGGCGACCTCGCGCTGGATTGGTGCGAAGCGTTGCTCGCCGCGGGGGACGTAACGGACGCGAAAGCCGCCGTCGACGAGCTGGGCCGGCTCACCCAATCGCCCACTGAGAAATCCAATCCCCAACTCCTCGCCCACAGCCCCCGTCTTGCCGCCTGGCACACGTGCTTCAACGGGCAGCTCGCCGTGCTCACCGACCCGCAGGCGCTACGCGCACATGCGGACGCCGTCGCGGCAGCCGCGGAGCAACTGGCCGCGTTGGGCGATGCTGGCGGCGAAGCCAAAGCGCACTCCGTGTACGCGCTCGCCGTGGCGCGTTTGGGTGCGATCGGCGCATGCGAGGCCGCGCTCGATCTCGCCCTGGCGGCCGCCCGCCGGGCACACGATCGCCGGCGCGCCAACGCGGTGTTGGCCGGCGCCCCACTTGCGGCACTATGGGGTCCAAGTGCCGTGGCCCGCGCCAGCGGGCGGTGCCTCGACGTCGTGCGCGTTCTCCGCATCACCCAGGGGGCGCCGTGGGTGGAAGCGGTTGCGCTGCGTTGTCAGGCGGTGCTCGAAGCCCTGCGCGGCCGCGCCGATGCGGCGCGGCGCATGATCACCGCGTCACGGCAGATGGTTGAAGAGTTGGGGATCGCGCAGGGATTGCTCGAAGCCGATGTGGCGGCCGGCCTGATCGAGTTGCTCGAAGACAACGCCGCGGCGGCGGAACGCACGTTGCGCGGCGCCTACGACGGACTGCGTAGCCACGGCCTGGGAATCGACGCGGCGCAGACCGCGGCACTGCTCGGCCGCGCGCTGCTCGCGCAAGGGCGCGCCGAGGAAGCCGAGGCCCTCAGCCACGAGAGCGAGGCGCTCGCCGGCGACGATTTCAAGGCCGCAATCGCCTGGCGCGGCGTCCGCGCCGAAGCCCTCGCCAAGCGAGGCGAGCTGGATGCCGCGCTGAATCTCGCGCGCGCCGCCGTCGAGATCGCAGCAAGGACCGACGCGCTGCTCGACCATGGCGACGCGCGGATGGCTCTCGCCGCAGTGCTCCGCGCAAGCGGTCGTTTCGACGAGGCCGGGGCGGAGCAGAAGCGGGCGATCGAACTCTGGGGGGCCAAGGGAGCAACGCTGCTGACCGAGCGCGTTCGGGTATCGGCAACGCAACCGGGCATCGAACACTTTGACATTGATTCCGTCGACACGGCGCGCGCCCGTTCCGGCCAGCCGCCGAGCCCGCCGGAACCGCAGAGTGGCCGGGCAGCGCGCGAAAATCTCGCGACCGTAAACGCGCGCCGCATGGACGCCGCCGCGGCGGTGCGGGATTTGGCTGCCTTCCTCGCAACCATGGCCGAGGGCGCGCACGCCGTCCACCACCCGACACACACCAGCTACCATGAACGCGATCTGCGACTCGGTTACGAGCGACTCCTCACGACCGAGGGCCTGCGCTTTGCGCACGAGCCGCTCGTTACCCTCGGCGAGCGGCTGGCGCTGTGCCGCGCTCACACTTCCTTCACTGGTGTCGACCTCAACGAGAACGTCCGGTTTGGTGCGGCGGATATGGGCGGGATCAATCTGCTCGAGGTGGACGAGCGCGGGCTTCGTACGCGCACGGAGTTCTTTGCCGACGAACGGCTCGATGAGGCGATCGCACGACTCTACGAGCGGTACGCTGAGCTGCTACCCGATGGCGACGAGAAGGCGCGCGCCGCCATGATCGCGCGCGCGATCGCCGTGGTGCTGCCGACCGACCTCGACGCCATCGCCGCGGTGATCGCACCCGACATCGAGTTCATCGACCACCGGGTTCTCGGACTCGGCTCCGCGCGCGGCGCGGAGCGTTATCTGCGCGGGCTCCGCTCGCTTGTCGAGGTGACCGCCGAACGATCGGCCCACCTCGAGCGAATCCTCGCGGCGACTCCGCAGGCCCTTCTCCTGCACCGTAGGACCTCGGGTACTGAACGCAATGAAGGGGGTGCCGTCGAGTATCGCTTCCTCATGTTGTGGGCGTTCGGCGCCGACGGCCGCCTGACGCGGGTCGAGATGTTCGATCCCGAGAGCGAAGCCGCAGCGCTCGCGCGCTTCGATGCGCTGCCCGGCGAGCAACCTCCCGGCGAGCCGGAAGCAACCCGCATTCCCAACGCCGCGACGCGCGCGGTCGACCGCTTCGAGCGCTGCTGGCGCGCGCGCGATTGGGACGGCGTGGTGGCGACCTTCGCGCCGATGCATGTGATGGACGACCGCCGTGCGCTGTTTCGCATGAAGGTTGCGGGCGACGACTTCTTTGCCAATGAACGGTTTCTCTTTGCGATGCCGTCGAGCCGGTGGCGCAGCGAGTTGATCGCGACGCGCGGCGAACGGCTCGCGCTGCTGCGCGTGCGCTTCACGGCAACCGTCGACAACGGGGGCACGGCAGCGGTCGAGATGCTCGACCTGATCGAAGTGGATGCCGCGGGCCGGCGCGGCGCACTGGTGGTGTTCGCCCCCGACGACCTCGATGCGGCGTATGCCGAACTCGCCGCGCGCGATGCAGCGAGCGAAGCTGCTCGCGATCGCCGAGCCGCTCTGACGAGTGCATCCACAACGCTCGTCTCCCGTTCCGATCCGCTCGCAGCGCTGACGAAGCCGAACGCAGCGACCGCGGCGATGGACCGCGTGCAGGCGGCGTTCGCAGCACGCGATTGGTCTGCCATGCGCGCCGCGTGCGCCGCCGATGCCAAGATCGAAGATCGCCGCCGGCATGTCCTCGTCTCGGGTGACGTCGATTGGTGGGTCGCAGATGCCCAAAGAAGCTACGCGCTAACCGACAACGTCCGCTACGAGCGCCAGCTCGTGGCAACCGCCGGCGATCGCGTGTGCGTCGAACGCACCCTCTGGCGCGGCGGATCGTCCGACGCGGCGATCGAGATCGAGTATCTGCGACTGATCGAAGTCGACGCGGCCGGTCACATCGTCGCCGTCGTTGGATTCGACCTCGATGACTGGCACGCGGCCAACCGCGAAGCGTGGGCGCGATGGTTCGCAACGGATCGTCGGGCGGCGGCGGCTCTGCAACCTATGGCCGCGTTCGTCGAGGCGTGGAACGTTCACGATCTCGACCGTATGCGTCAGATGGTCGCGGATGACTTCGCCATGGAGGATCACCGGCGACTGCTTCAAAGACGATCGAACGGCCCCGAGGAGTTTCTCGCCGGGTTGGCTGAAATGTGGCAGCTCGTGCCGGACGTGCAGATCGATCGCGCGTTGAATGCGCTGGCGATCGAATCGTACGGTTCGGTGACCATCGGTCGAGACGTCGGCACGTTTCCCGACGGCGGCCCTTTCGAACGGCCACGCGTGGTCGTCTCAACGGTGGCGCACGGTCGTCTCACGCGAATCGAGTTCTACGAGGTCGAGGACGTCGACGCGGCGCTGAAGCGGTTCGCCGAGCTGCGGCCGGATCCTCTGCACATTCCGCCGAATGCCGCAACGCGGGCAGTCGATCGCTGGCAGCAAGCATTCGAGGCGGGAGACGTAAATGCGCTCCGAACTTTGTGGGCTCCAACGATGGTGTTTGACGATCGCCGCGGCACCGCGCTCACCGTTGGCGACCGCGATATGTTGATGGCCAGTACAGAGTTGCTGATTGCGTGGCACACACGGGCGATGCGCACACGGCTCGCGACGATGGGGGAGCGGTTGGCGCTCGAACGCATTCGTTGGTTCGGCACCGCCAACGGCGTCCGTTTTGAAGCCGATAGTCTCGTTTTCACCGAAGTCGACCAACAGGGTCGTATCATCGCGAGCATCAGCTTCGATGTCGGCAACCGCCGCGCCGCCGCCGTCGAGATGATGGATCGTTACTTCCACAGCGACGAAGCCCGCTGGACCCCGCCGTCAATGGTCGAGTTTACGCGCGCGGTAGCCGCCCACGATGTTGCCCGTATGCGAGCCGCACTGCCCGACGACTACTACTTCCACGACCATCGGCGCACCGGCGTCGGCCACATCGGGAACGCCGATGACTATGTCGCCTCGATGGTGGCCGTGTTTGAGCAGTCCGCCGACATGGTTACCGACACGCTTTATCACGTCGCGGTCGACCGGCATGGTACACTCACCGTCGGGCGGATGTTCGGCACCCTTGCCGACGGTGGCGATTTCGAATCGGTCTTCGTCCGATTGAACCTGTACCGCGACGGACGCATCGTCGGAGTGGAACTGTTTGAAGTCGAAGATCTCGAGGTGGCGCGGGCGCGCTTCGAGGAGCTGCGGCCGCCTCCAGCTTCGGCCCAGCCAGAGGAGTTGCGACCGGGGCATGCACCGATCCCAGAGAATACTGCCGGTCGCGTCGACCAGGGCATTGGCCATGCGGTGGCCGCCGGGAACTGGTCGGCGTTACGCGCGCTCGCGGCGGCCGACTTCACGTTCGAGGATCGCCGCAAGTATGCGCGGGTGAGCGGCGACATCACCCTGTACATCAAGAACCTCGAGGTGGTGCGCAGCCAGGAGGTCACGCGCCGTACGCTCGAACTGATCGCGACGATCGGGGATCGGATCGCGATCAAACGGCTTGCCTACTGCGGGAAAGCTGACGGAAGCGAGTTCGCAGGTGAGTTTCTGCGACTGACGGAGGTCGATGGTAGCGGGAAACTGCTGGCGGTGATCCATTTCGAGGCCGAGGATCGCGCCACCGCAACCCTCGAGGCCCAATCGCGCTTTGCCGCCAACGAAGCGGCGGGGTGCCGAGCGCAGGCGGTGATCAACCAACTCGGCGCGGCGATTGCGCGGCAGGATTGGAAGGCGCTGCCCGGCTACTTGGCCGACGGACTAAAATTTCGCGACCATCGCCGACTGCGTTTTGGCGAGATTTCATCCGCGCAATTCATCGAGTCGCTGCACGTCTTGAGCGACCTCGGTCCGAACGTGGGTGGTGAGGTGCTCCGGATGCTCGCGTGGACCGACCGCGGCAGTGTGCTGGTGATTCGACAGTTCGGAGCCACGCGCGACGGCGGCGCGTTCGAGACCGTCTTCGTTCCAGTCCTCGTGGTACGCGACGACCGCATCGTCGCCTGCGAGGTCTTCGACGCCGGTGATGCCGGTCAGGCTCTGAGGCGTTTCACCGAACTGTGCGCCGCATTCGCGTAGCGCTCCGATCGATCGACCGCGCTTTCCCGACTACACACCATCATGGTAGCGTTCCTGGCCGCACGGAGTTCATGGCAACACACAGCGACGAGAACTTCGCCGATCGACTGATTCGACGCGTGCGCACGCTGCGCCACCCGCTGTGTGTCGGCATCGACCCCTACCTTGACCGGATTCCTCCGCTGTTTCGACGCGGCACTATGGCGCCGAGCGCACGCGACACGGCCGACGCGGTCGAGGAGTTCTGCACACACGCCATCGATCTGGTCGCCGAGCGCGTCGCGATCATCAAACCCCAGATCGCGTTGTTCGAAATGTTGGGATGGCGAGGGATGCGGGTGCTCGAACACATCGTTCATCACGCGCACGCGCGCCATTTGCTCGTGCTGCTCGACGCCAAACGCGGCGACATTGCGGACACGGCCGATGGGTACGCCCGCGCGTATCTCGCTCCTGACGCGACGGTGCCGGTCGACGCGATGACGGTGAATCCGTACCTAGGTCCCGACGCGGTCGCTCCGTTTGTCGCCGCTGCCGAGCAGACGCATCGCGGCGTCGTCGTCCTGGTGCGCAACAGCAATCCCGGCGCGGCAACTTATCAGCGGCTCGATACCGGCGAGGGCCGCGTCTTTGAAGTCGTCGCC
Organism: Binatia bacterium; assembly: GCA_035541895.1. Classification (GTDB taxonomy): domain Bacteria; phylum Desulfobacterota; class Binatia; order HRBIN30; family JACQVA1; genus DATKMK01. Next base: position 200,462 of record DATKMK010000119.1, on the reverse strand, counting down.
GGCTCGCTGTCCGATCCAGAGGCACGGCTGTTGGGACGGACGACGCCCTGGTCGTCGCTGGGCGTGACAGTTGGGGCGACCTCGCCGGCGGACAGTCAACGCGTCCGGGATCTTCTTCCGCATGCGCTGTTTTTGGTTCTCGGTTATGGTGCCCAGGGCGCGCGCGCGTCGGATGCGGTGCGGGGGTTCGTGCCGGGTCCGGCGGGACTCGAGGGCGGCATCGTCAGTACGTCGCGCGCGGTGTTGTTCCCGGCGGCGGGCGACACCGACAGTGCGTCGCGCTGGGAAGCCGCGGTGCTCGACGCGCTCACGCGGGCGTCGCACGAGTTGGGCGAGGCGGTCGGTCGATAGCCGGACGTGTTGACAATGGCCGCGCTGCAACTCGTTCCCGTCGTGTTGAGCTTGCTCGTTCTCGCCGCGCATTTTTTGCGCGGCGGCAGTCCCATTCTGATCGTCGTGCTGGCGATTCTCGCGTTGGTCGGAGTGCGGCGAGCCTGGGCCGCCCGGGTGATCCAGGCGAGCCTGATCGTCGGTGCCTTGGAATGGTGCCGAACGCTATTCGAGCTGGCGGTCGAGCGCGCGCACAATCGGCAGCCGGCCGGCCGACTGGTTGTCATTCTGGGCTCGGTCGCGCTGGTAACGCTGCTGTCGTCGTTGTTGTTTCAGACCCGCACGCTCCGTCGGGTCTACCGACTCGACGGCAAGCCGGGGGTCGACTGACGCACCTCATTGGGTACCCAACGCACTCAAGCCGAGACCGACCGCGACCGACGTCAAATAGTCTTGTGCCTTGAGTTTGTCGGCGCCGAACTCCTCCGCGAACATGCGTCGGATCGCCGGGATCTGCGCGGTGCCGCCGGTGAGGAACACCGCGTCGATGTCGCGCCGTGTCACCTCAGCCGCCGCGAGCACCGACTCCATGCAGCGATGGACCTGTGCTTGATCCGGTGCGATCAGGCGCTCGAATTCCGCGCGGGTGATCGGCTCATCGATCTCGATCTCGTCGCGGCGAAAGTGCATCCGCGCTTCGTCGGCCTCGGACAGCCGGCTCTTCGCCTTCTCGATTTCCTGGAACAGGAAGAATGCGTAGTTACCCGTGATCAATGCCTGGAACGCATCGACCGCACGTGGGTTGCTCGACGTCCAGCGAATGCGGCCGAGCTGCTCGCGGGTTTTCGGGCTACGCAGGAAGGTCACCTGGTGCCAGCGACTGAGCTGCGCCAGCAGCATCGAGGGGAACGGCAGCTTGCGCCCTTCCATGTGCCGGTAGGTGCTGCCGGCGCCGAAGTACTTCGCCAGCTTGTGCGCCATGATGCGGGCGCTGAACGAGTCGCCGGCGATCTGCACGCCACGGGTCGCGAGAATGTCTTCGCGCCGATCGCCGGCGTGGCCGCTGCCCAGCCGCATGATCGTGAAGTCGGACGTGCCGCCGCCGAGATCGGCGATCAATGCGAGTTCCGGCTGGTTGAGCGACGACTCGTAGGTCAGACCAGCGGCGATCGGTTCGTATTGAAACTGGAGGTCGAAGAAGCCGGCGAGTTGCGCCGCCTTGCGCAAGCGATCCTGCGCGAGCGCTTCCTTTTCAGGCCGGTCGACGAAGATGGCGGGACGGCCGATCACCAACGAGACGTCGTCGCTGGTCAACTCGGCGATGACCGCACGCACGTGGCGGAAGATCACCGCGATCAGATCTTCCAGCTTGTAGAAGCGGTCGTTGATCCACGTCTGTTCGAACGAGTTGTCGGCCAGAAACGTTTTGATCGACTGGATGAGGGTGCCCTGCATATCCTCGGTGAGGTACTCGTCGATCGCCCGTTGGCCGACGACGAAGTCGCGCGAGTCGATCGAGAAGTAAATGAGGCTGCGCAAAACCCGCGGATTGAACGCCCGCACGTCGACGTCGCACAACTGCACGTCCGCGGGACCGCGGGCCCACGTCAGCGACGAGTTCGTCGTACCGAAGTCGAGGCCGAACCGCTGCATCGCGGCTCAGTCCGAGGTCCACAGTCGAAGAGCCATAGTTCGGAGAGACCGGCCTGATAGCAGAGTCGCGGGGGCCTTTCTACTCGTCTGCTTCTCCGATCGTGTAGCGGACACGGCGCGGGGTCGCGCCGCTCAGAACAACCGCTGCGTCGCCAAATCCGCGCCGGCGCGCAGCGCGCGCAGCTTTTCCCACACCACCTCTTCGGCGACCTCGCCCAAGCCGGCGGCGGTGTCGAAGCCGCAATCGGTGCCGGCGAGGACGCGGTGCGGATCGCCGACTGCGCGGGCGGCCAGCTCGATGCGATCGGCGACGACTTCGGGGTGCTCGACATAGTTGGTCGTGGTATCGATCGCCCCGACCACCAGCACCCAATCTTTCGGAAGCGGGAGCCGCGCCACGCATCGATGCTCGTGGGCGTGGCGTGGGTTCGCCATGGAGAGCACCAACGCTCCGACGCGCGCCGGGTAGAGATGCGCGAGAATGTCGTCGAGCGGTACATCGTGGTGATGCGGCGCTTCGTAGTTGCCCCAACAGACGTGCAGCCGCACGCGGTCGGGCGAAATGCCGGCCAACGCGCGATTGATCGCCGCGACGTTGGTGTCGATGAAACGGAGAAAGTCGACGAGCGGACGCTCCGCAAATGAGGTGTGCCGCTCCATCGCCAAATCCGGGCAGTCGAGCTGGAGCACGAAACCTTGCGAGACGATGTATTCGTACTCGACGCGCAACGCGTCCGCGAGGGCGAACACGTACTCGTCGTACGATGGATAGTGTTCGTTGAGCATCGCCGCCGCCACGATCCCGGGCGACGCCGCGCTCATGAACGACTCCACGAACGCACCGGACTGCGCCGCCAGGATGCGCCGATAGTCGGCACACTCCTGCTCGACCGCAGAGCGGTCGAGGTAGCGCACCTCGCCGATCACCTTTGGCGCATTCATCAGACTGACCATCGAGCGGGCGAACAGTTCGCGGCGAAGCGTGAGGAAGCTGGCGAACTCGACGATGTCGCGCATCACCGGCCGACGACTCTCGCCGCCGAAACCGCTGAGACGATGCTGCACGTAGGTAAAAAAGCTCTCGCGCGGCTGCTCGCCGTTGTTGCCGACGTCGATACCGACCTCGAGTTGACGCGCGATCGCGCGCTGCGTCGCCCGCTCGACGGTCGCCGCGAAGGCCGCGGCGTCAACCGGCTCGCGCCGACTCTTGCGCACCATCATCTCCACCAGCGCCGCGGGGCGCGGCAAACTGCCGGCATGGGTGGTGAGTATTCGCTTCTCGCTGCGTTGCATGGCGCTACCTTCGCGATGCGCTCAGCTTCCTTCCTCATTGGCCAGGGCAACGTACGGGCGACACGGCTGGCCGCGCAATGATGGACACGGCGGCAGCGGCGTTTCGACGTCGACGTCCGGTATCACCGGTAGAACGATTCGCGACGCCGCGGCGGTCGAGCGGCCGATCGTGTTGCGCACCGCCTGTTCCGGCATCAACACGTCGAACTTCCACAACGGTCGTGTCCCACCCGGCGAATCGATCACGATGCGGATGCGCGAACCGACGCGAAAAACATGGGCGAACGGAAACAATTCGACGCGGACCACGCTGAATTGACCGGCAGGCAGATCCGCGGCATCGGCGGCGAGATGCGTGTGCACGGGTCGCAACGCCGTGGAGTGCGCCGAATCCAGCTTGCGGTGGCTGGCGCGCAGCCAGCCGCTTTGCACAAACGTCTCGTAGCCGTCGGGTCGAACCTCGCTGAGCGTCACTTGCAAGTCGCTGTCGGCGGCGATCGACTTCAGCCACAGATCCACGCTTCCCGATCCGGCCATGACCAGCGTCTGCGCCAGCGGATCCGTGAGGTAGGCCAAGCCGTGGTCGGGCGCATCCGGCTGCCAATCCCACGGCGGCAGCGCCAACCAGACGTCGTTGCTATTGGGATCGTTGAACGTCGTGCGCTGCCCGGCCGATGCGTCGTACGTATAGGTATCGGCGCCGTCATCGCTCGGCGGTTGCGGATCGAGTCGACCGGACGCGGCGAAGTACCAGGTGCTCGGTTGCGCGGTCGCAATCGGCCATTGCGTGAACGAGTGCTCGAAGCCGGCTCCGGGAACTCCCGGGGCGCCGGCGGTTCCGTTGTCGAACAGGACACGCACCGTGGGATCCGATTCGAACAGCGCCAGCGCATCCGTGTATGAGTGAACGCCAGCGAAGCGGTTGGGCGGGGCTTGCAGATTGGCCACGCCGTACACCGCCTTGCCGACGACCGACATCACGACCTGCTCTTGCAGCGTGACCTGCGGAATCTGTTCAGCGACGTAGAGCGAGAGGAATTCGACCCAGCGGCCGAACACCGCCGGGATCAACGAGTCGGTGTGCCCACCGTTGGTCAGAGTGAAGTGGACTTTGTCCGTCCCGGTGAACTGATCGAGCATCGTGGCAAAATAGGCGCCGGTCTGCTCGTCTTGCCAGGCGCCGGCAAGGAAGACCGGCACCTTGATGCGATCGACGAAGGTCACCGGAGCGAGCGGGCCAGCCACCGCGGGATTGTAGAAGCGATTGGTTTCGATCGTGGCGAGAAGGTCCGGCGACTGCCCGCGCAACTTCTGATTGTCGATGCACACTTGGTCGCCTTGGTCGCGCCGCTTCTGCGACCACGGCTGACCGAACGGCATGGCGTCGTGCTGACGATCCATTGCGAACGACACCGCGAAGCCGTTGTTGAGAATACCTCCCGGATAGAGCGTACCGTTGTACGTGTCGGAGATCACCGACAGCGGCGCGATTGCGGCGAGATGCGGCGGCTGCAGTTGCGCGACGAATAGTTGGCTGATGCCAGGGTATGAAATCCCCACCATGCCGACCTTGTGGTTCTTCACCCACGGCTGTGCCGCGACGATCTCGACCGCGTCGTAGCCGTCGGTGGACTGCAGGGTTTCGAAGAAGTTGAACGCGCCGCCCGAGCAGCCGCTGCCGCGCATGTTGACGCCGACCACGGCGTAGCCCAACGCGCTGGCAATCTGGCTGCTCGGTTGCGGCGAGTCGGGATTCGCCGGATCGTAACCCGAGTATTCGATCACCGTCGGATACGACCCGGTAGGATTGTTGCCGGGGAGAATGACGTTGACGGCCAGCGTGATGCCGTCGCGGGTCTGGATGTATTGGTACCCCGCTCCAAGATGTTGGCTCTCGTAGAACGATTGGGGCGGCACGTCGGAGCGGTCGAGCGCGCTCACCGCGGCCGATGCGACCAACCTGTTCCCATCGTCGCTTGCGACACGGTACCCTTTCCCCACCGGCACATCGCGAAAGATCAGCGTACCCTCGTCGTCGGCGGACCCGCGTTGCAGCACCGTGCCGTCGGCTCGAACGAGGTCGAGATCGGCGTCCGGTTGCGCGTCGGTCACGTAAATCTGCTCGACGCTGGAATGAGCGACGAATGTCGCGAGCGTGGCGCGCGATAAATCGAGATGGCTGGGGTCCGATGATGAGGGCACCTCGCCGCCGCAGCCCCATACAAGACCGAGTCCGAGCACGGATGCCGATACCACGTGACGGAAGCGCGATCGTTGTCGGAGTTCCACAGTGCCTCCACGATTTGGCACGTCAATCAGTCCGCCGTGAGCTATTTCGCCGGTTGCCACACTTGCGCGGGCTTCCCACCGATGAGGTCGGCCAACGACGAGAGTTCGATGCGCCAGGGCGTGAGCTGCAAGATTCCGCAGGTTGGATCGCTCGGACCCCCGGGCCAGAACATCGCCAGATCGTACCCGAGCGGCGGCGGCGCTGACTTGAACAGGTCCCACACGCGTTGCTTGGTCGCCAGGTCGTCGATCCATTGCGCCGTGCATTCGGCGTAGACCTGCTCGTGCTGCGGGTCCCAATAGCAGCACGAGACGTAGGGATTGTGCGTAAGATGCCTTTCTTTCGTCGAGTGCCGGCCGGTGGCAATCCATCCGGTCGATCGTTCCCACAGCGGATGGAGGATGCGCGAGCGCGGGCGATTCTTGGCATCGATCGTGGTGACGTTGCACCACACGATGCGTTCTGTCCGCTTGCGAAATTCAGCCTCGATATCAGTGAACGCCGTCGCCATCGGGAACCTCCGCTCACTCTGTCTCGCCGATACGACGCCCGGATGTCAACGCCATGGGCGACCTCCGGCCGTCTTCTTCCTTTCGGATTCGGACGCGCGCCCGGAGGTCGCGCGCCACCGCCCGTGGCATGTGCCAATGCTGGAGTGATAGAAGCTCTGCATGGCCACGCGACACGACCTCAAACAACAATACAAGGAAACGACGCCACAGATGGGCGTGTTCGCCGTTCGCAATCGCGTCAACGGGAAGATCCTGTTGGGCGCCAGTCTCAACCTGCCGGGAGCGTTGAATCGGGCGCGCTTTCAGTTGCAGATGGGGTCGCACCAGAATGCGACGCTCCAACACGATTGGAATGCGTGCGGCGGCGACAACTTTTCGTTCGAGGTGCTGGACGAATTGAAACCGAGCGACGACACGGACCACGACTACCGCGACGACCTCGACACACTGCAGTCGCTGTGGCTCGACAAGCTGCACCCCTACGGCGACGCCGGCTACAACGCGCCGCCGAAGTCGATGCGTTAAGGCACCGAGTTCAGCGATGCATCACGACGGCGGTTGGAAGCGGCGCGCCTCGCGCCATCTGTTTCGCAGCAAGTGGTTCGCGTTGCGCCAGGATGAGCTCACGCTGCCGAACGGCGAGGACATCACTTACACGCTGATCGAGCACAGCGGCTACGCCATGGTCGTGCCGGTGCTGGCCGACGGGCGGGTGGTGATGGAGCGCATTTTCCGCCACACGTTGCAGCAGACGCTGTTGGAATGCCCGTCCGGCGGTCTCGACGGCGAGGCGCCGGAGATCGCCGCGCGGCGCGAGCTCGAAGAGGAAACAGGTTACCGCGCCGGCACACTGGCCCCGCTCGGCAGCTATTACGGCAGCAGTGGCATCAGCACGGAACAGTTCCACATATTTCTCGCCACCGATCTGCGCAGCGATGGCGTGGTGCAACGCGAAGCTACCGAGCAAATCGAGATCGTGCTGATTCCGCTGGCCGAACTTCAGCAGACCGCGCGGCGCGGCGAGATGGAAGACGGCCCGAGCGCTTTGGCGATTTTGCTGGCCGCGGACCGTCTAGGACGCTGAACGCGGCGAGCGAGGGGCACATGCGGAGGGCGATCAGCGAGACCATTGGCTTGATTGCGATGTTGGCGGTCGCACTGTTTGCCTCGGCCAACACGGTGGCCTGGGCTGCGGCTTGGGCTTTCCTGGCAGTGTACACGGTGGTCGCGGTCACGTCGCTGGCGATCGTCGATCGCGCCCTCATCGCCGAGCGCAGCAGCGTCCCGCCCGACATCGATCGGGTCGACGCTGCCCTCGGCGCAGCGTTCTTCATCTTGCTCTATCCCGCAACACTCGTGGTCAGCGGACTCGACCGACGATTCGGATGGTCACCCCCCATCGCGGTGGGTGTGCAGGGGCTGGCTCTGGCCGTGTTCACCGCAGGCTATGGCTTTGGACTGTGGGCGATGCGGGTCAACGCGTTCTTCTCGACCTTCGTGCGCTTTCAGGGCGAGCGCGGTCATCGCGTGATCGACAGCGGTCCGTACGCGCACGTCCGCCATCCCGGTTACGCCGGTGCACTCGCGGCGCACCTTGCGTTGCCGGTCGCGTTGGGATCTCTCTGGGCGCTGATTCCGGCGGCGTGCGGCGGCCTGCTGCTCGCGCTGCGGAGCGTGCGGGAGGAGCGCACGCTGGTCGAAAAGCTCTCTGGGTATTGCGAGTATCGGCGACGGGTGCGCTGGCGATTGATTCCCCGCGTGTGGTAGCGTCGAACAAAGCCAGTTCAACGAGGCCTCCCACGACCAGAGGTGACGTGCATGGAGCAAACTCGTCCCGCTCAGCCGCGATCCAGTCGACCCCACATGCCGGGCTACAATCTGCTCGACGCGAACGGCGGGCGCGGATTGTTGCCGTGGAGTTGGGCGGTGGAGCGATTGATCACGAGCCACAACTATTGGTTGTCCACGACTCGACCGGATGGCGTTCCGCACTGCATGCCGGTGTGGGGTGTCTGGCTCGACGAGCGATTTTATTTCAGCAGCGGCAAGCGGTCGCGTAAAGCGCGCAACCTGTCCGCCAATCCGAACTGCGTGGTGTCGACCGAACGCGCCGACGAAGCGGTGATCCTCGAAGGCGTGGCCGAATTGGTCACCGATCGCGCTCGCCTGCAGCCGTTCTTCGTGGCGTATCAGGCCAAGTATCAGTGGGACATGGAGGCGATGGGCGAGCCAGTCTACCTCGTCCGCCCGCAGCGCGCGTTCGGCTTCACCGAGGCCGAGCTGACCGGCACCGCGACGCGCTGGATCTTTGTCGGGGGCTCGGAATAACGTGCCGGCGGTCGTTGCCATAGCCGTGCAACTCGTTCAGTAGTGAGCACCGTCACACAGGAGGCGGATCATGTTGGACCACATCACGCTTCACGTCGCCGACCTCGACCGCAGCAAGCGGTTCTACGCCGCGGCACTCGCTCCTCTCGGCTACACTGTCATGATGGAGTTTCCCGGCGTGGCCGGACTGGGCGCGGACGGCAAGCCCGACTTTTGGCTCGGGCAGGGCCAGGCGACGCACTCGTTGCACATCGCGTTCGCGGCCGAAGACCGCGCAATCGTCGACGCGTTTCATCGCGCGGCAACCGCCGCCGGCGGCCGCGACAACGGCGCGCCCGGATTGCGCCCGCAGTACCACCACAACTATTACGGCGCGTTCGTGTTCGATCCCGACGGCAACAACATCGAAGCGGTCTGCCATCAACCGGCGTAGCCACGACCACGAGGAGACCTCAGCATGAGTACGCATCCACTCGCGGGCAAAACCGCGATCGTAACCGGCGCGTCGAGCGGCATCGGTCGCGCGATCGCCGAGAAGTTGGGCGCCGCGGGCGCGCACGTCTATCTCGCCGGCCGTACCCGGGACGCGATGGAAGCCTCACAGGTCAAGATCGAAGCCGGCGGCGGACGCGCGGCCGTGGTCACGCTCGACGTTCGCAAGGTTCAGGACGTGCAAGATCTGGTCGCGCGTGCGCAGCGAGAGACCGGGCGCTTGGACATCATGGTCAACAACGCCGGCTTGTCCTTCCCGGCGGCCATCATCGACGGCGATCCGGAAGAGTGGCGGTCGATGCTCGAAACCAACGTGTTGGCGTTGCTCGTCGGTTGCCAAGCCGCGGTGCGTGCGATGCGGGCATGTAAGGCCGACGGCCACATCGTCAACATCTCCTCCATCGCCGCCCAACGCAACGACTCGGGCGTCTACGGCGCGACCAAGCACGCGGTGAACTGCGTCTGCAGCACGCTACGCAAGGAGCTGGAAGAGGACTCGATCCGCGTGGTCAACATCATGCCGGGTGCGATCGCCACCAACTTCGCGCGCAACTTCGACCCGGCGTTCGTGGCCAATTTCGCACGCGCCGCCGGCGTCGAGATCGAGGTCAAGCGCGGCGAACGCCTGCCGGACGAGGTCATGGATCGCTTGCAGCCGATGATGAAGCAGGTCCTGAGCAGCCCGGACGACGTGGCGGACGCGGTCTACTACGCGGTCACCCAGCCGATCCACGTGAACGTCGCCGAGATCGTGGTTCGGCCACCGAAGCAACTCGCCCTGTAAATGCGGCGCGCGCCGGTGTGCGCTACGCAGTCAAGCGACCGACGTCGATCGCGGTTCGCTCGTACTCTTCGTCCATCAACGGGCTGGAGAGAATGAAATCGGCCGACGCGCGATTGCACGCGATCGGCGTGTTGTAGACCACCGCGATGCGCAGCAGCGCCTTCACGTCGACATCGTGGGGCTGCGGCTCCAGCGGGTCCCAAAAGAAGATCACGAAGTCGATGCCGCCTTCGGCCACCCGCGCGCCGACTTGCTGATCGCCCCCGAGCGGCCCGCTGAGAAACCGGGTGACGGACAAGTTGAGTTCCGTGGCCAGCAGACCGCCGGTCGTGCCGGTGGCGAACAACTCGTGCTTGGCCAAGGTGCCGCGATTGAATCGCGCCCAATCGAGCAAGTCGGACTTGCGATTGTCGTGCGCAATCAGCGCGATTCGTTTGCGGCGAGCCATGCGACCCGCGAGTGCCATCTCATTTCTCCTCCCGACCCGGATCATGCCCGCACGCATGGCCGGCGACAAGCTGCCCACGCTCGTGTGGGTGATGCGCTGGCGACGGCGCGAGCAACTCGGTAAAAGAACTTCGGCAGGCAAAACGCCATCAGACGGGAGCAGACAATGCCGAACGAGCGCGTCGCTCGCGCCAATGAGTTCGCCAAGGATAGACATCCGGGTTTGGTCGGCGTCGAGGTGTTGAGCTGCGAGCCGGATCTCGTCACCGGACGACTTGCCGTCACGCGCCCGTTGGTGGCCGGGACGGGGTTTCTGTGGGCGCCGGTGGTCATCACCCTCGCCGACTGGCTTTGCGCGTGCGGGATGGGGCCGAATCTCCCCGAGGGCGCCAGCTTCACGACCATCGAACTCAAAGCCAATTTCCTTGGCACCGTTCGCGAAGGCGGCGCGATCTTCGGCCGCGCCGTGCCGGTGCATCGCGGGCGTACGACGCAAGTGTGGGACGTGGAGGTTTCGGACGAAGCGACCGGCAAGGTGATCGCGCTCTTCCGGTGCACGCAAATGGTGTTGTCCCCGCGGCGATAAGGCAAGTCGTGACGGCCCTCGATCAACTACGTACGCCGCGCTTGCTGTTGAGCCGCCCAAGTACAAGCGACCTCCACGATCTCATCCGGTTCAATCAAGACGCGCGCGTCATGGCGACGCTCGGCGGAGTTCGCTCGCGCGCCGAAACCGAGGAGTACCTCCAGCGCCAACTGGACCACTGGGAGCGATACGGCTTCGGCTGGTGGATCGCGCGGGACGCGCAAACCGAGTGCTTCGCCGGTCGCGGGGGTCTGCGCCGGCTCGCGATCGGCGGCCGCGACGAGGTCGAAGTCGGTTACAGCTTCCTGCCGGAATTCTGGGGCCACGGTTTGGCGACGGAGCTGGCGCGCGAAAGCGCGCGCGTGGGCTTCGCGAAATTGCATCTGCCCGAACTCGTTTCATTCACGCTCGCGACCAATGATGCCTCGCGACGCGTAATGGAGAAGGTCGGCTTCCGCTACGAGCGCGACTTGCTCTACGCGGATCTGCCGCACGTTCTGTATCGTCTTACCTCGGCAGCGTGGAACAGTGGAGGACGCGATGACTGAAGGAAGCTGTCTCTGCGGCGGCGTCAAGTTCGCCATCGATGGTCGGTTAACCCCGCTCCAGTACTGTCACTGCACGCGCTGCCGCAAAACCTCGGGCTCGGCCTTTGTTGCCGCGGTGGCGGCGAAAATGGAGGCCCTTCGCTGGATCAGCGGCGCCGACTTGGTCGAGGTGTACGTCGCGCCGCTGATCGACACGCCGCCGCCCTATCGTGTGGCGTTTTGCCGGCGCTGCGGCTCGGATCTGCCGCTGTACGATCCCGAGCGTCCGTTCGTCGTCGTGCCGGCCGGATCGCTCGACAGCCATCCGGAGATTACGCCGCTGCGCCACATCTTCGTGGGACTCAAGGCGCCATGGTTTGAGATTCACGACGGACTCCCGCGATTCGAGGGTCATGCGCCGCCCGAGCAACGGTTGCCGGCCACGCGAGCGAAACCGTGATTCAGGTGTCCGACCTCCCGATCATCGACATCCGCGCGTTGGTCGCAGGCAACCCGGAGCGGCGGTCGGTCGCCGAACAAATCGGCGCGGCGTGCCGGAGCTGCGGCTTCTTCTACATCGTCGGCCACGGTGTCGATGAGGCGCTGCAAGCGTGTCTCGAACGCTTGAGTCGTGAGTTCTTTGCGCAAGACGAAGCCCGCAAGCAGGCGATCAGCATGGCGCGCGGCGGTCGCGCGTGGCGCGGCTACTTCCCGCTCGGCGGCGAACTCACGTCCGGCCAACCGGACCGGAAGGAAGGCCTCTACTTCGGCACCGAGTTGGGGGACGATCACCCACTCGTGCGCGCCCGCACACCGATGCACGGTCGCAATCTGTTCCCCGACAGCATCCCGGGCTTTCGCGCAACCGTACTCGACTACATCGCCGCGATGACGCAGCTCGGTCACACGTTGATGGCCGGCATCGCGCTCAGCCTCGGCTTGGAGGAGACCTACTTCTCCGACCGCTACACCGCCAACCCGCTGGTGCTGTTCCGCATCTTCAACTACCCGCCGGTACCTGCAGCCGCATCGACCTGGAGTGTCGGCGAGCACACCGACTACGGCGTGCTGACGATTTTGAAGCAAGACGATCGCGGCGGCCTGCAAGTGAAATCGCACTCGCGCTGGATCGATGCGCCGCCGCTGGCGGGCTCGTTCGTGTGCAACATCGGTGACATGCTCGACCGCATGACCGGGGGACGCTACCGCTCGACTCCCCATCGCGTGCGCAACGAGTCGGCTCGCGATCGCTTGTCATTCCCGTTCTTCTTCGATCCGAACTTCAACGCCGAGGTCCGACCCATCGACCTCGGCGGCGCGATTCGTGACGACAAGGACGAACGCTGGGACCGCGCCAGCGTCCACGAGTTCCGCGGCACCTACGGCGATTACATCCTGCGGAAAGTGTCGAAGGTGTTTCCCGCGCTGCACCAAAAGGTGGTGTGAGCATGGCGAACTTCGCCGCAGCCGCGCCGTACCTGAGCAACGTCGAGCGCAGTTGCGTCGAGCGCTACGTGGCCCTCGTCGCCGAACGACTCGGTAGCAATTTGCTCGACGTGTGGCTGTTCGGATCGGCGGCGCGCGGCGACATGTGGGGTGCGCACATGCCGATGCACTCCGACATCGACGTGCTGGTGCTGACGGCTGACGCTGTGGCACCCGCCGCGCAAGACGAGTTGATCGACGAGACGTATCCCCTTTTCCTCGAATGCGGCCGTCAGATTGCCCCGCAATTCAAGGTCGCAGACGAGTTTCGCACGTCAACGAGCGCGCACGTGCAGACCTTCCGGCAGCGCGTCGACGTGGAAGGCACGCGTCTCTTCCCGTAGGCAGTGGCGTCGGAGCAGTCTGGTTCAACCTTCATCTATCAGAAGAGAACTCACCACAGAGGCCAAAGAGACCCTACTCACCGCGTGCGGTCGGGATTCCATGCAATGGTAACTGCACCGCCGATGCCCCAGTCGGGCGAGTCACGCTGGTCGTCACCTGCTCCGAACCGAGGTGATCGAGGTGGTAGTGGAACACGCCGGTTTCGCCCGGGCCCCCGGGCGGCGTGAACGTCGGCGTCGCCGCGTCGGCCGGCCGCATGATGATCGGCAGCGGCAGCGTCGTGATGCCGAACGCGATCAGCACCAAGATCACATGCCCGTGGCGCACGGCGATGCCGAGGGCGGCGACGATGGCGCCCATGATGAAGACGGTCAGCGCCATCAAATCATGTGGCTGGTGCGCATCGCGTTGAATCCGGCCTGCGAAAGATGTCGCGGTATTGGAAGTTTGGGGCCGGCCATGGCGCTCGGCGCGGACCGTCTTGACGTTGCCGAGTGAATCGGCGACAACGCTCGGCCAATGGCTGCTCCGGCGCTACCCAAGATGATGCTCGGGTTCGTCGTGCGCCGCTGCACGGTTGCGCTCGGACACGCGCCGTCACCAAAGGAATTCGCGGCCTGGGCCAACGCGCAGCATGACGGTGGCCAGTCGGCCTGCATCTTTGGCCGTCCCATCAGCGAGCGGGAAGCTGCGCTGATCTTGCGCCATCCCGAGCGACCGGTGTCGGCGCGCAGCGCTGCCCCGCACGAGCAAGTGGCGAACGGGAACGTACGACCGACCGGCAACGTCGTCTCGTTCGAGTACGCCGCGAAGCGTCGCACGCTCAACCGCCGCCGCGGCCGCTAAAGAAAGTTTCACCCCCCGTCTTGCGGCGAGCGTTCGGTCTCGCCATCGTGCATGTTATGTCGGTCGAGTTCGTCCCGGCGACACACGTCCGTGCCGTCACCAAGCGCATCGAGGAAGCGCGGCAACGCGCGCTCGACCGCATCGGGCCGGCGCCGAGCCAACCGCCAACCGCCGTTTACTGGGAGCCGCTGTTCGAGGCCAACGCGGCCGAAGTGCTGGCCGTGCTTCCGTCCGTCCAACTCGCCGCCGGGTACGTTGTCCGCTACCGCTTCTACGAACAACGCAACCGCGACCTGCTGGTGCGGCCATTCATCGCCCGACCCGGCACCGACGTGGATACCGTGCGCCAACTGTTGGATTGGCACGCGCCACCCGACTCCGTCGCGTCCGCGCGCGCCAGCGCGCCGACCCAAGACGTCGACCTCCTCTATCGTCACTTCTTCTTTCCCGACACCGCCGTGGGTGTCTTCGAGTATTGGCTGGCGATGCAGGAGCTGTGGGCGAGCGCGCGATGGGCGCACTCGCATCTGATCGCGTCGGCGGATGAATTGAGTCAGATCACCGCCGCCGACAGTTGGGAGGTCATCCATCCGGTCGAGGCCTACGAACCCGCGGTCGTCCGCGGCGGACACGGCGCGCGCCTCGCAGTGCTAGTGGAATGCCCGATCGGGCGCTGCGAGATCACGCTCCAGCAGATTCAGATCCATCCCGACCACTCGTTGCAGTACGCCGAGCCGGTGATCGTCGCGCAGGGACCGAAGGGCTACGTGCTGTAGTGGTGACTGGCCCTGGTGACGCGGGACTCGACGTGACGGGTGATGGCGGCTCGGACTGGCGCGGCTATTCGACAGTGACGCTTTTCGCCAAGTTTCGCGGCTGATCGACGTCGGTGCCGCGGCGGACGGCGACGTGATAGGCGAGTAACTGCAGCGGGATCGTCAGCACCACCGGCATCAGCAGCGGATGCGTAGTCGGCACCTGCAGGACATCGGTGGCGACCGCCTCGAGGTCGCGATCGGGGCCGTCGGTGATCGCGATGATCCGTCCGCCGCGCGACTCGACCTCCTTCATGTTGCCGATGGTCTTCGCGAACACGCGGTCGTGCGGTAGCAACAGCACGACCGGCATGTCTTCGTTGATCAACGCGATCGGTCCGTGCTTCATCTCGCCGGCCGGATAGCCTTCGGCGTGAATGTAGGAGATCTCCTTCAGCTTCAAGGCGCCTTCGAGCGCAATCGGGTAGTTGATGCCGCGACCGAGGTAGAGCGTGTCGCGCGCGTGTTCGTACTTGCGCGCGAGCTGCTCAATCGCGCCATCGAGCTGCAAGGTGGCTTCGATGTGGTGCGGCACTTCGACGAGGTGTTGCAACAACTGGCGCGCGATGTCGGTGCCGATCGTGCCGCGCCGGCGGCCGAGGTGCAGCGCCAGCAGAAACAGTGCAGTGACTTGCGTCGTGAACGCCTTCGTCGACGCGACACTGATTTCCGGCCCGGCATGGGTGTAGAGCACCGCGCTCGCGCGGCGGGCGATCGACGAATCGACGACGTTGCAGACCGCCAATGTCTTGGCGCCATGGTCGCGCCCGGCTTCGAGCGCTGCGAGCGTGTCGAGCGTTTCGCCTGATTGCGACACCGCGATCACCAGCGTGCGGCCGTCGACAACCGGGTCGCGGTAGCGAAACTCGCTGCCGTAGTCGACGTCGCACGGAATACGCGCCAGTTGTTCGAGATAAAACTTCGCCACCAGGCAGGCGTGCCACGCGGTCCCGCAGGCAACCAAAGTGATACGATCGATGCTTCGCCACCACTCTACACCCAGCTCGATCTCCGGCAACGCGACGTCGCCGATCTCCAATTCCAGGCGCCCGCGTGTGGTGTCGATGATCGCCTGCGGCTGCTCGTGGATCTCCTTCGCGAGGAAGTGCTTGTAGCCGCCCTTTTGCGCGGTGACCGGGTCCCAGGTGATTCGTCGTGGCGCGCGCTCGACCGGTGCGCCGGCAAAGGTCGAGAGCTGCACCCGATCGCGGGTGACTTCGGCCAGCTCGCCGTCTTCGAGGAAGAGCACGTCGCGCGTGTGATCGAGGAGTGCGGGAATGTCGGAGGCGATCAAATTCTCGCCCTGCCCCAACCCGATCACGATCGGCGTAGCGCTCTTGGCGGCGAGCAGCGTACCCGGGGTGAGGTCGCACATGGCCACGATCGCGAACGAGCCTTCGAGTTGCTGCAGCGTGCGGCGCATCGCCGCGACAAAGTCGAGGCCCTGCCTCATCGCATCGTCGATCAGATGCGAGATGATTTCGGTGTCGGTTTCCGAATTGAGGGTGCGACCCTTCGCCACCATCGCCGCCCGCAGGGCCAGGTAGTTCTCGATGATGCCGTTGTGGATCAGCACGACGTGCCCGGCGCGATGGGGGTGGGCGTTTTCGTCGGTGACACCGCCGTGGGTCGCCCAGCGGGTATGCCCGATGCCGATCGTTCCGTGCACGGGCGACTCGCGCAGGAGCTTGCCGAGATTGTCGAGCTTGCCGACGCAGCGGCGCACGTCGATGGTGTGGTCGGCAATGGTGGCGATGCCCGCGGAATCGTACCCGCGGTATTCGAGTCGCTTGAGTCCCTGAAACAGAATGGCGCTGGCCTCGCGGTCACCGACGTATCCCATGATGCCGCACATGATCGAGCGCCTCGGGGAAGAGATCCGCGGACGTCTACCGACGCTTCTTGCCGGCGGGCGACCGGCGCAGCCTCGCCGCGGTGCTCCGTTTGGTCGACGGCGATGCGCTCTTCGAACGTGGGAGGGACGCGGCGGCGGCTTCTCGCTTGCGGCGTGCCGCCACCCAGCCAAGGCGGTGGCGCTGTTCCTTGGTCGTGTACACCAGCGCGCCCGGCGGCACGTCCTCGCGAACCGTCGTGCCGGTTGCGACGTAGGCGTCGTCGCCGACGCTCACCGGGGCAATCAACTGACTGTCGCTGCCGATTTGAACGCGATCGCCGATGATCGTGCGGTGCTTGCGAAATCCATCGTAGTTGCAGGTGATCGTGCCGGCGCCGACGTTGGCATCGCGACCGATCTCGGCATCACCAATGTAGGCGAGGTGGTTCGCCTTGGTGCCGGCGCCGATGATGGCGTTCTTGGTTTCGACGAAGTCACCGATGTGTACATCAGCGGCGAGATGGGTCCCGGGGCGAAGTTGCGCGAACGGACCGACCAGGCAGCGATCGCCGATGCGCGATTCGGTTGCCACCACCCCGAACTTGACGTGCACCGAGTTGCCAATGATCACGTCGACGAGCCGGGCACTGCCGTCGAGCACGCAATCGGCACCGATCTGCGTCTTGCCGCGCAGGATGACGTCGGGTCCGATGAGACTGTCGCCGCCGATCGTCACATCGGGACCGATGTACGTGGTCTCGGGATCTTCGAGCGTCACCCCGTTGGCCATCCAGTGCTCGGCGAGCCGTTTCCGCAACACCGCACTAATGCCGGCGAGATCGGCGCGCGAACTCACTTGCATCACATCGATCGCTGCGACCGACGCATCGGCAATCGGTAACGTCGCCTCGGCCGCCTGAGCCACAATGTCGGTGAGGTACAACTCTCCTTGCGCGTTGTTCGGTTGGAGCCGATCGATTGCGCCGAACACGAACGCCGCATCGGCGCAGTACACCCCGACGTTCACTTCGCGAATCGCGTCCTGCTCGGCGGTGGCGTCGCGCTGCTCGACGACCTGAACAATGTGGCCGTTCCGTCGCATCACGCGACCGAATCCATGCGGGTCGGCGACGGTCGCGGTCAACAGCGACAGCGCGGCCTTCGCCTGCCGGTGGGCCGCGACCAACGCGTGCAACGTCTCGGAGCGCAGCAGCGGCAAGTCGCTGGGCAAGATCAGCACGTCGCCGGGGAAGCGCCGCAACGAATCGACGCAGCGGACCGCATCGCCGGTACCGCGCGGCTCTCGCTGCTGCGCGAATTGGGCACCACCGCAGCAGGCCATCACCTCTTCGGCTTGGTGTCCCACGACAACGACGATCGGTTTCGCGCCGACCGCGTTGAGAATGCGCAACGGGTATTGGATCAGCGGCACCCCAGCCAGCTCGTGGAGCACCTTGGCGCGGCGCGAACGCATCCGCGTGCCGAGTCCGGCAGCCATGACGATCGCGCTGAGTGGCCGATTCGATTTCAAAACGCGCGGGATTATAGCCTCACTCGGGATAGCGTCAACCGGACCGCGACCCGACTTCGGACACCGCCGGCACCGGAATCAGCGCGGGAGGCGTCTGACTTTGCTCCGTCGCACCGGCTTTGGTATGCAGCGCTGACCGGAGGAATCGGAACGCATGCCGACCGTGCACTTTGTCAAGCAGAACGTCACCGTCCAGTGTCCAGCGGGGACCAATTTGCGGCAGCTCGCACGCGCCCACAAAATTGATCTCTACGTCTTCCCCAACAACATCGCCAACTGCCGTGGCTTGGGTTTGTGCGGCACCTGTCGCGTCCACGTCAGCGATCCGAACGCGCTGTCCGCGCGCACTCCGAGCGATGAAGCAAAGAACGGCTGGGAAGGTCCCGAGTTTCGTCTCGCCTGCCAGAGCAAGGTCCTCGCCGACGTCGAGGTGACCACCAACCCGCGCAAGATCTTGGGCTGGATGAATCACCCGACGTATCAGTGGATGCAGGAGCTGAAGTAGGAACGGACAGTGGACAGTGGGCCGACAAACGTCGGTCACATCCACGCGCCGCCATCGACACGAAGAATCTTCCCGGTGACGAAGTCGGCATCATCGCTGGCCAAATAGACTGCGGCCTTCCCGATATCCTCAGGTTGGCCCGGGCGGCCGAGCGGGATGCCGGCAATCAGGGCGTCGCCGTAAAATTTGACCATGCGGTCGCCCATGTCGCTCATGACCAGCCCCGGCGCGATGCAGTTGACCCGGACCCGCGACGGGGCGCACTCCTTCGCCAAAGACTTGGTCAGCGCGTTGACCGCGGCCTTCGCACAGTAGTAGGGCGCGCCCAGTGGACCACATGCATCCGCGCCGATCGAGGAGATCAGAATGATCGTGCCCTGTTGGCGATCGACGAGGTGTTTGGCTGTCGCTTTGCAGGTGTAGAACACGCCGTGGAGGTTGACGCCGATCACCTTGTGCCAATGCTCGACGTCGAGGTCCCACACAGGTTGAACGCGAGAGGCGACACCGGAGTTGGCGACGACGATGTCCAGGCGTCCGAAGTGGTCGAGTGCTCGCCCGACCAGTGCCTGCACCTGCGGCCATTCGGCGACGTCGGCTTGGATGGCGACGGCCTTGCGGCCGAGCGCTTCGATGGCGCCAACGGTTTCGCGCGCCGCCGGTTCATCGCGACGATAGTTCACCACCACGTTGGCACCCTCGGCAGCGAATGCGAGAGCGATGCCGCGCCCGATTCCGCGTGAGCTGCCGGTCACCAAAGCGATCCTCCCGTCAAGTTTGCCCATGCGACCGCTTCCACTCGATGAACTGCAGCAGCACGCCGTGAGTGGCCTTCGGGCTGATGAACGCCAGGCGACCGTTCGGGATCGGCATGATCGCGCCAACCTTGATGCCTCGCGCCGTGAGCGTGTTGATTGCCTGATCGAGATCATCGACTTCGAGCGACAACACGTACATCCCTTCGCCTTGCTCGGCGAGAAACTTGGTCGCGGGATTCTCCGGCTTAGTGGGCGTGAACAGCTCCAGTTCCGCATCGCCAACTTGGAGAAATGCGTTGCGCAATCCGAGTTGCGCATTCTGACCCCGGCGCGCCACCGGGAAACCGAAGGTGGCGGTGAAGGTCTGCACGGCGGTGTCGAGATCCTTCACCGCGATGGCGATGTGATCGATCTTCTTGGCAAGGGCCATCTCAGTGATCCTTGTGATCCTTTGGGAACGGTTGGGCATACTCGACAAGGACTCCGTGGCTGGCCTTCGGATGGAGAAAGCAGATCATACCAGCGAGCCCCTTGCGCGGTGCCTTGTCGATCACGGGGATTCCCTTGGCGACGGTTGCCTGAAGTTCAGAGGCGACATCGTCGGTTTCGAAGCAGATGTGGTGGATGCCCTCGCCTCGCTTCTCAAGGAACTTCGCAACCCCCCCATTGGCATTGATCGGCTCGAGCAACTCGATTTCGCTGTTGCCGATCGTGAGCAAAGCCGCTTTCACGCCCTGATCCTCGACCGTCTGAACCTTGTGCACGGGGAGTCCGAGTGTATCGCGGTAGAAAACGTACGACTCTTCGAGGTTTCTTACCACGATTCCCACATGATGAATCTTCTTGAGCATGGAGGCGATGCTTAGTCCATCGTCCGAGCGCAAACAAGCACCGGCCGACGAGAGAGACAAAATGCCGGGAATTCAGCGGGTTGCTGACCATCGGCAGGAGATCGTAGGTTTGACGAACGCGCGCCCGCGTGCAATAATCACTTACTTTTTCGGAGCCAGGGAGGTCCGGACGATGTTCAAAGTGGGTGAGAAGGTCGTCTACCCGGCTCACGGGGTTGGCGTAATCCAAAGTATACAGGTCAGGGTCATTTCGGGGACCGAAAAAACGTTTTATATGCTTCGGATCCTCGACAACGACATGACCATCATGATCCCAACCGAAAATGTGGCGTCGGTGGGGCTGCGGCGGATCATCGGGAAGGACATGGTCAGCAAGGTGTACAAGATCCTGCGTCAAAAGCGGGTCGAGATCGACCAGCAGACGTGGAACCGCCGCTACCGCGAGTACACGGAGAAGATCAAGACTGGGTCTGTCCTCGAGATCGCCAAGGTGTTGCGCGACCTGTTCGTGCTCAAAGGCGACAAGGAGTTGTCCTTTGGCGAGCGCAAGATGCTCGACACCGCACGCAACTTGCTTGTGAAGGAGCTGTCGATCGCGCGCGCGCATCCCGAAGAGAAGATCATGGAGGAGTTGAAGGACATCTTCGCGCACTAAGCAGTCGGCGCGAGGAAGGTATGGCGAAAAAGGGCCGGGAGTCTCTCCCCGGCCCTTTCTTTTTGCATCCATGACTGTTGCAGCAATCGTTGTGGCGGCCGGTCGCGGCGAGCGGATGGGCGGTCAGACGCCGAAGGCACTGATCCCACTTGCCGGTACGCCGATACTACTCCATACCCTGCGAGCATTCGATGCGACCGCTTCGATCGATTCGATTGTGGCCGTTGTTGCCGAAGACCATTGCAATCGAACTCGCGAGCTTCTCGCTGCCACGGGCCCATGGCGCTGCCCGCTGACGGTGGTCAGCGGCGGAGCGGAACGACAGGATTCAGTTGCGGCCGGGCTCGCGGCGCTGCCGCCGGCGATCGATTTGGTCGCGGTTCACGATGGCGCCCGCCCGTTCGTTCGGCCGGCGCAGATTGCAGACGTGATCGCCGATGCCGCCCGTCACGGTGCCGCCGTGCTCGCAATGCCGAGTCGGGACACCGCCAAACTGGTCGATAGCCACGGCATCGTGACCGGTACTCCGCCACGCGAGAGTGTTTGGCTGGCGCAAACCCCGCAAGTGTTCCGTGCCCAACTCCTTCGCGAGGCCCATGATCGAGCGCGACGCGAGGGCGTGATTGCGACCGATGACGCAGCGTTGCTTGAACGCCTGGGTCACGCGGTTCGCGTGGTCCGAGGTGACGCCACGAATCTGAAGATTACGACTCCCGACGATCTGCGGTGGGCGGAATGGTATCTGCAGACTTGCGCAGCCCCTCGTTGAGACTACCCGATCGAAACCCTTGTAAGTCGACGGCAACATACAAGAAGCCAAGATTCTTAAACCGTCGCACGATCTCTGTACGCACGGCTTCGTCGGCGAAACGGCCGATCTCTTGGGCTGGCACTTCTAGGCGCGCGATCGTGCCATGATAGCGGACCCGGCATTCACGGAAGCCGAGGGACTGCAACACGCGTTCACCGCCGGCAACGCGCCGCAGCGATTCGAGCGTGATCGTGGTTCCATACGGGAAGCGCGACGACAAGCACGGACTCGATGGCTTATCCCATGTCGGCAGGCCGAGCGTGCGACTCAGATCGCGGATGTCCTGCTTCGTCAACTCCGCGTCGACCAAGGGATGGAGGATTCGGTGCTCACTCGCCGCCGTCAGCCCGGGTCGATAGTCACCGAGGTCGTCGAGGTTCGCGCCGTCGACGATGTGTGGAATCCCGCGCTTGGCGGCTTCTGTGGCGCAAATCTCGTACAGGTTGGTCTTGCAGAAATAGCAACGATTGGTGGGATTAGCGGCGTAGCCCGGGATGTCCAACTCGTTTGCTTCGATCACGATGTGCGCAACGTCGAACTCGCGTGCCAGGGTCACCGCGAGATCGAAATCGTCGTCGGCCGCAGTTGGCGACTTGGTCGTCAACGCCACGGCATTCGTCCCCAACTCGTGCGCGGCCACCTGCAGCAAAAACGTCGAATCCACGCCGCCCGAGTAAGCCACCAGCACCGGCTGCAGGCCGCGCAGGATTTCACGCAACCGATCGAGTTTGCGATCGAGTTCGGTCATATCCCTTCGGCCTGGTAGAGATCGGTCGTCAGATATCGCTCACCGGTGTCGCAGAAAATCGTCAGGACGACCTTTCCCGGCCCAAGTTCGCGGGCGATCTGCAACGCCGCGAAGCAATTCGCACCCGAGGAAATCCCCAACAGCAGACCCTCTTCGCGCGCCAATCGGCGAGTACAATGCGCGGCGTCCTCGTCGCTCACGGCAATGACCTCGTCGTAGATGTCGGCGTTCAAGTTTTCCGGGATGAAGCCGGCCCCGATGCCCTGGATCTTGTGGAAGCCGGGATCCCTGCCCGACAACACCGCCGATGACTCGGGCTCGACCGCATAGATCTTGATCCCGGGCATTCGTTCTCGCAACACCTCGCCGACTCCCGTGATGGTGCCACCAGTTCCGACACCCGCAACGAATGCATCGATGCGCTCGAACTGCGCCAAAATTTCCTCCGCGGTTGTTCGTCGGTGCGCGTCGGGATTTGCGGGATTGCTGAACTGTTGCGGCATGAAATAGTCAGGGTGCGCTTCACGGAGTTCCTCGGCCTTGCGAACGGCTGCGTGCATGCCTTTGGTATCCGGCGTGAGGATCAATTCCGCACCGTATGCCGTCAACAAGGCACGGCGCTCTTCGCTCATCGTGTCGGGCATGGTGAGCATGAGCCGATAGCCTTTGACCGCCGCCACCAGCGCAAGCCCGATGCCCGTGTTGCCGCTCGTCGGCTCGATAATGGTATCGCCCGGCTTGAGACGGCCATCCCGTTCGGCCGCCTCGATCATGGCCAGACAGATGCGATCTTTCACACTGCCACCGGGGTTGGTGGCTTCAAGCTTGCCCCACACCTCCGCGTCGCCCGGGCCGCTCAGCCGATTGAGGCGGACCACCGGTGTGTTCCCGATCAACTCAATCGGGCTGCAGGCGATTGGACGACGCATCGAGCTCGAACCGTATGGGAACGATACGGTTCGGCCATTTCCAAGTCAATTCGATCAGCCGCGATGGTTCAGCATCACAGGGGCGACCCTATGGTCGTCCGCCGAGCGCCTCAGGTGTCGGCGGACGTTTCGGGGGGCATAGAGCCGCCCCTGTGATGGACTGGGCCACGGCACATCGCCTGCGGCCCATCTCTTTACTGGTCGCGGGTAACCGCGACCTCGACGGTCACACCAGATTGCTTGAGACTCGGAAGCCACCGTTCCGTGTAACGGTTGAACGCCCGACGATCACTGCGCGCGATCTCGAAGCGCAAGTGCAGTGCCTCCGCGTCGCGTGCGCTTTGGCGCGCGTGATCCCGCAACGTCTGGAGATTGTACGGGCTGACCTCGCCGAAAAAATGCAATGCATCACGAGCGGAACGTATTACAGCGTGCAACATGGCCGCCTCCTATTCTACGGCCCCTCCGTTGAGGTTCGGTTGAGTTGAGACCCGGCGCCAGCGGGCGCTCGGGGGGAAGCCCCCGCTGGCAAGACAGCCGGGCGACAGCGCGTGAAACGAACGCGCGACCGAAAGATGACGCTACAGAGGGTCGGAGTCTGCAGGTAGCAGCTTAAGAGGATGGTGGATCGGCAATACTACGAGTGTTCCGACTGCGGGCGGTGCAAGAATGTTTTGGGTTGCCCGAACAAACGACGTGCCGGAGCGGTGAGCCACCAGAGGCGTAACCGCGTCACTCGCTTGGCGCTCATCAACCTCGGCACTCGTGCTGGTCTGTCGTGCGACGCCACCCGGCGGAACGGACCGACGGTGCCAACGGGTGCTGCGGACGGCCGGCCCGCTTGAAACCGCTACGACCACCAACCCGCCCAAAATGAACCGGGGCAGCAAGAGTCTGACCGTACCCGCCGTCACGGCAGTTGAGACGGCGGGCCGCCCAGCCCTATTCAACAGTCATTCACTGTTTCTTGGCAGCATCGCCGGCCTCGTCGGCGCTCGCCAACAACATCGCGGCCCAGTCGCGGACCTCCGGCTCGGAGTCCTGCTCTGCTTGCCGCACCAACCCCAGCGCGCGATCGGTATCGCTTTGACTCGCCAACCGCAGCG
This sequence comes from Binatia bacterium, assembly GCA_035541895.1. Lineage (GTDB taxonomy): Bacteria > Desulfobacterota > Binatia > HRBIN30 > JACQVA1 > DATKMK01. The sequence goes on along the minus strand of DATKMK010000119.1, from coordinate 176,001 downwards.
CGGTGATTCGAACAATCGGCGACGGGTCTTGTACGCTCGAGCTGAGGGCGGAAAACAACTCGTCGTCGTCATCCTCGTCCGACCATTGAATCCGATCCAATGCCAATTGTTCGAGCGCCGTGGATCGGACCTCCGGGTCTGGGTCGCCCAGCGAATGGAGTAATTCTTCCGCCACAGAGCGATCCGCTGCGCCCCGCAACCCAAGAAGTGCGACGGCACGTTCGTCGGGGTCGGGCGCATTCTGGGCCGCCTCAACAAATTCCGCGATCTCCTCATCGGCCGCGTTGCCCGGCTCAGTATCGTGCTGAAGTGGGGCGAGGTGGCGTTGCAAGGCATTCGTGGTGGTCCAGTCGGGTCGCGCTGCGGAACCGGACGACGCTCCGACCGAATGCGGCCCACGGCCAGCTTGCGGAAAATCCGTTGCTGGCGACCACTGCGGATTCGATGCGGACGGAGCACCTTGCTCGACTCTAGACGTGCGGGGCATCTGGCGCTCATCGTCCATCCATGAGGGCTGACGATCGGTGATAAGGACTACGACCACTGCGATCGAACCGATCCCGATCGCCAGCGGCCACCCACGCGATGTGCTCATGCCTGCCTCCTGGTCGCCGCGTCATTGAAAGTCAGGGGAGACGCACGGCGCACGTGCAACCCTCGACCGCGCCGAATTGATTCGCGCAACCTTCAACACTGCAGGAGAAATCTGCGGCGACTGGAGTGGACGCGCCGCGACAACTGTCGAAATCGATGCCGATCAGTTGACCGGGAGCGAACACCTCCGCGCGCGCCAGCACCACGCGGATCGTGTCCTCGTTGACGTGCGCGGCTACGATCGCTTTGTCGGGTCGATTCGTGACCCGCTCAGCGACTGCGCGGTCACTCACGGTGTTCGGCAAGGTCACCGCTTGCGCGGGAAACTTGATCAGCACGGCGAGTCCGGAAACGGTCTGGTCCTTGGGTATGGCGAGGTCGACCGCCGCGCTGCGGATCGGCGTGGTTCCAATGCATGGGTCGGCTCCTGCGTGCGCGGCCGGCGCAAGCAGAGCGGTCACAGCGGTCAGCGTCATGGTACGGATGATTCGTTTCATTTTTCTTCTCTCTCTTCGTCGTCAAAGTCGTTCTACGGAATGGTGATTGAACACTGGCAATCCGGTACGTCGCCGAACTGATTGGCGCAGCCTTCAACGGTGCAACCGAAGTCGTCCAAGGTCGGGCCGCTCATTCCCGCACACCCGTCGAAGTTGATCGTGAACACTTGGCCAGGGGTCAGACCACCCGAGCGTGACATCACCGCGCGCAGCGCGTAGTCGAGATCAAACGCAGAGAAGATCGCGTTCGACGGGCGGTTCTTGATGCGGCTCGATACCGAACTGTCGCTGCCCGACCCCGGAAGACTGACCACGTCGCTGCGATACCCGACGAGCACCGTCAAGCCCGACACGACTTGTCCGACCGGCGGCGTGAAGCTGACGGCCACCGTGTGCATCGGCGTGCTGGCCGAGCAGGTCCGCACGACACAGTCGGCGGGACAGGTGTCGCAGGTCTCACCGGGCTCGATGACGCCGTTACCGCACCGCAGCGGCGTTGGCGACGGTGTGGCGGTCGGAGTCGGAGTATTCGGCGGCGGTGGCGTCGGCGTAAACGGCACGCTGCATCCCGAGGCGTCGACTTGGCAGGACGTTGAGCAGCGCAATGTCCCGGCAGCAAAGCCGAAGCTCGCGCAGCTCTGGCCGGCGAAATCCTTGCCGTCGCAGGTTTCGACGCCGGAATAGACGAATCCGTCGCCACAGCGCGCGATGACGCACGTGCTGAGGCAGCCGTCGTCGTCACGTAGGTTGCCGTCGTCACACTGCTCGCCCGGATCGAGCCGGCCGTTGCCGCACAGCGCGAACGGATCGGAACCGCCGCCGCCGCAGCCGGCGATCGCGAGGCCGATGGCGGCCACGAACGCCAATGCCAGAACGCTGCACACTGAGAGCTTCATGCGACTTGCATCTTCCACCAATCAGACTGCCGCGATCACGGTTGGGTCACGGCGCAGGTGCACCCGCTCACATCGCCGAATTGATTGGCACACCCCTCGACGGTGCAGCCGAAATCCGCTGCCGTCGGCGCGGTTGCTCCGGTGCAGCTATCGAAATCAATGGTGTAGAGCAGGCCGAGCGGAATTGGCGTCGAGCGTGACAAGACCGTTCGAAGCGCATAGTCGAGGTCGAACGCCGAGAAGATCACGTTCGACGGCTTGTTCTTGATGCGGGCCGACACCGTCGCCGCGTTTCCCTTCCCCGGCAGACTCACCGTGCCGCTCTTGTAGCCGACCAAGACGGTGATTCCGGAGACATCTTGTCCCGCCGGCGCGGCAAAGGTGACTGCGAAGGTCCGCAGCGGCGTGGTGGCGGTGCACGCCTTCACCACGCAGTCCGCAGCGCAACTGGTACAAGTCTCGCCGCTTTCGAGAAACCCGTTGCCGCATACCGGCGCCTTTGTGGGCGTCGGCGACGGCGTACGCGTGTTGGTCAGTGTTGGCGTTGCCGTATCCGCGGGAATCGGCGTCGCGGTCGGAGTGTCCGACTGGGTGGGCGTGAGCGTGAGAGTGCTGCTACGTGTCGCCGTCGGAGTGTCCGTGGAGCTGGCGGTTGGCGTCGGGGTCGGTGTGGCGGTGGTCGCCTCGGCAGTTGGGGTGAGCGGCACGACAGTCGGACAAGTCGTGACGTCTCCCAAATACGACAGTACCGCCGCTTGCACTTCGTCGATGGTCACCCGACCGTCGTGGTCGCGATCGGCGTTCGGACACCCACTGAGATCCGCAGTGTCGAGATAAATGTTCACGGTGTGTTGTACTTCTTCGATCGTCACTCCGTTCAACTCGTTGCAGTCACCGACGCACGCGGCGGCCGCGACCGGTGCTGGAGCGGCAGCCAGCAAGATGGCGAAGGCGACGATCCAACTGGCGATGCGGTTCGCGCGTGTCAGTCCCCGAGTCATCGGACTTCCCTATTCGAACGTCACGCGGCACGTGGTGCCTTGGACCGGCTGGCCTTGCGGATCAGCAGAATTGTCTACTTTGCAGTAGAAGTCCGCAGTCGTGGGCAATGCAGCCCCGACGCAGGTATCGAACGTGATCGTAAATAGGCGCCCTGGTGGGATGGGCGACTGATCGGTGGTCAGGAGCGCGACCCGCAGCGCGTAGTCGAGATCGTTGGCAGTACTGAACGAATTGTCGGGGAGAGCACTGATGCGATCTTGCACTTGCTGATCGTTGCCCGATCCCGGGATACGCACGACGCCGTCGGGGTATCGGACGAAGGCCGTCACTCCGGCGACATCGACGCCGGCCGGCGGCGTGAAGTCCACGTGGACGATGAACTCCGTATCGGTCGCGGTACATGAAGCAATCCGGCAATTGGCAGGGCAGCTATCACCATCCATGGTGTTGCCGTCGTCGCAGGTTTCGCCAAGATCGAAGTCGACGACGCCGTTGCCGCATCCCGGCGGCGGTGTCGGAGTGAGAGTTGCGCTTGCGGTCTGTGTGGGCGTCGGGGTCGCCCCGCCGACGCAGCCGTTGAGCGCGTTGTTGACGCCGGCGACCAACTCGTCAACGCTGACCGTCCTGCTGTCATCGCGGTCGAACGCCGTGCAGCGGTCAACTGGGAGGTTACCGAGCGCGATGTTGACACCCAGCACCAACTCGTCGACCGTCACCGTACCGCTGTCGTCGCAATCGCCGACACAAGGTGTCGCCGCGCGCGCCGCGCGGCTCACGGAAGCCACGATCAGCAGGCCGACGATGATCGCGCAGCGCGACGGTGTCCGAACCATATGCGTGCTCCTGTTCAATAGGTGTACGAAAGCGCAAACGTGAACTTGAGGCCGGTCTTGTAGTCGTGGGTGGTGAAGTCTCCCTGCTTCTGCACCACCGCCTCGTCCAACAAGTTCTCGACGGCAAACTTCGCATTGAGCGGCGTCCCGAACGGATTGATCGTCGAGAGCAGGACGAGATCGAGCACGTTGCGCGGCTCTTCGGTGATGTCCGGCAAGCCGTCGGAACCAGCGGCGACGATCTTGCTGCCGACGGTGTTGTAGAGCAGCTGCGCCGAGCCCCACGTCGGATGGACGTACTCGATCCCGGCGTTCACGACGTAGTCCGGTTGCCCTTGTAGCGCGCGACTGGTGTTGGTTTGCACCTCGAGAGTTCCCCTGGACAAGTGCGCGGTCGAATCGATGTAGGACACGTTGGTTCTGAAGTTGACGGGCGACAGGTGCGGCGACAGCACCCCGAGATTCTTGCGCGCTTCGAATTCGAAGCCCTTGAGGTCCGCGTCCTTCGCGTTGTCCCAGCTATCGGACTCGCCGGCACTCTCCGGCTTCACCGTCGCCTCGATGGGCTTGTCCAGCTTTTTGTAGAATAGACTAACAGCGATAACTTCAACCGGCGAAGGAAACCACTCCCAGCGTAAATCGTGGCTCTCGATGTCGGACGAGACGAGAAACGGATTCCCCGTCACCGGGCGCGTGCCGTTGGGCACAACGAACCGCGTGGGAGTCAGCTCGCGGAATTCGGGCCGCGACTGCGCGCGGCCGTAGCCGTAGCGGAGGTTCATGTCTTCGCGCAAGCTGTAGATCAGGTTTACGCCTGGCAGCGGCACCAGGTCGTTGACATGGGTCGTGAGCGGCTCATTGGTCGCCACGTCGGCGCCGTTGGTGGTGATGTACGAGTATTCGACGCGCACGCCGGCTACCAAGCGCAATTGATCGCGAATGATCGGGAGATCGAACATGCCGTACAACGCCGCAATATCCTGTGTGGCGGTGAACGAGTCGGAGGGACGCGAGCGCTCAACAAACTCGAAGTTGGTCGGAATGTTCAGCGGGCTGAACTGCACTTCGGGGGACGCCGAAAGATCGAGGCCTTGCGACGAGTTGCGTTCGTAGAGAAACCGACGGTAGTCGAACGTTCGGTGCCGATAGGCGTACGCGGGACCGAACTTGAACTTGGCCGGCAGATCGGACCAAACATCCGTGAACGGCAGGCCGGTCTTGAACGGGATCGTCACGTCGACCGCTGAATCGGTGAGGTGTTCATCCAAATCCGAGAACAACCGCTCACCCGACTCCGGTCCCTCGCCGGCCGCGAAGAGGGTCGGCGGCATATTGAGGGCGTAGGTGACAAACCGTTGATCCGGTTGGCTCTCGGTCGTTTGCGACAACGCGGTGTGCCAGTTCAGATCAAGCGTCGGGAAGTGATGTTCTCCGCCGAGTTGCCCGAAGCCGAGCTGCTCTTCGTCGTAGGTCAACACCGACTGACTGATCGGTACTGAGATGTTGCGATCATGGCCGGTACCGTCGATGACCTCGTCGTTGGAGTTCCGGTCGACGAGGGCGTTGAACGTGAACTTGTTGTTCGAGTCCAGCTTATAGCCGCTGGCGAGCACCGCCCCCAGCCGCGTTTTGAAGGTGCTGCGGTCGAATCTGAGATTTTCCCCGCCGCCGTCGCGGATGATGATGACGTGACCCGGCGGACACTGCTCCCCCGGTGCGGCGGGCGGGTTACATGCGCCGGTGAAGACTTCCGTCAATTCATCGCGCCGCAGCCGATACTCAGTGGTGTAGAGCGTGCCGAGCGACACCCCGAGCGGGCCGAAGGTATTGCCGGCGGAGAAGTTGATGCCAAAGTTGGGCGGTGCGGTTTTGGTCTCCGGACTCCAGATGTTGTTGAACGCCGCGGCGTACGCGCGATCCTGGGCGCCAGGGATCGACGTGCGGTGCGTCAAGTCGGGGACCGATCCGGGGATCGAACGGTAGTCTTTCCCGAAGCCAAAGTAGTCGTACGCTCCGCCGTTGTACGTCTGGAAGTCCTGAAAGGTGGCGTTGGAGTTGCCGCCGGTGCTGGTGCCGATCGTGTAGGTGAACCGCTCGGGGAACTCCTTGAGTCGAATGTCGACCAATCCGACCGAGTCGCCGGGGAGATCGGGCGTGTAGCTCTTGATGACCGAGATCGACTCGATGAATTCCGCCGGAAACAGGTCGAGCGGGACCACGCGCTTGCTCGGGTCCGTGCTCGGTAGGCGGCTGCCGTTCAACAGCGCACTCGAGTAGCGCTCGCCCAGGCCGCGAATGTAGACGAACTTTTCGTTGTTGACGGTCACGCCGGGGACGCGCTTGACGACCTCGGCGGCGTTTTTGTCGGGCGACTTGGCAATGGTCTCAGCCGCGACGTTGTCGCTGACGACCGCGCTCTTCTTGCGCTGAATCAGTTGCGTCGCCTCCGCTGACTTGTCGGCTTGGGCAACGACCTCGACGACTTCGACCGCCGCCTTGCCTTCGGGCGCGAGATTCGCGTCGGCGGTCGCGACGCCGCCGGGTTTGACCACGACGTTGGTGAGACGCGTGCCGGTGTAGAGCGGCGCGAAGATCCGCAGTTCGTAGGTGCCCGACGGCACGGTGAACGAGTACTTGCCGTCGAGATCGGTGCGAACGCGTTTGCCCGTCTGGATCACTTCGACCCCTGCTTCAATGATTGGATCGCCCGTCGACTTGTCGATGACCCGCCCGGCGATTTTTCCGCTCGCAGCCGGTGCCGCCCCCTGATCTTCCGCGCCGACTCCGCTGGCGACGCTGAGAAAGAGTGACACCACCGCAAACACGGATACTCCAGCGATCCCCCCCGATAGACCCATAACCTTCCCACGTGTTGGCTATGTCGCCGCGTCCGAACCATCCCGGATCGCCGATCCGTGGCCGGGCGCGCAACGTGGGTCGGGTGATATCGCACCTAAGTTGCGATCGAGTTACGTGGGCGTGAAGGTTCGATGATCGCACGCCCCATGATTCACGCAAGCATCAGCGAACCGAAATGTGGTGGTAATACCCGTGCGGTACAAGGTGTCTCGTCTCGGGGGGCGTATGCGCAACACATCTTTCATCACATCATCCAACGCGTAAACCCGAACTATGTGCAGGTGGTTATTCTATGCAGTTAGTGAGAGTGCACCGCCTGTCATCTTGCAAGACGCTGCGCGTAGCGAGAGCGGCGAGAAAGGAGGCGGATATCAAATTTCGACGGCGTTAGATGCACGAACCTTGTGGAGGGAGGAACGGGAAGGCGTCGAGGAAGAGGCAGGAAAAGACTGCCCACCGCACATCACGGATTGCGAGCCACGATGTGCGGCGGGCCTCTCAACCGCGTCGCGCCACCAGGCGATGACGCGTCACAACGGAAGGAGACGACGAATGTACCATAGTCATTCACCACGACGAAAATGGTTCATGGCCGGACTGGTCGCGGCAACGCTGGCCGTCGCGGCGCCGGTCCAAGCCGGCGATCCGATCGCGAAGTGCAAGCAGACGATCGCCAGTGCGAGTGCCAAGTTCGAGGAGACCAAGCTGGCGGCGCTGCAGAAGTGTGAAGCGGCCAAGCTCTCAGGCAAGAAGGCTGCAGGGACCGATTGTCATCAGGACACGACCACTGCGGCGCTGATAAGTAAAGCCCTCACGACGGCGAAGGCGTCCATTACGAAGGACTGCAGCGCCGTCGGGTTGTCCAGCACCGGCTTCAGCGGCCTGGTGAAGCGTTGTAGCGCCGGTGACCGTTGGGGCGGCCCGTGCGCGCTCGAATCCGAATGCCCCGGCATCTGCGTCGGCGGCGCCAAAGACACTCAGTCGTGTTCGTTCACCAGCAGTTGCAACAACCGCACGTGCACCAAAGCGTCATGCGTCAGCGGGGATGTGGATAAGCTCAACACGAACTGCACGTCGGACGCCGACTGCTTCGATGACCATGTCGTTCACGCGCTGGGCGCCTGCCCGTTCGGCTACGAGTGCGGCCAGCCGGGCGGTCCGGGACTCTGCAACGCCGGTCCGCTGGTGAGCAAGGTCTGCACCGGCGACTCCGATTGCAACAAGAACGCTGTGGCAGGCGACTGCAACATGGGAACCTGTATCCCGACGTCGCCGAACCCCGGCCACAGTTGTTCGACGACTGCCGACTGCAACTACGCTGCGCCGGCCAACACGTGCGACGCGGGCTGCGGTGCCAATACCAGCACCGCAGACTGCAAAGCCGGGTACTGCGACCAGGCGCTGTGCAGTTCCAACAAGGACTGCGGGATTTGCAACGCCGTCAGTGGCGTCCTCCCGCCAAACTTCAACGAGCCGTGCGCGGGGGACTCGGACTGCGGCAAGGTGTGTTCGCACACGGCAGCAGCGCATGCCGATCTCCCCTGCAAGGCGGATAGCGATTGCGGCGGCACCGTCGGTGCGTGCGCCGTGTTAGCCACGAGTTGCTCCACCGGTACCTGCAGTGGCGGCTTCTGCGCATCCGGCAATCTGAACGGCCACGCGCGCGCGACCACCGGTTTGTGTGCCGCCGTCGATCGTTGTCCGACCTTCGAGAACAACAAAGAGCCGGGCGTGATGACCTGCGACGGCGGTCCGAATAACGGCCAGACCTGCACCGGCGCGGGAAGTTGCGCCGACGGGATGGGACATCATGGCAAGGAGTGCAACAACACCTTCGCCGACTGCACCACTGATGCCGATTGCGGCACCGGCGCGTGCGTCGATCGCTGCCAGCCGGGCTGCGGTTTCCCGATCAACAACGCCACCGCTGCCACCGATATCGGCAATTGCCTCGCGTGCATCGGTGAAGCGTCGGTTGATCAGATCGACAGCATCGTTGCCGGCCAGTTGAAACCCGCGGCGAAGGTCTGCGTCGGCGGCGATAACCCCGGCCAAACCTGCGCGTCCGATTCAGACTGCCCGGGCACCAAGCCGGGCAAGTGCAAGGCAATGGATCCAGCGGTTGACAAGTGCAGGTCCGCATTAGCAACCGCGGCGGCAACCTTCTTCCAAACCAAGCGAGCGATCCTGGAGAAGTGCGAAGAAGGCATCGTCAAGGGAACGGTAACTCCGCCGTGCCCCGACACCCCGACCGCAACCGCGATCGGCAAGGCGGAGACCAAGTTGCTCACCACCGTGGCGAAGAGCTGCGGCGGCAAGGATGGGCTCTTCGAAAGCGATCCAAACGCGAAGCCGGGCGCGATCAACCTGGACCTCAAGCCCGATCAAGCCAGTGGTTTGTTCACCTGCCCGAACCTCCCGGGACCGGCTTCCTGCACCAGCATAGCCGGACAACCGATCAACACCGCGGAGGACCTCGCCAAGTGTCTCGACTGCCTGGTCGAGTTCAAGGTCGATTGCACCGATCGCATTGCCACCCCGTCGCTCGGTGCCCTGCCGGCGTTCTGCAATCCGACCTGCGGCAACGGCAAGATCGACGGTACCTGCACCGGCGGCAGCAACGCCGGCAACGCGTGCCTCAGCTCGCTCGATTGTCCGGGTGGCATCTGCACGCCGATCGAGACCTGCGACGACAGCAACTCCGTGAGCGGCGATACTTGCCCCGCAAGCTGCAACATCGCCTCGTGTGCGCCAAGCGGAAGCACGCGGACGGTGATCGTAACCGTCTCCGCACCGGCTGGAACGGACCTGGAGGGGTTGTCGGTTTTAGTGACGTATCCCGATGGAACCGTCGGTATCCCCGGCCAGAGCAACGATACCTCCGTTGTTAACCGCGTCATCTTCCCATCGGGCGGCGGAAACCAATCGGTCAACGACTTGAACTATGGGATCCGTCTATCCAACGTCGGAGCACCGATTCCATCCGTCGCATTCGCGGTGAACATGGATACGTGCACCGGCGCGTCGCCGGCGACCAGCGATCAGTTCCGCTGTTTGGTCGAATCGGCAACCGACAGCGGCGGCGGTGCGCTCACCGACGTGACCTGTCACGTCATCATCCTGTGAACGAAGGACAACGAGTGATGCCCCAACAGGAGGACAGAATGAGATATCTCAAAAAAGCAATGATGACCGCACTCGCGGCTGCACTAGTGCTCGGAAGTACGGCACGAGTGGCGCATGCGGTGTGCGGCGACGCGAACGGAAACGGCGCCGTCGACATCGGCGACGCGTTGAATCTCGCGGGCAAGATTGCCGCGAACGGCGACAACCACGCCTGCCCCGGAGCGCCATACGTTCAGGCGGATTGCGACGTGCTCGACGTGCTGAAGGACGGCAAGGTCAGCACCAGCGACTTGACCAACCTCGTCGATCAGATCGCCGGTGTAAAGACGCTTTACGCGGCTTGCACCGGCCCGGGCCCGATCGTGAGTTGCACTGACGGTTCGGACTCCGATGTCGGCGTCCGTTCTCCGCTGCCGATCCACACGATCCCGGCGGGGACGATCACCAGCAACCAGACGTGGCCAGACGGCTGCGTCATCGACCTCACCGGAATCGTCTACGTCGCCTCTGGTGTGGTCGTGAAGCTGCAGCCAGGCGCGATCGTCAAGGGCATCGGTGCCGGCACGACCAACCCGGCGGTGTTGATCTTCCTGCCCGGCTCGAAGATCGACGCGCAGGGCACTCCGCAGAAGCCTATCATCATGACGAGCGGTCAGCCGACGGGTTCGCGCTCAATTGGCGACTGGGGTGGCTTGTTGCTCAACGGTAAGTCGACCGTCAATCGCCCGAACTGCATCAACACGGCGGAAGGCATTCCAGCCCCGTACGGCGGCTGTGATGCGACCGACAGTAGTGGCATCCTGACTTACGCCCGCATCGAATTCTCCGGCATCGAGTTCACGCCGAACAACGAATTGAACGTCACCACCCTCAACGGCGTCGGCAACCAGACCAAGATCGAGCATCTCCAATCCAATTCCGGCGGCGACGATTGCACCGAGTGGTTCGGCGGTACGGTCAACGTGAAGTACTTCGTATCCTCGGCCTGCGCCGACGACCAGTTCGACTGGCAGCTCGGAACCACGGGCGCACGGCAGTACGGCATTGGCATCCAGTTCGGGCCGTTCCTGCAAGTGGGTGCGCAGAGCCGCGGCATCGAGGCCGACAATAGCGAATTCGGATTCGATGATTTGCCGCGATCGAATCCGCTCTTCTGCAACATCACGAACATCGGCGCCAAAGACAATGACGTCAACATCGGCTCCGATGGCGGTTGGTTCTTCCGCCGCGGCACCGCCGGCTTGGTGGCCAACGGCATCGCGGCAAACTGGGCCAGCGGCTGCATCAAGATCAACGACCCGCAAACCTACCAGTGGGCGTGCACCGACGGGACGCACCTGAAGACGAGCGATCCATTCTTGTTGGTCGAGAACTCGCAGTGCTACCACAACGGGTCTAACAACACGACGCAAATCGCTCAGTCCGGCACCGGCGGTCTGTGCTCACCAACTCAGCTGTACGGTCTGTGGAACACCAACACCAATCACCAGGTCCAGCCAGCAGACGGTAACGAGGGTGATAATCCTGGCTTCCCGATCACCTGGGCATCGGCTGTCGTGGGACACGGCTACTGCAAGAGCACGCCCGACGCGGACGGCAAGTGCAACGCGGTTGGTGCGGGCTCGTCGACGTTGCCGGATTTCCGGCCGACGATGACCATGACCGCGCAGCCGACCGATTGCAGCAAGATCGACGGCTACTTCGAGAAGACCAACTACCTGGGCGCGTTCGAACCCGGCGGATCAAACTGGCTCGACACCGGTTTCGGTACCGACTCCTACACGCGGTGGATCAGTTTCGACACCAACTGACCATTGACCACCTACCCGTTCTCCCCGGGTAGGACCCCCGACCGGCCGGAGGTGGCATCCCCACCTCCGGCCGGCACTTTTCTAGAAGGACGCAAAGGAGCCGTTGTGATCAAGTCTGTCTCTCCAATTGTCGCGGTTGCGGTGCTCCTCAGCGGCCCGCATTTCGTGCGCGCCGATGAAGTCGCGACCCCGACGCCGGCGGTGCGGCTGCGGCTGGACGGCGGCGCAACTTCGATCGACACGCTGCTGGATGCGTTTCAAGCGGCGATCGACGCCAAGGATGAACGCGCGCTGCATCGCTTGCGCGTGAACCAACGTGAGTACCTGGAGATCATCATTCCCGGAACCGTCAAGCCCGGCGAGCCGCCGCGCAAGGTCGAGCCGACGCCGAGCATGTGGTTCTGGCAGATGCTGAACCAGAAGAGCGAAGATATGGGCCGTCACCTGATCAAGGTGTACGGCGGACACAAGACCAAGCGAATCGCCGTGAAATTTACCAAGGGCAGCCGGGAATTCGGGTTGTACAAGGCGCACGGCAACGTCGAGCTGACGCTGCAATACGAAACCGGTGAACAGCAAGAACTCCGCACCGGCTCCATCGCCGAGGTCAACGGCCGCTTCAAGTTCATCGGTTTCAATCAAAAGTGAGATGAAGACGTACGCATTTCACGCGCCGGTCACCACACCGTAACCGTTGGGTGCTAACACCAGCCCGCGCGCGATCTGGGGGGACATGCGGCACCAGTCAGCATCAACGGTCGAAAAGGATTTCGTCAGTTTCAGTCACTACGGGAGCACTGAACAAGTCCCCCGCACGTGGGCAGCGGCGCTGTTCACCTCGTCGGGTCTCTATGCCGGCATCGTCGCGGCTGTGATTCTGCTCGGGTTCGGCACCAAGGAAATGGTGAAGGAAAGGCCGGTCGACGTGACCTTTGTCGAAAAGATCGCCAAGCCCGAACCTCCGCCGCCTCCCCCGCCGGTGGTTGAAGCCAAGCCCAAGCCGCCGCCGGCCGCCGCTCCAGTCATTCCCAAAGACATGAAGGTGCGCAAGCTCGATAAGCCGCCACCACCCAAAGAGTTGGTGGCGCCGAAAGAGATGCCCAAGGAAGCCGCACCGGAGGCTGACCCGAGCCAAGACAAGGGCATCGCGGTGTACGGCGAACCCGGTGAAGGCGATCCTGCAGGACTCGAAGGTGGGTCGAAGGACGGAGTGGTCGGCGGTCGGGTCGGCGCCATCGCACTGCCCGAAGATGCCGTGCCGCCGATGCCGGCCAAGTCCAACGCGGTTCCCACGTATCCGCAAGAGGCGCGTGCAGCCGGGAAAACCGGCACGGTGATTTTGAAGGTCGTCATCTTGGCCGACGGGCGCGTCGCCGACGTGCAAGTCATGCGCGGCGAGGAGCCGTTCGTCAGCGCCGCCGTCCAGGCAGTGAAGACGTGGACGTACGAACCGGCTCGCTACAAAGGTCAACCGATCACGGTGTACCGAATCATTCAGATTCCATTCAAGCTCAACGCCTAACCCGCAGCGACACAAGGAGCGGAGCATGCAATTCAGCCTGACAGAAATCTTTCAACACATGGGCGTCCCGGCGATGGTGGTCGCCGCCATCCTGGTGATCATGGGACTCGCCTCCCTGACGGTATTCGTGGAGCGCATCATGACCATGCGTCGCTCGCGCGCGATCTCACGCGCGTTCGCGGCAACCGCCGGGCCTTTGATGGATGGTGGCGACTTCGACACCGCGCTGGCGGAAGCTGAGAAGCATCAACGTGGTCACTTGCCGCGTGTGGTGCATACGGCGCTGGCGACCTATCGTCACGCCGAACAAACCGTCGACGTCACCGGCTTGACGCCGGTCGAGCGCACGGTGCGCCACATGGAGCGCTACATGCAGGAGATCGGGACCGATCTGCGACGCGGCCTCGCGGTATTGGCGACGGTCGGCTCGGTGGCCCCGTTCGTCGGCTTGCTCGGCACGGTGCTGGGAATCATCACGGCGTTCCAGGGGATCGCGTCGACGGGTTCCGGTGGACTGTCCGGCGTGTCGGCCGGAATCTCCGAGGCGCTAATTGAAACCGCACTCGGCTTGGCGGTTGCGATCCCGGCGGTGCTGGCGTTCAACTATCTGTCGGGTCAAATTGCACGGGACGAACTGATGCTCAATCACGCCTCCGGCCATCTACTCGATCTGCTCGAGGACTGGGCGGAACGATTGGTCGCTCGCCGCAGCGAGCGCGAGACCCGCGTCGCCAACCCACCGCTCCCAACCGAGCGCGACCAGCGCCTGACATTGAGCGCGGTCGCCAACGCAGAAGGTGCGGCGTGAGAACCCCGCCGCTCACGGCGGGCGTCCAGCCCGAGATCAACGTCACGCCGCTGGTCGACGTGGTGCTCGTGCTGCTCATCATCTTCATGGTGGTGGTGCCGCGACTGGATCAAGACGTACAGGTTGAGTTGCCGGGGATCTTCAATCCGGACCCCGAGGTGAAGGTGAGCGATCCGCTCAAAGTGACGATCGCGCAGGCGGGCGAGTACATCATCGGCGCCGAGCGCTACGATCTCGATCGCGCCATTGAGTTCCTGGCCGGCGAGCACGCCGCCGACCCATATCGCCGATTGGTGTTGCGGGCCGATTCGAAGCTGACCTACGGCGACGTCCGTGCGATCTTGGCCCGCACGCAGGAAATCGGCTTTCCAGGCGTATCGTTCCTCGTCGGCGAGCGCCACAAGTCGGGGGCGCCGATCGCTCCGGCTCCCGAACGGTCATCAGCAGCCGAACAAGGGGGATAGCTCATGGCCATGACCGTCGGCACCAGCGCCGGCAAAGGGCCGGTACCGGTGATGAACGTCACCCCATTGGTGGACGTCGTGTTGGTACTGCTCATCATTTTCATGGTGATGACGCCGCTGCTCACCAAAAAATTTTGGGTCCACACCCCGAGGCAAGAAAAAGAAGAGGTCAAGAAGGACGAGTTGGCGAACGATCCCACGCCGCCACTCGTGCTGCGCGTCGCCGCCGATCGCTCGATTACGGTGAACGGTGCGGCCGTGTCATTCGAGGAACTCCCGGACCGACTCCGGCGTATGTTCGCCGCGCGCGACGATCATGTGTTGTTTTTCGACGCGGACGACGCCGCACCCTACGGATTTGCGGTCGAGGCGATGGATCGCGCGCGCGAGGGGGGCGCGGTCACGATTGCGACGCTCACGTCGGCGCTGCAATCGCCACCACCACAGTGAAGGTCGCCTGGTTTCACGGAATTGTAACATGAGTTTCATACTCCGGTAGTGCCGAACCAGTAAAAGTGCCCGCCAAGGGGGGGACACCCGATTCCGGGAAGACCGCCGGGCATTGGGGCCCGGCAAACGACCCTTAAGGAGGGCACGCAATGATGAAGGGAATCTTCAAGGCAGCGGTGTGCGCCGGGCTCGTGGGCGCGGGGCTGTGGACACCCCGCATGAGCGCGGCAAAAGACCTCGGGGACGTCTTGTTGAAGAAAGGACTGATCACCGAGGACGAACTCAAGCAAGCCCGGGAAGAGGAGAAGCAAAAGGCGGCAGCCGACGAGTCGCGACGCGATGCGATCACCGCGAAAATTCCAAAGTGGCTGGACGCCATCACTCCATTCGGCGACATTCGCATCCGCGATGAAGGCTTCTACGAGAACGACGTGGACGCGCGGAACCGCGAACGCTTCCGTGCGCGTATCGGTTTGAACATCAATCCAAGCGACGAGGTGTCGGGAGGCTTTCGCTTGGCCACCGGCGATTCGAACGATCCGATCTCCACCAACCAAAGCTTCTCGAACACGTTCACGCGTAAATCGATCAACCTCGATCAGGCGTACATCACGCTGAAGCCGGGCAAAACCATCGGCTTGGAACCGGGGTGGTTCTCGATCACCGGGGGCAAGTTCGGCGTCAATGCCTACCGCACCTCCGAACTCGTGTGGGACGACGACCTCTCGCCCGAGGGCGGCACCGAAACGATCAATCTGGTCGACCAGCGCGAACACTTCGTCCGCGGTCTCAAGGTTAACCTGTTCCAGTGGGTGGTCGACGAAATCTCCAACGCGCGGGATCCGTGGATGGTCGGCGGCCAGGTCGTCGCCGACACCGCCTTCAGCGAATCCACGAAGTGGACGATCGCCTTTGCCGACTACAACTACAATGACTTGAACACGGTGGCCACCAAGTTCCTCAGTCCGTATAGCGGCAACGCGGATCCCACCAATGGGTACGCCGCCAATTCGAGCCAAAACACTTCGCTGGCCAACAGCAACACCGTGAACCTGAGCGGCAAGGATGTGAAGGGGCATCAGAAGATCACGGGCTTCGCCAGCGGCTTCAACATCGTCAACGCCAACACCGAGTTGAATTTCGCCGATCCGTTTCGTGCCGGGATTCCCGCCGGGATCTTCGGCGATCTGGCGTACAACACACAGGCCGACACCAAGAACACCGGCTTCTACGTCGGCGCCGGCATCGGCAAAGCCGGCAAAGACTGGTATCACAACAGCCTCAAGAATCAGGGCGACTGGGGATTGTCTTACGCCTACGGCTGGGTCGAGAAGGACGCGGTGCTGTCGCTGTTCTCGTACAGCGATATCGACTATCTGCGGCTGCAGAGCAGCGGCGCAACGCAAAAGGGCAGTAGCAACGTCATCGCCCACATCGTCCGCTTGGACTACGTACTGTTCCCGAATCTGCAACTCACCGCGAAGGCGCACTTCATCAACGCACTCGATCGCGACGACGCCACTACAACGGTTGGTCAACCGCTCAGCCGCGCGGGCAACTCGACGCTGGTGCGGACGCAATTCGACGCCGTGTTGAAGTTCTAACTCGGGCCGACAAACAGAGGGAGAGAAAGCCTATGAAGAGCAATATGCGGACGGTTCTGATCGCGATGGCGGCGCTAGCGTTGAGCGGGCGGGCTCACGCGCAGTTACAGCTCAATGGCGCCGGCGCAACCTTCCCGTATCCGATGTACTCCAAATGGTTCAGCGTTTACACGCAAGTCGATCCGTCGGTGCGCTTCAACTATCAATCGATCGGCAGCGGCGGCGGCATCAAGCAGATCACCGAGCAGACCGTCGACTTCGGCGCCAGCGACGGTCCGATGAGCGACGAGCAACTCTCGGCCGCACCGGGAAAGATCTTGCATTTCCCGACGGTCATGGGCGCCGTGGTGTTGACCTACAACATCGAGGGAGTCGCCAGCGGCCTCAAACTCACCGCCGATGCGCTGGCCGGTATCTTTCTCGGCAAGATCACCAAGTGGAACGACCCCGCGCTGACCGCCTCGAATCCCGGAGTCAACTTGCCCCCGCGCGACATCATCGTCGTCCATCGCTCCGACGGTAGCGGCACGTCGTTCATTTTCACCGACTATCTCAGCAAGGTAAGCACGAGCTGGAACAACAAGGTGGGCAAAGGGACCGCGGTGAGTTGGCCGGTCGGTCTCGGGGGCAAGGGCAACGAAGGCGTGACGGGCTTGATCAAGCAAACGCCGTTTTCGATCGGCTACGTCGAGTTGATCTACGCGGTGTCCAACGAGTTACCGTACGCAGATGTGCAAAACCAAGCCGGCAGTTTCGTCACCCCCTCGCTCGAATCGGTGACCGCCGCGGCCGCCGCGTTGGCGCAGAACATGCCCGACGATTTCCGCGTTTCGATTACGAACGCACCCGGTACCGACGCATATCCGATCTCCGGCATGACCTGGCTCCTCGTGTATGAGAAGCAAAAGGACGCGCAGAAAGCCAAGAAGTTGGTCGACTTCCTGAAGTGGATGGTGGCGGATGGCCAGCAATACGCCACGGCCTTGCATTACGCACCGCTTCCCAAGGAAGTCGTAGCCAAGGAGCAACAGGCAATCGGCCGCATCGTGGTGCCGTGACCGACGCAGGCTAAGTTGACCGGGCGCGCGGCGCGGGAACACCCGCCGTGCGCCCGCCCTCAGCCTGTAATACTCCTGTAACAATCGGTTGCTATACACCTCTTCACCCGCCGATGGTGAATGGTATCAAGAACCCGAGCGCCGAGTTGACGTTGCCGGTCTCCGGTACGCTCGTTCCGTCCATGCGCCTCAATCTCGGTGATCGCCTGTTCAAATCGCTCACGGCGTTTCTGGCGCTGGTCTTGGTGGGGGTGTTCGTATCGATTGGGCTCGTCCTAACCTTCGAATCCGCCGGGTCGATTCGGCAATTTGGTTGGGGATTTCTGACCAGTTCGGCGTGGGACCCCGTCGCCAAGGAATTCGGCGCGCTCCCGTTCATTTACGGCACCATCGTCTCGTCCATCCTCGCATTGCTTCAGGCGGTGCC
Organism: Binatia bacterium; assembly: GCA_035541895.1. Classification (GTDB taxonomy): domain Bacteria; phylum Desulfobacterota; class Binatia; order HRBIN30; family JACQVA1; genus DATKMK01. The sequence goes on along the minus strand of DATKMK010000119.1, from coordinate 158,050 downwards.
GTTGAGCATCGGGACCGCGATCTTTCTGAGCGAAATGGCCCCCTCATGGTTGCGTGCGCCGGTCTCGTTCCTGGTCGAACTGCTCGCCACCATCCCGAGCGTCGTCTTCGGTTTGTGGGGCATCTTCGTGTTGGTGCCGTGGGTGCGCAACGCGATCGCCCCGGCGCTCGAAGCGACGTTGGGTTTTCTGCCCCTGTTTCAAGGCCCGAAATACGGAGTCGGGATGCTGACCGCCTCGATGATCCTGGCGGTAATGACGGTGCCCTACATCACATCGGTCGCCCACGAAGTGTTTCGCGCCGTGCCGACGGCGCAACGGGAGGCCGCCTTGGCGTTGGGCGCAACGCGCTGGGAGATGATGCGGGTCGCGGTACTGCCGTACGGCCGTACCGGTTTGGTAGGCGCCGTCATCTTGGGACTCGGCCGCGCGGTTGGAGAAACGATGGCGGTGACGATGGTCATCGGCAACCGACCGGAGATCGCGGCGTCCTTGTTCGCACCGGGCAGCACAATGGCGAGTGTAATCGCCAATGAGTTCAGCGAGGCGACCTATGACCTCTACGTCCAGGCACTGGTCGAGATCGGGCTCGTCCTCCTGCTTGTCACCATCACGATCAACGTCCTGGCCCGTTTGCTAGTGTGGAGCGTCGGTGCCACCGGCACCGCGAAGATGGCCTGATGCACTATCGACGCCGTCGGCTGGTCAATTGGCTGCTCCAGAGCGCGGCGGTTCTGTGCACCGTGGCCGTGTTGGTTCCACTGCTGCTCATCTTCGGGTACCTGTTGGCCAAGGGACTCTCCTCGTTGAACTGGAGTTTCTTCACCCAACTGCCCAAACCCGTGGGCGAATCGGGCGGCGGGATGGCCAACGCCATCGTCGGGACGATCACCTTGATCGCGCTCGCATGCACGCTCGGCCTGCCGGTCGGAATCTTCGCCGGCGTCTACTTGTCCGAGTACGGTCATACGCGCTTCGGCTGGTTCGTCCGCTTTTGCGCTGATGTGCTGAACGGAGTTCCCTCGATCGTGATCGGCATTTACGCGTACACCTTGATCGTGCTGCCGATGCACGGCTTCTCCGCCTACGCGGGTGGCGCTGCGCTCGCCGTGATCATGCTGCCGATCGTCGCACGGACCACTGAAGAGATGCTGCGGTTGGTCCCGGGCTCGCTGCGCGAGGCGGCGCTCGCGCTCGGCGTGCCGGCGTGGCGCACCACCATTTGGGTGATGCTGCGCACCGCACGCGGTGGCATCATCACCGGCGCCATGCTCGCAATCGCCCGCATCGCCGGAGAGACGGCCCCGCTGCTGTTCACGGCGTTCGGCAATCAGTTCTGGCATCACGGGCTGGGTGGTCCGATCGCCTCGCTGCCGGTCCAAATCTACACCTACGCGATCTCGCCGTTCGACGATTGGCATCGCCAAGCGTGGGCGGGGGCGCTGGTGTTGCTCAGTCTCATCTTCGTCACGAGTCTCGCCGTGCGCTTCATGACGCGCGGCCAATTTCGATCCGCGGTGTAGGCCCGGATAGCATGAGCAACAAATTGGAAGTAGCGGGCCTCAACGCTTGGTTCGGAGGCTTTCACGCCGTCAAAGATCTGAACCTCGCCGTGCCCACCGGCGCGGTAACCGCCATCATCGGTCCGTCCGGGTGCGGCAAGTCGACGTTCATTCGCTGTCTGAATCGCATGCACGAGGTGGTGCCGGGGGCGCGCGTCGCAGGCCAGGTCCTGCTCGACAACGAGGACATTTATGCCGCGGGGGTCGACCCGGTGCAGGTGCGCGCGAAGGTCGGCATGGTGTTTCAGCGGCCGAATCCATTTCCGACGATGTCGATCTTCGACAACACGGTGTCCGGCTTGCGGCTGAATCGTGCGCGGCTGTCACGCAGCGAGCTGGCCGCGATCGCCGAACGCAGCCTGCGTCAAGCCGCGTTGTGGGACGAGGTCAAGGACATTCTCCACGCGTCGGGGGTGAGCATCTCCGGCGGCCAGCAGCAGCGCCTGTGCATCGCGCGCGCGTTGGCGGTCGAGCCGGAAGTGGTGCTGATGGACGAGCCGTGTTCGGCGCTCGACCCGATCGCGACGGCGAAAATCGAAGCCCTCATTCACGAACTGAAGGAAAAGTACACCATCGTGATCGTGACGCACAGTATGCAGCAGGCGGCCCGCGTCTCCGACTTCACCGCTTTCATGTATCTCGGCGAGCTTGTAGAATTCGGCTCGACCGAGAAGCTTTTCACGACGCCGGAGAAGAAAGAGACCGAAGACTACATCACCGGTCGCTTTGGCTGAGGCGGGGGAGGCACGCGTGGAAGCACGACAACATACCGATCGCCACTACGACGCCGAGCTGCAAGAGCTCAACGTCAAGATCCTCGAAATGGGCGGATTGGTCGAGAAGCAAATCGGCAACGCCATCTCGGCGTTGGTCCAGCGCGACGACCAGAGGGCGCGCATGACCATCGAGACGGATCACACCGTCAATCGCCTCGACGTCGAGATCGACGATCTATGCTTGCGTCTGCTCGCCCTGCATCAGCCGACCGCGAAAGACCTGCGCCTGATCACCACCGCGCTCAAGATTACCACCGACATCGAGCGGATCGGCGACATGGCGGTCAACATTTGCGAGCGGACGCTGGAACTCAACCAGGAGCCGCAACTCAAGCCGTTGATCGACATCCCGCGGATGGCGGACATCGCCCGCACGATGCTGCGCGAAAGTCTCGACGCGTTCGTCCGCGAGGATGTCGACCTGGCACTGAAGGTGTGCCGAGACGACGACGCGATCGATGATCTGACCAATCAACTGTTCCGAGAACTCAGCTCCTACATGATCGAGTCGCCCCAGACGATCACGCGCGCGATCCGCCTGCTATTCATCGCTAAATACCTCGAGCGCATTGCCGATCATTCCACCAACATTTCCGAAATGGTGGTGTTCATGGTCCGCGGTAAGAGCATTCGACATTTGGATCACATTCCACCGTCAGTCTAGCCGCCATGAAAGCTGCCGCACCGGCGAGTCTGCCGAACCCGACTACCGGCGACCGGCAGCGCGTTCTCGTCGTCGAAGATGAGCCCGATATCGCCGAGTTGGTGCGTTACCACCTCGAACAAGAGGGCTTCGCTCCGTCCGTCGTGGCGGATGGCGAGAAGGCGCTGGAATTGATCCAGCAACGGGTGCCGGCGCTGATCATTCTCGACCTCATGCTGCCGGGCATGTCGGGGCTCGATGTCTGCCGCCGACTGCGCAATGAATCCGCCACCACGGGTGTCCCGATCGTGATGCTGACCGCGCGCGCCGCGGAGGTCGACCGTGTGCTCGGTCTCGAGATGGGGGCCGACGATTACGTCACCAAACCGTTCAGTCCGCGCGAGCTGGTGGCGCGGGTACGCGCGGTGCTGCGGCGCTCCTACGGCCCGGAACTCGAACGACCGCACGACGTGTACCAGAAGGGTCGCCTGCGCGTCGACTTCGACACGTACGAAGTCACCCTCGACGGCCGGCCGATCGAGTTGTCGTTGCGCGAGTTCGAATTGCTGCGCTTCTTCGTCCGCTCGCCCAATCGGGTCTACGACCGGCTGCAGATCCTCGACCTGGTGTGGGGACAAGATACCTACGTCGAGCCGCGCACCGTCGACGTGCACGTGCGCCGCCTACGCGCCCGGATCGAGCGCGACGACGCCAATCCCGAACTGATCGTCACCGTGCGCGGTGTCGGCTACAAGTTCAACGACCGTGCGTTGGAATCGTAGTTTGATCGGGCGGCTGGTCGCGCCCTACTTGTTCACGCTGCTCGCCGTCGCCGCGGCTCTCTACCTCTACAGCGATCGCGTGGTCGAACAGCTCTACCTCGACACCCTGGCGGACGAGGTGCTGCGACAAGCCCACTTGGCCGGCGCGTTGTTGCCGTGGGACCTGAGCGGTGAACCATTGGATCGCCGCTGCGCCGAGTTGGCCGCCACGGTGGGCGCGCGCATCACCGTCATCCTGCCCGACGGCACGGTCATCGGCGACTCCGACACCCCGTCAGCTCGCCTGGAAAACCACGGCGGTCGTCCCGAGGTGCGGGCCGCCTGGAGTGATGGGGACGGTCAGAGTGCGCGTCTGAGCGCAAGCGTCAATCGTCGACTGTTCTACCGCGCGTGGAGACAAGAGCGCGGAAGCGACCAGCGGGTCGTTCGCCTGGCGGTTCCGATGGAGATGATCGACGGCGCGCGCGGGCGCACCCGCGCCGCGATCTGGAGCGGCCTCGGCATCGCCGCGCTCGCCGCCCTGTGGCCGGCGCTCAGCCTCTCACGCCGGATATCTCAACGTCTGACCCGCCTCACCGAGTTCACGAGCGCGGTGACCCGCGGCGAGTCGCCGCCATTGCTCGCCGCGGAGGGTGCGGACGACCTCGGCCGGCTCGAACGTGATCTCGTCACCATGGCGCAGACCTTGAACGCACGACTCGACAGCGCGCAGGAAGAGCAAGGGAAACTCGCGGCCATTCTGCGCAGCATGGTGGAGGGAGTACTCGTCATCGATCGCGACGGCATCATCCGGCTGTCCAACCGCTGCGCCGAGCAGCTCTTCGGACTCACCGCCAACGAAACCCTCGTGGGCACGCCGCTCATCGCCGTGTCGCGCGATCCCGACTTGCGCGGGCTCGTGCGTGAAGTAATGCGCGGCGATTGCGAACCGCCGGTGATCCGCGAGGTGACGTTGCACGAAGGGCTCAGCCTGCAAGTGACCGCGACGCCGATCGCCGACCTCGACGGCACCACGCCACTGTTCATCCTGGTCTTCCACGACATCACCGAGTTGAAGAAACTGGAAACCACGCGCCGCGACTTCGTGGCCAATGTGTCGCACGAACTACGAACGCCGCTGACGGCGATTCGCGGGTATGCCGAAACTTTGCAAGCGGGCGCGCTCGATGATCCCCAGTTGGCGCGCAAGTTCGTCGGCGTCATCGAACGCCACTCCGAACGCTTGACCCGGCTGACCAACGATCTGCTCACGCTCTCTGATCTCGAACTCGGCCGCACCGAAATCCAACCCATCACCATGCCGGTCGCGCCCACCGTGGAGGCCGTGCTCGAAGCGCTGCGGAGTCGCGCGGTCGACGGTCAGGTCGATCTCCGCGCCGAGATTCCTGCCGATCTGCCCAGTATTCATGCCGATCCCGACCGCATCGAGCAGGTGCTGGTGAATCTCGTCGACAACGCGGTCAAATACACGCCGGCAGGCGGACGGATCACGATCGCCGCTCGATTGGCTGCGCCGCACGACAACGGCCGCATGATCGAGATCTGCGTACGCGACACCGGCATCGGCATCCCGGCGCAAGATCTGCCCCGCCTGACCGAGCGATTCTATCGCGTCGATAAAGCCCGCTCGCGCGAACTCGGCGGCACCGGACTCGGCTTGGCGATCGTCAAGCACATCGTGCAAGCGCACGGTGCGCGGCTCCACATCGAAAGCGAGCTCGGCCGCGGCACCTGTGTCCACGTGTTTCTGCCGGTGTCGGATACCGACACCAACACCTGATCGGCGACGGCCGAGGAGACCTCGCGAATCTGTTGCAAGGAGACTGTCATGACCACATCAGCAGAGCCAAATCGGTCGCTATTTCGCTTCGCGGAAGACACCGAAAAGCTTCCACCGGGCCATTGCGTCTTCAAGGAGGGCGACCCCGGAAAACTCATGTACGGCGTGAAGGAAGGTACGGTCGACATCGTCGTCCACGGAACGGTTGTCGAGACGGTGGGCCCCGGCGACTTCTTCGGCGAGATGGCGTTGATCGACCACGCGACCCGGAGTGCCAGCGCGGTAACACGCAGCGACTGTGAGCTGGTTCCGATCAACGAGCAGCGCTTCACCTATCTCGTTCAGCAGACGCCATTCTTCGCACTCCAGTTGATGCGCACGTTGGTCCGACGTCTGCGACAAATGGACGCGAAGCTGTAACCATCGGCTCACCGCGCGGCCGGTGCGGTCGGCGGCTTGATCGCCGCGAAGCGAAGCCGAACATAGTCGGCTGTCCAGCGGCCCGCCGCGTCACAGAGCTTCGGGCGCAGCGCGTCGCGGACTTCAGCCACGTAGGCCGGCCGCTCGCTCGCCGGCAACGTCGCGCTGAAACTCTCCGCGAACGTTTCCAGCCAGCCGGTGATGTCGCCCGGCAACGGGGTCGGCCGCGGGATCAGTGCGATCGACCGGACCGCAAAGCCGCCGCGGGCAAGTCGCGCGCGGTAGTCGTCGACGGTCGGAAAATACCAGGGGTCGATCGCCGCGCCATTGATGCCGCGGCGATCGAGCGCACCGATGAGGGCGCCGCGAATGGTCTCGACACAGCGGTGACCGCCGAACTCCGCGACGAAACGACCACCGGGCTTGAGCGCGCGCCATACGCCGGCGATCACCTCATCCGCGCGCTTCATCCAATGCATCGCCGCGTTGCTGAAGACCGCATCGAACTCGTCGCGAAAGGTGAGCGCCTGACCGTCCGTCACGCGGGCATCGAGCCCCCGTGCGCACGCGGCCGCGATTTGCTCGCGGCTCCCGTCGACACCGACAACGTCGCACCCCATCGCAACCAGCTTCTCCGTCAGCGCTCCGTCGCCGCAGCCGAGATCGAGAATGCGCTCGCCCGGTCTCGGGGCAAGCAGTTCCACCACCGGCATGCCGAGATCGGCGACGAAGCGCGCATTGCGCGCATAGCGTTCAGGGTCCCACGTCTGCGTTGTCATCTGCGTCATCACAGTCGGGTGATATCCCGACGACAATCGACTCGCCAGTCGAATCGTCTCGACAAACGAGGAACCGCGAAGCGAACTAGACCCCGACGATGCGCAACAACTCGACGATCAGCATCGCGATCGCACCGGTGCACGGGACGGTCAGAATCCACGCCCACACGACGTTGCGCGCCACGCCCCACCGCACCGCGGACAGGCGCCGGCTGGCGCCGACGCCGACGATCGCGCCGGTGATCGTGTGCGTCGTGCTCACGGGAATTCCGGCCATCGCCGCGCCGATGATCGTGATGGCGCCGGCGGTTTCGGCACAAAATCCGCCGATCGGTTGCAACTTGGTGATGCGCATCCCCATCGTCTTCACGACTCGCCAGCCGCCGAACATCGTGCCCAGCGCAATCGCGGCGTGGCACAGCAGCACCACCCAAAACGGCACGTAGAAGGTCGACCCCAGATAGCCCGACGAAAACAGCAGCACGGCAATGATGCCCATCGTCTTTTGCGCATCGTTGGTGCCGTGTCCCAAACTGTAGAGCGCCGCCGAGATCAACTGCAGCCGCCGAAACTGCTTGTCGACGGCAGCCGGTGTTGCCCGACGCACGAGGGTCAGCACCAGCGTCATGATGGTCACGCCGATGACCAACCCCACTGCCGGTGAGATGAAGATGAACAGGACCACCTTCAACACGCCGGGTACGATCACTGCCGAGCGACCGACCGCGCCGATCGCCGCACCGGCGAAGCCCGCAATGAGCGCGTGTGAGGAGCTGGTGGGCAGTCCGTATAGCCACGTAATCACGTCCCACACGATCGCCGCTGCGAGCCCGGCGAACACCACCAGCGGCGTCGCGGCACTGGGGTCGATGATGCCCTTACCGACGGTCGCCGCAACCGCGACACCGAAACCAAAGGCCGCCACGAAATTGAAGAACGCCGCCCAGGCAACCGCCTGACGCGGCGTCAACACGCGCGTCGACACCACCGTGGCGACCGAATTGGCCGCGTCGTGAAAGCCGTTCATGAAGTCGAAGCCGAGCGCGACAACGATGAGGAAAACGACCAGACCCATCCCACCACCAACGCGGCCAGCGTCTGCGATCGACGCCGCCTAGGCGTATTCCAGCGCGACGCCTTCGAGGACATTGGCTACGTCCTCACAACGATCGACCGCGTCTTCGAGGAAATCGTACAGCTCCTTGAACTTGATGATGGTAATCGGATCCTTGTCACCGCTGAACAATCGCGCCAGCGCGCTGCGCAAAAGCGTATCGCCTTCGTTTTCGAAGCGGTTGATCTCCATGCAGATCTTGATGAGGGCGTTGCGGTCCTTGAGGTTGCGCAGTCCGGCCATGGCGCGGTTGACTTGCGTGACCGCCTGCACCAGCACCTCAGCCAGTTGGACGGCGTCCTGATCGACCGTGGTGATGCCGTACAGCCAGATTCGCTCCGCGGTGGCATCGATGAGATCGAGAATGTCATCCAATCGTGTGATCAGGCGATGAATGTCCCCGCGATCGATCGGCGTGACGAAGGTCTTGTGGAGCGTCTCGACCGCGCGGTGCGTAATTTCGTCGCCTTCATGCTCGACTTCTTGAATCCGCCGCGCCCGCGCCGCGAAATCGCCGGGCGTCGAGAGCATTTCGTGAAGCAACTTGGCGGCTTCGAGCGTTTTGGCCGCGTGTTGCTCGAAGAAGTCGAAGAACCCTTTGCCCTCACTCGGGAAGATGCGTGCGAACATGACCGCGCCCGTATAGACATGGCCGTCGCACAAGTAAAGTTGGGGACGGGAGGGGCTCCGAAGAGCCCCTCCCAGGAGAGAGGATGAGGGAAAGGGGTTTCGCTCACCCTCTCGGCACGCAAGCGGACCATACCCCCTTCGCGTTGCGGCAAGATGACGCGCAGATGAATTCGCTGCGTCAGATCGCGCCCAACACAACGGCTCGGGGGTGGGTGGAGGCGGGACGCCGTGGCGGGCGCCTACTCGTGCGCGGAGGGGAAGCTCGTAATGTTATCGGCGCCCGATGGCGCGGAGTTGGCGCGGAGTCAGAAACCACTCCAGCACGCCGGGGTCGCGCAGCGGCAACGCCGTGACGTCGATGGCCGCAACCCCACCTTTCTTGAACGGCAACGGCGTCACATCGGCTCCGCCGGTCAGCAGAAACGACGCCAGCTCGCCCAAATCGGGTTGGTGTCCGACCAACATGAGTTGCCGTGCGCGCCGATGGCGCCCAAGTCCCTGCAGCACGTCCGTGGGCTTGTGGCCGGGTGCAAGTGGCGGATAGATCTCGACCCGCGCGTCTCGTGCGATGATTTCTGCCACTAGGGCCGCGGTCTGCTCGGCCCGACGCAACGGGCTGGACAAGACGACGTCGGGGGCCACGCCGAGGCGTTTCAGGCCCGCCGCCACCCCGGCGAGTTTGCGGGTGCCGTCTTCGGTGAGGCTGCGATCGGCATCGGAGGCGTTCGGTCCACCGACTTCCGCGATCCCGTGGCGCAGCAAGTACAACGTGCAGCTCATTGAGTCACCTCGTTCCGTCGGGGCGTCAGGCGCCGAGGGTCGTCTGTCGGCGAGTTGTCCTCGGTCGCATACGATGCCAACCGGCGTTGGAGATCGCGCCCGTCCTTTTGCGCACGCTTCGACGTGAACCGCGACCACACCCGGTGAAAATCCGCGCGGGCTTCCTCCGCGAGCCGTTGCTCGTGCCCCATCAACACCCCGAGGGCGAGCAGCACTTTGGCGCCGGTTTGCGCCCCGCCGCGTTCCCCGTACTCGCGAATATGCGCCGCCGCCACCACCGCGTCGTGATGCGCACCGAGAACATCCTGCAGTCGAACCAATCGTTTGACTACGCGCCGGCCAGGCTTGCCGGTGAGATCGCGCACAAACTCCAACAAGTAACGAAGGCGCTTGGCGCGGATACGCAAGGTGTGCAGATCTTCCGGGCGCGGTTCAGCGGCAATCCGCTGTCCCCGGCGAAGGACCCGGTTGAAGGCACGTTTGAGCGCGCGCCGCGCGATCGCGGCGAAGCGCTCGGGTCGCGCCACGCGCGACGAACGATTTGGCGCGGTTGCCGCGAAGCGTTCGAGCCGAACCAACAGGCGCAGGTACCGCGATGAATCGAGCACTCTCAGCAACTCGGCCCGCCGCTGCGTCCGCTCGCTTTCGAGATGCGCGATGAGACTGGCCAGCCCGGCGTGCAACTCGTCGGCGATGACGCCGCGATATTGCGCCAGCTTCACGAGCTGAACGTCGATGTCGCGGACCGCGTTTGACGACGTACCGAGCCAAGACAAATCGGTCGCGAACCGTTCCCGCAGGCGCACCGGGATGCCGGTTTCGAACAGGCGGACGGCCGCACGCAGCCGGCGGATGGCGACCCGGAAATCGTGCAATGTCTCCGGGTCGGCGCCGATGCGCGTCCCCGGGTCCTGCACACGCAAGCGGCGCAACTGCTCGCCGACGATTTTGCCCACCGCGACGTCCACCGTGTCGCGTGAGTCGATGGTCATCGGCTGGGGCGGGGCGAGTAGGCGTTCCCCCGCAACCACCGCCATGCCGCGCGCAAACTTGGAATCCGGTGACGATTGCAGCCCGAATTGTTGCTGCAGCCAGCCCGCCAGCTCGACGATGTCCCCCGCAGCGCCGTGACGCAGCTCGATCTCCGCTTCGCAGTAGCTGACCCCGGCGGTGCGGGGCCCGTCGGGCGGGCCGAGGTAAACTCGATCGAGCGCGAGTTCGGCAATCGGTTCGTTGGCGCCGTCCTCGCGATCGGCGGGGCCGAGCACATCGAAGAGTTGGCGCTGAATTTCACTCATCAAAATTGGAAGCAGCGGCCGACCCGCGACCAACGCCGCCAAATGAATCCGAAGCGGTCCCGAAGGCAAGGAAAACGGCGTTGGCGGCACGCCGGCGAGCGGGACATTGATCTCGGGCCGTTCGTGCACCGCGCCGTCGACGCGCCCACCCCACTTTGCGGTGGCTTCCCACTGGCGTCCACTGCGCCGCACGCGCAGCGCCACTCCGTTGCGAGCCAGGGTCAATTCACGCGTATCGAGATAGAGCGTGTGCAGCCGCGCCCGACCACGCGGCTGCAGCCGGTACGCGCCCACGCGTTCCAGTCGCGCAATCGCGCGCAGGCCGGTCGGGTTCGGAACCAAGAGTTTGGCCTCGACTTCGAGCGGGGCGGCACTGGCAGACTCGGGGGTCATCGAAGTTTCGCCGCCAGCACGGCGGCCTACGCAGCATGCGTCGCGAGACTCCGGGCAAGAATCCGGAAGTCGATGTCGACCGCCAGCAGCTTCTGCAGCAGATCCGCGCGGCGACGCGCTTCCCAAATCTCCAATTCGGCATCCTCGCCTTCGGTCGCAAGCTGCAGAACGAGGCGCGCATCGCGGCGCATCACCGACACGTCGCGCACCACACCATAGTGGCTGCGGTCGAGTCCGTCCGCCACCCGCAGCAACGCGCTCAGCGCGCGCACGATTCGGCGATCGGATTGCGGTAACGCGGCGTACGCGGGGTCGGCCACCTTCGGCGTGCCTTTGCGGTGGTAGCGCGCGACCAGCCCGATGATTTCCAATTCGACGCGCCGGAACCCAAGCAGATCGCCGTTGGTGATCAGATAGTAGGCGTGGCGGTGATGATTCTCATGATCGATGTGATGACCGACGTCATGCAAGCGCGCGGCGTATTCGAGCCACTCGCGCGTGTGCGGCGCGAGACGCAGCGCGTCCTTCAACTGATCGAAGAGCCGCAGGGCGAGGCGCCCGACGTGTTGCGCGTGCGCCTCCACCGCACCGAGGTGGCGGGCGAAGCGGACCACGCTGCGCCGCCGGACGTCGGCGAATCGTTCGGTCTCTTCGATACCCTTGCGATGCCGCGCGATGAAGTCGAGCAACACGCCTTCGCGCAGCGCCCAGGTGCACGCGACAAGCTTCTTGGCACCGACCCGCCGCAGCACGTAGTCCGCCAGGCACGCACCGACGACGATGAAGTCGACACGCTTGGCGTCGAGCCCCTCGATTTCCAGTCGCTCCTCGCGGTCGGCCTTGCTGAGCAGCCGGCGGATCTGGGCGATCTCGTCGGCGGTGGCGACGCAATTGTTGAGCTGCCCATCGGGCGGCTCGCCCCGCAGCGTGGCCGCGATTGCGATCAGATTTAGCAAGGTTCCGGACGTCGCGATGACACGCCGCATGCCGCGATCGGCGCATTGCGCCAAGATCGGATCGAGCGGTTTGGCGATGTAGCGTTCGATCCGCGCCATGCCTTGCTGACCGGGGGCGTCGCCGTCGACGAACGCTTCGCTCAAGCGCGCGACGCCGATCTTGAAACTGTGCAGGGCGGCGGCTTTGCCGTCCTGACACAGAATGAGTTCGACGCTGCCGCCGCCGACATCGAGAATCAGCGTCGGCTCGTCGCCGAGATCAATCGCGTGGCTGACCCCCAGATGAATGAGGCGGGCTTCCTCGCGCCCCGGGATGACTTTCACCCGCAGCCCGGTTTCGTCCTGCACTCGCTGGATGAAATCGCCGCCGTTGGCGGCCTCGCGCACCGCGCTGGTGGCCACCGCTTTGAACCGCTCGACGCCCTGGCGCTGCGCCAGGGTGCGGAAGGCGGCGAGCGTGCGCAGCCCGGCGTTCATGGTCTCGGCCGACAGGCGCCCGTTGTGCAAACTACGCCGCCCCAACCGCACCATTTCCTTGGCCCGATCGAGAACGCGAAATCGCCCGTCGGATTCGACTTCCGCAACGACCATGTGGATGGAGTTGCTACCGACATCGATTGCCGCCACACGCATGCCTTGTCCGTTTACCACTCCGCCACACCACCCCACACGTCTACGTTTAGCACAATCACGAAGGGATACTAACGGCCGGCGCGCGTATCGCGCCGGGGCAACTTCTAGCGGCCCAGGCGTTACGGGTTGATTACAGCGCGATGAAATCTGTGCGCTACGTCGCCGCCGAGAGGCGCGTCAACCGAGCATGGAGCGCGCCGTTGGCGTCGTCGACAACGATGTAGCCGCCCTCCCGGAAGGCACCGGCATTCAGCACGACGGTCGCTCCAATGCGATCCACGCCGGCGGACTCGTGGATGTGGCCGGTGATGCACACCTCCGGCTGATGCATCTCGATGAAGCGACGGACCGCCGGGCTGCCGACGTGCTCACCGTTCAGCAAGCGATCGGTGGCCGAATCGATCGGCGGCGTGTGACACACCATCAAGCGGTGTGGCGCGTCGGCGACGCGCGCGTGCCCGCGTTCGAGCAAGGCGGCGATTTCGGCTTCACTCAACTCCGTTGGCGTGCGAAGCGGGGTGACGTTCGATCCGCCGCAGCCGAAGATGCCGAGGTCACCGATGCGGCGGGCATCGCCGTGCAGGCTGATGCCCTCGTCGTCGAGGAGATCGATAACTTCGCGCATATCCAAGTTGCCGCACACGGCCAACACGGCACGGGCGTGACGGCGAGTTGCCGCGAGCACCGTCACCGCGTCATCACGACCGCCATAGTTAGTGAGATCACCGGACAAGATCACCAGATCCGCCACCGACAGTTCGGGCCCCAGCCGCTCGATCGTATGCAGCGACATGTGAATGTCGCCGAACGAGACGATCCGCATGTCACGCGACCTTGAGCACCACTTTCCCGAAGTGCGCGCTCGATTGCACGAGACGGTGCGCGGCGCCGGCATCCGCGAGCGGCAGCACCCGATCGATGACCGGACGGATCCGGCCGGCGGCGAGCGCGGCGCCGAAGCGCTGCTCGAAGACGCGGACGATGGCGGCCTTTTGCTCGACCGACCGGGTGCGCAGCGTCGAGCCGATGACGTGGACACGCTTGATCAGCAACGTCGCGAGATTCGCCTCGACCTTGGCGCCGCCCATGAGACCGACGATCACCAAGCGACCGTCGATTGCGAGCGCAGCGAGATTGGATTCGAAGTAGCGCGCGCCGATCGCATCGAGGACGACGTTCACGCCGGTGCCGCCGGTCGCCTCGCGGACGGCCGGCACGAAGTCGCCGTCGCGGTAGTTGATCGCGACATCGGCACCGTGCGCGCGGCACCGCTGACATTTGTCCTCGCTGCCCGCGGTGACGATGATGCGCAGACCGGCCTCTTTGCAGAGCGTGATCGCCGCGGTGCCGACACCGCTCCCGCCGCCGTGCACCAGCACACTGCCGCCGGCCGGTGGATCGCCGAGCATGAAGATGTTGAGGAACGCGGTCAGAAACACTTCCGGAAGCGCGCCGGCTTCCTCGTCCGACAACGGCGCCGGCACGTGCAGCGCCGATCCTGCATGAACCACGACTTCTTCCGCATAACCGCCGCCGGGCAGCAACGCCATGGCGCGCTCGCCGCGCTGCCAGCCGCGCACGTTCGCGCCGATCTCGATCACCTCACCCGCGCACTCCAACCCCAAGATCGGCGAGGCACCGGGCGGCGGCGGATACAGACCTTGCCGCTGCAACAGATCCGCACGGTTGACGGCGGTTGCGCGCACGCGCACCCGTACATCGTCGGGACCCAGAGTCGGCGTCGCGACGTCGCCGATGTGGAGCACGCTCTCGTCGCCCGGTTGCTCACAGACTATGGCTCGCATGATGCGGTCTCTATTGCACGCGCGGTGGTTTTGGCAACTATCGAGTGAATTTTGCCACCGGGCGGATCTTGCATTCCGTCGCGCTGACGCGCTATGCGGGACCTCGGTGTCGTGATGGGTAAGAATCCCCGAGAGCGCTTCGCTGAGTTGGCGCAAGTTCCCGATGATCGCATTAATCTCGGCGAGGGCGCACTGCTGATCGCCGCCGAGGCCTATCCCGATCTCGACATCGACGCGTATCTGCAGCGATTGGATGCACTCGCCGAGGAAGCGCGTCAGTTCTTGGGGTCGGCCGCGTCGGGCGCGGAGCGGATTTCGCGACTCAACCAGTTCTTGTTCGTCGAGAAGGGTTTCATCGGCAACCAGAAGCGCTACTACGATCGCCGCAACAGTTTTCTCAACGAGGTGCTCGATCGCCACACCGGCATCCCGATCACGCTGGCGTTGGTGTACATGGAGGTAGCGCGTCGACTCGATTTGCCGGTGCACGGCGTCGGTTTTCCGGGACACTTTTTGGCGAAATACGTCGGCGACGAAGAGATCATCATCGACGCATTCTTCGGCCAGGTGCTGACCGAACGGGATTGCCGCGAGCGCTTGCAAAGTGTGCTCGGGCCGGAAGCGCCGTTCGACCGCCGCTATCTGCGCGCGGCGACGCCGCGCGAGATCCTCGCGCGCATGCTCGGCAACTTGAAGCAAGTCCACATCAAAGCTGAGGAGTTCGAGGCGGCGCTGTCGTGTTGCGATCGCATTCTGATGCTGACGCCGGACAACCCGCAGGAACTTCGCGATCGCGGTCTGCTCTACCAGCGCCTCGAGTGCTACGCCGCGGCGCTCGCCGATCTCGAACGGTTCCTCAAGCTGGCGCCCAACGACGAGACCGCCGACACGATTCGCGAGGATCTCATCACGGTGCGCCGCCAGGCCGCGCAGATTCACTAGCCAGCCGATCGTCGCGATGATTCTCGTTGCCGCCGGGATTCTCGCGCGCGGGTCCGCGATCCTCGCGTGCCAGCGACTGCCAACCGCCGCGCATCCATTGAAGTGGGAATTCCCCGGCGGCAAGTGCGAAGCCGGTGAAACGATCGCCGCCTGCCTGCGCCGCGAGCTGCGCGAAGAGCTCGGCATCGACGCCGATATCGGCCGCGAGCTGTGGCGCACGCAGTACGAGTATCCCGGACGCCCGCGGTTTGCGCTGCGCTTCCTGCGCGTGACGGGCTATCGCGGGACGCTACAGCCGGACGCGTTCGCCGCGCTGCGATGGGTCGGCGTGGAAGAGATGCACGCGCTGGACTTCCTCGAAGGCGATCGCGACTTCATACACCGCTTGGAGCGTCGCGAGATCAGTCTGACGAGTTGATCTTGCTCCGCGAAGGCGCAGCCCTTAGCCTGCGTGCCCACTCGATGTGCGCGAGGCGGATCTGCGGCGTTGGCGACCGCAGATGTCCGCAGCGCCGGCGGTCAACACCGCCACCAGCCAATTTCGCGACCGCCGTACTCACGCATGCGGCGCCTCCTTCGCCGTGCCCTCGCCACTCGCCGGAGCGGATGCCGCAGACGGCGGTTGCGCGAACCACATGTAGTACAGCTCCGAATCCGTCGGGCTCTGGAGATCGCGGCTGATGCGGATCTCGTTGGCGCCGTCGGTCAGCAATGCCGCCGGGATGGTGATCCACGCGTCGTCCCACACCTCTTCGCCGCCCGCGAAATGCAACCGCCCTGCAACCTCGCGACCGTTGACCGTGACGCTGTAATCGGCGCCGCCGGTGTGATCGTAGCGCACGATCATGACCAAATCCGCGTGTGTCGAAACGTTGCGCACGGTCCAGCGGGCCTCATCACTGATCCGGCGGCCGTTGTCGTGGAGGAACACGTCGCGGATCGGCGGACGATAGAACAACATCTTCTCGTGATAGTTGTGGCTCGGCCGCCCGGTGCGCTCGAAGTGCTCCTCGAATCCGTGCTCGCTCTGCGAGGCGTCCTCTTCGAGATCGAGCCGGTCAACGACGGCGTAGTTCGCGAACTGGTCGCGCACGGCATAAAACTCCGGCCGCGGCGATACCGACTTGTCGCCGTAAAACACCAGTCGCTTGTCCTTGCGCAACTGATCCATGTCGAGCGCCTTGTGATTGAGAATGAGAAACTGCACGAACTGGGTCTCCGACAAACGCGCACTCACCATTTCCAAGTCCGGCTGCGCCGGAGTCAGCAGCGACAGCGGCAGGCCGCGCGGATCAACCCAGTAGAGATACACATCCACCCCGCGGGCGCGCATGACGTTGAAATCTTGCAGCCAGTGCTCGTGTCCGGTGCGGCCGCGGTTGTTGGGATCGACCGGCATATGCGCAATGTCGGGATCGGTGAGCCCGTGCAGGTCGAGACACGGTCGGTCGAAATAGAAGGGAATGATACCCGCCGAGGTCGTCGCAATCTTGATGTTCTTCGGCAGAATGTCCTCGAACAGCAGCGCCGTGGCCTTCCAATTCAATTGATGCGGATCGCAGTAACGACGAAGCAACGCGATGGTCTCGCCGCCGGGGCCGGCGTTGTTCTTCGCCTGTGACGTCGCTTGAGCGGTCATGATCGTCAGGCTCGCCACCGCACAGGTACCCACGACCCAGCCGACCATGGGCACACTCGCTGGAATCAGGCGCCGCAGCGCGTGCGCGCACGCCGCCGCACCGACGACGATGGCGGGATACAGCACCCCGCTGACCGGGGTGACGAACCGCCACTCCATGAAGTCGCCGCCGAGCCGGACGACGTAGAAGAACACGAACACGGCGGCGAGCGTAGCGCTGCACAGAAATCGCCGCGCGGTCGGCGTCTGGGCGACGCACGCGCCGATCACCGGCAGCAGCAGAACCGGACCCAACGAGTACGTCGACAGGTAGGTAGTCAGGTACTCCCATCCGCGCGAGTAGTACGTCAGATACGCTACCTTCGCGTAGTAGGTGTTGGGGTAAAACGAGCCGTAGTAGAGCACCCGCCAGAGGTTGAACGGGATGTACACCAACACAATCGGCAGCGCCGGCATCACCAGATAGGTGCGCCAGCGCCGCTCGTGAAGGAGCGGACGCCAGTAGAGCAGCACGCCCGCGACCGCCAGCGCCGCCATCGTCACCACGCCGTCGGGTCGTGTCATCGTCAGCCCGACGGCCGACAACGAAGCAAGGAACAGCGCCCACGGATGTCGTTCAGGATCGAGCGAGAAACAATACACAACCGCAATCGTCAGGAAGGACACCAGCGGGGTCTCCATCCCCGAGAAGAACCACATATTGAACGACCAGTGATACGTGAGCGGAATCAGCGCCAGCGGCCCGATCCACACGCCTTCTCGAAACAGACGGATGCCGAGCAGCAGCAACAAGGCATACGAGAGCAGCCAGAGCGCCAGACTGAACACCTGCATGAACGGCAGCGGATCGACGGCGCCGGCGGCCATCGGAATCGCCGAGATGATCGTCCACAAAAAATTGGTGTAGCCTTCGACGTGCTGGCCGATGTTGTAGACCAGCCCGTGCCCTTGCACGAAGTGTTTCGCGTAGCGGAAGCTGATGTACGCGTCGTCCTGTACCCAGCGATCATTCCACAGCGGCAGCGCTTGCTGCGCGACGAAAAGAATGGCGCACGCGACTTCAACGAGGAGCAGCACGCGCAGCGGCGTCGACAAGCGCTCGCCCCCCTCGATCGTCAGCTCGGTATCGGTGGCCGCCATCGTGAACGGTCCGCTTACTACGTTCCGCGCATGGTATCTAGCACGCGAACGAGGGCGACAATCCGTCCCGATCCCGCGCACGGATCTCAGGAGAGACTGGCAGCGGTCTCACTCGTAACGGAGCGCCGCGATCGGGTCGAGACGGGCGGCTTTGCGGGCGGGATAGAATCCGAAGAAGACGCCGACGGCACCCGAGAACAACACCGAGCCGGTCACCACGACCGGGGAGAGCAGCGTCGGCCAATCCGCGAAGTAGGAAACCAGCTGTGCGCTGGCAATGCCCAAGAGCGCGCCCGCAATCCCGCCGACCATGCTGAGCGTCACGGCCTCGACGAGGAACTGCAGTAAGATGTGACGCGCCTTGGCCCCGACCGCCATGCGGATGCCAATCTCGCGGGTGCGCTCGGTCACCGACACCAACAAGATGTTCATGATACCGATGCCACCCACCAACAACGAAATCGAGGCCACGCTGAGCAACAGGTTGGTCATGACTTGGCTGGCGCTCTCCGAAGCCTTGGCGACGTCGTTGAGATTGCGCACGGTGAAGTCATTCTCCTGGTTCGGCTGAATCCGATGGCGCTCGTGCAACAGCGCGGTGATCTGATCGGTGGCGGCGCCAAGCTCGCCGGTTGACGCCGTCGACGCGAACACCATGTCGACGCTGCCGACGAATTGCGTCCCCAGCACGCGTCGCACGGCGGTGGAAAACGGCATGACCAACAGATCGTCCTGATCTTGGCCCCACGAGGTTTGTCCCTTGGATTCGAGCACGCCGATCACCTGAAACGGGACGTCCTTGATCCGGACCAGCGCGCCGACCGGATCCTCGCCGGGCCCGAACAGGTGATCGACCACGGTTTGTCCCAGCACCACCACCCGGTTGGCGGTATCTTCATCGCGCTGGCTGTAAAAGCTCCCCGCTGAGACGCCCCAGGAGCGCACCTTTTGAAACGCCGGGGTGCTGCCTTGCGCAACGGTGGACCAATTCTGGTCGCCGTAAACGACCTGAACCACTTGGCGTTTGATGTAGGTGATATTGGCGACCGCGGGGCATTCTTTGCGAATCGCATCGGCATCGCCGACGGTGAGCGTCGATACCCCGCCCCATCCCGAGCGCACGCCGGAGGCGGTGGTCGCCCCCGGGATGATCATCAGCAGATTGTTGCCGAGACTGAGAATCTGCTTCTGCACCGCGGCGTCGGCACCCTGACCAATGCTCACCATGGTGATCACCGCCGCCACGCCGATGATGATGCCCAGCATCGTCAATGCCGAACGCAGTTTGTTGCGCTGCAACGCACGCAGCGCCGTCCGCATCGTCATGCGCAGCAACTTCATACGGCCGCCTCCGCAAGCGGCGCAGCGGCCGCCGGTTGCTGGCGCACGTCGGAGACGACGACACCGTCGCGAAACATGATGACCCGCTTCGCGTAGGTGGCGATGTCGGGCTCGTGGGTCACCAACACCACGGTGATCCCGCCGTCGAGATTCAGCCGCTGAAAAATGCTGAGGATCTCGATGCTCGTCTGACTGTCGAGATTGCCGGTCGGCTCGTCGGCCAGCAACAAGGACGGTCGGGTCGCGAGTGCCCGGGCGATCGCGACCCGTTGTTGCTGACCGCCGGAGAGTTGGTTCGGCATGTGGCCTTCCCGACCCATCAAACCCACCGCCGCCAGCGCCTCGCGCGCGCGTTGGTGTTGCTCGGCGATCGGAACGTCGCTGTAGAACAACGGCAACTCGACGTTCTCCAATGCACTGGTCCGCGGGATGAGATTGAAGCTCTGAAACACAAAGCCGATTTGGTGGTTGCGAATGGTCGCGCGTGCATCCGGACTCAAGGTCGACACGTCGACCCCGTTCAGATGATAGGCGCCTCGCGTTGGCCGATCGAGGCAGCCGATGATGTTCATGAACGTCGACTTCCCCGATCCGGACGCACCCATCACGGCCACAAACTCGCCGCTATCGATGTCGAGTGTGACGCCGCGCAACGCTTGGACCTCGAGGTCGCCCAATTGATAGACCTTCCACAGTTCGCGCACTTCGATCAGCGGCTGGGCCATGTCACGCGCTAGAAGCGGCGGCCGCCACCGAAAGACGGCGGACGCGATTGACTCGTTCCTTGCGCCGGTGGGGTCGTGTGCCGATACGCCACGGCGACTTGATCCCCCTCGCGCAGGTCGCCCGAAATCACCTCGGCGTACTGCTCGTTGCGCACGCCGGTCTCCACCGGAACCCGGCGCAACGTCCCGTCGGCGTTGAGCACCCACACCGCCGTCTGCCCTTGATGCGTCGTCGCATGCGAGCCGGACGCCGGCGTTGCCGGTGCTCCCGCCTTGCGCTCCGGATGAAACCGGAGGGCCCGGAGGGGAATCCGTAGGACATTGTCACGCTGCGCGGTCGTGATGGCGACCGTTGCGGTCATTCCCGGTTTGAGCTCCAGGTCGGGATTGTGCACCCCGACGACGACGTCGTACGTGACCACGTTTTGCACCGTGATCGGCGCGTTGCGGATCTGCGTGACGACGCCGTGAAAGGCTTTACCGGGATATGCGTCGACGGTGAACGAGGCCGGCTGTTGTTCGCGTACCGCGCCAACGTCGGACTCGCTGACGCTGGTGTCGACCTGCATCTTGGTGAGGTCCTGTGCGATGAGAAACAGCGTCGGCGTTTGAAAGCTCGCGGCGACAGTTTGGCCGACGTCGACGCTGCGCGAAACGACGACCCCGTCCACCGGCGACTTGATGTCGGTGTAGTTGAGATTGATGCGAGATTCTTCCAGCGAAGCGGCCGCCTGCTGCACGGCCGCATCGTCGAGCGCCAGTTGAGCGACCGCCTGATCATAGTCGCTTCTCGCGGTGTCCACATCGTTGGCGGCGATCAGGTTCTTCGCGCGCAACTGCTGGTTGCGCTCCAAGGTCAGTTTCTTGAACGCCAGGTCCGCGCGATCCTTCAGCCCCTTGCTCTTGGCGTTGGCGAGGTTGGCTTCGGCCTCCAGCACCTTGACGTGAAACAGGGCCGGATCGATCTTGGCAACGAGCTGTCCCTTCTTTACCGGCGAATTGTAGTCGACGTAGATCGCTTGGATCGGCCCGGAAACATACGTGCCGACTTGCACCGTCGTGACCGGGTTGACCGTCCCGTTGGCGGTGACGGTCGCCGCGACTGTGCCCTGATCAATGGCCTCGGCAACGAACTCGCCTTTGCCCGCTTCGTCGGCGTGGCGCCAATACACGTAGCCGAGCGCCGCCACGAGCACGACGGCGGCGATGAGCGCCGGGTAGCGCAGCCGGCGCATCGTTACGGCTCCACCGAGACACGATCGGGCGATCGCGGCGCGGATGAGACCGCCCGCGACCCGATTGCGCGCCGCCAATCGAACAGCCGACGCGCTCGCACTGCCGCGACGGCCGCTTCGAGATAGGTGTAGTACACCGGCGTGAGATAGAGCGTGATCAACTGCGAGAACACCAGTCCGCCCACGACCGCCAAACCCAGCGGCCGGCGCGCTTCCGAGCCGGCGCCGAATCCGATCGCGATCGGCAGCGCACCGAGCAAGGCCGCCATGGTGGTCATCATGATCGGGCGGAAGCGAATCACGCAGCCCTCATAGATCGCCTCGAGCGCCGGCTTGCCCTCGTTGCGTTGGGCATCGAGCGCGAAGTCGATCTGCATGATGGCGTTTTTCTTGACGATGCCGATCAGCATGATCAATCCGACGAACGAGTAGATGTTCAATTCGGTGCCGAACGCGAGCAGCGTGAGCAGCGCGCCGAATCCGGCGGACGGCAGGCCGGACAAAATGGTGACGGGGTGAATGAAGCTCTCGTACAGGATGCCCAGCACGATGTAGATGACGAGAATCGCCGCGAGCAACAGCAGCCACAAACCCGCCAGCGACGACTCGAACGCCTGCGCCGTTCCCTGGAAGCTGGTCGTGATCGTGGCCGGCAACGTCTGCCGCGCGATCGCTTCGATCTTGTCGACCGCGTCACCCAGCGAGGCACCGTGCCGCAAGTTGAACGAGATCGTCACCGACGGCAATTGTCCGGCATGGTTGACGGTCAACGGGCCAACGCTCTCGGCCAACGACGCCACCGAATCCAACGGGACAAGCTGCCCGCCGGAGGAGCGAATATACAGGAGCGAGAGGGCGGCGGGATCACGCTGGTAGCGGTCTTCGAGCACCATGATCACTTTGTACTGATCGTTGGGCGCGTAAATGGTCGAGATCCAGCGGTCGCCATAGGCATCGAACAACGCATTCTCGATCTGCTCGGCGGTGACGCCGAGCTTCGATGCTTTGTCGCGATTGATGACCAGGTTCACCTGCGGGTTGTGGACCTGCAGGTCACTGGTCACGTCTTGCAACTCGCTCACCCCGCGAAGCCGCTCTTCCAGCGCCTGTGCGCTGCGGTAGAGTTCGTCCGTGTTCGGGCTCTGCAGGGTGAATTGATACAGGCTCTTGGTCAGTTGCCCGCCGATGCGGATCGTTGGCAGCTCTTGCATGTACACGCGCATGCCCGGCACCTGACTGACCTTGGGTCGCAACTGAGCGATGACCGTCTGAATATCGGGCCGCTCGCCGTGCGGCTTGAGGTGCATGAACATCCGCCCTTGGTTGATCGTGCTCCCCGACGAGGCGTTTGAGCCGACGACGGTCGAGAACAACACCTGCAGGCTCGGGTCCTTGCGCACGATGTCGGCTACCGCGGTCTGGTGCTGCACCATGGCCTCGAACGACACGCCTTGCGCCGCTTCGGTCACCCCGAAGATGGCGCTTTGATCTTCGTTGGGAATGAACCCCTTCGACACCCGCACGAACAGAAAACCGGTCCCAACCAGAATCACCAGCGACACGGCCATCGTCGCCGGTCGATGCCGCAGCACCCACTGCAGGCTGCGCTGATAGCCGCGCAGGAGCGCGTCGAACACGCGTTCGGTCGCCTGGTACCAACGCCCGTGCCGCACCGCGCCATGCGGCCGCAGAAACCGGCTGCACATCATCGGCGTCAAACTGAGCGACACGAACCCGGAAATCAGAATCGCCACGCAGATCGTGACGGCGAACTCGTGGAACAGGCGGCCGAGGATTCCGGGCATGAACAGCACGGGAATGAAGACGGCCGCCAGCGACAAGGTCATCGAGAGGATGGTGAAGCCGATCTCGCTCGCACCATCGAGCGCCGCTTGCATCGCGGCTTTGCCCATTTCCATGTGGCGCACGATGTTCTCGAGCATGACGATCGCATCGTCGACGACGAAGCCGATCGACAACACGAGGGCCATCATCGAGAGGTTGTCGATGCTGTACCCGAGCTGCTGCATTGCCGCGAAGGTGCCGACGATCGACAGCGGCAACGCCAGGCTGGGAATCACCGTGGCCGAGACGTTGCGGAGGAACAGGAAGATGACCAGCACCACCAACAGCAACGCCAGCATCATGGTGAACTTCACGTCCGTCACCGATGCGAGAATCGACTCCGAGCGGTCGAACAGGACGTGCAGCTCGACCGACGGCGGTAGCTGCTTTTGCAGCAACGGCAACAAGCCCTTGACGTCGGCGGCCACTTGCACCGTGTTGGTGCCGGGTTGCCGCTGAATCGCGAGCACCACCGAGCGCTGCATCTTGTCGGCGTCGGCGTACCAGGACGCGGTCTTGTCGTCCTCGACGCTGTCGATGACGGTCCCGAGCTCTTCCAACCTCACTGGAGATCCATTGCGATAGGCAACGATCATCGGGCGGTAGTGCGTCGCTTCGGTGAGCTGTCCGGTCGCCTGTACAGTGAATCTCTGGCGCGGCCCGTACAGCGCACCAGTGGGCAAGTTGACGTTGGCGGCGCGCACCGCACGCTCGACTTCGTCGATGCCGATCCCGCGGCTGGCGAGCGCCTTCGGATCCAGCTTGATGCGCACCGCATACTTCTGAGCGCCGAACACCTGCACCTGCGCCACGCCGTTGACCATCGAGATGCGTTGCGCCAGCAGCGTCTCCCCGTATTCGTCGAGCGTCCACAACGGCAGCGTCGCCGAGGTCAAACCGAGGTAGAGGATCGGCTGGTCGGCGGGATTGACCTTGCGGAAGGTGGGCGGACTCGGCATCCCGGGCGGCAACAAGGACGACGCTTGCGTGATCGCCGACTGCACGTCTTGCGCCGCCGCGTCGATGTCGCGGCTGAGATCGAACTGCAGGGTCACCTGGGTGGTGCCGAGCGAATTGGTCGAGTTCATCGACGCCAGCCCGGCGATGGTCGAGAACTGTCGCTCCAGCGGCGTCGCGACCGACGACGCCATGGTCTCCGGGCTCGAGCCCGGCAGACTGGCCGTCACCAGCAACGTCGGGAAGTCGACGTTCGGCAGATCGCTCACCGGCAGCACCCGATAGGCCAGCGCGCCGAAGAGCAGGATCGCGAGCATCACCAGTGTGGTGGCGACCGGCCGGCGAATGAATGGCTCGGCGATGTTCATCGATCTCAGGCCCCGGGCGGCGACGAAGCCGTCGTCGCCGGCGCGGGCGCGCCGTCCTTGATTTCCACCTTCAAACCGGGCGCCAGCCGGATCTGGCCGTCGGTGACCACCCGTTCGCCGGCTTGCAGCCCGCTGGTCACGATCACGTCGTGGCCGGCGGTGCGACCCACCACCACCGGTCGCACCTCCGCGGTAGCGTCACCGGCGACGACGAAGACATAGGGCCCTTGTTGACCGGCCTGCACGGCTTCGGCCGGCACCAACAACGCGTCACGCGTGACGGACAGCGTCAGTGCCACGTCGACGAACTGGCCCGGCCAGAGTTGTTCCTGTCCGTTCGTGAACAATCCCTTCAACAGCACGGTGCCGGTGGCGGTGTCGACGGTATTGTTGATGAAGCTGAGTTCGCCGCGGACGGGTTCGGTCGCGCTCGGGCCGACGAATGCGTGCACCTCGAGGGTGCCGCGGCCTGCGCGCTCGCGGATGTCCGCGAGCTGCTGCTCCGGCAGCGCGAACGACACGTAGATCGGACGGATCTGGTTGATCACGGCGAGGATGGTATCGTTGGTCTTCACCACGTTGCCCTCGTGCACCAACAGGCGGCCGATGCGTCCGTCGATGGGCGAGCGAATGTAGCAGTACTGCAACTGCAACTTGGCGTTCTCGACCGCCGCCTGGTCTGCCTTGACGGCTGCTTGCAGCGAGGCGGCGCGGGTTTGGGCTTGGTCGTTCTCGTCGGTGGAGATGAACCCGTCCGCCAGTAACTTGGCGCGACGATGGGCGTCGATGGTGGCGTTGTTGGACTCCGCCTCGTTCTTGGCCAAGTTGGCTTCGGCTTGACGCACGGCGGCTTCAAACGGGCGAGGATCGATGGTGAAGAGCAGATCGCCGCGCGACACCGGTTGACCTTCCTGGAAGTGGACCTGCGCGAGCTGGCCTTCGACTTGCGATTTGATCGACACGGTTGAATAGGGCTCGACCGTGCCGATGGTCCGCGACTGCAGCGGGACGTCTTCTCGCCGGACATCCGCGATGGTGACGGGCACCGCATCGTGTGAACCGGGGCGACGCGCGTCTCCGGCTCGATCGGAGCACCCCGCTACCGTGATGCAGCCGAGTAGGCCGAGCGCCGCCGCGCGGCGTCGATGGCGGTGGAATCGCATCGTCGCGCCGCCTATTCGGTCGTGAACGACTGCGCGGTGGCCTTCTCGACGGCCGCGACGGCAGTCTTGTAGCTGTACAGCGCCTGCACATAGTTCGCTTCAGCGGTGGTGAGCGAGGCCTGGGCGTCGGTCAATTCGATGATGTTGCCCACGCCCGTGCTGTAACGGCCTTCGGCTAGTTCGAGGTTCTCGCGCGCTTGCTGGAGACCTTTTTCCGAAACGCGGATGCTCTCAGCGGCTTGGCCCAGATTGAGTACGTCCTGGCGCACTTCAAGCGCGATATTCTGCCGCAGTACCTCCTCGTTGAACTTGAGGTTCAAGAGATTGGCCTTCTGCTCACCGATCTGAGCCGTCGTGAGCCCGCCGCTCAGAATCGGCCACGTGATTCCCCCGGTGACGGCCCAAACGTCGAACAAGGGGTCAAAGTTATACTCGGTGCTCTGCCAGTTGTAGTTCGCTTGTCCTTGCACCGTCGGGAAGTAGCTCCGTTGCAGCGAGGCAACCTGATCCATCACGGATCGCTGCTGGGCGAGGATGCTCTGCAACTCGGGACGCCGGTCGTAAGCAGTCGCGAGCGCATCGCTCTCAGTGATCGTCACCTGGTGGACATCGAAGTTATCGACAATGTCGAAATCGAGAGGGCCGGTAAGTCCGAGGGCGTTGCGCAACGTCTCACGCGCCACCGAGACGTTGTTGCGTGCGGTGACTTGGTTCAGTTCCGCATTGGCCAACTGGACCTGCGCTTGCGTCACGTCGAATTTGGCGGCCAGCCCGACGTTGAACCGTCCCTCCGCCAATTCCAGATGCTTCTGATTCTGGCGCACGGTCTCGTCCGCCACGGCGAGCAGGCGACGCGCGGCGAGGACGTTGAAATACGACTGCTTCAGGTTGAGCACCACGGTGTTGAGCTGGGTCGACCGGTCAGCTTGGAGCGAGCGTTCCGACTCTTGCGCGGCGCGTATCGACTCCAGCGTCTGCCCGAAATCGAACAACACCTGGGTCAAGCTGACCCCGGAATTGAAGAAGCTGGATCGCACCGGAGTGACGACGCCGGTTCCGCCGGCGGCGACGAGATTGGTCTGGCGCCGAGTCGCGGAATAGACCGCGGTCACCTGCGGGAGATACGGTGCCGCGGCCTCCCACACGCGCTGGCTGCCCGCTTGCACCGACGCGTCCGCGGCTTTCAGGCTTGGGTGATTGTCGATCGCGATCTGGACGCACTCGGCGAGGGTCTTCTGCGGTGCCTGGTCCTCTGCACCCACGCCCCCCCCGAGGAGGCTGCCAACTATGACCGTTAGGATTACCGTTCGCATTCACTATCTCCGTGCGCACCGGTCCGCTGCCAGGCGCTGCCCCGTGCGCGTACCGACCCCGCCGAGAAACATCTCGACGACCACCGTCACCAGGTGCTCCAGCCCGTCGTGCGAAGTCCGATAGCGGTTGGCGCCGCGCAACATACCGAGCAACATTTCGGCGGCGATGCGGGGATCGACGTCGCGCACGTGCCCGGCGGCGATCGCCTTCCGCACCGCACGTTCGACCACACGAGACAGCTCGGTGCGCCGTCGCAGCCACTCGCGGGTGTCGGGATCGTCGGGCTTGTGTTCGTTGCGGTGAATCAGCGCGAAGAAGTACTGCCGATCCCAGAAGTACGCGAGGATGCAGCGCACGATCCGCTCGATTGCGAGCACCGGCGGGCCCGCGGTGTCGACCGTGGTTTGCAATTCCGCACGCACACGCTCGATGCCCTCGAACATCACCGCGACGTACAACTCACGCTTGCCGGGAAAGTACCGATAGAGCGTTCCTTTCCCGACACCGCAGCTTCGCGCCACGTCGTCCATCAGCACTTCGTGGTAGTCGTGCCGCGCGAAGATCTCCCCCGCCGCGCGCAGAATCGTGTCGCGCAAGCCGACGATCGGGGGCCGGCCGCGCGTCGGAGTGGAAACGGATGGTGCCGCGTGAGCCATTTTGAAAACTGACCAGTCAGTCATTAAATATCGGACGATCGACCCCGACACAAGATGGGTGGCGCACATTTCCGCTCTCCACGGTTGCCAGACGTGACTCGAATCTGCCGGGCGATTTTGACTGCGCCGTCAGCCGCCGCTACAACCGCCGCAGAGGAGCCCCGCATGTCGTATGAGCACATCATCGTGACGAAGCGTGACGACGGCGTCGTCACGCTCACGTTCAATCGGCCGGACACCCGCAACTCGATGACACCCGCGATGGGCGAGGAAGTGGTCGCCGCGGTCGAAGACATCCGCACCGACGCGACCGCGCGCGTGTTCGTCCTCACCGGCGCGGGGAAATCATTCAGCTCGGGCGGCGACCTCGGGATGCTGGCGCGCGACAGCGGCGCGGCGCCGCGCGACCACGCGGCCCCGAGCATGGCCGGCTCGCCGCGCGACTTCTACACCCGCTATCTCGCGATTCGACGCCTGGCGATTCCGACCATCGCGGCGATCAACGGTCACGCGATCGGCGCGGGCCTGTGCATCGCGCTCGCCTGCGATCTGCGCATCGCCGTCGCCGACGCCAAGATGGGCATGACCTTCGCCAAGCTCGGGATCCATCCCGGCATGGGCGCAACCTATTTTCTGCCGCGCTTGATCGGCACCGCCCGGGCCGCCGAGTTGTTCTTCACCGGCCGCGTGATCGACGCCGTCGAGGCGGAGCGTCTCGGCGTCATCACCCGCGCGGTACCGCGCGAGCAATTCGGTGAGGCGGTGCGCGCGTTGGCCGGCGAGATCGCCGGGTGCGCGCCGATCGCCGTGCGCATGACCAAGAAGGCGCTCTACCGCGGCGCCGAGCACAGCCTCGACGACATGCTCGACTTCGAAGCCCTCCAGCAAGGAATTACCTTCACCACCGCCGACGCTCGCGAGGGCGTGTTGGCGGTGATGGAGAAGCGCGCACCGAAATTTGAAGGGAGATAGTGAGTGGTGAGACCTCCGACCACTCACGACTCGCCACTCACTTGATCAGCTTCTGCACCGCCTTGAACTCCGGCGCGGCGGCGGTGCGAATCCACTCCAGGGCGATCATCTCGACGCTCGTCGGGATCGCTCCCGAACCCACCATCTTCTCCCAGGCCACTGACACGTCGCGCTCGAAGCGAGACGAGACGGCGTCACGAGGCAGATGGACCTGATAGCCTTGATCGATGAGATCGTGCACCGTTTGATTGATGCACGCATGGGTTTCGAGACCGCACACGACGATCTGGCGTCGATGCAGCGCATCGAGCGCAGCGGCGAACGCTCCATCGCCACAGCAGCTCAACGAAGACTTCTCGACGATGGTTTGTCCCGGCGCAAACAACGCGGCCAACTCCGGCAACGTGTGCCCTAGGCCCTTGGGATACTGCTCGGTCACCAACAACGGCACCTGCAGCAGGCGACTCACTTGCAACAGCCGACTGAGCGCTTGCACCACGCCGTCGTGCCCGACGGGGACGCCGCGATAGGCTTCCTGGACATCGATCATCACCACCGCGCTCTGCGCGCGGTCGAGGACGCGGGAATGCGACACGATTCGCTCGACTAGAACAGGACGCGCCCGCCGACCGGGTACCCGTACGGCAACCCGCGCGGAAGGAACGGGTTGAGGTTGGGGCCCAACCCAGGTGGAAGTCGCTCCACCACATACGGGCCGTCGCGATCGAGTTGGAACTGGTCCTCCAACAGCATGCGCAGGGTGAGATGCCGAGAGCGACCGCGATCGAAGGAGGTCGTCACCAACGGCGGGGAGTAGAAGAAGCGTCCGTCGTCACCGCCGCGCGCGCCGGACAGCGCGATCGGTTGATTGATCGTGGTGCTGCCGGTGTCGCGCGCCAGCGCGAGCCCCGCGACCACGCCTTGCGCGTACGCGTCGGTGAGCAGCGAATAGTCGTAGACGACCTGCGCCTGCTTCGGCGATTCGGCAATCCCCGGCGCCGGCGGAGCGTCGGACACCACGCCGGTGGCCGGCGCGGGCCGCTCGGCAATCACGACGCGCGCCCGCTCGCCGCCCGGCACCTCTTCCTTGCTATTGGTGAAATGACGGACGCCCTCGGCGTCTTGCCACTCGACGATGTCGGCTCGCACTCCCACGAGCGGGATCAATAGTCCGAGCACGACGATCAGCGCGCGCGTCACCATGGCAACCGGATACTACGCCAACCCGAGTGCCGAGTCGACAGCTACTCGGGTACGGAGTCGGCGAGGATACGCGCGAGCGCGTCGCGGTCGGTGAAATCCTTGAGCACGATCGTGGCTCCCGCCCGCTCCAGGCGCGCGCGGCCCCGCGCACTCTGGTTGATGCCGACGAACCGGAGCCCGAGTTCGCGCGCGGCTTCGACGTCCCACGGTCCGTCGCCGAAGCTAATGATAACTTCCCGTGCGAAGCGGCGGTTGTAATGAGCTTCGGCGGCGGCGATGGCGCGATCCACGATCTCGACCCGTCGCGTTTCGCGCGTCGAGTAGCCACCGCAGGGGAAATGCTGCGCCAGGCCGGCGTGGCGCAACTTCACTCGTGCGGACGGCTCGACGCAGCCGGTTGCAACCGCCACCGGGGCAACGGCCGTGCAGCGCGCGACGAAATCGACCGCCCCGGCAACCGGGCGGACCGGGGTCAACCCGCTCGCGACCGTGTCTTCGAGGTGAGCAACGAAGCACGCCGCCGCGCGCGCGATCTCCGCATCGGTGGCCGCGCGACCGAGTGCCCGCCGGATCACTCCCGCGATGAAGCTGGTGTCGCTGGCGGTGATCCCTTCCGGCCAGCTCGCGTCGACTCCGTCGCCGTAGAGCTCGGCGAACGCGCGCACGAAGGCGATCTCTTCCGCCACGTGCACCAACGTCCCGTCGATGTCGAAGAGCAAGAGCGTTGCGGGCGTCATGCTCGGCTCGAAACTGCACCGTCCGGCGTCGCCGGTTTCCACCGGCGCGCACACAGCACGACACCGAGCGCGCACGAGGCGATGCTCATCAACTGCGGCAAGGTGAGGCCGAGGGCGACGACGTGATTGATGCGAACAACCTCCACGGCGAAGCGCGCGACGCCGGTTGTGAAGAAGTAGATTCCGGCCGACACCCCCGGGCGGTAGCCGCGCCCGCGCAACCGCCAGAGCAGGAGGAAGATCGCACCGTACAGGATCGTTTCGTAGATCGGCGTTGGGTGCACGAGTTCGTTTGTCGGGACCGTTCCGTGCGGATAACTCATCGCCCAGGGCACCGTGGTGGGAACGCCATAGTCGCCATCGCCGGCGAGCTGGCAACCGACGCGGCCGATGGCTTGACCAACGGCCATCGCCGGTCCGGCGATATCGGCGGCGACCGCCAGCGCGAGTCCCTTGTGCCGGCATCCCACCCACACCGCCAACGCGCCGCCCAACACACCACCTTGCCAGACCCAGCCGCTGCCGGAGAAGAGAAACTCGAACGGATCGTTGAGGAACACGTCCCACGCGCTGGTGAGCAGAAACAGCCGCGCGCCGACCAATCCACCGACATACGAATACAAGATGAAGTCGTACGCCCAAGTGGGATCGTAGCCGAGTCGAGCGAATTCGGCGCGCACCACCTGCAGAGCGACAAAAAACCCCAGGAACAACATCACCCAAAAACTCTCGACCGAGATCGGGCCGAGGTGAAACAGCACCGGATACATGTCTTCCGGTGTGCCTGAGGGACGGGCCCGGAGCAAGTTGAGAGGGCACAGCGGCCCGCACGACTACGGGACCACTCGCGCTAGGGCAGGATCAACCACCAGATCGTACTGCCGACGAACAGCCACAGGAATAGGCTCATGACAGTGCCGACCACAAATCCCAACCACGGCAGGTCTGAACAATGTTCCGCAAACACGACGTGTCGCTGTAGTTGCGTCATCCCCCTTCCCCCTCTCCGCTGCCCGTCGCGTTCAACGGCATACCGGCGGAACCCGGCTGTGCGCCCGCAGGGAAATCAGCCATCGTCAAGCCAGCCGCCTCGGCAACCCGCCGCAGTTCGTTGAGACTCATCGCCTTGGTGACGCCATGGCGCTGCAGCACCGCGCGCAACTGGCCCAGCGACCAGAGGTCCCCGCGCGCTCCGGCTGCGTGCGGTGGTACAGACGTCAGTCGCACGATCGCCTCTCGCAACGATCGCGCGCCGTGCTGCAATCCGGTGACACCCGCAAGCTCGAACTCGGCGACCCAACGTCGAATTCGGTTCTTGCCGATGCGGAAAGTCCGGGCGGCCTTGGCGACGGTCATGCCGCCGGCGATCGCCAAGATCACCTGCGCCCGCAGCGCCAACTCTCGATCGGAGTCGCGCGCCCACTCACCGAGTTGGCGGCGCACCTGCGGCGCCAGCGGTGGGATGCGCGACACGGGCTGGTTCCAATGCTCCCGATCGGTCGGACCCTCACGCAGCAGTTGCCGGAGTCGCTCGACGCTGATGGTTCGCACGACGTGTCGCCGCACCAGATGATCCCGCAGCTTGTACAACGACCAGCGCGCATGCGGCTCGCCGAAGGTGCCGGGCTCGGCACTCGCTCGCCGGCGAATCTCGGCACACGTCGCGGCATCGAAGACGACGTTCTTCGGCTTGCCGGCGTTGCCATGGAGTAGGCCGGCGGTTCCTCGTGTCCGGTAGCGGAGCAGCCAGCGGCGACAACTATCCCGGTGCAAGCCGAGTCGTGTGGCGATGGCAGCGAGCGACGTACCGTCCGCGTGCGCGAGGACGACGCGTGCACGCCGGGCCAAAGCCACCGGCCCCTCGCGAACAAGACGTTCAAGTTCGTTGCGCTCAACTGATGAGAGTTCGATCTGCGTCATGTTGTCCAACGGCTGCCGTCTGGCAGCCGCCCTCCACTCGGCTATCGTCCTTCGGCGAGGTTCGGTCTGCCGGATTCGCCAAGAGCGAACGGGGGGAACCACTGGACAGCATGACCGAACCGCATAGCCACGCCGATTATTGCGCGCACAGATCGATCGGGTCTATTGCGTAAGTCTACGTATTTTTTTGTCTACCCAATTCTGCAACCCCGGGTAGCGCGGGCGTGCGATGGCTACTTGTCGACGGGGAGAATACCCCGACGCAACGCGTATCGAATAACGTCAGCCTGGTTGCGCAGACCCAGCTTGTGCATGAGGTTGGCGCGGTGAGTTTCGACCGTCCGCGCACTGATGAACAGCCGGGCGCCGATTTGTGCGCTGGTGAGGCTCTCCGCGGAGAAGCGGAGGACTTCGCGTTCACGTCGCGTCAGGGTGTCGTAGGCATCGGCGGGAACGCCGCCTGCCCGCTCCGCATAGTCCATCACCGCTTGCATCGAGAGCGGTGGGCTGAGGTAAATGTCGCCGGCAACGACCTGCCGAATCGCGCGGACCAATTCCGTCGTATCCGAGCCCTTGAGCACGTAGCCGACGGCGCCGCCGCGGAGCGCATCGAGCACGTACGCCTCGTTCGCGTGCATCGACAACACGATCACGCGGGTTTCCGGGCTGATGCGCGGCACCCGCCGCAACACCTCCAACCCGTGCATTCCGGGCAGCACCAAATCGAGGACCAAGACCTGTGGACGGAGCTGCTGCACCTGCACCAGCGCCTCGCGGCCGTCGGCCGCCTGCCCGATCAGTTGCAAGTCCGGCTCGGCGTCGATCAGCGCCTGTAGCCCGAGCCGGACGACCGCGTGATCATCCGCGATGAAAATCGTGACGCTCATCCCCGTTCCGTTCCATCGCGAGCGGCAACTCCGCTTGCACGCACGTCCCCTCGCCTGGAGTCGATTCAACCGTGAGCCGTCCCCCCAGTAGCAGCGCCCGCTCGCGCATTCCCGCCAGACCCGTCGTTGCTCCCACCACCGGCCGCCCGTGCAAATCGAAGCCGCTGCCCGCGTCGGTGACCTGAATCAGCAGGGCGGACCCGGTCATCTGCGCCTTCACTCGAGCCTCGGTGGTGTTCGCGTGGCGTGCGATATTGGTGAGGGCTTCCTGGATGATCCGAAACGCCGCGGTTTCGATCTCGGACGGGAGGCGACGGTCGAGCCCGTGGTGCTCGAAAGCGATTTCGATTTTCGTCTGGTCGGTATAGCGGCCGAGCAGCCACAGCAGCGCAGGGAGCAAACCGAGATCGTCCAACATCGCCGGGCGCAATTCCAGCGACAGGTTCCGTACCTGGGCAACGAGGTCGTCTACCAGCGTGAGGGTTTGTTGTAGTCGCGCACTCGCGGTCGCGGCCGGCACGCGATTGATGGTGCCCAACATCAGGCGAATGCCGGTCAATGTCTGCCCGATTTCGTCGTGCAATTCGACGGCGAGGTGTCGTCGTTCGGCTTCCTGAACGCGCAACAACTCGCGCGACAGCGCTTGCAGGCGTTCGCGACTCGCGTCGACCTGCTCGAACAGTCGGTGCTTCTCCATGGCCAGCGCCAAGGCATCGGCCACTTGCCGCACTGCCGGCACAAGCGCCGCCTCGCAGGCGTCGACGCGCGTCCACACCAGCACCAGCATGCCGGCGACGCGGTCAGCTCCCGCCAGCGGCAGCGTCATCGCCGACCGGATTCCGGCGCGGTAGGCTGCTGCGAGAGGCGCATAGGACAACTCGGCGGCGAGGTCCGGCACCAGATGCGCGCGGCCGCGGACGACGAACGGCAGCGCTGGGCTGTCGCGAATCGGCATGCGCGCACCGAGAGGCCGTTCACTACGCGACGGGTCCAACGGCCAGACCGTCCCCCACTCGTTGTGCTCATCGAAGAGAATCAGCGTCGAACTATAGCAGCCAGTCATTCCCTGCAGGTTGCTGGCGACTTCGCGAAACGACTCTTTGACATCGAGGCGCGCGTTCAAGGCCGCGAGCACACGGCTGAGGTAGTGGCGGTCGGTGATGTCGCGCACGTGGACGAGACTATGCAGCGGCCGTCCGTCGCGGTCGCGAATCAGCGAGACCCCGATTTCGGCCCACACCACACGGCCGGACTTGTGGACATATCGCCCCTCGCTTTGATGCGATTCCAATTCGCCCCTTTCGATTCGGCGCACGCCGTCCTGCGCATGCGCGACATCCTCGGAGTGCATCAAGCGACTCAACGACATCGCCAAGAGCTCAGGCTCCGAATAGCCCAGGATGGCGCACAGGGCCCGATTGACACGCACGGTCTGACCGTTGCGGTCGATCAGCGCCATGCCGGCCGGGGCGTCGCGAAAGGCACTATGAAACCGCTCTTCGCTTTCGCGCAACGTCAGCTCCGCGCGCTTGCGATCCGACACGTCGGTCAACGATCCCGCCATGCGATAGGCTTTCCCGGTGGCGTCGCGCACCGCCAGTCCACGCGACAACACCCAGCGATACATTCCGGGCTCCTGCTCAATCCGGTATTCGCACTCAAAGTGCGGGGTGCGGCCGTCGAGGTGCTCCGAGACCGCGGTCGCGACCCGCTCGCGATCGTCCGGAAAGACGTGCGAAGCCCAATGTGACGGACTCGTGTCGGCGTCCGATTCCATACCCGCCATGACCCGGCAACGAGGCGAGAGGTAGACGGTGTCGGTGTCCAGACACCAATCCCAAATGCCATCGCTGGCGCCGTTGACCGCCAAGGCGAAGCGTTCTTCGCTCTGCCGCAGGCGTTCGGTGGCCAGACGTTGCTCGGTGACATCGCGGACTTGCGAGATGACGTACAGCGAATTGCCCCGCTCGTCGCGGACCATCGAAGTGCTCGATTCGCCCCAGACGATATGCCCGTCCTTGTGGAAGTATCGCCGCTCCAGTTGCCAGGTGTCCGTCTCCCCCGCGACCATCTTGTAGAGCTGCTCGATCGTGTTGGTGAGATCGTCGGGGTGCGTAACCTCGAACGACCGTCTGGCGAGCAGTTCAGCTTCGGAATACCCCAACATGTCGCAGAGGGCTTGGTTGACCTGCATGACGACCCCGTCGATGCCGACGAGGGCCATGCCGATGGGCGCGTACTTGAATCCGTTGCTGAAGCGTTGCTCACTGTCGCGCAGCTGGTCGTACAAGCGGCGACGTTCCGTGACGTCTTCAACCTGGCTGATGTAGTGGAGCGGCTGTCCCGCAGCATCGCGCAAGAGCGACGCGCTCAGCGACGCCCAGATCACATGCCCCTGCTTGTGGAGGTAGCGCTTCTCGAACTGGCAGCTCTCGATCTCGCCAGCCAGCAGCCGACGGGCGTGCTCGCGCTCGGCGGCGATATCATCGGGATGCGTGAGCACCTCGGCGTTCGTCGCGAGGAGTTCTGCCTCGGTGTATCCGAGCATCTCGCACAAGGCGTGGTTGACCTGGAACGGCACACCCTCGAGATTCACCAGGGCCATGCCAATTGGAGTGTGGCGAAACGCGCTGTGAAACCGCTCCTCACTCTCGCGGAGCGCCGTTTCGATCTGTCGGCGCGCCGCAAGTTCGGTTTGCAGCTTCGCGGTTCGCTCAGCCACTCGACGTTCCAACTCGACATTGGCGACGCGTAACGCTTGCTCTGCCTGCTTGCGCTCGGTGATGTCGAAAACGAAGGCGACGCCTTCCTGACGCGCGGCATCGGTCGCGCCGCCCGCGACGATGACCGGCACGCGGCTCCCGTCCTGGCGCAGATATTCCTTCTCGAACGGCACCCACGTGCCGCTCGCGGCGATCTGATCGATCGCGGCTGCGTCTCGCGATGCATACTCGGACGGGGTCATTTTCGACCACCACAGACGACCCGCACGCACGTCGGCGCGGGTGTAACCGACCATCTGCAGAAATCGATCGTTGGCTTCGCGAATCGTGCCGTCGAGGTGATAGGTGATCATCCCGACCAGATCGGCCTCGAACATGCGTCGCAGGCGCGCTTCGCTGGTGACCAATCGCGCTCGATTGGTGCGCCAGCGATCAACGAACCAACTCATCGGAACGCAGGTCGCGGTGAAGAGCGCGACGCGCGCCGCGGTGACGGCATCAAAACCATTCAGCGAGAAGATCGGCGGAAGAAACAAATCCCAGTCAATCAACGCCGACAGGATCGTAGCGAGCACCCCAGGCCCGAATCCGCCGTAGGCGGCACTGGCGAGTACCGCCGCGTAGGCCGTAAGGTACACGCTCGGAACAATCTGCGGCCCGAGCGCTTCCTTGAGCAGCACCCCCAGCGTCGTCGCCAGGACGGCGACCGCGTAACGACGCACAGGGGAAGGCCACGAGCGAGTCATCGCAACGCTCAACGGCTCCAGATGCTACATGCCGACGACGTTGTAGCCGGCATCGACATGCAGAATCTCGGCGGTGATGCCATCGCCGAGGTCGCTGGACAGAAATAGCGCGGCACGCGCCACTTCGTCGGCCGTCACATTGCGACGCAACGGGGCGCGCTCTTCGTAGTGATGGAGCATGGTTTTGAACCCGGTGATGCCGGCCGATGACAAGGTGCGAATCGGCCCCGCGGAAATCGCGTTCACGCGCACGCCCTGCGATCCCAAGTCCCACGCCAGATAGCGGACACTGGCCTCCAACGCCGCCTTGGCGACTCCCATCACGTTGTACCCGGGCACCACTTTCTCCGCACCGAAGTAGCTCAGCGTCAGGATCGATCCGTGCTGCGGCGCGAGCAGCGGCTCGGCGGCGCGCGCCACCGCGACCAGCGAATAGGCACTCACGTCGAGCGCGAGGCGAAAGCCTTCGCGCGAGGTGTCGACGAAGCGCCCTTTGAGGTCTTCGCGCTGCGCAAATGCGACGGCGTGCACCACCACGTCGAGCGCGCCCCATTGCGCGCGCAAGTTGTCGAACAAGGCGGCGACATCGTCGTCACGGGTTACGTCGCAGGGGAGAACGGTGTCGACACCGAGTGATGCCGCCAGCGGTCGGACGCGCTTTTCGATCGCCTCGTTGACGTAGGTCAGCGCCAGCGCCGCGCCCTCACGCACGAACGCCTGCGCGATCGCCCACGCGATGCTGTGGTCGTTGGCGACGCCGATGATGAGCGTCTTCTTGCCGTCGAGCAGGCCCATCAGAGTCCGCCTCGCCGGAGCAGCACGAAACCCCGCGAATCAAGGTCGATCATGCTGATCGAGTACGCGAGACCGCGGGGGGCAGTCAACCGAATTGGCTGTCGCTACCCGATCGCACGGACGCGAGGCTACTCCGTTGCGTGAATCGCCTGGCCGCTGACGTCGGTGCAAATGACATTGCCGAACAGCGCGAAGTACCAGGGTCCTCCGGCCGCCCGTCAAGACGACTTGGCCGTCTTGATCATCGAACGGCGCTTGCTGGCTGATGTCCTCATCGGGCGTCGTGCCGACACCTCCCCCACTTCCCCCTTGGGCGCCCCGGCGAAGTATCGCTTGGTGAGGATGGCGGTGCGCTCATCGACTTCGGCCAGCTCGCTGTAGTAGCGCGTCTCCACGGCCCCCGCAGTCTGCCCGACTTTGCGCCCGGTGTAATCGTAGAGGAAACTTTCGCCGGTCGTGACCGTGCTTTCCGGAATTCTCGCGGCAAGTTCGGCTTGACCTTCGGGGCCTGGTTGCTATCGTCTCGCCACCAGTATGGCCCGTCCCCAAGCGAAGCGTGGTTTGATGACACGCTTCGTGCGCTTTTGGCGCAATCTGTTCCTCACCATCGCGATTCTGTTGTTCATCGGCGGCGCCAGCGGCGTGGCGTTGGTGTACTGGGAAGTCACCTCGACGCTGCCGCCGGTCGATCAGCTCGCCGAATACCACGCACCGATTGCGACCCAGGTGTTCGCGGACGACGGCAGTCTGATCGGCGAGTTGTACGTCGAACGCCGCTACCTGACCCCGATCGATGAAATTCCGGTGCGCGTGCGCAACGCGTTCATCGCCGCCGAGGACGACAGCTTTTACCGCCATCGCGGCGTCGATGTGATCAGCATCGGGCGCGCGTTGATGAACAACATCATCTCGGGCGCCAAGGTACAGGGCGGCAGCACGATCACGCAGCAAGTCGTCAAGTCGCTGCTGCTGACGCCGAAGAAGAGTTACACCCGCAAGCTGCGTGAGATGGTGCTCGCCGTTCGATTGGAACGGCAGTTCAGCAAGGACGAGATTCTCTACCTCTACCTCAATCACATCTATCTCGGCAGCGGCGCCTACGGCGTGGCCGCAGCCGCCCGGGAATATTTCGCGAAGCCGGTGGGCGAACTCGACGTCGCCGAGGCCGCCCTGCTCGCCGGCCTGCCGCAAGCCCCGAGCCGCTACTCGCCGTTCCGCCATTGGCCGCGCGCCAAGGCACGCCAGCGTTACGTGATCGACCGCATGTATGCGGCTGGCTTCATCACCGCGGACGAACGCGACGCCGCCCGTCGCGAGCCGCTCGCGCTGGCGCCGCGTCGCGGCAACTACATCGCCGCCTCCGACTATGTCGAACAGGTGCGCCGTCTGCTCGAAGAGCGTTACGGCGAGACCGCGCCGTATGAGTTGGGACTCCGGGTGTACACCCCGGTCAATCTCAAGATGCAGGCGGCGGCGGAAGCCGCGGTGCGCGCCGGGCTGCGCGAGGTGTCGGCGCGCGAACACTATCCGAGCGCGCTGCGCCATCTCGAAGTGAACGAAACGGCGGATTTCCTCAAACAGCAAGCTCAGAGTCTCGGCGACGCGCCGCTGGCGCGCGGGCGCACCTACGAAGCCGTGATCACCGACACCCGCAACGGGATCGTCCGCGCGCGCGCCGGGAGCTTTCACGGAACGCTGCAAACGACTCCGACCGACGGCCATCTCGCGCCGGTCTTGCAAACGCTGACGGCCGGCGACGTGGTACGGGTACAAGTCGCCGCGCCCGGCGCGGGGTCGACGTACAACTTCATGCTCGATCCCAACCCACCCATCGAGGGGGCGCTGGTGGCAATCGAGCCGAGCAGTGGCGCGATCAAAGCGCTCGTCGGCGGCTACGACTACGAGCGCAGCCAGTTCAATCGTGCGGTACAAGCCGCGCGGCAACCCGGCTCGGCGTTCAAGCCGCTGGTATACGCCGCGGCGCTCGATCGCAACTACACGCCCGCGTCGATCGTCGTCGACGGACCGATCTCGTTCGCCGACAACAATCACATCTGGGCGCCCCACAACTACGAGAACAAATTCTTCGGACCCACTACCCTGCGCGACGCACTGACGTTCTCGCGCAACGTGGTAACGGTGAAGGTCACGGTCAACATCGGGGTGAAGTATCTCATCAATTACCTGCACAAGCTCGGGTTGAACGCGAACCTTCAGCCCAACTTATCGGTGGCGCTCGGCTCGGCGGAAGTCACGCCGCTGGAACTGGCCACGACGTACACAATCTTCGCCAACCAAGGGAAACGTCCGGAGCCGATCTTCATCAGCAAGATCACCGACGCGAAGGGCAACCTGATCTCCGAGACCACGCCGCAGCTCCGTGAGGTGATGTCCCCTGAGACCGCGTATCAAATCACCAGCATGCTGCAGGACGTGATCCGCCGCGGCACCGGCAAGAAGGCGCTCGAACTCGAACGGCCTGCCGCCGGCAAGACCGGCACCACCAACGACTTCATGGATGCGTGGTTCATGGGCTTCACGCCGCAGTTGCTCGCCGGCGTGTGGGTCGGTTTCGACGAGAAGCGGACGATCGGCTCCAAGGAAACCGGTGGGCGCGTGGCCGCGCCGATCTGGACCGCGTTCATGAAGCAGGCCCTGGCCGATCAACCGATACTCGACTTCTCAATTCCCCCCGGACTCGCCTGCGTGCCGATCAATCCGCACAGCGGTCAGCGCACGCGGTACGGCGAAGGCGCGCTGCTCGAATGTTTCCGCCGCGGCACCGAGCCGGGGGCGCAGCAGGTCGCGACGCAAGTGGCGGTCGCCGACGAAGCCCCAACCGCGGCGATGCCCGAACCGGCTGCCCTCGACTTCTTCCGCAGCGATGACTAGCGCGGCGCAGCCGCGCGCATATCGCTGATCGCAGATCGCAACGCTCGGTCAGACCATTCGCCATACGCTATACGCGATATGCGAGATTGTGTGATAAGGTCGCCGCGTTCATGAAGCGGCTTGCGATTCTCGGATCGACCGGCTCGATCGGTGTGACCACGCTCGACGTCGTCGGGCGATTTCCCGATCGCTTTCGCGTCGAGTCGCTGGCCGCGGGCAAGAACGTCGAGCGGTTGGCCGAGCAGGTCGAACGTTTTCGTCCGCGCATTGTGGCGGTCGCCGACGCCGCGGCGGCGCAGGCATTTCGTGCGGCCGCGCCGGATTTCGCCGGCGAGCTGCACACGGTAGCCGACGGCGGACTCGAACGCGTGGCGACGGTCGACGGTGCCGACCTGCTGGTTTCGGCGTTGGTCGGCGCGCTGGGATTGCTGCCGACGCTCGCCGCGATTCGCGCCGGGAAGGACGTCGCGCTCGCCAACAAGGAAGCACTGGTGGTCGCGGGTGAGGTGATGACACGCGCCGCGCGATCGGCGGGGGTGCATCTGTTGCCCGTCGACAGCGAGCACAACGCGATCTTTCAGTCGCTGCGCGGCCACCGCGTCGACGAGGTGAAGCGCTTGATCCTGACCGCCTCGGGCGGCCCGTTTCGGCGGCACTCGACCGCGCAGCTCCGCACGGTGACGCGCGAGCAAGCGTTGCAGCATCCGACCTGGAAAATGGGCAACAAGATCACCATCGACTCGGCGACGCTGATGAACAAGGGTCTCGAAGTCATCGAGGCGCACTGGTTGTTCGACCTCTCGGCCGAGCGGATCGACGTCGTCATTCATCCGCAAAGCGTCGTGCATTCGATGGTCGAGTACGTCGACGGCTCGGTGATCGCGCAGCTCGGCGTGTCCGACATGGCGATTCCGATCTCGTACATCCTGGCGCACCCCGAACGGCTGCCGCTCGATCACTTGGCCGCACTCGATCTGGCACGGGTGGGCAGTCTGACGTTCGAGGAACCGGACCTCGATCGCTTCCCGTGTCTTGGCCTCGGTTATCGCGCGCTACGCGCGGGCGGCACCGCGCCCGCCGCGCTCAACGCCGCCAACGAAGTCGCCGTCGACGCGTTCCTCAACGGCACGATCTCGTTCCTCGACATCCCGCGGATTTTGACGAGCGTGCTCGATCGACACGAAGTGCACACCGCGAACGACCTCGATGTCCTGCTGTCCGCCGATCGTCGCGCCCGCTCCGAAGCCACTGAACTCGCGCACGCTGACACAGGCGATCGCGCGAGCGCGTAGGCGCCGATCTCGCACTTTACTCCGCACGGAGCGGGTGCTACCTAAACCGCTTCAGTAGTAGGTAGAGCCGGTGAACCAGAAGCAGCTCGATGCGTTCGCGAAGATGCTGGCCGAACGCAAGCAGGAATTGCTCGACGAGGCCGAACGAACGGTCGGCGGCATGACCGACGGCAAGGACAATTTCCCCGATCCGACCGATCGCGCTTCGTTGGAGTCCGACCGTAACGCGACGCTGCGCATTCGCGATCGCGAGCGCAAACTGATCACGAAGATCGACGACGCGCTGCAGCGGATCGCCGACGGCACCTACGGCTTGTGCGAGAGCTGTAACGAGCCGATCGGCATCCAGCGTTTGAAAGCCCGGCCGGTCACCACCCTCTGCATCGATTGCAAGTCCGAACAAGAACTCGAAGAGCGCCGCCAACGGGGAAGCTAGCCAATGCGGAATGGGGAATACGGAGTGTGGAATCGCCGGAATTCCGCATCCCGAATTCCCCATTCGCATCTGGAACATGCCGAACTCCGCATTCCGAACTCAGCACTCCGCATTGGTTAGGTTCCGCGCGGGAGCCCGAGCACCTGCATCGCGATGATGCCGCGCATGATCTCCGAGGTGCCCGACGCGATGCTGGCGGCGGGACTCATCAAGTAACCCATCTGCACCCACTGCGCGGGTTTGCCGAAATCGTCGCCGGGCTCCGGGGTATCGTACAGCAGCCCGGTGGGGCCGAGGATCGACATGCCGATGCGCGGCATCGCCTGGGTCAGCTCGG
Organism: Binatia bacterium; assembly: GCA_035541895.1. GTDB lineage: Bacteria > Desulfobacterota > Binatia > HRBIN30 > JACQVA1 > DATKMK01. Next base: position 115,436 of record DATKMK010000119.1, on the reverse strand, counting down.
TCCAATGTAGCTTGATGATCGACGCCTCCGGTCCGGGCATGCCCATGCGCAGCAACTTGTCGAGTGTGCGCTGGCAGGTGTGACGGAAGGTCTCCACGCCGAGATAGAGATCCGCCAGCGCTTGGCGTTTGACCGGATCGGCGCCGGCGCCCTTGTCGCGCGCCAACTTCATCAACATGTCGCGCGACCTGGCGAGCAGGATTTGCATCTCGACCACGTAGAGGATGCCGCGCTCGTTCTGTAGCGCCGCGGTGGCGATCTGCCAGCCGTTGTTCAGCTCGCCGAGGAGATTCTCGCGGGGCACCCGCACGTCTTCGAAGAACATCTCGTTGAATTCGGCCTGGCCGCCGATTTGGCGCAGCGGCCGCACGGTGACGCCGGGGCTCTTCATGTCGACGAGCAGGCACGAGATGCCGTTGCGGCGCTTGGCGTCGGGATCGGTACGCGCGAGCAACATGCACCAGTCGGCGTGATGCGCGAGGGTCGTCCACACTTTCTGGCCGTTGACGACGAAGTGGTCGCCGTCGAGGATCGCGGTGGTCCGCAGCGACGCGAGATCGGAGCCGGCGCCGGGCTCGGAGAAGCCGAAGCACCACAGATCCTCCGCCGACAAGATGCGTTGCGCGAAGCGCCGCTTCTGTTCTTCCGTGCCGTAAGCGATCAGCGGCGGACCCGCGATCCCGATGCCGAGACTGCCGATCACCTGCGGCGCTTCGGCGCGCGCCATCTCCTCGGTGTAGGCGATTTGCTCGGGGATCGATGCCGCCCGCCCGCCGTATTCGACGGGCCACGTGATGCCGACCCAGCGCGCGGCGGCGAGCTGAGCTTGCCAAGCGCGCAAGCGCGGGACGCGCTCAGCTTCGGGGAGCTTGGCGGCGTTCTCCGGACGCAGCTCGGTGGCGAGGTTGGCGGCGAGCCACGTACGCAGCTCGGTGCGAAAGGCTTCCAAATCTTGCGTGCTCATCGGGGGGCAGCAAAGCGCGTCGCAGGTTCCAGGTCAACCGCTTGCGGGCGGCGCATGAATTCGATAGGTGATCCGCGTCAGCCCACCCCAATGTGGGGCCGTAGCTCAGTTGGGAGAGCGCTAGAATCGCACTCTAGAGGTCGAGGGTTCGACTCCCTTCGGCTCCACTTTTCTTCTTCGGCACGCGTCCTGCGCGAGTTCCTGGGTGATGAAACCAACTCGATGAGCGATTCGACCGACCGCCGGTTCTTCCCCGGTCTGCACGCGCTGCGCGCGGGTGCGGCGCTGTTGGTGTTGGTACAGCATTCCGGCTTCTTCGCCGCGAAAAACTCCGGCGTCTCGTTCACGACCATTCTGCGGATCGACTTCGGGCGTCTTGGCGTATTGACCTTCTTCTGCCTCTCCGGATTCGTGATCGCTCTGCAACGTCACTCGCCGCTATCAGAATTCGCGGTGCGCCGCATCCTGCGCATTTACCCCGGCTTCTGGGCCGCGTGGGTGATCAGCGCCGGGTTGGTGTCGCTGGTCAACGAACCGGCGAGTTTCACGTTGCGGATCGCCCTGCTGCTTGCGCCCGCCAATGTGCCCGCGACGTGGGTCCCGATCTGGAGCCTGTTCTTCGAGGTATTCTTCTATGCCTTCGCTTGGGCCCTGTTTGCGATGCGGCTGCCGGACAGATCGCTGTCCCTGGTCATACTGGCGTGGATCCTGTTGATCCATGTCGCCGAGCCGTACCTCGCGGGACTCTCTTATGTCTTTCTCCCCGGCGTCTGGATGCCGATCTCGCAATACAACCAGCTCTTCGCGCTCGGCATGCTGTGCGCGTTGAACTTCAATCGCTTGCAAGACATTGAGCCCATGTACCTTCTGGCCGTCGCCATCACCGCGTGGATCGTGATGCGACTGTGTCCCGATATACCGGACGCGAGGGGCGTGTTGGCCTGCGGCGTGGCCATCTGCGCCGTCATGTTGGCGATGGCCCGCATTGATTCGATCTGGCCGCTCGCCCAACGGCTCGGCGATTGGTCCTACGGCCTCTTTCTCATGCACTACTCGGTTGTGTATGTGGCCGGCGTCGTCCTCCAGCGCCTTCACCCATCGACTGGATTGCTGTGGGTGATTCTGTTCGCCGTCGGCCTCGTTGGAGGACTCTCATTCGGTTTCGCGGACTACTGGCTGTACCGGAGAATCTCAACCGTCGCCGTCCGAACCCTGCGTGGATTGCGCCACAGTGACACTGTGGCGCGGTAGGAAACTCCTGTTCTTAGTGTCACGTTGGAGCTTGCACTGGGGCACCCTTGCCGTGATGGACGCCGAAACTTATTGAAAATCGAGGGCCGTAAGGAGTATGAGGCAGGCGCACTCCCCGGAGAGGGCTTCATGGCACACCCGCGCATGTACGACGATTCAAATCCCGCAATTCAACGCCTTCGCACGATCTGTCTGGCGCTGCCCGAGGCGTTCGAGAAGGAGGCGTGGGGCGAATGCACGTTTCGCGTCACCGGCGGCAGCATGTTCGCGATGACCGACAACAATCACCACAAGAGCGGTCACGTGGCGGTATGGGTGAAGGCGCCTCCGATGGTGCAGGAAATTCTCGTCAACGCCGACGCGAGGCGCTTCTTCGTCCCACCTTATATGGGTCCCAAGGGCTGGGTCGGCGTCCGCCTCGACTACAAAGTCGATTGGGACGAACTCGCCGGAATCCTCAAGGACGGTTACCTGATGTCAGCGCCGGGGCGACTCCGTGATCGCCCGTCACCAACCGCCGACCAACCCGAGGTCGGTCGGATCGCGCAAACAGGACGATCCGCAGCAAAGCCCCGAGCGACGAAGTCGACTCCGAAGACGAAGCGGAGATCCGCCACGAAGTCGGGAACCGCTTGATCGCCATCGATCCAGATTGGTCTACGATGAGAAGCGCCCTGCTCTGCCCGATCGTCGTCGCAATGGTACTGGCATGCCCCGCAAGCGGCGTCGCGTTCTCGGTTTGTACGGAGGAAAAGCGCGACTGTTACGCACGTTGTGATGACCAAAAACCGCACTGCTACGAGGGGTGCAGCAAACTGCGTGGCGACGACAAACGCCGATGCGTCGAGGATTGCCGCAGCAACTACAGCCACTGCCGCGGGCAATGCGTTGAGGCGTACAACACCTGCAACCGAGCCGGCCCGTAGGCCCTTCGTCACGCCGACCCGATTGGACGAAAATCTGATCGTGTCCAATGAGATCGTGAGATGATGGTTATAGTGCTCGTGTGGCAGGAGGCGAGCATGCAACGGTTTTCGCGGCTTACGGTTTCGATCCTCGTGCTGGTTGGAGCGGCGATGGTGATTGCGCGCCCAACAGCCGCTGATCAAATCAATTCACCCGGGACGTTGGAAAAGGCTGCTCCCGCCTACGAGACTGTAGGGCAGCCACCGCCCGGACCAGCCGTGGAGTCCGTTCTGACGGACCCACGTGGTGCATTGACGAACTCGACACGCGGAATCGGTTGGCTGCTCCACTATGGCACCCGCCGCGACAATTGTTCCCGTGTGGAAGAGAACCCGGGAATGCGCATGATGTGCGTGGCGTGGTAACAATCGCGTCTCCGCACTCTGACGTGTTCGAGTTGTGGCCGCCCTTGAGCCCCCAAAAAACACCGGAGGCGTGGGGATCAACGGGCGCAGTCTTCACAAGTCCAGCGCCCTGACACTACCCACGCCCCCACCGGGCCGCCAACCCCACCTGCCGAAAGGACCCCTCAGCCTCCCCTGAGGGAACCTGCCCGGTTCGGCAGCACCGGTTGACCCGGCAGAACCAATCTAGCCACGCGGGGCGCAGCCGCAACACCGCGGCGTCACGCACTCTGCGATTTCAATACGCCGCCGATCAGTGCGAATTCTTCAGCGAGCAGAGCGAGCACATCGTCGAGACTGACGATGCCTACGAGTTGCCCCTCCCGATTGACGACCGGCAGCCGGCGAAGACCGCTCCCGCGCATCATGCCGAGCGCGTCTTCAATCGGGCTGTCCTCCCGAATGATCTTAAGTGTGGTGGTCATGACGTCGCGCACCCGCGTGGTTTTGGGAGATTTGCCGGCGGCGATAACACGGACCACGAGGTCGCGATCGGTGACCAGTCCAATCGGTCTCTTCACTTGATCGAGAACGATCAGCGTTCCGACGCCGGCCCGCTTCATGCGCCGGGCCGCCGCCATCGCGGTTTCATTCGCGTCGGCCAGAGCAACTTCCCGCACACAGATTCGACCGACTGACATGGGCGCGTCCTCCGTTTCTATCGCCAAACACCGGGAAGCGAATGGCCACATTCGGAACAGCAGCCGTCGCGCAGCCGGTTGGCGATCAGATCGAGACCGTGACGCTCGACTACCCGCGCCTTGCACGAGTAGCAGTACGTGTCTTCGCCGCCCTCACCCGGGACGTTGCCTTCGTACACATACTGGAGGCCGGCCTCGTATCCGATTTCGCGCGCCCGCCGCAGCGTCACCACCGGCGTGCGCGCGCGATCGAGCAGGCGATACGCGGGATAGAATTGCGTGACGTGCCAGGGGATGTCGGTGCCGACGCCGGCGATGAACTCGGCGATGTGCCGGAGTTCCGCGTCCGAGTCGTTGTGTCCCGGGATCACCAGCGTCGTCACCTCGATCCAGATACCGAGCCGTTTGTACGCCCGGATCGCGTCGAGCACCGGCTGCAGACGCGCGCCGGTCATGCGCTTGTGCGCCGTCTCGTCGAAGCTCTTCAGGTCGATGTTGGCGGCATCGAGACATGGGGCGATAGTTTCGAGCGCCTCCTCAGTAGTGTAGCCGTTGGTGACGAACACGTTGGCGATGTCCTCGTCCGTCGCCAGCCGCGCGGTGTCGTAGGCGAACTCGAAGAAGATTGTCGGTTCCGTGTAGGTGTACGCAATGCTGCGACAGCCGCTGCGCTGGGCCGCCAGCACGACTTCCTCCGGAGCGACGTCTTCGCCTGGAATCTGCGCCGCGGCGTCGCGCAGCGATATGCACATGACTTCCGGGTTCTCGCCGCCAAAGTCGCGGATCGGCGGCAACTTCTGTTTCGGCTGTTGCGAGATTTCGTAGTTCTGGCAGTGCAGGCAGCGGAAGTTGCATCCGACGGTCGCAATCGAGTACGAGCGGCTTCCTGGCAGAAAGTGAAAGAACGGTTTCTTTTCGATCGGATCGATGTGGCGCGCCACGAGTTTGCCGTAGACCAGCGTGTACAAGGTTTCGTCGACGTTGACGCGCACTCCGCAGGCTCCGCGCCGGCCAGGCGCGATCTTGCAGTAGAGTGAACACAGCGAGCACAGGACCCGCCCCCCACTCAACGGCTCGTAGAACATTGCTTCCTTCACGTCGGCCGATCCACGCCCCCCGTCGGGAGCACCTCCCCGCTCGGACGCATATCTCTTGCCGTTCCGTTGCACTCCGCCCGCACGCGCTTCGCGCGCATCGGACTATTGGATTTGAGAAGCCGACCTGAGCGCCTATACTAGAAATGACGTGACAATGCGCGCCATCAGCGTCGAGACTTTCCGGTCGCAACGCCCGAGTGAACAACGCGTCGAGGTCGTCGAGCGCAAGGGGCTCGGACATCCGGACTCGATCTGCGACGCGGTGGCGGAGGCGATCTCGATCGCGCTGTCGCAGGAATATCTGCGGCGCTTCGGTCGCGTGCTCCACCACAACATCGACAAGGGCCTGCTGATCGCCGGCGCGGTCGAGCACGACTTCGGCGGCGGCCGCCAAACCCAGCCGATGCGATTGATCATCGGCGATCGCGCCACCATCGAGTTTCGCGGTGAGCGCGTCGCGGTCGGCGACCTCGCCATCGCCACCGCTCAGGACTGGATGCGAACCCATCTCCGTCACGTCGATCCGGTCCGTCACCTGATCTACGAGAGTGCGCTCGCCGCAGGATCGCGCGAGCTGAGCGGGATCTTCTCTCGCGAGTCGGCGGTGCTGGGGGCCAACGATACATCTGCCGCCGTGGGCTACTTTCCGCTTACCGACGCAGAGAGAGCGGTGCTCGCAACCGAACGCTATCTCAACTCCGGTGAATTCAAGGGACGCTTTCCCGACACGGGCGAAGACGTGAAAGTGCTGGGCGTTCGCACGCAAGATCGGCTGCAGCTCACCATCGCGATGCCGTTGATCGAGAAGTGCATCAGCGACGAGGCTGCGTACTTCGATCGCAAAGCCGAAATCGTCGAAGCCGTGACCCGCTTCGCGGAGGGCCAGCGTGGGACGCTCGCCGACGTGCAGGTGGCACTCAATCATCTGGATCGTCGCGGACGTGGCCTCGATGGCGTCTACCTCAGTCTGCTGGGAACCTCGGCCGAAGATGCCGACTCCGGCGAGGTCGGCCGCGGCAATCGGGTCAACGGGCTCACGTCGCTCAATCGTCCGGCCAGTGCCGAGGCGGCGCCAGGCAAGAACCCGGTCAGTCACGTCGGCAAGATCTACAACGTGCTGGCCTTCCGACTCGCCGAACGGATCTACCGCGAAGTGCGCGGCGTCACGGAGGTCTGGGTCTGGCTTTGCAGTCGGATCGGTGAGCCCATCGACCAGCCGGCGGTTGCCGCGGTGCAATACGCACCCGAAGGAGACGGCGACTTCGCCACCATCCAACGTCTCACCACTGAACTCATCGACGCCGAGTTGAGCGCCATCACCGATTTCACCCGTGACCTAGCCGCCGGACGCTACGCCGTGTCGTGAGTGTCCAGCGAATGCGGTAGGGCTACACGTCGAGTGTCACTTCGGCGTGCCAACCGGCATCGTGTTGCTCGACGCGCAGGCCGTGAAGGGTGACGGCCTTCACGTCGCCCGACAGTTCGTGGGCGTTGCGATCGATGGGCTCACCGCGCAAATCGGCGCGGGCCTGGTGCGCGTGATCGACGGTTTCAACATGAACATTGGTGGCGCGCAGGATCAACCCTTCGGCGTCCTTGTAGAAGATCAGCTCGTCGAGCAAGCGGAGCAGCAACAAATCCAACGTATCGGCGCTAACCGAGACCGGCTTGCTGATGCGTGGCCGAACCGTATCGAGCGTTGCAATCATCACGTTGGTGGTAGCGTCGGCCGCCGCGCTGAACAACTCGTCCAGCGTCGCGCCCCAGGCGTGAAACGTCACGTCGCTGGTGACGCCGTCCTCGAGATATTCGTACGGCATCGCGGGCTCAGCCTTTGACGTTGCCGATCGGCGTGAAGCGCACGACGCGATGGCTCAAGCCGGCGTGCTCGGTGGCCTCGACGACGGCATCGATGTCTTTGTAGGCCGCGCCCGCCTCTTCCGCGAGCCCGCCGAACGAGACCGTGCGCACGTAGATGCCGCGGTGTTCCATGCTGCGTTGCAAATCGCGTCCGCGATACGCGTGCTTGGCCTTCGTGCGACTCATCGTGCGGCCGCTGCCGTGCGCCGTGCTGAAGAAGGTCGCGGCACCACCCGCCACGCCGGTGAGCAAGTAGGAACCGGTCTCCATGCTGCCGCCGATGATCACCGGCTGCCCGGTGCGCTGATACTCCGGCGGCAGGCCGGGCATGCCCGGACCGAACGCGCGCGTCGCGCCCTTGCGGTGCACCAACAGTTGACGGGATCGGCCCTCGACCACATGGGTTTCGAGCTTGGCGGTGTTGTGCGCCACGTCGTAGATCATCCGCAACCCCAGTTCGCGCCAATCGCGGTGAAAGACGGCGCCGAACACCTCGCGGATGCGGTGAAGGATCACCTGGCGGCTGGCGAACGACATGTTGGCGGCGCACTGCATGGCAGCGAAGTAGCGCCGACCTTCGTCAGACTTGAAAGGCGCGCACGCCAGCTCGCGGTCGATGATCTCCATCCCGTACTTGGTGGTCATCGCGCGTAAGAAGATTTGCAGATAGTCGGTCGCCACCTGATGGCCGAAGCCGCGGCTGCCGCAGTGAAACATCACCGCGATTTGATTCGGCCGCGTGATTCCCAATTGTGCGGCCAGCTCGGGATCCACGATGTGCTCGGGACGCGCCACTTGGATTTCCAGATAGTGATTGCCGGAGCCGAGCGTGCCGATCTGGCGATAGCCCCGCTCGATGGCGCGGTCGCTGACGCACTCGACGTCGGCCCCCATCAAGCAACCGGACTCTTCGGTACGGGCGAGATCCTCCTCGACGCCGTATCCGTTGCGCACGCACCAGCCTGCTCCTTGTTCGAGCACCTCGGCGAACTCCGACTGCGACAGTTTGACGAAGCCCTTCGCACCCACGCCGGCGGGCACGCGATCGTAGAGCGTGTCGACCAACTCGTGCAGTTTGGGTTGCACGTCGTCGAACGTGAGATCGGTGAGCACCAGGCGCATCCCGCAATTGATGTCGAAGCCGATGCCGCCCGGCGAGATCACGCCGGTCTCGGGGTCCATGGCCGCGACGCCACCGATCGGAAAGCCGTAGCCCCAGTGCGCGTCGGGCATCACGAAGCTGTACCCCACGATGCCCGGCAACGTGGCCACGTTCGCAGCTTGTTTGAACACTTGATCGTCCATCGCGTGCAGCAACGGCTCGGTTGCGCAAATGCGCACCGGTACGCGCATGCCCGGCCGCAGTGTCGGCGGCAGTTCCCACACGCTATCCGCGATGCGACGAATTCCTTCTGGTGCGGCCATGGTGGGCCTTCCTCTTCGCTTGCTCTGGGGCTGCGACCATGATGACTACCGGCGCCGCAAAGAACAAGGTCGCGAGGCCGGCGGCAAATGATGATAAAGATCACAAGAATAGACCCGCATGGATCAGTGAATTCTTTACCGAGACTCAGTAACAGACTCACACAGAACCGGGATGGAATGCGGGCGGGGTAACGGCGGAGCGATCACCCGGGGTCGGGAGAAAACCATGAGCGACAAACAACAGCGCCGTTATCCGTTGAAGACCGCGTCGCGCATGCTGCCGACCGATGCGTTCTTCTGGTATGCCGAGGCTGCGGCCCCACAAGTCCGGCCGCTGGTGGCCGGTTTGTTCATGCTCGATCGTGCGCCTGATCGACGTCGCTTCCGCGCCTCCGTCGAGCGGCTGATCGCGTACGTGCCGCGACTGCAACAGCGCGTGGTCGAATCACCGTTGCCGTTCGCGCTGCCCGAGTGGGAAGACGATCACCACTTCGATCTCGACTATCATCTGCGCACGGTGGTGTTGCCCGACCCCGCGACGGATCGCCAACTCTTCGAGTTCGCCGGCGCGGTCTTCGCCACCCCGCTCGATCACCTGCGCCCGCTGTGGGAGGGCTATTTGATCGAAGGGCTGTCCGGCGGGCGGGCGGCGTACTTTCTGAAGCTGCACCATTCGGTGATGGACGGCGCCGGCGCCGTGGCGCTGTTCGACGCGATGACGCAGGCTCGCCGAACCGATGTGGTGAAGGTCCCGCCGCGCGCCCGCTCCCGCACGAGTGCGCCAACGATGTCCGCGCGTGTCACCACGCTCCTGCAACAGGGCGCGCGGGAGGCGGTCACCGGCATCGGCGGGCTGGCGTCGAGCTTGGTTCAGTCGCTGCTCGATCCGGCGGCCACGCTCAACGGCTGGGTGCGCAGCGCCGAGAAGCTCGGCACCATGCTCGGCGACATGATGTCGCCGCCGATCAGCGATCCGCTTGCCGCGCGCTGCACGGGGATTGGACGGCGCCTGGACGGCGTCTCCTTCTCCTTGGCTCGGCTCCGGGCGATCAAGACCGCCCTCGGCATCTCGCTCAACGATCTAGCGCTGACCTCGGTAGCGGGCGCGGTCGCACGCTATCACGAACACATCGGGCTGTTCCTCGATGAGGTCAATTGCATCGTGCCGATGAGCTTGCGCGAAGATCACGAGCGCCACGCGCTGGGTAATCGCGTCGGCGCGTTTACCGTGCGTCTGCCGGTCGGCGAACCCGATCCGCTGGCGCGCGTCGAACGCATCCATCACCAAACCCGCACCGCCAAGGGCAATCGCCACGGCACCGCCTACCAAGCGCTGTTGCAGGCCATCGCGATCGTGCCGGCCTTCGGTTTTCGCGCCCTCGCACAACAGGCCGCCGGGCGCGTGCACCTGATTTGTTCCAACGTGCCTGGCCCGACCACGCACCGCTACCTCGGCGGCGCAAGAATCGAAGCGGTCCATCCGTTTGCGCCGGTGATGCTCGGCGTGCCGTTGTCGATCGCAATGGTCTCGTACGGCGAATCGTTTGCAATCGGCATCGACTCGGATCCTGCGGCGATTCCCGATCCCGAGCGACTGACGAGCTATCTGACGCAAGAGATCGACGAGATCGAGCGGCGCATCGCCCCCTCGCGACGCGCGCCGCGACCGCCGCGGCAACGCACCGCTGCGGCCGGCGCTCCGGCTCCCGCAGCGGGGGCACGCCCCAACGGACGTGCCGGCGATCCGCTGCCCCCCGATCGGCCGAGTCCCGCGGAGTTGGTGTAGGTCAGTTCGAGGCGCGCGCGCGATTGGTTGTCGTGGATCAGTGACGCGCAGTCGTCGCGCGGTCGGACGTCTTCCAGACAAACATCTGCACCGCATCGGTTTGCTCCTCGGTAAAAGAGACGGTGCCGTTCGTCGTCTTGAAGCTGAAGTGCTGAGGTTTGCGAAGCCACGTCCGCGCCCACTCGTAGTCGATGCGCTCGGCGACGTGGGTCAAGTCGGGACCTTGACGATTGCGCGTCGCTGTCGCGCCGGCCGAGCCGAAACTGTGACAGGGTCTGCAAAATGATCCGAAGATGCGCTGGCCTTCGAGGATCTGCTCGGCGCCGAATCGACTTGTGTCGGGAGCACTGCCTGGCGACGGCGCGCGCCCACCGAGCGCCGCCAGATAGGCGGTGACGATCTCAACTTCCTCGGCCGACAGCTTGACATTCGGCATGCGCCAGAGATTGGCGGGATAGATGTGCCCGAACTTGCGCGGCGCCGCGAGAAACTCGCGGGTCCATCGTGGAAGCAACTTTTGCGCGGAAGCCCGTAGATCGGGACCAACCAGACCGCCGCTGCCGTCATCCAAGATGTGGCATCCGCGGCAGCCATATTTCGCGATCACCTCGCTCGCCGTGCGGAGCGGCATCGCGGGTTGCCGGAGCGAGAGCACGTAGTCGGTCAGCGCCCACAGCTCCGGCGGATCGATGGCCTCCCGATATTCCGCCATCGGCGTACCGTCCATGCCGGTCACCAGACGCGTATAGACATCTTCGCGCGTACTCCCTCCCCGGTAGACGCCGCGCGTGAAGTCGCGGGCCTTGATTGCGCGGCCGCGATCGTCCTTCAACTGAGCGGCGGACGATCCGTCGCCGCCGCCGCTCACGCCGTGACACGCCGGACAGCCGGAATCGGCGTAAATCTGTTTACCCTTCTCGACCGAGCCGGCGTTGGCGGGCGGCGGCGCGGCGATCTTCACTGTCGCCGGCTCAGGCTCGTGCAACAGACCGGCTAGTTTGAGCACGTAGGCCGCAACCTGCTGCTGTTCCGCACGCGCGAGAACGTCGAAGGCGGGCATGGCGGTGCCGGGAATCCCGCGCGCGATCGTGCGCACGATATCCGCGGTCGCCGGCGGCACGCCCGACACAGTGCTGCGCAATCTGAATCGCTCGCGCGTGAAGTCGCGCGGCCGCGGGTCGAGATACTCGGACGCCGGCCCCGCGCCGTCGCCCAGCTCGCCGTGGCAACTGCTGCATTCGCGCACATAGATCGATTTGCCGGTGTCCGCGTCGGCATCAGTGAGCGGCCGTCGTGACCGCTCAGCGCCGACGGGCACAGCCAAGCAGGTCGGGCTCGCAATCAAGACGATCAATATGACGATGCGCACTGAGTCGACCCACGCGAACGTTCGGCGAACACTATCGCTGGTGAACTGCTGACGCCGCGATCACGATCACACGGGTTCGACCAGAACGACCGCCGTGGCACCGATAGCTTCGCCGCGGCCGACGGCGTCGAGGCCTTCCATGGTCTTGGCTTTGACGCTCACCCGATCAACGCCGATCGCCAGCAGCTCCGCCAAGCGCGCGCGCATGGCCTCAACGTGAGGCGCGAGCTTGGGCCGCTCGGCGTGAATGGTGATGTCCAGATTGTGCACCGTATGCCGGCGCGCTCGCACTCGTTGCATCACTGTGCTCAACAGCTCGGCACTGTCGCGGTCCTTGTAGCGCGGATCGGTGTCCGGAAAATGCGTGCCGAGGTCCCCATCGGCGAGGGCGCCCAGCAGCGCGTCGGCAACCGCGTGCAGCACCACGTCACCGTCGGAGTGACCGAGTAACCCGTAGTCGAACGGAATCACAACGCCGCCGAGTCGGAGCGGTCGTCCCTCAACCAGTCGGTGAATGTCGAACCCGTGGCCGATGCGCATCGGATCTCTCGCGCAGCGATCAAAACGGCGGGTCGCCCGTGCTGTCGCTGCCGAGCAGAATCACACGCACCGGAGTTCCGGCTGCAATCGAAGCCTGCCCGGGCGGTGCGATCAGCAAGCCATCGCCGATCGAGAGCGAGCGCAGCACGCCCGAACTTTGCGAGCCGGTGGGTCGAACGCGGTATCCCGAGTCGCGCGATTCGACGATGCAGCGAACGAACTCGGTGAAGCCCGCCGAGGTTTTCACGGGTTCATCCGTTCGCGCCGCGACGGTCGGCGGATAGATTCGATCCGTGCCCATCATCGCGCGCAGTGCCGGCGCGACGTAGAGATAGAAGCAGACGAGCGACGACACCGGGTTGCCCGGCAAACCGAAGACGGGGGTCCGATCGCGGAGGCCGAAGGTAAGCGGCTTGCCGGGCTTCTGTGCAACCTTCCAGAAACGCTCCTGGTAACCGAGTTCGGCAAGCGTGCGGCGCACGAAGTCGAAACTGCCGACCGAGACGCCGCCGGTCGACAACACCACGTCGGCCGTGAACGCCTCGGTAAACGCGGCACGGATGCGGTCGGGTTGGTCGCGCACGATTCCGAGAATCACCGGAATTGCGCCGACCTCCTCGACTGCAGCGGCGAGCGTGTACGCGTTGCTGTTGACGATCTGCCCCGGTCCGAGCGGTTCGCCGAGGTCGACCAATTCATCGCCGGTCGCCACGATCGCGACCCGCGGTCGGCGTGCGACGTGAACCACGGCAATACCCAGCGATGCCAGCAGGCCGATATCGGCTGGACGCAGCAATCGACCGGCGCCGAGCGCCGTCTCGCCCGTACGTAGGTCTTCGCCCGCCTCGCGTACGTTGGCGCCGGGCGCGACGGCGACGCGAACGTGCACGACCCCGTCGTGTCCCTCGGTGTCTTCCAACCGCACCACCGCGTCGGCTCCATCGGGAACCGGCGAGCCGGTCATGATCTTCGCGGCCGTTCCGCTGACGACTGCCTGCTGTGGCATCGAGCCGGCGGCGATGGTTTCGAGGATGCGCAGCGCCACTGGCGCACTCGGACCGGCCTGCCGCGTGTCGACGGTTCGGACCGCGTAGCCATCCATTGCAGAGTTGCGGAACGGGGGGACATCGCGCGTCGCCGCAACCGACTCGGCCAACACCCGCCGATGGGCCGCCGGCAACACGACCTGTTCCGAACCGAGACGCGGCACCGCCGTGCGCACCGCATCGAGGGCTTCGTGGACGCTGATCACGGCGCCAACTGTACCACCCTGCGCCGCGTTCAAGCCAGCCGGCGAGCCGAAGTGCCGCGCTGCTCGCGCATTAGCGCCCGACATGGTCGGATTAGCGCGGGCGTCGGCTTGGCACCTTCGACGCAACGCGCTAACGTAGACCGCTGAATGCCCAGTACGAATTCACGCAAGCGACCGCGGGTCGTGCGGCGTGGTGCGGCATCGGCGGCACCCAGATCAACTCCGGCGGCGTGGGACAGTGTGCTCAACAGCCTCGGCGATGCCGTGATCTTGATCGACACCAACGAGATCATCACGCTCTTCAACCCCGCGGCGGAACAACTCGTCGGCCGCCCGAGTGCGCAAGTTGTCGGACGCGCGTGCGACGAGTTGTTTCCGCTGATGCCGGCGGTGCCGGAGATGGTGCGCCGGACCCTCACCACGGGCCAAACCCAGGCGCGCACCGAAGAACTCGCCCTCCGCGGCCCGCGAACCATTCCCTTGCGATTGCAGACGTCCGCGGTTTGGGACAACCTTCGCGGCGGCATTCGCGGAGCCGTCCTCACCATTCACCACTTGAGCTATCAGCGCACGCTCGAAGAAGATGCGCGCCGCGCCGAACGGCTCGCACATCTTGGTACTCTGGTCGCCGGGCTCGCGCACGAGATCAAGAATCCGCTCGGCGGCATCAAAGGCGCGGCGCAACTACTGGCGTTGAAACTTGGCGACCGATCTGAAGTCAACGAGTACACCACCGTGATCGTGCGCGAAGCCAACCGCCTCAGCCGCCTGGTCGACGAGTTGCTGATGGCGGGCGCGCCGCGTCCGCCGGCGCTGACGCCGCTCAACATTCATCGGGTGATTCAAGACGTGATCGAGGTGGTCCAGCCGGAGTTGCAGGGCGTTGGCATCGCGTTGCGAACGGAGTTCGACCCGAGCTTGCCGGAAACTCGCGGCGACGCGCCGCAGCTCACGCAGGTGTTGTTGAATCTCATCAAGAACGCGATCGAGGCGATGCGCGGGCTCGCCAGTGCCAACGGTCACGTGTTGACGATCGTCACGCGCATGGAAACCGACTTTCATCTCGTCCGTCGCGGCGACGGCAGCGGCAAATTTCTCCGCATCGAGATCTGCGACACCGGATCAGGACTCGATCCCGCCGCGAGCGAGCGGCTGTTCGAGCCGTTTTACACCACCAAATCACGCGGCACCGGCTTGGGTCTGGCGATCTGCCAGCGCATTGTGACCGCGCACGGCGGGGCCATCCGCTTGCACAACCGCGCCCGCGGCGGCGCGGTGTCCACGATCAATTTGCCACTCGCGCACTGATGGATTCGGCCGCCAGGATCTTGGTCGCGGACGACGAAGAGTCGATCCGATTCGTTCTCAACGACGCGTTCACCTCAGACGGCTACACCGTCGTATGCGTCAGCGACGGCGGCGCGGCCTTGCGTGAGCTGACGAGCGGGACGTTCGAACTGGCGTTCGTCGACATTCGCATGCCCGATGTCGACGGGCTGGAATTGCTCAAGCGCGCACGCGAGGCCACCGTCACCTGCCCGATCATCATCATGACCGCACAGAACACCATGGCCAACGCGATCGAGGCGATGAAGCGGGGCGCCTACGACTACGTGACCAAGCCGTTCGACTTGGTCGAGGTGCGCGCGTTGGTCACCCGCGCTCTCGAAATGCGCCGGCTGTCGAGCGACTTGACCCGACTCAATCAAGAGATGCGCCGGCGTTTCGAGTTGGGCGTCGAGATCATCGGCAAGACGCCGACGATGTTGGACATCTACAAGACCATCGGCCGCGTCGCACCGACCGACGCCACCGTGCTGGTGCAAGGCGAGAGCGGCACCGGGAAGGAACTGATCGCCAAAGCGGTGCACTATCACTCGCCGCGATGGAGCGGCCCGTTCATCGCGCTCAATTGCTCGGCGATCCCGCGCGAATTGTTGGAGAGCGAATTGTTCGGCCATGAGCGGGGCGCCTTCACCGGGGCCTTCGAGCAGCGTCCGGGAAAATTCGAGGTTGCCCAAGGCGGGACGTTGTTTCTCGACGAGATCGGCGACATGCCCCTGGAACTGCAAGCGAAACTGCTGCGGGTGCTCCAAGAGAAGGAACTGACGCGCGTCGGCGGACGCGACGTCCTCAAGATCGATTGCCGGATCATCTCGGCGACCAATCAGGACCTCGAGCGCGCCATCAAGCAGGGGCGCTTTCGCGAAGATCTCTATTTCCGCCTCAATGTCGTGCCCATCTTGGTGCCACCGTTGCGCGAGCGTCGCGAAGACATCCCCGAGTTGATCACGTTCTTCATCGACAAGGTCAACCGCGAACTCGGCACCAGCATCACCGGCGTATCGAACGACGCCCAGCAGATTCTGGTGCACCATCATTGGCCCGGCAATGTCCGCGAACTCGAGAACACGCTCGTGCGCGCGGCCGTGTTGGCACCGGGCCCGACGATCATGCCGCACGATCTCGCGCTGGCCGCCGGAACCGCGCCGGTGCCGAGCTACGACAACTTGTCGCTGGAAGACATCGTCCGCCACAAGCTCGCCGAATACTTCCGCCAAACGCGAACCGTCGAGCTGACCGACTTGTATTCGCTGATCTTGGGACGCGTCGAGCGTCCGCTGATCGAACTCGTGCTCGAACGCGCGCACGGCAATCAACTCAAGGCCGCCGCGATGCTCGGCATCAATCGCAATACGCTGCGGAAGAAGATCACCGACTTGAAGATCGACATCAAGCGGCGCAGCGCCCATGAGTAGCCGGCCGCCGTTTCGTTTTCCCCACCGCCTCTATCCGATCATCGACACCCTGGGCGATCCGCAGCGCTCGCACGTCGAGATCGCCGACGCCATGCTGGCCGCGGGCGTGCCGTGGCTGCAACTTCGAATCAAAGACGGCCCGACTCGCCGATTCGTCGAGGTGGCGCGCATCATCCAAGCCCGCGCGCGCGCGGCCGGCGCTCAGCTCATCATCAACGATCGGGCTGATATCGCCCTGCTGGTCGAAGCCGCGGGCGTTCACCTGGGTCAGACCGATCTCCCGGCCGCCGATGCGCGCCGGATTCTCGGCCCCGATGCCATCATCGGCGTCTCAACGCATTCGGTGGAGCAGGTGCGTCAGGCGACGCGCACCGGCGCTGCCGACTACCTCGGATTCGGTCCGGTGTTCCCCACCAGCAGCAAGCGCAACCCCGACCCGGTGCAAGGACTCGACGGTGTGCGCCGGGCGCGCGCGGCCACCGGGT
Organism: Binatia bacterium; assembly: GCA_035541895.1. Lineage (GTDB taxonomy): Bacteria > Desulfobacterota > Binatia > HRBIN30 > JACQVA1 > DATKMK01. Next base: position 98,637 of record DATKMK010000119.1, on the reverse strand, counting down.
TACCGCTGGTTGCAATCGGGGGTATCACTCGCGCCACCATGTCCGCAGTGCTCGCAGCCGGTGCCGACGCGGTCGCCATGATCCGCGACCTGGTGGCGACGCCGGATATTCGCGCTCGCGTCGCCGAGTGCCTTGAATTCGTGAAGAGCGGCGCGTGAACCACGCGCGCCCGGCGGCGGGAACTAGATGCCGGGCGCCTTCTCGCTCTTCGGCTTGGCAGCCGGCGCCCCGGCGGCATCGCCGCCGAGAAGATGCTTCAGACAACAACGAATGAACTCGGCGTGGTCGCTCTCGTTCATGCTGGAGGGCACCAACATTTTGCACGTCTGCTGCGCCTGATCGCGCGACACATCCTTTCTGATTCCAAGCTTGGCGGCCATCGCGTCGGCGAGATCGCAGGCGCTGCTGTGGGTCGTCGAGGTCCCTTGCTCGACTTTCGTTTGCTCCTCCGCCCACGCGGGGGCGGCAAGGAGTACGGCCAACGCGAACCAGCGGATACGCTGCATTACAACTCCTCTGCCTCTGGGCCGAAGCTCACGTCGTCCTCGGCGAGATTGTCGAACCGGGTGCATTCGCGACGAAACGCCAGACGCACCGTCCCGGTCGGTCCGTTGCGCTGTTTGCCGACGATGATTTCCGCCACGCCTTCGTCAGGGCTCTTTTCGTTGTAGACTTCGTCGCGATAGATGAACGCAATCACGTCGGCGTCTTGTTCGATGGCCCCCGACTCGCGCAGATCCGCCATCATCGGTCGCTTGTTGCCGCGCTGCTCGACCTGGCGATTGAGCTGCGACAGAGCGATCACGGGAACGCTAAGTTCTTTCGCCAGCGCCTTCAACGACCGCGAGATGCTGGAGATTTCCTGTTCACGATTGTCGGTCGAGTGACCGCGCATGAGCTGGAGGTAATCCACAACCACGAGCCCGAGCTTGGCGTCGCGCTCGCGCTTGAGGCGGCGAGCTTTCGCGCGCAGCTCGAGGACGCTGAGCGCGGGCGTGTCGTCGATGAAGATCGGCGCCTCGGCCAACCGCTGCGCCGCCAGCGCCAGCTTGGGGAAATCGCGATCGGCGGCGAATCCGGCTCGCACCTTCGATTGATCAACCCGCGCTTCGGAACAGAGCATGCGCAGCACGAGTTGCTCCTTGGACATTTCGAGCGAGAAGATCGCCACCCCGGTATCGGCGTGCAGGGCCGCGTGCGCCCCGACGTTGAGGGCGAACGCGGTCTTCCCCATGCTCGGTCGTCCGGCGATGATGATGAGATCGGACGGCTGCAGGCCGGCAGTGATCTTGTCGAGATCGAGATAGCCGGTGGGGACGCCGGTGACAAGCTCCTTGCGTTCATAGAGCTGCTCGATCGCACGCATCGAGTCGACCATGATGTCGCGGATGCGGAAGAAGGTCGGGCGCACCTTGCGCTCGGAGATCTCGAAGATCTTGTGTTCGGCTTCGTCGAGAAACTGTTCGACGTCGGCTTGCGATTCGTAGCCGCGCGTCGCGATGTCGGTGGCGGTCTGAATCAAGCTGCGCAGGATCGCTTTCTCTTTGACCAAGCGGGCGTAGTACGCAACGTTGGCGGCGGTCGGAACCTTGTCGGCCAGCTCGGTCAAGTACGCCGCGCCGCCGATGTCCTGTAGCTCGTTGCGCGCCTTGAGCACGTCGGCCAGCGTCACCAAATCGATCGGCTCGCTGCGCTCGCTCAACTCGATCACCGCGCGCATGATCTTGCGATGCCCCTCGCGATAAAAATCCTCCGGCCGCACCAGTTCGAGGGCGCGATCGAGCGCGCTGTTTTCGAGCAGGATGCCACCGATGACCGCTTCCTCCGCTTCGAGGCTCTGCGGCGGCAACTTGCGCAAATTGTCTTCCAGCGCCGGCATCGGGGAGCGGGAGATTACTCAAATCGGTGAGACTTGTCACCATCACCCACGTGCCGGCGCTCCGTTGACTCCGACGACCTCGGCGCATAGGAGACCGCGCATGATCACCATCGACGACTTCTCCAAGCTCGACCTGCGCGTCGCGACGATCGTCAGCGCGGCGCCGCACCCGAATGCCGATCGCTTACTGGTGCTGGAGATCGACCTCGGGACCGAGCGACGCCAGCTCGTCGCCGGCATTCGCGCTCACTATGCACCGGATGATCTCGTCGGCACCCAGATCGTGGTCATCGCCAACTTGGAACCGGCGACACTGCGCGGCGTTCGCAGCGAGGGGATGTTGCTCGCCGCAACCGATGCAGAGGGTACGCTGGCAGTAGTCGGCCCCCGTCGTCCAGTCGCGGCCGGCGCGCGGGTGAAGTAACCGGCGCTTCGCCTACGCCGCCTTGTTCGGGCGATGCACTTTCACCGGCGGCGGGGTTTCCAGCGGCGGGTGTGGATCGTTGAGCAGGCGTTGCGCTTCCTCGCGATCGGCGGCGGTCATCGCTTTGGTCGTGGTGCAGAACTCGACCAGGATGCCGTTGGGGTCGACGGTGTAGATCGACGTGCACCAGCCGTGGTCGATCTCCATCACCTCGTGGCCGTGCGTGAGCCAGCGCTGCTTGCGGCGTTCGATATCGGCGACGTCGCCGGCACGAAAGGCCAGATGGTTGACCCAAATCGGCAGCCCCTGGCCGGTCGAGATCGCGGGCGACCACTCGGCTTTGATGCTGTCGTCGTGCAGATCCCAAAAGGCGATGTATTCATCGGTCCCGGTCTCGAAGAACAGATGCTTCGCCCAGCCGCCGTCCGGCGTCGGTCCCACCACCACCTTCACCAACTCGAAGCCCATCGCTTCGGTGTAGAATTTGTTCGTCCCGTGAAGATCGCGGGTGGCAAATGCGGTGTGATGGAAACCCATTGAATTCCTCCGTCGCCTATCGATGAGCGCCCGGCTCGGTTGCAAGTCGGCCGACGGCCATATGCCACAGGCGATTGGCGCGAGGCAATCGGCCGCTATCCGCCATTCAAGTGTGCGCGCACCACGTCCGCCGACACCGCCCCCGCAGCCAGTCGCCGCGCCGGCGGAACCCGCATGAGGTGAAAAACAAACACGGCGAACGCAAAGCCGGCGGACACCACGGCGAGCGTCGGCAACGGTCCCGGTTCGACGTCGAGATTGGTCATCTGCATTGCGACCAAGGCCAGCGCACCCAGGCACGTCGCGATCGCTGCGGCGGCGGCCCGCCAAGCGTCGCGCACGATCGTCCGCTGCCCGCGATCGAGGAACCGGCGCAACTCGCGCGGCGAGAAGTGATCGAGGAACCAGCCGGTGTTCTCGTCGACCGCACGGGCGCGCGGCGGCGGCAGCTTCTCGCCCGTCAGTGGATCGGTCGCCACTTCACCGCGCGCGTGCTGCGCGATCCCGTCGAGGATCGCGCGATGGACCTTCTCGTCGATCGGGAAACGCCAGGCGATAAAGAACGCGAGCACCGAGAATGCGGCGGGCGCGAGCGCAAAGATCGCTTTGATCGCAAACACCACCTGCGGCGTTTGCTCGGCGTTGGGCACGTAGCCGATCGAACCGAGGATGGCGATCGGCACCGCGGCGCTCGGGATGGCAACGAACTTGGGCAGCATGCCCCAGAAAGCCGAATACTGCGCCTCGCGGCGTTTGCCGGTGTGCAGCTCATCGTAGTCAATCACGTCGGCTTGAATCGCCGGCCCGAGAAACAAGCCGGCGCCAAAGCTCGATCCGGCCCACGAGATCAAGATCAACAGGGCGACGGTGTCGCCCTTGCCGAGGAAGAACATCGCCGCGCCGCCGGTCACGCCCATGATGAAGCTCGCCAGCCACGCCGGCCGCTTGCCGAATCGTCGCGCCAGCATCACCCACAGCGGCAGGCAGAGAAAACCGGTGAAGAAGTACGCCGCCAAAAAGACCGCCAGCCAGCGCTCGGGATTTTCCGGGCGGATCACGTACGCGTTGAAGAAGGGCATCAACGTGCCGGGAATCGCGCCGGTGATGCTGCCGACGACGTACGTGAGCAGGAGAATGCGGAACGGCCGGTTGCGCAGCGCGCGGCGCACGCCGGGTACGAATGGGTTGGGCGCGCGATGGACAAAGTCCGGCCGTTCGCGCACCACCACCACCAGAATGGCGCACAACGCGAGCAACAACAGCGCGAACACGACCCCGAGCGTCGCGAACGCCCGCCGCTCGCTGATGCCCTGGCTGATGAGAATCCCGGGCGCCACCGACGCGATGATCGTGCCCAGAATCGTGAAGCCTTCTCGCACGCCGAACAATCGCGACCGCTCGTGGTAGTCGAGGGTCAATTCGGGTCCGAGCGCATAGTGCGGCAAGGCGTACGCGGTGTGAAAGACGGAATAGAGAATGAACGTGACGCCGAACCACAACGCGGCGGCGTTGCGTGACATCGATTCGGGCGGCGTGAACAACAGCCAAAAGGCAATCGCGCAGAGCGGGGCCATGATCACGATGTACGGCCGGCGCCGGCCGAACCGGGTTTGCGTGCGATCCGACAACCAGCCGAACAACGGATCGCTGAGGGCGTCCAACGCGCGCGCAATCGCGATCGCAATCGCCAGCGAGCCGAGCGGCACCAACACTACGTCGGCGTAAAACTTCGGCATGTGAATCAGGATCGGTATCAGCATCGCCGCCCCCGCAAAATTGGGGGCCCCGTAGGCGAGCTTGATACCGAACGGGACAACTTCGCTGGACTTCGCGGCAGCCGACATCAACGGATCACGAACTGACCGCGCACGATTATCGTTGGTCAGGCGGTGATGCAAGCGCAAATCGAGCGGAGGCAGCGATGCGACGGGTCGCACTCAGCGAGCAACGGCCACGGTCGCATCGCCATCGACGAACCCCTCGACGAATCGGTCGGCATGGCGGCGATAGAAGCGATAGGCGCGCGTGTCGTGGGGCATGAACACGATCACCGGCGTGGGCGCGTTGAGCAGATCGAGAAACGCGACCTCGTTGACGGGATCGGCGATCTTGACGCGATTGCTGAGGCTGCGGTTCCACAGACAATAGAGAAATTGCGGGTGGCTGCCCCGGAATGTGTAGACGAGCGATCCGTCTGCGGCGTGGGCGCGTACCCAACGATAGGCGCGGCCGAACGGCGCCACGACCGATTTCGGGCACCGCGCGAGGGTTGCGTGGCGGTGCGCGTGCGGTCCGAACAGGGGGGCGAAACGTTCGGGCCAGACTTGATACAGCGAGTAGCTCGCCACCCAGATGACGGCCGCGATCAACATCACGTGCCCGCGCGGTGCGCGCGCCGTCTCATCGAGCACGTGAGCGAAGGCGACGCATCCCAACCCAAGCAAGTAAATGGTGAACCGAACGCGGAAGTTCAGCGGAGTGGCCGCAAACACAACGACCACAAGAACGACCAAGGCGATTCGCCGAATCTCCATCGAACGAATCGCCAGCGCCACCGAGATCACGGTCAGCCCCAACAACAGCGGCCAGGTGAAACCGAAACCGCCGAAGAGCGTGCTGTGCTTCGCTACTTCGACGGCACCCCAGGAGTACCAGAGCCGCGTGAGCAACGAGAACTGCTGCGCTTCGGCGGCACCATAGACCTTCGTGCTGTCCCAGGGACCCGGCCATGTGACGGTGCCCAACGACAGCCGGTATGGAAAGACCGGATTGGCGTGCGTCAGCCAATTCCACACGTAGGTGGAGCCGCCGAGCGCAAACACCGTCCCGAGCCCGAGCGCCACCGCGATCGCTCCTTGTCGCCGCGTCGCGCTTCTTCGCACGATCAACACCGCGGCCGGGATCAACAAGATCGCCGCGAAGTTGACGCCCGAGTACTTGGTTCCGAGCAACAGTCCGGTCGCGCACGAGAAGGTCATCACCGAGATTGCCACGCATTCGGCGTGCATGATCGCCAACAACGCGATGGCCGCGAGCAGCAGTGCGGAGACGGCTACGTCAGTGTATGCGGTCGTGACCTGGGCGATGACCACGGGCGCGAACGGCAACAAGAGCGCGCCGGCCGCGCTCGCCGACCACGTCGAGCCCGTTCGTCGCGCCAGGCAATACACGGCGTTCATACCGAGCAGCAGAAACGGCAGTTGCGCGATGTCCACCCATCGATCGCTCCCGAAGCAGGTCAGAATCCAGTGGAACCACAGCTCGACGTTCTTCGGATAGCCGTCGATGATGAAGTTGCTGCTGGCAAGCGCCAGGTTGTGCCGCTGTCTCATCAACGCCACCATCGGCAAGTGGTACGCTAGTTCGTCGTACGTCGACGGGCCCGCCCGCGCCCCCCGCAGGATCACCAACGCCACTAACAGTACGCTCAGTATCGTGAGCGTCACGTTGCAGGCAGCGACCAGTCCGGTTCCGATCGGGATGCGCAGTCGCCTGAAGCGCGTGAACGAACGTGACGGCGCGGGAAAGCGACGCCGCGCAACAATCAAAAGGGCCGCCGACCAGAGGATGTTGCTCGCCAGCAACGCGGCGCGCGTGAGCTGCCCAGTCCATCCGAGCAGCAGCGACAGCGCGGTAATTTGTGAAAAGTACAGTATCCACGAATGCAGCAGCGCGTCGCCGGCGCTGCGGTCGGGCAAAGCCCGAGAGACCACGTCCCACCACGCCCCGAACACCAACGCCTGCAAGGCGAGAACCGCAACTGCGAGGGCCGCTTCGTGCGCAGCTGAGAAAATCGTGTGGACTCCAAAACGCTTGACGCAAGTACGAATCCGCGATGCGGTTGTCAATCGCCAACGCCCGCGGCTTCCCGCGGCGCATCTTGCCGCCGGCGAGCGCTCTGACGTAAACCCAGTTCCGCATGACGGCCGAATGTTCGAACCTCAGTGATTTCTTGGACGGACTGGCGGCGACATGTGCCGATCGCCCCGCGGTCGTCGGTGAGCGCGACGCGCTCACCTTCGCGGCTCTCGATCGCGCGGCGGACGAGTGGGCACGAGCATTCGTCGCGGCCGGATTTGGTGCTGGCAGCCACGTCGGCCTGCTCGCCGGCAACAGTCCGGGGTGGCTCGCAGTGGCCTTCGGCGCGTGGCGCGCAGCGGCCACCCTCGTCCCCATCTCCACCTTCGTTACCGCGCGCGAACTCGGGGAGATCTTGGCGCACGCGGATGTCAACGCGTTGGTGGTGCACCCGGCCGTCCGATCGCACGACTATCTCGCCATGCTGCAGCGGCTGCCACCGCTGCCGCAGTTGCAGACGATCGTGGTACTCGGGGATCGACGGACGGCGCACCGATCGGCGGCGGAGTTTCTTGCCGCTGGTTCGACGGCGCACCGTCACGAGGGGGCAGGTTCAGACTCGATCGCGTGCATCCTCTACACCTCGGGGACGACCGGACAGCCGAAGGGCGTGATGCTGAGCCATCGCGCGATCCTCGCCACGGTGCTGCCGACGGCCGAACGAACCGGGCTCACCAGCGCCGATGCGCTGCTTTCGAGCTTGCCGTTGTTCTGGGTCGCCGGACTGGTGATTCGCGCGCTGCCCACGCTCGCCACCGGTTGCGCATTGCATCTCGTCGAGACCTTTACGACCGACGCCGTGATCGCAATGTTGCAGCGCCATCGGATCACCGCAGTCCACTGGCGCCCGCCGCAGGTGGGTACGGTGTTGGCGCATCCGGACTTCACGCCGGAGTTGCTGGCACGGGTTCATCGGGGCGGCGGGCGCATCGAATGGTTCGGCGACACGCTCGCGCGGGACGCACGCTTCATCACCGGCTACGGCATGACCGAGATGTCCGGCTACGTCACAGCGCTCAGTTGGAACGATCCCGCCGACGCACGCCGCACGCAGCTCGGCCGTCCGGTGCCGGGGGTTGAGATGCGAATCGTCGACTCCGGCGGAGCAGTGCTTCCGCCAGGTCAAATCGGCGAGATCCACACCCGCGGTCCCGGCTTGTTCAGCGGATATTACAAGCAACCGCCGAGCGCGGGCCTGACCCCTGATCGGTGGTTCGCAACCGGTGATCTCGGCCGCATCGATGCCGACGACACCTTTCATTTCATCGGCCGCACCAAGGATTTGTTGCGCGTGAAGGGGATCAACGTCTCGCCGATGGAAGTCGAAAACGTGTTGGCAACCCACGCGGCGGTTGAAGCGGTGTATGTCGTCGGTCTGCCGGCCGATGCGTTGGAACATGACCTGGTCGCTGTGATCGTCGCGAAGTCAGACGACCACGCCGCGATCGCGGCGCAGCTCCGTGCGCTCGCCGCGGACGCGCTGTCGCACTACAAGCGGCCGGAGCACTACGTGTTCATCGGGCGCGGCGACGTGCCGCTCGGCGGCACGTCGAAGCCGCAACGGGCCGCGCTAACGGAGTTGGCGAGTCAGAAATTGCAAGCGCTCTTAGGGGCACAGCGTGCGGTGCCGCCGACAGCAATTGGAGGACGGCGCGGGACGACAGGGGCATAGACCGACTGATGTTCACCCCGAGAAGTGCTCGATGGTCTCACGTATCTGACGCATGAATTCGTCGGCGGAAAAGCGCCCCCGACGAGTGGCAAGATAACTGCGCAACGCCGCCTGGCGGTCCGCAGCGCGTAGGACGGCGTCGATTTTCTCGACCGCCTCGTCGGGCGAACCATAAATCAACTCGGCGCGGCCGCCGATGATCTCGACCTGTCCGCCGTCGTCGGGAACAAACACGATGCATCCGGCATTGACCATCTCGCCGACGGCAATGCCGAAATGCTCCGGGGATCGACCGTGAATGCCGTACTGATGACACGACAGCAATTGATCGAGTGCGTCGTGCGAAGGGTTCAATTCGAGCGCCACCCACGATGCGTGCTCGCGCTGGAGACACTGCACCACACGGAGATGCTCGCGGTCGGCGGGCGGACCGACGATGTGCAAGTGAATGTCGTGGCCGCGCCGGCGTACCGCTGCGAGAATCTCGACGAGCATCGGAATACGCTTCTCCGGTGCGATCCGTCCGACGCAGACGAACCCGTGCTCGCGGTCTGCCCACGCGACCTCGGGAAAGTCGTTGCGCACCGGCGGATACAGCGTTGCGGCGGCGACCCCGTGCGTTTCGGCCACCACCCGTCCCGTCCAGTCGGAGTTCACCAGCGTGAGGTTGTCGCGCAGTCGCGACAGCGAGAACCACGCGCCGATGCCGCACGCGCGAAAGTACCAACGCATCAGCGCCGGCGAGCGGTGGTACCATGCGGTTTCAACCGGCCCGTACAATCGCGTCACGCGCGGATTGATGCGCGGATCGTGAAACAACGGAAAGTGAATGTATTGAATCCCGCGAGCGCCAAAGTCGGCTTCGTTCTGGGTGCTCAGCAGGACGTCGTAGTGCGCTCGCCGTCGCTGCGCGATGCGGAAAAGGTAGTTGCGCGTCCAGAGATCCAGCGCACCAGCCGGAAAGAGTCGACGCAGCACCGGCGCAACTTCCACGCGGCCGAAATCACCCGCGCGCAGCGACGTGCCAAAGTGACGGTTGATGGCGGCGACGTCGACTGGGTCCCAGGTCAGCACATCGACGTGATGGCGCTCGCGCAATGCCTGTAACGTCCACGCTCCAACGGCTCGCCCGCCGCCGGGTGGATTGAGCCGCGGGTGCACCATCAAAACGCGCATGGCGTCAGCGGTAGTAGTCGATTCCGCCGGCGCGAACAAAGCGGCATCGAGAGTTTTGACAGACCCACGCGTTCACCGATAAGCGTAGCCGTGATGCCGCGATGTGATCTTGGACTTGGCCGGCCCGGGTTGCTGGGGTGAGGACCTTTCTGATCACCGGTGGCTGCGGATTCATCGGCAGCCATCTGAGCGATGCACTGCTGGCAGCCGGACACCGGGTCATCGCACTTGACGACTTCTCGACCGGCCAGCCGGGCAACGTGGCCCACCTCAACGGCCACCCGCACTTCGAGTGCGTGACCGATTCGGTGCTGAATCGATCCCGGCTGGCGGAACTGATCGCGCGCGCCGACGCCGTCTTCCATCTTGCCGCCGCCGTGGGCGTGCGGTTGATCGTCGAGAGCCCGGTGCGGACGATTGAAACCAACGTCAAAGGCACCGAGTTGGTGCTCGAGTTGGCGAGCGTGCACGACACGCCGCTGCTGATCACCTCGTCGTCGGAGGTCTACGGCAAAGGCGCTCGGGTACCGTTCTGCGAGGACGACGATTTGGTACTCGGCAACACCAAGACCGGGCGCTGGTCATACGCGTGCAGCAAGGCGCTCGATGAATTTCTCGCGCTCGCGTACGCGCGGGAGCGGCGATTGCGCGCGATCGTGGTCCGACTGTTCAACACCGCGGGTCCGCGCCAGACCGGTCGCTACGGCATGGTGTTGCCGACCTTCGTGCGGCAAGCGCTCGCCAATCAGCCGATCACCGTGTACGGCGACGGCACGCAGCGGCGCTGCTTCTGCGACGTGAACGACGTGGTCGGAGCGTTGATCGCGCTGATCGACAACTCGGCCGGCGTCGGCGGCGTGTTCAACATCGGGAGCGATGAAGAAGTTACGATCGGCGAGTTGGCCGAACGGGTGCGCCGGTTGGCGCACAGCCGATCGGAGATCGTGCACATCCCCTACGATCAAGCGTGGGATGAACAGTTCGAAGACATGATGCGGCGCATTCCCGATTTGCGCCGCATCCGTGCGTTGATCGGGTTCACACCGAAGACCTCGCTCGACGGCATCATCGCTCGCGTCATCGAGTACGAACGCGCGCGCCTCTGACGAGCGGGATGACGTCGCCCGTCCCACCCATCAACGAGACCGGGGTCGCCCCGCCCCCGCCCGGTTGGCTGCGACAACGCATCATCGAAGGTTCGTTATGGCTTGTCGCGCTGCGCTGGGCGTTGCGCGGGTTGAGCCTGGTGCGCACCGTGATTCTGGCTCGCCTGCTCGCGCCCGCCGACTTCGGTCTCTTCGGGATGGCGATGCTGGTCATTCGGGCCATCGAGGTACCGACCAGTTTGGATGTCGACGTCGCCTTGGTTCGACGCGCGGATACGGATCGTGCGCTCTTCGACTCGGCGTGGACCTTGCGCGCGGTCCACCGTTTGGCCGTGATGGCCGGTTTGCTGATCGGCGCGCCGCTGGCCGGTTGGTACTTCAATGATGCGCGCGTGATTCCGGCGGTGCGCATCGCCGCGTTGTCCGGCCTGTTGTGGGCCTTCGAGAACATCGGGATCGTGACCTTCCGCAAGGAACTGGCGTTCGCCAAGGAGTTCGCTCTCAGCGCGACGACCACCCTCGCGACGTTGGCGGTCACGATCGCTGGAGCGCTGCTGCTCCACAACTACTGGGCCCTGATTGCCGGCTTCGTCGTCGAACGAGTCGTGTGGATGGCGGGGACCTACGCCGCTCACCCCTACCGCCCGCGGCCAAATTGGACGGCGGTGCGCGAGCTGTGGGAATTCTCGCAATGGATTCCGGTGCAGAACACCGGACGGTTGCTGCGCAACAGCGTTGATTCGTTCCTCGTCGGGCGCTTCTTCGACGCCGCGTCATTGGGAATCTATTCCATGGCCGGCAGCGCGGCGGGACTGGCGGTCGCTGAAATCGTCGGTCCGGTGTCGAGCGCGCTGCTACCGAGCTATGCCAAGCTGGCGAAGGAGCCCGAGCGGTTGAGTCGGGGCTTCGTCGACTCGCTCGCCATGCTGGCGATGCTGGTGATCGCCAGCCAAGTCGGCGTGGCGGCGATTGCGCCGACGTTTTTCCCCGTGGTGCTGGGCCCGCGGTGGATACCGGCGGTGGCGACCGCACAATGGCTGGCGCTCTACACGTGCATCAACACGCTCACCGGGTCGGTCGCCAATGTGTTGATTGTGCAAGGCCGGATGCGCCGACTCAGCGGCATCATCTACCTTCAACTGGTGGTGTACGTTCCGATTCTGTTGCTCGCCGTGCAGAGTCGTGACCTGGTCATGATGGCGACCGCGAAGTTGGTCGCGGCAATCCTGGTGGCGCCCAGCTTGTTCCTCGCCTTGATCGCGGTGTCCTCGGTCACGATGCGGCAAATCGCGACGGTGTTGTGGCGACCGGTGATCGCAAGCGGGTTCATGGCCATGATCGTCGAGGTCGTTGCCTCGCGGTGGGTCAATCCCAGTCTTGCGAGCCTCGCCGCGCAGGTCGTCGGCGGAATCGCCGCATTCACCGTCGCCGTCACGCTGCTGTGGATCGCTGCCGGTCGACCGGCGGGGGCCGAACGGACGGTGCGCGACTGGTTGCGCCGACGAATCCCGCCGCAACCATAGCTCGATGAATCGTTCCGCACAGATTGTGTGCATCGCGCTCGATGCCCTCGATAAAGATCTGGTGCGCCGGTGGTCGGCCGCCGGCGTGTTGCCGACATTCCGCTCGCTGTTCCAGCGATCGATCTGGGGCGTGACGAGCACTCCGCCGGGGTTGTATGTGGGCGCGGTCTGGCCGTCGTTCTACACCGGCGCGTCGCCGGCCCGTCACGGCCGCTACTGCTATCGCCAACTTCGCCCGGGCACCTATCGCATCGAGCGCGCCGGCGCGTCGCACGTGGCTGTCGAACCGTTCTGGGTCGCGCTGAGCAAGGCCGGACGCCGAGTGGCCGTCATCGATGTACCGAAAACCACGGTCACGCCACTCAACGGCATTCAAGTCGTCGACTGGGCGACCCACGACGCGGAGCCGAGCGGGTTGCAAACGTGGCCGGCTCCGTTCGGCCGCGAATTGATCGACCGCTTCGGACCGCCGTTGCTCCGCACCTGCGACGGCCACAATCAGTCGGTCGAACAATGTCTGGCGCTGCGCGATACGCTGCTGGCGCAGGTCGCGCGCAAAACCGAGCTGTCGCGCTGGATGCTTAAGCAAGCGCGGTGGGAGCTGCTGCTCACGGTTTTCAGCGAAGCCCATTGCGCCGGACACCAGTTCTGGCATCTACACGATCCCGGTTGCTCTCGGTACGATCCGGCCATTGCAGACCGAATGGGCAACCCGCTGCGGGACATCTACATCGCGCTCGACGCCGCGGTCGGCCGCGTGCTCGAATCAATCGACTCCGACACGGTCGTCTTCGTGGTGTCGAGTCACGGCATGAGTCGACATGGTGACGCATCAGGACTACTCGACGATGTGCTCCTGCGCTTGGAGGGTCGATCACGTCGCCCCAAACCCGATCGCCTGGCGACGCAGGTCCTCCCGCTGTGGCAGCGCACGCCCGGTTTTGTGCGAGCCGCGTTGCGGCCGCTGCGCGATCGCGTGATCAATCGTCTGGTCGCCGATGCCGACCGCATCGACTCCACTCGGAAGTGCTTCGCGATCCCCAACAACGACATCTACGGCGGCATTCGCCTGAACGTCATCGGCCGGGAGCCGCGTGGTCGAATTCGACCCGGCGTCGAGTATGACACCTTTTGTCAACGCGTGATCGATGAGCTGCACCGGATCACCGATGTCGACACCGGCGTTCTGGCCGTGCGCGCGGTTCTCCGCAGCGCCGACTTCTACCACGGCCCGCGCGTCGGCGATTTTCCCGACCTGTTGGTCGAGTGGAATCGCGATCAACCGTTGCGCGCCCTCACCTCCGATCGAATCGGCACGCTACGCAGCGAACACCTCCCCGGCCGCACGGGTGATCATCTGCCACATGGTTGCTTCTTCGCGTACGGTCCGGGCTGCGGCGCCGGCGAAATGGCGTCCACCGTTTCGGTGATGGATTTCGCCCCCACGTTCGCGTCGCTGTTGGACGTCAACCTGAGCGCAATCGATGGCGAGTCGTTCGCGTCGCGTCTGATGCGGTCGCGCGCGGATCGAGGGTAGCGGCCATCGCGTCGGGTGGCCCATGCTCTCCCCTTCGTGCACAATGCCGGTAACGATGCGCGCGGCGATATGAGTCAGCATCCAGCAGTACTGGTGATCGGTCTCGACGCCGCCGACCAGGGACTGATCGAACGGTGGGCGAAGGACGGGCTGCTGCCGACGTTTCAGCGCTTGTTGGCAGAGGGTGTGAGCGGTCGCGTCCTCGGTCCATTGGGCATTCACGCGACGGCGGCGTGGGAATCGTTGGTGACAGCGGTGTCGCCGGCGCGTCACGCGCGTCATAGCGAACGCCAGATCCGGCCGCGAACCTACAACACCTACCGCTTCTTGCCGACGCATCTTCGCCGCGAGGCGTTTTGGGAGGCACTCAATCGAGCCGGCCGGCGCTCGGCCATCATCGATGTGCCGTACGTCCCGCTGGCACGGATGAATGGAGTGCACGTGCTCGACTGGACCGCGCACGCCGCCAACACGGGCTTCTGCACGTGGCCACCGACACTCGCGGATGCCATCCGGCAGGACTTCGGAACCGATCCGATCGGGCTCTGCGATCATTGGCGGTTGGACAGCACCGAAGAGTTTCGGCGATTCCGGGACCAACTGATTGCACGCGTCCGCACGAAGATCGAGCTGTGTCGCGAACTGCTGGACTACGAAGCGTGGGATCTGTTCTTTGCGGTCTTCACCGAAGCCCACTGTATCGGTCACCAATGTTGGTCCCTGCATGATCCGATGCATCCGCGACATGATGCGGCGCTGGCTCGCCAACTCGGCGATCCGATGCTCGACGTCTATCAAGCGCTGGACTCCGCCGTTGCCGCTCTCCTCGAACGTGCCGGTCCGCAAACCACCGCGTTCGTCATCGCCAGTCACGGCATGGGACCCTACTACAACGGCGCACACCTGCTCGATGCGATCCTCCACGGGCTTGGCCACACACCGCCGCCGACGCCGCCCCACTGGCTGTGGCAGATACTCCGGTGGGGCTGGCGAAAGGTTCCGATCGATTGGCGACTACGTCTCGCGCCGCGGCAGAAGCGGGTCGTCGATCGCTTGTGGCCGCCGCTCGACCGCCGCAGCACGTGCTTCAATGTTCCCAACGGCGAAGTCTGGGGTGCCATTCGGGTCAACGTGGCGGGGCGCGAACCAGAAGGCTGCATTAAAGCCGGTGCCGACTTGGAGCGCTTCTGCGACACGCTGGCGCAGGATTTTCTCGACCTCGTCAACGTCGACACCGGCCTGGCCGCCGTGCTCAGTGTCCGCCGCACCCGCGATCTCTATCAGGGTCCGTACTTCGACGACCTGCCGGATCTGCTGATCGAGTGGAACACCGCCGCACCGCTCAACGCGGTGTCGTCGGCGAAGCTCCGGACGATTCGCGTGCCGTTCGAGCACCCGCGATCGGGACATCACACGCGCCAGGGGCTGTTCGTCGCCCAGGGGCCACACCTGGCGCCGGAACAACTGGCCGAGCCGGTGTCGATCATGGATCTCGCGCCGACACTCACCGCACTGCTCGGGGTCCACCTGCCTGACGTGGACGGCCGTCCGATCGCGGCCTGCACGCGATCGGGCGAAGCCTGAGCGCGGCATCAGCGGCCGCGATCGAACGTGCGCCCGATGGTCACATAGTAGTAGGCACGTCCGGCAACTTCGATCCACCGAGTGACTACGGTCAGGATCGCGAACGCGACGAACGCGGGCGGCGTGACGCCGTACATCACACGGAAATTCCGCCAGTGACGCCAGGTGCCCGCCGGGTTTGGAAACGGGACAAAGCGTCGCGCGCACAGGCTGCCCTCCTTCACGTCGGTGAGGAGCGAGCCGCACGACTTGTAGAAGCGTTCATATAGAAACGATCCCAGCGTGTACGTCTTCAGGTGCCGCACACCGAGCGCGGGATCGGCGACCACGGTATAGCCGGCACGCAGAATCCGCCGGACAAGATCGGCGTCGGCGCCACGCCGCATCCGGTGATCGAACGCTCCGACCTGCTCGATTACGCGACGCGGCACGGCCATGTTGCCGTTGACCAACCGCTCCCAACCGGTGACTCGTTCGAAGCGCCGCAGCACTTCGAATTCCTCACGGTAGTGTGCGGCGTAATACTTGTCGCAGAAACTCGGCGACGCCGTCACCAAGGGGCCGCCGGCTGCTCCGATGCGCGGATCGGCGAAGTGCGCGACATAGGTGCCCAACCAATGCGGCGGCGCGAGACAGTCGTCGTCGATGCACACCAGGATTTCGCCCTGCGCTAACGGCACCACGCGATTGCGCGCGCTCGGACCGCCGCCGTTGACGTCGAGGCAAACAACACGGTGCTGAGGAAACTCGCGCTGCATCATCTCCGCGGTGCCGTCGGTGGAACCGTCGTCGGCAACGATGATCTCGTAGTCCCGATACTCCTGCATCGCCAACGCCGAGAGGCAGCGACGAAGCGACGCCTGTCGGTTGTAGGTAGCGATGAGGATCGAGCAGCGCACGGTCAGGCCGTCAGTGCCGCGTCGAACACGGACTCGATCTCGCGCGTCAGTTGGCGAGCGTCAAACTGATCGCGCACGCGGGCGCGCGCCGCGGCGCCCATCGCGTGCGCGCGCTCCGGCGCATCGAGCACGCGCGCGAGCGCCGCGGCCAGTTCGCGCTGGTCGTGAGCCGGCACGAGCAGACCGGTCCGCTCGTGCTCGACGATTTCGGCCACGCCACCGCCGTCGTACGCTACGACGGGGACGCCGGCCGCGCCCGCCTCGATCAACACGCGTCCGAACGGCTCGTCGATGCTGGCGTGCACCAGCACATCGACCGCCTGCAACACCACCGGGATATCCGTGCGCTGGCCCGCGAAAACAATGCGCCGCGAAAATTCGCTGCGCCCGGCCACGCTCCGCAGCCGCTCCGCATACGATCGCGCGTCGTCGAAGATGTCTCCACCGACCAGTACGAAGTACAGGTCGGATCGGCGGCGCAAGAGCATCTCGGCCGCGGCAATGACGTCGCGCTGGCCCTTCCACGGCTGGAGTCGCGCGATCTGCGCGACCAATGGCGCCTGCGGTGGCACGCCCCACTGCGCCCGCAATTCCGCCGCCTCCTCGTGACGATCAGCGGAAAAATCTTCGAGTCGAACTCCGTTGGGGATGACGTGCACCTTGTGGTGACACGGCAGCGGGCGCGCCGCAGCCGCGGACACCGCGATCGCTGCGCTCGACCGACGACACATCCATCGTGCATACACACCGCGACGGAAGATGTCGTGCACGTGCCACACAACCGGGCGACGGGTCAGGCCCGCGGCCAACGTCGCGGCCACGCTCGCGCGCATCGTGTTGTGGTGGACCAGTGCAATCTGTTCGCGCAGAATGATGCGGCGCAGCACGGCGGTCGCGCGCACGACCCGCGCCGGCGCGGGCAATTGATGGCGCAAGCGCGTGAGCGCCACGTAGTCGATCGGCACCTGCAAGCGCGCCGCTTCCTCCGCGAGCGCTCCCGGCTGGGTCGCCAATCGCGGCGCGAAACGACGGCGGTCGAGATACTCGAGCAGCAAGAGCAAACAATACTGCGCCCCGCCGAGAGCGGCGGCGTGATCGACGAAGAGAATCGGGACGGCACTCACGATCGCGCTTTCGAAATTGCGTTGTCAACACCACCAGACTTCGCTCGCGTCCGCAACACGCCGTCGTCACGAGTCATAAACCCGCCGCGATCGGTTTGCAGCCGCGCGCGGCTCAGCTAAGCAAGGCAACGCCAGTGAGCGCGGTCAGAACCATGTCGGACGGGTTGCGAATTGTCCATGTGTACAAGGGGTATCCGCCGGAGCGCGGTGGCATCGAAGGCCACATCGACGTGCTGACCCGGCTACTCGCGCAACAAGGTCTTCGACCGGAGGTCTTGTGCACCCGACCGGTCGGCGCGCCGGCAACCGAGGAGCGCAACGGCGTCCGCGTTCATCGCTGTTCCGCGCCGGTGACCCTCGCGTCGACTCCGGTTCCACCGGGACTTCCGCCCGCGCTACGACGAAGCGACGCGGAGATCATCCACTTGCATTTCCCGTGGCCGCCGAACGAGATCGCGTGGGTGCTCGGCGGGCGCGGACGGCCGCTAGTCGTCACGGCTCACTGTGAGGTCGTGCGCTATCCGGTGTTGGCGCGTCTGCTCACCCCGCTGACGCAGGCCGTTCTGCGAGCTGCTCGGCGCATTCTGATCAGCGGCGAGTTCATGCGCGCGGCGCCGGTCTTGGCCACGCATCGCGAGCGCGTACAACTGATTCGCTTTGGTGTCGATCTCGATCGCTTCCGTCCCGACCCCACCGCGCCGGACCCACTGCCATCGATTGCGCACCCGCGCATCGTTTTCGTCGGACAACTGCGTCACTACAAGGGGCTGCCGGTATTGGCCGCGGCGTTGGCGCGGCTGCCGCACGCGCAATTGATCGTGGTGGGAGACGGACCGGAGCGTCCGAGCTTGGAAGCCGCGCTGCAGGCGCACGGCTGTCGCGCGCGGGCACACCTGCTGGGCGCCCTCGGGGACGACCCGCTCATCCGCGTATTGCAAACCGCAGACGCCGCGGTGCTGCCGTCGACCTCGCGCGCCGAAGCATTTGGCCTCTCCATCGCCGAGGCGCAGGCGTGTGGCCTGCCGGCGGTTACCACCGAGGTGGGCACGGGCACGGCGCACACGGTGGCGGACGGCGTGTCCGGCCGCGTGGTGCGACCCGGCGATCCGGATGCGCTCGCCGAGGCACTCGAGTGGTGTCTCGCTCCGGCGCACGCGCCGGCTCGGCGCGCCGCGGCGCGGGCGCATGCGGAAGCGACACTCTGCGCTCGCCGGATGGCGAGCGAGGTCCGCGACGTGTACGAGCAAGTCCGATGACGTTCTGCCTCGACGCACGCACGGCCCGAGATCATTTCCCCGGTGTCGGGCGCTACGTGTTCAATCTCGCCCGTGCACTGGCGCCATGTCTCGACCCATCGGAACGACTGATCGTCTTGCACGACGCGGCCCCCGGCGATTCCTGGAAGCTGCATCGCCTCACCGAAGCCGGTCTCCAATTGGTCGACGCACCGATTTCGCCGTTTGACCTGCGCCAGCAGTGGCACATCCCGCGACTCCTGCGCCGGCTTGGAATTCACACCTATCACAGTCCGTACTACTTGATGCCGGTGCGGTCGGGCGTTCCGAGCGTCGTGACCGTTCACGACGTGATCCCATTGCGCTTCCCCCACTACTTTGGTCCGCGCGATCGATTCATCTTCCAAGCCGCGATTCGGTTGGCAGTGCGCGCAGCCCGGCTCGTGATTGCGGTTTCGGCCACAACCGCGAGCGACCTCACGGAGTTCGTCGGCGTGCCCGCCGAACGCCTTGTTGTCATCCACGAGGCGGCAGACCCGGAAATGACCCCACAGCCGGAGACGGCGGTCGCATCGTTGCGCACTCGGCTGTCGTTGCCTGAGCGGTATGTACTCTATTTCGGTGCAAACAAACCGCACAAGAACCTCGTTCGACTGGTCGAGGCGTGGGCGCGGGTGCAACCGCGGCCGGAAGTGCTGGTGATCGCCGGGAGCTGGGACCGCCGGTATCCAGAGGCACGTCAGCGCGTCATCGAGCTTGGGATGAACGATTCGGTACGCTTTCTCGGGCCGGTCGCCGCGGCCGACGTCGCCGCGCTGTACACTGGAGCGTTGCTGTTCGTGTTCCCGTCCGAATATGAAGGATTCGGTCTACCGGTGATCGAAGCCATGGCCTGCGGCGTTCCGGTCGCGTGCGCCGATACGCCCGCTTTGACGGAGATCGCCGCCGACGGTGCGCGCCGATTCGACCCACGCGACCGCGACGCGATCGCCGCCACGATCGAGTGCGTGCTGCGTGACGCGACGCTGCGAGCGGACCTTGCCGAACGCGGTCGCCACCGCGCAATACAATTCTCTTGGACCGACGCGGCGCGAAGAACGCTGGCTGTGTATCGATCGATGACGATCTGACTCGCCGGCCGGTTACGACAGACCGCGCGTGCCGGCCGCGGCGGCGAGCGCGCCGAGGGCGCAGAACAGCAGGGCCAGCAGCAGCGGCGCTTCTTCCGCGCCCACGGTCGGCAACAGCAACGCCGCCAATCCGCACGCCGCGCCCGCCGCCCACAGGGTCGCCACGGCGGCTGCCGGGTGCATACCGCGTTGCACGAGCCGATGACTGATGTGCCGGCGATCTCCGACCCAGGGTGGATGACCGATCCGCAAGCGCAACAGGACCACCAACACGGAGTCGAGTACCGGTATGCCGAGGACGAACAGCGGCGTGAACACGGCCAGAACCGGCACGTGCGCGCCGCGGGTGTACACGCCCATCACCGACAGAGCGGCCAGCAGAAACCCGATCAGCATGGCCCCCGCATCGCCGAGAAAGATGCGTGCGCGTGGCCAATTGTACGGTAAGAATCCCAGACATGATCCCGCCAAGGCAGCAGACACCACGGCAACGGTGTGCTCGCCCGAGCGCAGATTGATCGCGGCTAGCGAGCACGCCGCCACGGCGCCGAGCCCGGCGCACAGGCCGTTCATGTTGTCGAGAAAGTTGACGGCATTGGTGATGCCGACGACCCACAGAACCGTGAGCAGAATGATTTCGACCGGGGGCCACGGCAGAAAGAGCGAGAGACGCACGCCCAGCAGCGCCATCGAGAGACCGGCCGCACCCGCGGCCGCCACCTGCCAGACGAACTTGTGTCCCGGTGCCAGCCCGCGGACGTCATCCAGCAAACCGGCAAGCAGGATGATCGCGGACCCAGAGGCGAGTGCCGACAAACCTACCAGCCCGATGGGACCACCCGCCGGGAAGCGCCAGAGAAGGCCCCCAACCAGTCCCAGTGCGATCACCAATCCACCGAGCAACGGGGTCGGTTGCGCGTGCGCCTTGTAACCCGCCGGACGATCCAACGCACCTAAGCGACGCGCCAGCCAGATCACCATCGGCGTCGTCACGCCCGAGAACACTAGGGCGACACATCCAATCGCGAGCAAAGCCATTCTCGAGTCCGCCAGGGCCGCGCCCTTATAGTCTGGATAGTACACGGCGGCTATGGCGCGACACGTCGAATGGGTGCTGACTGTGGTGCATTTTTTCGTCATTTTTAGTTGACACCAAGCAACCCCGGGATATAAGAAACAGCTCACAGTGATGAAGGATGGGGTAATGCGACAAACTTCCAGATGTCTTGGCGTTTGCGTTGGGACGGTGGCCCTGCTCCAGCTTGGGCTGACAGCGCCGGTGAATGCGTCCGACGGCCTCACTGTCGTGAAGACGGTCATTACGGAAACCGGGGTGTGTCCGGGTGTCGACCCACTCGACGTTCCCCCCAGTACGAACGTGAAGTATTGCTACCAGCTCACCAACAACGGGCCCGTGACGTACAGCACGCACTCGCTCGAGGATAGCGTTCTCGGGACGATTTCAATCAACCCCGTTCCGCCGCTGCCGGGACAGACGCAAATGGCGACGTCGCCGAGCACCCTGATCACGCAGTCGATCACCAACGTCGCGACGTGGACGGCAATGACCGGATCGATCACTGACACCGTAACTGACCCCGCGACCGTCTTCGTTTGCGGCAACGGTATTGTGGAATCCGGCGGGGGCGAACAGTGCGACAAGGGAACCTTGAACGGTACCGCGAGAGCCTGTTGCGACAGCAACTGCCAACTGGTGGGAGGCGGGGACACCGACGGCGACGGGATTTGCAATAGCAATGACACGCCCGGTAACGGCGCAAACGGCGCCGGCAGCGCCGATCCCAACGGCTACTTCTACAACGAGACCAGCGGATTCTTAGTTGGCGGCGGACACGTGACCGTGACGTGCATTTCGGGCTGTGCGCCTTCAAATTTGTCGTCGCTCGTGGTCACCGAGACCGGTGAAACCGGGCGCTACAGCTTCGTGGCGAACTTCACCTCACCAACGGGAGTTGCCACCTTCCAGTTGGTCCCGGACGCCCCGGTTGGTTGCAGGTTGAGCACAGCCTGTCTGCCCCAGGGCTCAACGCTCGGACCCGTCGCGTCAACGCCCAACCCGCTGCAGATTGGCTCGGGGCTGAACGGTGCGATGACGGGGCTGGCAAGCTTCACCTGTGCGTCGAATCCGTTCTACCTAACGATGTCGCTCACCGGGGACTCCGCGGTCGTCATCGACAACAATATCCCGGTCACCTGCGGGCCGGTGCCGAACAAGGCCCCGGCGATGTCGGCCTGGGGATTGACGGCCGCGAGCCTTGCGTTGGTTGCGGTGGGTCTGTACACGCTGCGTCGGCGTCAGGCATCGATGCAGTGAGACGGAGCGTACGGTCGACATTCGTTCCTTGCGACACAAAAAGGGGCGCGGTACACCGCGCCCCTTTTTTTTGTTCGCAGCGGTGGTAGTGAGTTGACGCGCCCTTTACGATGAATTCGCGCATCGGTATCGTCGCAAGCAAGCTGACCGAAAGTGGCTGGCTCGCCAGCCTGGTGATCGTGCCGATCCTCTTCAACACGCATTCGGCTCGAACCTTCGAAGAAGACAAGATCCCGCTCTTCCGGTCGATTGCGGTGCTCGTCCTGGTCGGCCTGATTGTTCGAGGTATCGAAAGCGGGCGCGACGGCTGGACAATCAACGATCGTCCGCTTTG
Source organism: Binatia bacterium (assembly GCA_035541895.1). GTDB lineage: Bacteria > Desulfobacterota > Binatia > HRBIN30 > JACQVA1 > DATKMK01. The sequence goes on along the minus strand of DATKMK010000119.1, from coordinate 76,284 downwards.
GCGAGTGCCGCTCGTGACGATCGCGGCGTCGCTCGCCGTCGCCTACGTGTTGGCAACGGTCTGCAGCATCGAACCGCTGACGTCGCTTGTCGGCTCATACCAACGCACCCAGGGCACGTATACCTGGCTCTCGTACACCACGATATTCTTCGCGCTGGTCATGCTCGTGCGACAGCGATCACAACGTGAGTTGATCATCGCCACCATCATCCTCGCCAGTGTGCCGGTCGCAGCGTATGCCGTTGCACAACATTTCGGCGGCGATCCGATTCGCTGGGCGACCAATTTGAGGGCGCGTGCCACCGGCACCACTGGCAACGCCATCTTCCTTGGCGGGTACCTCATCATGGTCCTGCCGCTGACGTCGGCGCGCTTCATTGAGCAGCTCAATCGCGGCCGCCGCCAACGGTGGACCCACTCGTCCACGGTGGTCCTCCTCGGTACGCACGGACTGGTGCTGGCGCTGCAAGTGATCGCGCTACTATATTCCAATAGCCGCGGCCCGTTGATCGGCTTAGCCGTAGGACTCACCTTCTTCGCGGCCCTGATCGCGCGGCAACGCGGGCCGAATTGGCTGAGTGCATTCATTCTGTCGCTTGCCATCGGCGGCGGACTCGTCCTGCTCATTTTGAGTGTCGCGCGCGATCCGCTCCGCCTCCACAACGTGCCCTACGTTTCCCAAGTCGCCGCGCTGGTCAACGCCGACTCCGGCACCGGCAAAGTCCGCACAATCATTTGGGGTGGAACCGCAAATCTATTGGCGGACTCGCCGGCATCGCGTCGGCTGATCGGGTACGGACCCGAGACGTTTTTTACAGCCTTCCTTCCGTACTATCCTCCCTTGCTGTCGCACTACGAAGACTTTCGCGTCGGTGCCGATCGTGCCCACAACGAAACCTTCGACGCCCTCGCCACCATCGGCCTCGTCGGCTGCGGCGTCGAGCTTGCGCTGTTTGTCGCGTGCTTTCTCACCGTCCTGGCGCAGGCGGGAGTATGCGCGTCGAACGAGCAGCGCCGCGAGCTGCTAGCTGTGATTGCAGTTGGCGCGCTCCTGGGGGCGGTCTTGCCCTACGCCATCGAGCGAAGCGTTCGCTTTTGTGGCTTGGGAGTGCCGATCGGCATCATCGCCGCTCTCGCATTCTATCTGCTGAAGACACTGAGCAGTCGTGCCGACTCCGACCGCCGCCTAGATCAACCGTTGCCGCTCGCGTTGTTCGCGGCCATCGTCGGCCATTTCGTCGAAATCCAATTTGGGATTGCCGTCAGCCTCACGCGACTGCTCTTTTGGGTGTACGTCGCGCTCGTGGTGGTGCAACCGCACGGTGAGTCTTCGGCGGAAGAACCGCCGGTCGCGCTGGAGACGCGACCGCTCGCATTGATCGTCAGCCTGATTTGGATCGTGTTGGCGTTCGGCTTCTACCGGCCGGGATTCAGCGCAAGCAAGCACGTGGCGGTCCTGCCGATGTTCATCGCTCCGTGGTTATTCGGTGGGGTGGTTGCGCTGGCACCGGACGCACCGCCGTCGCGCTGGCGCCGAGTTGGATCGTACATCGTGTGGAGCGTCGTCCCGTGGCTAGTGTTTCTCGCGGCGTACGTGTGGTGGTTCGCATGGCGACCGCCCCTCCACTTCTCGCGCGAAGGTCAAGTCGTCGCGGGCGCCCAGCACATGTCGCACGTGATCTCATTCGTCTACGCGGCCGTCGGAGTCGCGATCGCTCTCCTCACCGCAGTCTCCGTTCGCTTCCGCGGCGACTCGACCGTGACCGTTCGAACGCCGTGGCGCCGGCTGCTCGCATACGCTGCCCTGACGTGCGCCACGGTGCCAATCATCGTGTGGACGAACCTCAACCTGTCGCGCGCCGACATCGTGAGCAAACAGGTCGATTCCTATCTGCACAGCGACCGGCCGACGGACGCTCGCATCGCTGCCGAGAAGGCGCTCGAACTGCAACCCACCTCCGAACGTTATGCAACCAGTCTCGGTAGCATCCTGATGGATCTCGCCCGCACCGCGCCGGCGAATTCGCGCCGCGGCTATCTGACACAAGCGCAACTGGCCTTGCAATTGGCCGATCAACGCAGCCCGCTCAACGTCGACAACCCGCGCAATCTCGCCCGCCTGCATCATCTGTGGGCGACGCTCGAGGATGATCCGGCCGAGAGAACGCGCCACTTCGAGGAAGCCGAGCGGTATCACGAACGCACGACTCACCTCAGCCCACAGAACGCGTCGTTGTGGAACGAGTGGGCGTTGCTCTGCATCCAGCGCCAACAGACCGACCGCGCCCTCGAATTGCTCGATCATTCGCTCGCGATCGACGACTTGTATCCGACCACCAACTGGATTCGGGCCGGACTCTATATGAGTCGCGGCAACTATGAGGCGGCGCTTGCGGACTACAATCGCGCGCTCCAGTTTCGACCGCAGATCCTCGCGTTGTGGAGCGGCAAGGCACTCGCTCTCACCCGGCTCAAGCGGTTCGACGAGGCCATCATCGCGAGCCGCGCGGCACTTGAAATCGATCCCGACGATCTCATCAGCCACCGCAATCTCGCCTTGCTCTATCAGGAGACCGGTCAGCTCGAACAGGCGCTCGAAGAGGCGCAGGCCGCGCTCGATGTGGCAGCGCCGCCGGACGACGACCCACTCAAGGCCTTCATCGACCAGTTGGAGAAGCAACTGGCGATGCGTCAGTGACCTGCGCACCGTTCGCGCTCACGTGACCGCATGCGAACCAAGCTCACCACCGGCGTTGCTGCGCTGATCGAGGCGAGCTGGTTGAGCGCGGTCGTGCTGGTGCCGGTGTTCTTCAACGTTTCGTCGCACCGGGTGTTCGAGGAAGACAAGATTCCGCTGCTCCGCTCGTTGGCGCTGCTGATGGCGAGCGGCGGACTGCTCGGCGTCATCGACGTCGGGTGGCGCCGGACCGCCGCCGCGATCGGGGAGTGGTGGCGCACGCCGCTCATCCGGCCGGCCATGGCACTGACCGCGTCGTATGCGCTCGCCACCGCCTTCAGCGTCGCGCCTCGCATTTCGTGGATGGGAGCGTACGAACGCGGCCAAGGCACGTACACGTGGGGCAGTTATATCGTGGTCTTCGGATGCGTGGTCGCGCTCGCGCAGCAACGGGACCGCATCGAGGGCGCCATCACGGCGATGATCCTCGCGAGCGTCGCACCCGCTCTCTACGGCGTCGTGCAGTATCTCGGGCGCGATCCCATCGTGTGGACGTTCGACGTGACCGATCGCGTCGTCGCAACGCTCGGCAATCCGATCTTCTTCGCCGGCCTGATGGTCATGATTATTCCGCTGACGTTGGTGCGGTTGACGCAGTGGACGATGCCGGTGCCCGAACGCCGGAGCCAACGAGTCGCCGCCGGCGCGCGCGCGATCCTGTATCTGATGCTGTTGGCGCTGCAAGCCCTCGGCGTCGCCTATTCGAAGAGCCGCGGCCCGTTTGTCGCAATCGTCGCTGGGTGGGCGTTTAGCCTTCTGCTCTTCGCGGCGATGCGACGGTGGCGGATGCTGAAGATAGGAATGGCGGGCTCGCTCGTCGCCGTCGTGGCATGCCTGGTCGCGGTTCGATCACTCGGCCCCGGACCCAAATCCACGCTGATCCCCTATCCACGGTCGGTTGGCGGTGTCGGTCGGATCGCCAGCATTACGCTAGACCGCGGCGGGAGCACCCGAGTGCGCGAGTTGATTTGGCGGGGGACGGTGGCGCTGCTCGGCTCCGATCCACGACGCGCCGTCCTCGGCTACGGCCCAGAAACCTTGCCGCTCATCTACGGCCCGTTCTTTCCGCCCGAACTCGCGATCTACCAAGGCGAGAGTTTGCCAGATCGTACGCACAACGAAGTCTTCGAGTCGCTAGTCACGACCGGAGTGCTGGGATGTCTCGCGGAGCTGGCGATGTTCGTCGGTGCCTTCGCCTACGGGCTCCGCTGCCTTGGCGTGGTGGATCGGATGCAGGCGCGACGGCGATTCGTTGCAGCGAACACGATCGGCGCCGCGATTGGCGCCGGTGTTTCGTATCTCATCACCGGTGATTTCGCCTTCTCCGCACCGGCGGCGGCCGGCGGAATCTTCGTCGCGACCATCGCGGTAGTTCTCTTGCACATGCGTGCGCTGCCGACCGACCGGCCGCACACCAACGACGTGCTGATCGTCGGCCTGCTCGCATCGATCATGGCTCACTTCGTGGAAATTCAATTCGGCATCGCCACGGTCTCGACTCGCCTGTTCTGCTGGGTCGACTTGGCGCTGTTGGTCGCGCTCGGTCGGCTCGATGACCAGCCGCGGGCTGCGAAATCTGGCCGGCGCCCAAGCGCCGTGATGCTCGCCCCAATCGCGGGGATGGCGGTTGCCGTATTGGTCTTCAACTTCTCGGCACCGTCACCGTCGGTGACTCCGAGTGCGCCGCTCGCGTGGAGTCTACCGGCGCTGGCTTGGCTCGCGTGTGTCGCGCTCATGTTTGGCGAAGCCGAGAGCACCGGATCGTGGATCAATCGCCTGTTGAGTCTCGGCGGCTTGAGCGCCGCGGTACCGGTGCTCTTTGCTCTCACGCTGACGGTCTGGGACGCGAGCGGTTCGCAAGCTCCGGTTGAAGTCGCGATCGCGCACGCGGCAAACCGCATCTCGTTCTGTTACGTGTTCGTCTTCGTCGCGATCGTCGGGTATGCGCTCTGGCGGTTTCGGCACGCATCGGGCCAGCGGGCACACCACATTCGTCGCCTCTCGGCGTGTGTCGTCCCGGTCGGTGGCGCGCTCGCGGCACTGATCGTGTGGACGAATCTGAACGCGTCGCGCGCCGATGTCTTTAGCCGTGAAGGCACACTCTTCGATCAACGCGGCGACGGCGCGGCGGCTTTCTTCGGCTACAGCGAAGCCGCCCGTCTGCAGCCCAAGCAAGACTGGTACGCAACCAACCTCGGACGCTTCCTGATCGTGGTTGCCGCCGGAACCCCGGCGAGTGCAGGCCAGCGGCGAAACCAGTATCTGGAACGCGCCCGCATTGAACTCGAACGGGCCAGAGCGCTCAATCCGCAGTATCCGGATCACTCGCGGAACCTCGCACGACTGCACCGCGCCTGGGCCGGATTCGCCGCCGACGCCGGCGCCCGTGCCCGTCACGTCGACCAGGCGAACGCCTTCTACGCCGAGACGGCGCACTTCGTCCCCAAGGATGTCGAGTTGCTTAACGAGTGGGCCGGGATGTTCGTGGACCTGCACGAGCCGGCGAAAGCACTCGCCCTCCTCGACCGCTCGCTCGGCAGCGGTCGCGCCACCGCGTCCGCCTACGCGTTGCGTGCGCAATTGCGTCTCGAATCAGAGCAAACCGAACAGGCGCTCGCAGATTGCCAAACCGCACTGGACCTGGACCCCTATTCGCTTCTGTCGGCGCGCGTGAAGGCACGGGTGCTCGCACAAATGGGCCGTCTCGACCAGGAAGTGGCCGAAACCCGGAAAGCGGTCGCCACCCGCCCGCAAGACGCCCACCGTCACCGCGATCTGGCGGTGTTGTATGAAGTCCGCGGCCAACTCGATCTCGCGCTCACCGAAGCCGACGCCGCACTCGCAACCGCGTCGCACGACCACCGGCCCCAAATCGAGCGGCTAATCGAAGACCTGAAGGCGGCACAATCGTCACGCGAAGATCCCGGCGAGATCGCATCGCCCGACACGCCGCGTCGCTAGGCTTCACCACACTGCGGCATCACCTCGCACGCAAACCATTCCATCCGCGCGAGCAATTCCGCGAGGCTGCGACTGGCCAGTCCAACGTGAAAATACGACGCGCCGGCACCTCGCCAGGTGCGCACCTGCTGCGCAACGTCCTGCACCGTGTCAGTCACGGTGACACTCATTGGTGCCACGAATTCCAATCGCGTCGTTCGCCCGCCGGTCTGCGCAGTTTCGCGCGCCAGAGCCACGGAGGCAGCGAACTCCTCTGGTCCGAGTTGCCACGGAATCCATCCGTCGGCGTAGCGCGCGGCCCGCTGCACCACCGCCGCGGCGTTGCCGCCGATCCAGATCGGCGGGCGCGGTCGCTGCACCGGTCGCGGCGCCACGATCACGTCCGTAAACTGAACCGTCATGCCGCTGAACTCCGCCACCTCGCCGTCCCACGCAGCGGCAATTGCTTGGATGTATTCATCGGTCACCTTTCCGCGTCGTTCGAACGGCGCGCCGAGCACCTTGAACTCGGGTTTCAAGTGACCACTGCCGACGCCGAGAATCACGCGACCATGTGACAAGTGATCGAGCGTGGCGTACGTCTTGGCGACCACCAATGGATGGCGGTACGGCAAGACGACCACGTGCGAGAGCAACCGCACCCGCTCGGTGACGCCAGCGAGGAACGCCAACGTCACCGCCGCATCGTACCAGCACTCGCCCATCGCGGCGGCCCGCGAGCGCGGCACAATCACGTGATCGCTACACGAGAGGTGGGCGAAACCGAGTCGATCGGCCGCCTGTGCGATCTGGATCAATTCGTCCGCACCGGCAGTCGCTTCCCACGGCTGCGCCCGCATCGGCACTTGCTGAACAATCGGTAGTCCCAGCCCAAATGGCGTCGCCACATGCTCCTCCTCGCATCCCGGAATTTGTAAGCTTGACTCAAAAGGCGAACGCTTGTTAACGTCCGCGCCTTCACGGAGTCAAGCACCCGACGCATGCACATGCCCAGCGGCAATCTCGACGGCTATCGGATCTTGGACCTGAGCTCGGAACCCGGTTTTCTCGCCGGCAAGCTGCTCGGCGATCTGGGCGCCGACGTCATCAAGATCGAGCCGCCGCATGGCGACGACGCTCGGCGGCGCGGCCCGTTCGTGGGCGGACACGCCGACCCGGAGCGTTCCGTGCTCTGGCTCGCGCTCAACACCAGCAAGCGCGGCGTCACCCTTGATCTCAGCAGCGCGCGCGGACGCGAGATCTTCCTGGCGTTGTGCGACGGCGCCGACGCGGTCATCGAATCGCCGTCGCTCAACCGCCAGTCATTGATGGCGCGCGGCCTGGGCTACGAATTGTTGCGCGCACGCAATCCGAAACTCGTGCTGTGCAGCCTCACCCCGTTCGGACAAACCGGCCCGTACAGCGGCTACCGTGGCGCTGACCTCACCGCGGTGGCGATGGGCGGCAATCTCTACCCCACTGGCAATCCCGAGCGCGCCCCGGTGCGGTGCGCGTTGCCGGTGGCGTACTATCACGGTGGAATCGAGGCGGCCGTCGGCGTCGTCTTCGCTCTCTGGGGTCGCGAACTGAGCGGCGAAGGGCAACACGTCGACGTGTCGCTACAAGAAGTCATGCTGATGCCGAACATGACCAGCCCGACGCAGTTTCCGCTGACCGGCTTCAAAGGCGGCCGTGTCGGCGGCGGGTTTCGCGGCGGCAAGGCGTTCTTTCATGAGCTGTGGCCGGCCCAGGACGGCTATGTCTCGTTCGCCTTACGCGGCGGTCCCGCGCGCATTCCGGGCATCATCGCGCTGGTCAAGTACATGGACGAGTGCGGGATGGCGCCGCCCGCGCTGACGCAACGCGACTGGACGAAGTACAATCACAATCTGATCACGCAACCGGAAGTCGACGAGATCGAAGCGGCACTCGGCGCGTTCTTTCGCTCGAAGACCATGCGCGAACTCTTCGAGGCCGCGTGCGAGCGCAACTTGATGCTGGCGCCGGCGTACACCGCACGCGAGATCGTCGGCTCGCGCCAGCTTGCGACGCGCGACTTCTTCATCGACCTTGAACACCCCGAACTGGGGTTCGCCCTCAAGCTGCCCGGCGCGTTTGCCAAGTCGAGTCAAACCACCATCGCAGTGCGGCGATCCGCGCCACGGCTCGGCCAACACAACACCGAAGTCTACGGAGCGCTCGGCCTGGATGCCGCCGCCTTGAGCGCCGAGCGAGTGATCTGATGGCGCAGTTGTTCGATGGCGTGAATATCCTGGAGTTCGGCGGCGGCGCCGCTGGACCGTTTGGGACGCGTTACTTCGCCGATCACGGCGCAACGGTCGTGCGGGTCGAGTCGCGCCAGCGACCGGACTTCGTCCGCTTGCTGCGCTACACCCCCGGCGATCCCGCCGGCGTCGACGGCAGCCACATGTTCGCGATGATCAACATCAACAAATTCGGGGTCGCCCTCAACATGAGCCATCCGAAGGGACCCGAAATCGCCCGCCGGTTGGTGCAATGGGCGGACGTGGTGGCGGAGAACTTCGCGCCCAAAGCCATGGCGAAGTGGGGACTCGACTACGAGTCGCTGCGCCGACTCAAGCCGGACCTGATCATGATCAGCACCTGCTTGAACGGCCAAACCGGCCCGGAACGCAACTACCCTGGCTTCGGCGGTCAAGGCTCGGCGATCTCGGGCTTCAATCATCTCACCGGCTGGCCCGATCTGGAGCCGCTTGGGCCGTACGGCACCATCACCGACTCGCTGTCGCCGCGTTTCGTCGCGCTGCTGGTGGCGTCGGCCCTGATCCATCGCCGGCGGACTGGACAGGGGCAATACATCGATCTGGCGCAGGTCGAGGGTGGCGTGGTGTGCTTGAGCGAAAGCATCGCCACCTACAGCGCGACCGGAGAAGCCCTCGCCCGCATGGGCAATCGCTCGCGCCACGCCGCGCCCCATGGCGCATTTCGATGCGCGCCCAAAGACGATGACGATGACCGATGGGTTGCGATTGCGATTCACAGCGACGACGACTGGCGGCGCTTCGCTCGCGCGATCGGTGATCCCGCATGGACGCACGACAAGCGGTTCGCGACCACCAGCGGTCGGCTCGCGCACGTCGATGAACTCGAAGAGCGCATCGGCACGTGGACGCGCGCGGTCTGGGCCGAGGACGTCATGCACACACTTCAAGCGGCGGGCATCGATTCAGGGTTGGTGGCGAACTTCGAAGACTTGGTCAACGACCCGCAACTGGCTCACCGCCGGCACTTTCGCGAAGTCGAGCATCGCGTGATCGGCACGCATCTCGTCGAAACCAACGGCATGCGTTTTTCCCGTACGCCAGAAGACATTCGCATGGCCGCTCCGTGCTTGGGCGAACACAGCGAGTACGTGTACCGCGAGCTGCTGGGAATGTCGGTCGAGGAGTATGCGGCGCTGAACAACGATGGAGTCTTCGAGTGAGCTTTGCTCCCGGCGGTGGCAGGGCGACTCGGTGCCCGCCGCGGCCGCCGCAGGGAAGGTTGCATGAGTGAAGCGCTCGCGCTTGATGTCAATCGGGCCGCGCTCTGCATCGTCGAGATGCAGAACGACATCGTGCACGAATCGAACATCGACAAGAAGGGCATCGGAGGCGTGCTGGCGGCACAGGTGCACAAGCGCGGGGTCATTCCGAAGCTGCAGCAACTAACCGCCGCGGCGCGGGCGCGCGGGGTACCGATTCTCTACATCAACTTCTGCGGCAAGCCCGGCTTCCCGCGACCCAACACCAAGCTCCATCGCCGCAGCGGACGGCAGCCGACGTTGATCGAAGGCACGTGGGGCGTTCAAACGCACGAAGCACTAACCCCGCGTCCGGAGGATTTTGTGCTGGAGCGCACCGTCGGCGTCGACGGTTCGTACGGCACGCAACTCTATCCGGTGCTGCGCATGCTCAAGCGCTCGACGATTCTGATGACGGGCGTCTCGACCAACCTCGCGGTCGAGGGCATCGTGCGCGCGTCGGTGAACCGCAGCTTCGACCTGGTGGTGATCGAAGATTGTTGCGCCAGCTACCCCGACGAGTGGCATCGCTTCTCGATCGAGAACATCATGCCGCTGCTCGCGACCGTGACCACGTCCGACGCCGTCATCGCGGCACTGCGCGCGCCGACGTGACTTGAGTTCGGACGACCGTCGCCACGCGAGCACTGAATGAAACGCATCGTTCGCGGCACCGTGCTGCTGCGGCTGTTGTTTCCGGCCGCCGCGAGCCGCGCGAGCGAGCCGTTTGCGATTCGTCCCAGCGAGACCGATCGTCGCATCGATTCGTTCGACTCGCCGCACATGGTGTGGCTGCCGGACGGTCAGGCGCGAAACCAATTGCTGGTGTTTCTGCCGGGTACCGGCGGCTCTCCCAGTATCTGGATCATGGAGGCGGCATCCGCTGGCGGATGATCGCCGTCGCCGGCCTATCGCAGGGCGGCAGCCACAGCTATATGCTCGCCAAGAACCACGAGGTCGCGCGCGTCCTGATGTTCGGGGCACCCAAGGACTACAGTTTTCGCTTCAACGCGGCTCGACAAAGTTTCACGGCTCGGTGATGAAGACGCACCTGCGCGTCGACCCACCGGTGTGGCGGTACCCGTTGAGCGAGCCGGTCGACTGAGCGCCTCGCCCTTTCGGGCGATCAAAATACTACTTCCCAAACCGCGACAGCGTCGACATGTCGAAGAACGCCGGGTCGATCGGAATGCGCGTGTCGCTGGCGGGTTCCTTGAGCGGCGCCAAGGTACCGGCGGTGGTGGCGCGATTCATCTTGACGTTCTCGGCGACGCGATATCCCATGTTCGATCCTTGCAGATACTCGACGATCCCGTCGGGTCGCGTGTACTTGTGTCGCAGGAAGGTCATCACCTGCAGCGTGTTGAGCAGCTCGCCGGTCCAACTGAACTTGCGATTCCACGCGCCCTCGTAGGTTTCCGAGTCGATGTACAATTCGATGCGCCCGTAGAGATAGTACTTGTCCTTGGGCGTGCCTTCGATCACCCAGAACGGGCGCTTGGCGAGGGCTGGCGCAATCGGCGCCCAACCGATGCCTTTGAAATTGGGGTCTTCATAGCCGAACGTCTTCACGTCCTTCGGCCAGATCGCGCGCCAGCCACCGTTTGGCAGCCAAATTAAATTGGATTTCCCAGCGAGGCTGATCGGGTCGACGAAGCGGTACTGATCGCGTTGGCCGATCAGCTTCCAGTTGAAGTCTTCCGGCTTGCCATCGAAGAACGGACCATCGTCCTGACTCATGTCGGATCCCAGAAAGCCGTCGGAGCGATTGGCCGGACTGACTGCGCGCACTCGTCGCAGGGCCGGGACGTACACCCAGTTTGAGTCGCGTTTGGTCGGATCGCGGTAGCGCCAGGTGAGCGCGGTCGTGCCATTCAAGTCGGTCGGCGTCATCGCCGTGGTGAGAAACTGCATGCTGAAGTTTTGCGGGTTGGCCTTACGGTAGCGATCCGGCTGCCCGTCGTAGAAGAGGAAGTTGACGTCTTGACTGGTCTTGCGGTCGAGCCCAGTCGGCTTGATCCAATTCAGCTCGACGGTCGAATGGATGCTGCCTTCGATGTACCACGTGCCGTAGACGTAGTTCCACAACACCTGGTTGCCGGCGGTCGGATCCTTGGGATCGATACTGGGGAATGGGAACCCGAGGATCATCGGCGGCTGCTGCCCGGTCGCCACGTCGACGACGGTGCCGTTCGCATCAATCTTGTACTTTCCCGCGTTCGACTCTGTCGCGCTCAAAAACTCGGGGTCGAACCGGAAAATTCCGTTGGGCCACTCGACGATCTTGGTGTCGATGTACTCGCCCGCTTGGTAGTGGCGATAGATTTCCGGCGGCAACAACTCTTCGGCGAGCTTGATGTTTGCCGGCGTGAGGACATCGCCGGGTTTCAACCCAGCATCAGACGGCACGTTCTGCGCCCACGCGGCACCGGACACTGCACACGCGATTGCCACAGCCAGAACGATCCGCACGATGTTCGACATTGCGCGCCTCCTTCAGGGCGATGTGCCCGGGGTGATGAAAATCAGGCGGCAGTATGATGCGAACGCAGGTCGGACGTCAATGAAAATGTGCAGCCACGGATTCGGCGACGGACCACTTACGCCGGGCCGACGCGAATGTTCCCCCCGGAGGTGCGCAAGCGTAGCGAGGCGCCGCCACCGTTGACCCGCCCTTGGGCCCGGTGTCGCGACGGCGTCGTGTCGAGAGTGAACGGCGGTTCGATTTCCACTTGCCCGCCGCGGGTTTCCGCATCGAGCGTCGCGCCCGCGCTGGCTGGAAATCGGGCCTCAATGCTCCCCCCGGACGTTTCCAAGTTCCCCGACGGCGGCCCGACAAAACTAACTGACACACTCCCCCCGCTGGTGGTGGCGTCAATGTGCTCGCCGGCTTCGCGTACCTCGATCCGACCACCGCTGGTGCGCGCCGCAACTCGTCCGGTCACACCGCTGATTGTGATCGGTCCACCCGAGGTGTTGGCCAGGACATTACCGACGACCTGTCGCACTTCGATTGCGCCGCCGGACGTGTCGACCCGAACATCGCCCTCGACTTGGGCCACGCGCATCGCGCCACCGGAGGTATGCAGCGTTACCGGACCCTCTGCCCCATCAAGCTGCACCGAACCGCCCTTGGTCTCGGCGATGATTCGTCCGGCGAGGTTGGCAAGGGTAATGCGCCCGCCGCGGGTCCGCGCGTCGACCGAATACGGCCGCGGAACCATCACGCGCACCCGCACCCGCGGTCCGAATGGCCACGGCAGCCAACTGCCCATCTCGCCGCTCACACGCACGTCGTTGTCGCGTCGCGCGAGATCAAATTCGAAATTCCAGGCCCCCCAACCGGTGGCTCGCGCGTCGACGTGAACCTCGTTGGCGTCGTGCGACGCGACTTCAACCGCGCCGCGATCAAGGTCGATGAAGAGTGTGCCGCCAGACTCGACTGAAACGGTCTCGTCGAGTTCGTTGACTGCGTCGGCAAGCAGATTCGCCATGTGTGGCTCTGTCGGCTTCACGGTTCTCATCCTAGCATTGCAGCCAGCAAGAGTGATGCCCGCACACTAGCCGAGAGCCGGCGCCTCGCGCGCGCGACGCCTCGTCATTCGCTGCAGCCGGCGGACTGCAGAACTAGGCCTGAGACTGCTCAGATTGGGTCGACGGTCTCCGATCGAAGCCGTAACTCCGGGCGATCTCGGCCACTTCGACACGGAAGTACTCGTACCACTTTTGGCGGCCGAGACGCTGCGCCATCACGTGACGAACGTCGTCGGTCCACGGGCGCAGGGTCTCCAGCGACTCCCAATGAATCACCGAGATGCGCTCGCCGTCGGCGGCGGCGTAGGTCTTGAAGTCGACGAACCCCGGCATGGTGCGGGCGCGGTCGAGCATCTCCTCGGCCATTGCCTGATAATCGTCGCCCGCGGCGTCGGTCAGCTTGGAGCGAAACAACACGATGACCATCGGACTCAGCGCGCCTTCCATGCGGGCTTGCGCTTGGCGACGAACGAGCGCGGCCCCTCGCCATGGTCTTCGGACTGTTCGACGATCTCGAGATAACCCGCGGCGATCTCCTCGGCTTGTGGGATCGGCAACCCCAAGCCTTGAAGGATGCCCATCTTCGTACCCCACACCGCGAGCGGCGAGTTGGTCAAGATCAGCGCTGCCAATTCGCGCGCGCGCGCCATCAATTGCTTATGCGGCACGACCTCGGTCACCAGCCCGACCTCGTAGGCACGCTGCGCGCTCATGCGTTCGCGGCTGCCGAGCAGCGCCATTCGCAGGGCCACCGCCACCGGCACGCGGCGCGCCATGTTGACCATTTCGTGCGACGACACGTAGCCGATGGACACATGCGGATCGACGAACGAGGCATGCTCGGACGCGATCGGGATGTCGGATTCGCTGACCAGGTCGAGAGAAAACCCGGCGACCACGCCGTTGACCGCTGCGATCACGGGCTTGTGCACGCGTTGACGGCGGGGAGTCGGCAGCTCGACGATGCCTTCGATCATCGCCAGCTCGCGCCAGCGATCGGGCTTGACGAATCCGCCGCTGGCGAGCGATTCGACGTCGGCGCCGCTGGAGAACGCATCGCCGGCGCCGGTGATGATGGCAACCCAGATGTCAGGATCCGCCTTCACCCGCCGCCAGCACTCGCGCAGCTCGTCTTTGAGCTGCTGATTCATCGCGTTCTTCCGCTCCGGGCGGTTGAGCGTGATGGTGGCGACGCGATCGCCAACGTCGAAGAGGACGGTTTCAAACTCGGCCATCAGCACCTCTCAGTGCAGCCAACCCTAGCGTGAGGGCATCGACAAGAGAAGCGGGGCGCACAACCGTGCGCCCCGGCGTGTGTGGACCTACTGCAACTTGTACAGCCGTTCGGCGTTGCCGGCGCAGATTTGCTGGCGCTCGGCGTCGGGCACGCCGGCGAACATCTCGTTGGCGACTTTTTTCGAATACGGCCAGTCGCAAATGTGATGCGGGTAATCGGTCGACCACATCATGCTGTTCAGCCCGACCGCGTGACGGTTGCGCACACCGTAGAAGTCGCGCACGAAGGTCAGCGACCAATTGCGATGGAAGTACTCGCTCGGCACCATCTCCAGATCCACCTTCGCCCAGTGGCGGTTGCGGTAGTAGCGATCGTCCATCTGCTCGAGGAAGTACGGCACCCAGCCGGCGCCGGCTTCGACCGAGATGAACTTGAGCCGTGGAAACTTGTCGAACAGGCCCGACAGGATCGTTTCGGCGATGATGATGGGCATGTTGTCCATGCCGGCGCAGGAATAACCGACCACCGTCTTCTGGCCGCTGGTGAGCAAGCCGGTCGACTCGGAGATGCCGGTGGTGATCTTTTGTTGCGCCGCGTTGGCGGCCTGTTTCGACGCCACACCCAGATGAATGCTGACCGGCATGTCGAGCTTCTCACACTCGGCCCAGAACGCATTGTCCTCGACCGACAACGACGTCGCGCCGCTCGGCCAGCTCGACAGGATCACGCCGCGCATACCCAGGTCTTTCGCGCGCCGCATCTCGGCGATCATGTTTTCGACGCCGATATTGGGCATCTGCGCCAAGCCGATCAACCGCTTGGGATTGGGCTTCATGTAGTCCTTGGCCATCCAGTTGTTGTAGGCCTGAATGCCGGCCTTGTGGAACTCGTCGTCGTCATCGAGCATGAAGTGTCGCATCGTGCGCTGCGATGGATACAGCACTTCGGCGTCGACCCCGTCGATCTGCTGCTCCTTGAGCCGCGCGGCGCCGTCGAAGGCCCCTTGGTTGATCTTGTCGTACTTCGCACCGGTCCATTTGAAGGCCTCGTACGTGCGGCCCGGATAGGTGGTGACCAAACCGAGCGGGACCGGCGGCGTGCCGGGGCGGTACTGCCACGCGTCGCCGCCTTCGGAATCCTTGACCAATTTCGGGGCGCGCGACAGGAACTCTTTCTCCAGCCACTTCTCCCACAGGTTGGGGGCCTCAACGATATGCGAGTCCGCCGAGATCAATTGATATGCGCTCATGCGTAACCTCCCTTGAGTGTTGTGCGACAAGTTGCGCTGTTTATGCGCTTGGAGTACGGCAACGGCAAGCCGTCGTCCGTGACCTATGTCACACCCACTCGGAACCGCCGCGGACCCGAAGGTCCGAACCCGCATCGCCCTCGAATCGGGTCTAGACCGCACCACGGTTGACGCACTGTTGAGCACTGCAACCA
The DNA here is from genome assembly GCA_035541895.1 of Binatia bacterium. Lineage (GTDB taxonomy): Bacteria > Desulfobacterota > Binatia > HRBIN30 > JACQVA1 > DATKMK01. Next base: position 60,849 of record DATKMK010000119.1, on the reverse strand, counting down.
TTCGGTACTTCGCGCGCGGCATCTCGGTCTATCCGCAAGGCACCAACCGCGGCAGCGTGTTTGTGGTCCTGAGCGGCGCCGTGAGTGTTTCCATCGCGCTGGCGCGCGGCGAGCAGATCCTCTGCGCCTTCTACCGGCCCGGTTCGATGTTCGGGTTCCCGATCGTCGAGGGTGACCGCCCGCGGCTGAGCGCCGCCCACGCATTCACCACCACGACCCTGGCAATCGTCGGGCGCCGCGACTTCGAACGCGTCATCGGCTCGCTGCCGCCGGCGACCGTCGTTCGGTTCTTCAATCGCGTGCTCGAACGTCAGGCGCGCTTCGCGATGCGACTGGTGCATTGCATCGCCCTCGATCTGCGCGGTCGTCTCGTGCTCACGATTCTCGATCTCGTCGCCGGCTTTGGATTTCCGGAGGCCGACGGCATCCGCGTGCAGCTACCGGTCACCCACACCAACCTCGCCGAGATGGTCGGCGCCTCGCGCGAGCGGGTCAGCAAAGCGCTCGCCGGGTTGATGAGAGAAGGCCTGATCAGCTACGCCCGGCAAGCGATCACCGTGCACGACGTGAAGAAGTTGGAGGCAGCCGCGCGATGAGCGCAGGCGGCGCGATGGCCGGACGCTTGGTTGACAAGGTGGCGTTGCTTACCGGCGGCGGCTCGGGCATCGGCGAGGCGACGGCGAAACGATTCGCCGCCGAAGGCGCGCAAGTGGTCATCGTCGACATCAACGACGAGGCCGCCGACCGCGTTGGTACGGAGATTCGCGCCGCGGGTGGAACGGTCTCCGTCTTCTGCGGCGACATCGCCCAGCCGAAGGACGTCGAGGCGATGGTTCAGCACGCGCAGCGAACCTTCGGTCGCCTCGACATCGTCCACAACAACGCCACCAGCGGCGACATGGGCTACATCGCCGACCTCAACGTCGAGGCCTGGACCCGCACCATCGCGATCAATCTCACCGGATATTTCCTCACCACGCGCGCGGCGTTGCCGGTGATGATCGCGCAAGGCGGCGGCGTCTTTGTGAACATGGCGTCGCCGGTCGCATTATCGGTGGAGCAGGGGCTGGGCGCCTACGCCGCCGCCAAGGCCGGCGTCATCAGTCTCACGCGTTCGGTGGCGGTGGAATACGCGCGCCACAACATCCGCGCGAATTGCATCTTGCCCGGAGCGATCGCGACCCCGCCGACGATGATGTTCGCCACCGCCGTCGCGGGCGCGCGCGAGCGCATGATCAACGCGAATCCGATGCGGCGGCTCGGTCAACCCAAGGAGGTCGCCAATCTCGTGCTGTTCCTCGCCGGCGACGAGTCGTCCTTCATCACCGGTGCCGCCCACTTCGTCGACGGCGGCGCGATGGCGACGCACAACATCGGACTGATGGGCGGCGACGCGTGAAACCCGTCCGTCGCTAGAACTGCGCCCAGAACGGCGCCGGCTCGGTCTCGGCTTCGGTCAAGACGACGCGGCGCGCTTCGAGCAACGTGCCCTCGACCCGGCGTAGCTCAGCCAAGTCGGTTGCGTAGGTGGTCAGCGCGTTGGTTTCCAAGAACTTCGCTTCGGTGAGCCGATCCAGATAGTCGAGCAGATCCTTGGTGGTGGCGAGGCCGACGTCGTAGCGCGCCTTTTGATTGCGCAAATTCTCTTCCGCCAACTCGCGGGCGATACGAGTGGCCTCGATGCTCTTGAGATCGCTCTGGAGATTGGTGACCGCCTTCTTGACCTCGAGCGTCACGCTCTCTTGCTGTTGCTGCAAATTGAGGCGGGCTTGTTCGAGCCCGATGCGGACTTGTGAGTAGTCGGCGCGCGCCTGCGTGTTGCTCAACGGCACTTCGATCGTCACGCCGGCCGAGTACTGATAGTAGCGTCCGTCGATCAAGCCGTTGTAGCTCTGCTCGTAAGGGCCGGAATTGGCGTTGGGGGCCGGTGCGGCGCCGGGCGTCGGAGCGCGCGAGACACCGGAGATGCCCGAGGTACCAAACGTCCCGACGGCATTCAGTCGAGGCAGGAGTTGATTCTCCGCCACCTTCAATTGCATCCCGCCGCCGCGAACGGCGAGCTTGGCGGCCTCCAGCTCGGGCCGACGTTGCAACGCAACAGCCAGGCTACGCTCGAGATCGATCGGATACGCCTCGACCACCGGCGCGTCGGCGGGTTCGACCAGCAGTAGCGGCCCGGTCGTATCGTTCCCGGCGTTGAGCAGCGCGCGCAGTGTATCGCGGGCGATGATGTGGGCGTTCTGAGCTTGAATAAGATTGGCTTCGCGGCGGGCCACCTCCGTCTGGGCTTCGAGCACCGCGGTCCGCGGCGCCGCACCCACCTTGAACTTGCCTTCGTTCTGGCGTTGCAGCTCCTTGGCCAGCTTCAACCCTTGCTCTTGCACCGCTACGTTTTCGTTCGCCTGGACCAGCCCCCAATACGCTTGCTCGACATTCTTGATCGTCGTCGCCACCTGCGCCTCGTACTGTTTGGCGGCGCTCTGCTCCGTGACCCTGGCGATGCGCACCTGCAACGTGGTGAAGTACAGGCCGAAGTCGCGCAACAACGGCTGATTGAGTGTCACGCTCCAACTGGTGGTGTACTGAGGCTTCAAACTCGCGAGGAAGACGCTGCTTTGCTTCTGGCGGTTGGTGTGTAGCGACAGCAACATCTGCCCGCCGCTCAACAAAATCTTGCGGAGCCCGAGGTCCGCGGTCCGGTCGGCCACTTCGTAGCGGCTTTTCGAGAGCGCGGTGGAGCCTTGCAGGATCGACGACACCGGCTGCTGGTTGTTGTCGAGAATGGCATCGGCGAACAACGACGGGTCGAAGATCCCGTACGATCGCCGCACCTGCGCGCGCGCGCCCAGTGGGCCCAAGCGCGAGATTTCGAGCCCCGTATTGTTGGCCAGCGCCAGCGCGACGCAGTCGGTCAACGACAGTGATTGCGGCCCGGTGAGGTCGCGCAGACGACCGTAGTGGCCGGCGTCGGTGATGAACTGACCGATCCGCGGCGGCAGGTCGTCGCCGCTCCACTGACTCTTGAGCGCCGCGGCGTAGTTCGGAATATCGTCAAGGAGTCGCAGCGTTTCGTTCGGCGCCACGGCCGTGACGGCCGCAGGCGTCGCGGGCGGCTCGTCGTCGCCGATCGCCGCGGCACCCACGGCCAGCGATCCGGCGGCCACCGTCAGGAAGAGAATTCGTCGCGACTTGCTCCACGCACCCATACGCGCTCCCCCAACAAAATCGGTTGCGTCTACCACGCCACCGGCATTCGGTCACGCCGGGCGTCGGCCGTTGGCAAAGAGCGGCACACGCGTGGCCAGCGCACGCACGGCGTCGCGAACGCGCGCCAACGGCCGTGTGTGGCCGAGATCGTCGAACAACGAGTAGGCCACCGGCGTCAGCAGCAAGCTCAACAGCAGACACAACGTCTGCCCACCGATGATCACCTTGGCCATCGATGCACGCGTCGCCGACCCGGGGCCGCGTCCGAGTGCGATCGGGATCATGCCGGCGACCAGCATCACGGTGGTCATCAAGATCGGCCGCAGGCGCACCTGATTGGCCGCCACGATCGCGGCGTCGCGCTCCCAGCCGTCGGCGCGCAAGGTATTGGTGTAATCGATCTGCAGGATGCCGTTCTTCTTGACGATGCCGAACAACATGAACAAACCCAGCACGCTGTAAATGTTGAGCGTGTCGCCCAGCAAGAGCAGCGAGACGAACGCGAACGGAATCGACAGCGGCAGCGCAAGCAGAATCGTGATCGGGTGCAAGAAGCTCTCGAACTGCGCGGCCAGGATCATGTACATGAAGATCAAACTCAGCAGAAAGGCGATGAAAAAATTCTGGCCGGTTTCGCCCAGCGCCTTGGCGCGGCCGCTGAACTCGGCGCGATACGTCGGCGGCAAGTCGAGATCGGCGATGAGCTTGTCGATCTGCTCGGTGGCGATGTTCAGCGCGATGCCTTCGAGATTGGCGACGATGGTGATCTTGCGCTGTCGATTGTATCGATCGATCTGCGCCGGGCCGCGCTCTTCCGACAGCGTGGCCAGGTTTGCCAGCTTGACCAGTTCGCCCCGGGGCGTGGCGACCATCAGATCGCTGAGCGTGTGCGGATCGGAGCGATCGAGCAGCTCGGCTCGCAGCCACACGTCGTACTGATCCTGTTCTTCCTTGTATTTTGTCACCGGCTCGCCGCCGACCAAGGTTTGCAACGTCGACGCGATGTCCTGCACTTTGATCCCGAACTCGGACGCCTTCGGCCGCGACACTTGCACGCGCAACTCGGGCTGTCGCACCGACAGCGTGGTGTCGACGTCGACGATGCCCTTGATCTGCCGCATGCCGGCCATGATCGCGTTCGAATAGGCCTCCAGTTTTTCCAGGCTGGGTCCGGTCAAGTCGAGCTCGATTTCGGTCTGCCGCTGGCCGCCGCCCATGAAGAGATTGACGTTCTGCACGCTGGTGCGGAGATCGGGATAGTCGAGCAGCAGTTGCCGCGCCTGCCGCATGATCGCGTTTTGCGAAATCGTGCGGTGTTCGAGATCGTCGAGGTGCACGTAGATCGAGCCTTGCGTCACCGGGCCTGAGCCGGCCTTCAGCCGGCCGCTGACGTCACCGATGGTGGTCAGGAGATTGTGCACGCCGGGCAATGCGCGCAGCCGGCCCTCCAACTCGCGAAACGCTTGGTCGCTGCGGCTGAGACTGTACCCGTCGGGCGTCTGCACGATGACTTCGAATTCGCTCTGATCGTCTTGCGGCAGGAAGTCCTTGCCCAGCACGCGGAACAGCGGCCCGGTGCTGTACACGGTGACGATCGAGAGGCCGACGATGACCCAGCGATGGCGCAGCGACCAGCGCAGGATGGCTTCGTACCCGCGCTCGACGGCGGGATAGATTCCGCGATCGCGCGAGCGGGCGTCGCTGTGCTTCACCTTGAGGAAGCGCGAGCACAACATCGGCGTCAACGTGAACGAGATCAGCAACGACACCATGATCGAACACGCGACGGTGATGCCGTAGCTGTTGAAGAAGCGGCCGACGCGTCCGGACATGAACGCCACCGGCAGGAAGATCACGACCAGCGACAAGGTGGTCGCCATCACCGCCAGACTGATCTCGCGCGTCGCCGAGCGCGCCGCGCTGGTCGGATCTTCGCCGCGCTCTTCCATGTGTCGGAAAATGTTCTCCAACACCACGACCGCGTCATCGATGACGACACCCGTCGACAACACCAGTGCCAGCATCGTCAGGTTGTTCAGCGTGAACCCGAGATACTGCATCAGGGTGAACGTCGAGATGATCGAGGTCGGAATCGCGACGGCGGCGATCAAGGTCGCGCGCAGGTTGGCCATGAACAGCATCACGGTCAGGCTGACCAGCACCGCCGCAAGGATCAGGTGGAACTGCACCTCCTCGATCGACTTCTTGATGAACCGCGAGTGATCGCGGATGACTTGTAGGCGAATGTCCTGCGGCAACACCCGTTGCAGCTCGGCCAGACGCTCCTTCACCGTGTCGATCACCTGCACGGTGTTGGTGCCCGACTGCTTCCGGATCAACAGCGAGACCGCCGGTTGGCCGTCGAGACGGGCGAGCGTGCGCGGCTCAACGAAGCTGTCGCTGACGGTGCCGATGTCGCCGATGGTGAGCGGGTGCCCTTGCACATTGCCGACGATGAGCTGGTGGAAATCCTGCACATTGCTAATGCGCCCCATGGTGCGGAGGATCAGCTCCTTCGGACCTTGATCGACGCGACCGCCGGGAATCTCCAGGTTCTGCGCACGCAGCGCCGCCTTCACCTGCTGGATCGACAGGTTGTAGGCCGCGAGCTTGCCGGTGTCGACGGTGACGTTGACCGCCCGCTCGAGGCCGCCGGTCAGGCTGACGGAGCCGACACCCTTGAGCGTCTCAATGTCTTCCTTCACCAACTTGCGCCCGATCTCCGTGACCTCGCGCAGGTCGCGGTTGCCCGACACCGCGATGCTCAGGATCGGCGAGGACTCAACGTCGAACTTGTCGACCACGGGCGTGTCGGTGCCTTCGGGCAACTGCGAGATGATCGAGGCGACTTTATCGCGCACGTCCTGCGCCGCCGCCTCACGCTGTCGTTCGAGCAAAAAGATCACGACGATCTGCGACAAGCCTTCTTTGGTCGTCGAGCGCAGCTCATCGATGCCTTCGATGGTGTTGATCGCCTCTTCGAGCGGTTTGGTGACGCCGGTCTCCATTTCTTCGACGCCGGCGCCCTTCAGCGTGGTCGTCACGGTAACGATCGGAAAGTCGATGTTGGGAAAGAGATCGACGGCGAGCTTGCGATACGAAAACAGTCCGAGCACCACCAAGAACGCGATCAACATGGTGGCGAACACCGGGCGACGAATGCAAATTTCAGCGAGGCGCATGGGTTAGATCGTCTCTGGTTTCTCGTCCCTGGTCTGTGATCAGGCAGCGACCAGACGTCACGAGTCGCGAACTTATCCTTGTTTGTCCTCCGGCTTCTTGATGGTGACGTTGGCACCGTTCTGGAGTTTGGTCAGGCCCGAGGTGGCCACCATCTCATCGGCCCGCAGCCCTTCGACGATTTCGATCAGTCCCTCCGCCGAGCGCGTGCCGGTGCGCACTTGTCGCTCGTGCGCGATGCTGTCGGCGATGACGAAGAGCTTGGTCACGCCGGCGAAGGTGATCAACGCATCTTGTGGCACCATCACCGCGTCTTCGTCGCTGCGCGTGACGATCGCCGCGTTGGCGAAGAAGCCGGGCTTGAGCTTGCGATCGGGATTGTCGATCAAGGCTTCAAGCGCGATCGAGCGGTTTTCGCGGTTCGACGCCGGGCTGATACGCGACACCTTGCCGTCGAAGCTCGCGGTGGGGAACGCGTCGACCCGCACCCGCACCGTTTGCCCGACCTGCAACTCGTCGGTGAAGCGCTCGGGCACGTCGCCGCGCAACTTGAGCGGATCGTCGGCAACCAGCGTGAACAGCGGCGTTCCGGGCCGCACGTATTCGCCGACCGAGACCATCCGCTTGGCAACCGAACCGGTGAGCGGCGACTTGATGCGGGCGTAACGAACCAGCACCGTCAACGTGTCGCGCTGGGCTTCGACGACGGCCGCCGCGGTCTTCATCGCCTCGTACTCTTGCGGCGAGATGACTTTCTGCTCGACCAGTTGGCGGCCGCGCGCTTCGTCCGCGCGCGCTTTTGCCAGCGTGGCCTCGACCTCGCGCAAGCGCGCGCGCAATTGGTCGTCTTCCGCGTCTGCGAGCACTTGCTCCGCTTCGATGTGATCGCCGAGATCGGCATTGATCGATTTGATTTGGCCTTCGACCTGACTGGAGATGGTCACTTCCTCGTGCCCGTACAGCGTGCCGACGAAGCTCACCAAGCGCTCGCTCGGCCGCAGGGTGACCGGTGCCACCGTGACGGGGATCGCATGCGATTGCGCCTCGCCCGCCGGTGCGCTGGTTTCGCTCCGGCGCGTACACGCGGCGGCAGCGAGCAGCGCCAGCATCAGGATGCGGGTCTTCATGCCTGGGGTCGCCCTCCTCGAGCCGAGTGGAGCCGGCGGCGCGGCAGCGCGCGAACGGCCGGATGACCGTTGCCGGCCGCCGGCGCGCGGTGCGTCATGCCCTGCAAGAATGCCGTGGTGATCAGCCGTCCCAGCACCGCCGGCTGATCGTTCGGCTCGCGGAACAGACAGGCCGACCGCACCATGCCGAGGAGAATCTCGGCCGCCAGGCGCGAATACTGCCGGCCGATGCTGCCGCCCGGCAACGTGGCAGCCAAGATCGTGCGGACTTGCTCGACGACTTCCTCGCGGCGCTGCTGCCACTCCGCCCGTTCGCGCGGATCGAGTTTCGGCTCGTGCCGGTGCAGCAGGATGAAGAAGTCCCGTCGATCCCAGAAATACGTCAGCAGCGTGTTGACCAGTCGTCGCAATCGAATCGCGACCGGTGCCGGCTGCCGCAGCGAGGCCGCCACCGCGGCATGCATGCCCTGCATGCCTTCGACGATGGTGGCGAAGTAGAGGGCTTCTTTGGAATCGAAGTAGCGATAAATGGTGCCTTTGCCGATGCCAAGCTTGGCGGCGATGTCGTCCGTCAACACTTCGTGGAATTGGTGCTGGGCAAACACTTCGGAGGCGCAGCCGAGAATGGCGGCGCGAATCTCCGGGCTCTTCTTGCGACCTCTCATGTCAAACGAATTCCGGACTGACCAGTCCGTCACGTTTATCAGAGGCCGGTCGACAGTCAAGATGGATTCGTCGCAACGCGCCTATCGACCGTCGAGGAAGACCTGATCGCTGCCGTCGTGCGGCGGACTAAAGATGACGAGGGCGGCGGCGGGCGTGTCGCCGGTGTTGACGAACCGATGCGGCGTGCCCGCCGGAATCACCGCGCTGTCTCCGGCTTGCAGCGGCAGTGCGTGATCGCGAATCCACTGCGTGCCGCCGCCCCGGAGCATGGTCACCGCCAGATCGTGCTGCGCGTGCAGGTGCGGGCGCTCGCCCGCGCCCGGCGACAACTGGACGAAATGATAGCTGGCATTCGCCGCCACACCGAGGCGATCGACACGCACCGATTGCCCGGGCGCCAAGGGATATCGCCTGCACAGCTCCGCCAGCGTCGTCGGCTGGTCGGGCAGGAACACACGGGGAATCGGCCGCGGACCGCAACCACAGACGGCGAACAAGCTCGCGGCGACCAGCGCCACGCGTTCGATTCGGCTCATGAAATCATTCCTATCCCTAGGCGCCACGTCGAACGCAAGGCGGCGATCGGTTGACCCAGCGCGTGCGACGGTTATAGCTGATGAGCGTCCATGCCCGATTCATACAATTTTCCGCCGCGTGGGCGGCCCGACGATCCGCTGCAGGAGATCCAGAAGATCTTCGATCAGGTGCGCGGCCGATTCTCCGGTCGCGGACCGTTGCGCGTGAACTCCGGCGTGATCCTGCTGATCGTGGCAGCCCTGTACGCGCTCAGCGGCGTGTTCATCGTCGCTCCCGATGAGCGCGGCATCGTGTTGCGCTTCGGGCGCGTCGTCCGCGAAGCCGATCCCGGGCCCGGGTATCATCTGCCGTGGCCGATCGAGCAGGTGATCAAGCCGTCGGTGACGCAGATTCGCAAAGAGGAATTCGGCTTTCGCACCATCGAGGTCGGACCGCCGGCGCGCTACCGCGACGTCGATGCCGAAGCGCTCATGCTCACCGGCGACGAGAACATCGTGAAGCTGCAGTTCATCGTGCAATTCAAAGTGAAGGTCACGCCGACCGGCGCCACCGATTTTCTCTTCAACGTGCGCGATCCGCACGACACGGTGCGCGACGCGGCCGAGGCGGCGATGCGCGAAGTGCTCGGCCGCAACGACATCGACAACGCGCTCACCGAAGGCAAAGAACAAATCCAACAGGACGCGCAAGCGCTGCTGCAGCAGATTCTCGACCAATACCAGGTCGGCCTCGACGTGGTGACGGTCAAGTTGCAGGACGTTGATCCGCCCCCGCAAGTGTCCGACGCGTTCAAGGACGTCATCAGCGCGCAACAGGACAAGGAGCGCCTGATCAACGAAGCGCGCGGCTACGCCAACGATGTGGTGCCGAAAGCACGCGGGCAAGCAGCACAGTTGCTCAACGAGGCGCAAGCGTACACCGCCGCCAAGGTGCAAGACGCGACCGGTGCGGCGCAGCGTTTCAGCGCGCTGCAACAGGAGTACGAAAAGGCCAAGGACGTGACGCGGTTGCGGCTGTACCTCGAAACCATGGAGCAAGTCTTGCCGCGCGCCAACAAGATCATCCTCGACGACGTGGCCGGCAAGCAGGTGGTGCCGTATCTGCCGCTCGAGCAGGCCATCAAGATCAAACCCAAGGAGGCGGCGAACCAGTGATGGATCGACGTGGGCTCTCGCTGCTGATTGCGCTCGGCGCCCTCATCGTGGCGTGCAGCCTGTCAGCGTACACCGTGCCGCAGTGGGAGCAAGCCATCGTGCTGCAACTCGGCGAGCCGGTGCGGACGGTGCAGGAGCCCGGGCTGTACTTCAAGTTGCCGCTGATCCAAAACGTGCTCTACTTCGACAAACGACTGCTCTCGTACGACGCCGCGCCGCGCGAAGTGCTCACCAAGGACAAGCAACAGCTCCTCGTCGACAACTTTTCCCGCTGGCGCATCAGCGATCCGCTGCAGTTCTATCGCACCGTGCGCAACGAAGCCGGCGGCCAGTCGCGGCTCGACGACGTGATTTACTCGATCGTGCGCGAGAACCTCGGGCGGCACACGCTGCGCGAGATCGTCAATGAGAAGCGCGCCGAGGTGATGGCCACGGTCACGAAAGAGAGCAACGCGAAAGGCCGTGAGTATGGCATCGAAGTCGAAGATGTCCGCATCAAACGCGCCGATCTGCCGGAGAAGAACGAGTTGAACGTGTTCAATCGCATGCGCACCGAGCGCGAGCGTCTGGCCAAGAAGTTCCGCGCCGAGGGTGACGAGGAGGCGCGCAAGATTCGCTCGGAGGCCGATAAGGACGTGCAGATCCTCACCGCCGAGGCGCGCAAGCAGGGGGAGATCACCCGCGGCCAGGGCGACGCGCAGGCGGTGAAGATTTTCGCCGATGCGTACGGGCGCGATCCGGAATTCTACCAATTGGTCCGCACGCTCGAGGCCTACCGCAACTCGATCACCGACGGCACCACGCTCGTCCTCTCGCCCAACGGCGAGTTCTTCCGCTACCTGAAGCAGCTCGATCAGTCCAAGGCTCGATGACCTGGCTGCGCATCCTGGCGGTCGGGGTGTTCGTCTGGATCTATCTGCGCTCGCCGATCGATCTCATTCCCGACCGCATCGGTCCGATCGGCTTGCTCGACGATCTCGTCGTCCTGCTCGCATTCCTGGCGTGGGCGCGCCGACAACTCGGCGGCGTCACGCCACAGCGCCCACACCCTGAGGCGCGCGCCGCGCGGACCAACGGATGGAATCCCTATCGGATCCTCGGCGTCGAGCCCGGTGCGGCGCCCGGCGAGATCGCGCACGCGTACCGCGACCAAATGAAGCGCTACCACCCCGACCGCGTCGCCGACCTCGGCGAAGAGCTGCAACAGCTCGCGCATCAGAAAGCCGTCGAGATTCAGCGCGCGTATGAAGAGTTGACCAAGGCATAAGCTCGCGGGCAAGTGACACCGCAAGGGGAGTCGACGATGGAAAATGTCGCGGCAATTTCTTCGGAGGCAGGAGCGGACCATGATTGATCGGCAAGCACCTCTGCTGCGTATCGCATTTGTGGCCGGCGCAATCACCGACGCCGCGGCGGTGGTGCCGCTGCTGGTCCCGCCGATGGCGCGATTAATGTGGGGCTTCGACGACCCGCACGGCGCTTATCGCTTTGCGATGGGTTACGCCGCGTCGCTGATGTTGGGTTGGACGGCGCTACTCATCTGGGCGTCTCAACGTCCGGTCGAACGCGCCGGCGTCGCGGCGCTGACCGTACTCGTCATCTACGGCCTCGTCGTCACCGAACTGCTCGCCGTGCTCTCAGGCTACATGCCAGCGTGGCGCATGATTCCGACGTGGATCTTACAAGCGGTGCTGTTGGGTCTGTTTGCATCGGCGTACCACTATCCATGGCTGCGCCGAGTCGCCTCTCTTGCTCCCTCTCCTTCGAGGAGAGGGCCGGGGTGAGGTGATGATCTCTTCGACTGATTTCTACTCGCGACACTCGATGCGGTTGCGCTCGCAGCGCACGCTCATCGCGCCTTGAGAGGAGAAGCCATGGCGGTTTTTCGCAAAGGACAGAATCAGGTCCACAGCATGCAGGGCAACCATATCGCCGGCGTGGCCACGCCCGCGAGCGGCGCGCAACAAGTTGAAATGTGGCGCGGTCGCATGGACGCCAACTCAGCAACTCCACCGCATAGCCACGACAGCGAGGAAGTCGTGCTGTTCCTGCGGGGAAGCGGCCGGGCGACGGTGGCCGATCGTGAAGTCCGCTACCAGTCCGGTGACACGTTGATTCTGCCGCCCGGGCAGGTGCACCAAATCTTCGCCGAGACCGACAGCGAGTTCGTCAGCGCCATGCCCATCGGCGGCACGGTCAAACTGCCGGACGGTGTGGTGATGGATCTGCCGTGGCGCAAGTAGGCGCGCCGTGACCGGCTGATGCCGTATCGATTGATACCCGCCGTGCCGGCAGACGAGCAGTGGCTGGAGACACTCCGTCGCAGCGCGTACGAGCAACTCTTTCAGGCGACCTGGGGTGCGTGGGACGAGGCGCGCCACCGGCGACATTTTTCGGAATGCATCAAGCGCGGCCACATCTCCATCATAGAAGCGGACGGCGTCCGAGTCGGCATGCTGCAGCTTTTCGATGAGCGGGGCGCCGTCGAGATCGGCGAGATCCAAGTAGCGCCGAGTCATCAAAACCGCGGCATCGGCACGCGCGTGCTGCTGGAGGTCATCGCCGACGCTCATCGGCGGAGCAAGCCGGTTCGTCTCCGCGTCGGGCTGAAGAACGAGCACGCGTTCAGACTCTACCAGCGTCTGGGCTTCCGGCACGTCGCCCTATCCGACACGCACCATCACCTGCAGTGCGCACAGGGTGCGGTCCACGACGGGCTCATCAAGTCCGCTCAAGCTGCCAAGGCACCCCCAAAGCCCATTGAGGAAAAACGGGAGAGTGACTTCTACAACGTGCCAGAGAACCGCTTGAAGGTCTTCGAGCGAGACGGCTACCTATGCTACCGCTGCGGCAAGCATCTTACTCGCTTCAGCGCCACGCTCGATCATATCCAACCCGTCTCAAGAGGTGGAGACCATTCTTACGCCAACCTCGTGACCTCGTGCCTTCACTGTAACTCGCGCCGAGGAAATGGCCGGTTATGGATTCACTCGCGAATGATGCGCCATCGAAGGTCTAACTCAGCCCGTGCAGCCGACGCGCCAAGAGACCCGCGCGGCTGACAGGCGCCGTTTCGGCTTCCCGATGTCCAGACTCACGCATCGATGTATTACGAGGATCTTCGGAACGACCATTCCGCTCGCTGTCACGCCGCGCCTGAATTCGTCTGGTGTCCGCCGGATCGGCATCCCTCCTTCGCGCGCGCGCTGGTTCATGCGCTCGCACGTTTCGTCAACGACAGCGGAGAACCCCCTTTGACGTGGAACAACATGCCAGAGCACTGGTACGAGGCTTACGAGCGCGGCCGGCCCGGTTACCCGCCTGAGGTCGTGAACATTTCAGGCATGCCGTCACCAGCGACCGTTCTTGATCTCGGCGCGGGCACGGGGAAGCTCACGCGCCTCCTCGTGTCGAAGTTCGTCCGCGTAGTGGCCATTGAGCCGGACGATCAGATGAGACGCCGGCTCACCGCGCTTTGCCCTGAGGCCGAAGCGCTCGCCGGAAGCGCCGAGCAGATCCCGCTTCCCAACGCTTCCGTGGACGCCGTCTTCGCGGCGCAGTCGTTCCACTGGTTCGCCAACGAGCCGGCGCTCGCCGAGATCGCGCGTATCTTGCGGCCGCGCGGCACTCTCGTGCTGCTGTGGAACCTGCCGGCCGGACGGACTGAGCCTTCTCTCGCGGCCGTCGAACAGTTGCTGCAACCCCACTGGCCGAAGGGTTGGGACCTCCCGCTTGATCTGGGCCTCTCGGGCAGTGGTCACGGATCCGACGATTGGCGCTTGGCGTTCGCACAGTCCGTGTTTGAGGAGCTGCAGGAGACCCGGCTCCCGAATCCACAGACAGTCCACCCTGAGGAACTGGTCGCGTTCTTCGGATCGATGGGCTGGATCGCGACGCTGCCCGACGAAGAGCGGTTGTCCCTTCTCGAGAAGGTGAGGGCATTGCTCACCGCGACCGAATACCGGCTGCCGTGGCAGACCCGCGTCTACCGGACGCGGCTCGCCCAGCTTCCCGAGGGGGAAAGGGTCGAATCCGGCACCTGCTCTTATGCGCCACTCGAACTTGTCCGGGTTGGCCAGACTGGACAGTTCGGTGGCGCGCAGCGTGAGAAAGACTCCCGATTCACGATGACCACACTCTCGAACCTGTTCACTACACCTCCGAGTCCGCTTGCACACGAACTGATCGAGCCGCTGATCGCAACTACGTCGCTGCGCCTCGAACGCATCGTCTCGCTCGGTCACGTCACGCCGCCGGGCGAATGGTACGATCAAGATCTCCCCGAATGGGTCGTCCTGCTGAGCGGCGGCGCCACGCTCCGCTTCGAAGACGAAGCCGAGCCGATCGCGCTGCGTCCCGGCGACCATTTGCTGATCGCCGCGCACCGGCGGCATCGCGTCGAGTGGACGGACCCGAATCGGCACACGGTCTGGCTCGCGCTGCACTACCGGGACGAATAGACGCGCTGCCCTTGCGCGGCGCCGCCGAAATCGTCCAGGATCGCCCGGCATGACCACGGCGGACATCGACCTCACCGACCTCGACCGATTCGCGCACGGATTTCCGCACGAGCTGTTCACCTTTCTGCGACGCGAGGCGCCGGTGTGGTTTCATCCGCCGACCGAGCGCACGCCCGGAGGCGAAGGCTTCTGGGTGTTGAGCCGCTACGCCGATATCGGGGCCGCAGCGGCCGACGGCGCGACGTTCTCGTCCGCCACGGGCGGCGGCCGCGCCGGCGGCGGCACGTTGATCGAAGATCTGCCGCTCGGGTTCGCGGCGGGCGTGCTGCTCAACATGATGGACGACCCGCGCCATCGGCGTATCCGCCGCCTCGTTACGCCCAGCGTCTCGCCGCGCACGCTCGCCGCGATCGAAGCCGATCTCACGCGTCGCACCGCGGCGATTCTCGACGCGGTCGCCGAACGCGGCGGGTGTGACTTCCTCGTCGACGTCGCCGCTGAGTTGCCGCTGCAGGCCAGCGCCCAGTTGCTCGGCGTGCCCCAGCACGATCGCCATCGGTTGTTCGCGTGGGCCAACGCGACGCTCGACTACGACGACCGCGACCTCGGCGCGGTGACTGAGAAGACGATGGCGGCGCAGCAGCAGATGTTCGCCTACGGCACCGAGTTGATCGCGGAAAAGCGACGCCGGCCCGCCGACGATATGCTGTCGGCGATTGTCCACGGTCGGATCACCGGATCGGACGGCATCGACGAGCCGCTCGCGGAGTTGGAACTACAGATGTTCTTCAATCTCCTGGTCGCCGCCGGCAGCGAAACCACCCGCAACTCGATCGCACTCGGTTTGCACGCGTTGATCGACCATCCCGATCAGTGGCGCGCGCTTCAAACCGATCGCGCTCTGCTTCCGACGGCCGTCGAAGAAATCCTGCGCTGGGCGTCGTCGACGCCGTACAATCGCCGCACCGCGACGCGCAACGTCGCCATGCGCGGTCACGCCATTCGCGCCGGCGACAAGGTCGTGCTGTGGTGGGCCTCAGCCAATCGGGACGAGGAGGTGTTCGCCGATCCGTTCCGCTTCGACATTGCACGCCACGCCAATCCCCATCTCGCCTTCGGCCACGGCGCCCACTTTTGTCTCGGCGCGGCTCTCGCGCGCTTGGAGATTCGACTCGTCTTCGACGCGATGCTCGACCGCTTCGACACGGTCGCGCTCGCCGGGCCGATCGAATGGACGCGGAGCAACAAACACACCGGCGTCCGCCACATGCCGGTGAAGGTCGAGGTGGCGTGAGTCGTGAGTGGTTGGGGTGATGCTATCCGCCCAGTCCGACGACGACCTTGGGCGGATACTTCTTGAACGTCGCGAAGTGATTGCGAACGCCGCTCTGGAACGATTCGAGGTAGGCGAGTTTGCGGATCAGATAGCTGCGGGTCTCCTTCGGATCGAGGTAGAGGTTGTACAAGCGGCCGTAGGGATAGCGCTGGCTGACGCCGGTGAAGCCGCCGGGGTTGAGCACGTCGTGATCGGTGTCGGAGATCGACGCGACCATGAACTTGTACTCGCCAACCCGCAGCGCAGAGAACGTCCGGCCGAGCCAGTAGTAGAGATATTTGCGGTTGGACGCGCCGTCGGGGTCGAGCAGGAACGAGGTCTGATCGACGCCGTCGATGTAGCGATCGGTCGGAATCTTTTCCTCGCAACCGGCGAGCGACAACATGGTCGGAAACAAATCGGTTTGCGAGAACAAGCCGTCGGAGACCCGACCGGGGTCGATCATGCCGGGCCATGCAAGAACCCCGGGGACGCGCTGCCCGCCTTCCCACGTCGACCCCTTGGCGCAGCGGAACGGCGTGTACGCCGCGTCCGGCCAGGTTTCCATCTCGGGTCCGTTGTCGGAGGATACGAAGATCAACGTGTGTTCGAGCTGGCCGGTCTCTCGCAGCACCGACACCAGCCGACCGACGATGTCGTCGAGTTCGACCAGCGTGTCCTTGTACGGATGCTTGGCCGGCGACGTGCCGAGAAATCGTTCATGCGGGTAGTTGTCGAAGTGCGCGCCGCGGGTGCAGTGATAGAGAAACCACGGCTTGCCGTCCTTCGCCATGCGGCGGAGGAAATCGATCGAGTACGTGGCCCACTTGTCGTCGAGCAACGAGAGCACCGGAATCGTGACCTCTTCGACGTTCTCCAAGGCGCTGCCGCGCGTGGCATGCACGAAGCACTTGTTGAACGGCTGGTTCTGCACCCACTGCGTGCGCTCGGCACTGTAGACGATTTCCGGGAAGAAGTACGGATCGCGCCACTCGGTGTACATGTCGGAGACCGATAGAAAGCCATAGAAGTCGTCGAAGCCGACGAACTGCGGCTGTGATTCGACATTCTCACCGAGGTGCCACTTGCCGACCGCCTGGGTTGCGTAGCCGGCTTCGCTCAACTGCTGCGCCAGCGTGATCTCGCCTTGGAGTCCGCCCTTCTCACCGTACATCGGCGGACGTTGCAGCCCGTGCCGCATCGGGAGGCGGCCGGTCAGCAGCGACGCGCGCGACGGCGTACATGAGGGCTCGGAGTAGCACGACGTCAGCCGCAGCCCCTGCGCCGCGAGCCGATCGATGTGCGGCGTCGGCGCGCCCACCGCCACGCCGCCGCCGTAGCATCCGAAGTCGCCCCAGCCGACGTCGTCCATGAGCACCACGAGCACATTGGGCTTCCGGCCGGTCCGCGCGGTGTAGTCGGCGATCTTGCGCTGCGCCGCCTCCGCCTGCGGGGGGTGATGAAACGCGGGCTCGCGGTGCGGCGCGATCGCGACCGTCTTGGCGGTAATGGGATCATGCGGCATCGACATTCCTCCGTGCAGTGGGCGGCGATTGTTGTGGCCCGCGTCGACCGAGTCAAGCGCGGTCGGTGGGGTCCGATCGCGACGATTCCGGCAACGACGAGATCGGTTCGCGAATCTACGAATTGCTGACGTCGTTACACATTCAAGTTTGACCACCGTCATCGCCGGCGGCCGAAGAAGTCAGCATGCTGCTGTCGCAGATGGGACTGGCAAAAGAATTGAAGTGCGAAACGGACAGGCGTGGAGGTGCCCTCATGTTGCCACCCGAGATCGTCCTCTGCCCCATCGACTTCAGCGAACTATCCCGGAGAGAGCTGGCGTTGGCAATCGAGGTGTGCGACGCGTTCGACGCGCATCTGGTGCTGCATCACAACCTGGCGGGCGTATCGCCCGGGTTCAGTCGCGCCTGGGAGTGGAACGAGGTCCATCGTTCGGATCAAGCCGCCGATTCCAAGGCCGAAAACCTGATGCGCGAGATTCTGGCGGATTTGCCGAAGCACATTTCGGCGGAGGCCAGCATCAGCTCAGGCCCGCTGGGAATCGTACTGTTGCAGCTGGCGTCGCAGTTGCCGGCAGACTTGGTCGTTCTCGGCAGTCACGGTTGGAGCACCGAAGATCACGCGTCCGTGACCGAGCGCATCATCGACCGCTGCCCGTGTCCGGTATTGACCGTCCACGAAGGCGACTCGGCCTCGAAATACTTCCGCATGCGCCCAGCGCCGGGCGCGGAGCCGATTCCCGTGTTGGTGCCGACCGACTTGTCGGCGGCGTCGCGGCCGGCGGTGGACTACGCCCTGGAGTTGGCGCGTACCAACCCGCTCCATCTCCATCTGCTGCACGTCGCCAAACACACCGCCACGATCGGCGAGCTCGATGCCGCCGAGCGGCGACTCAAGGATCTCGTGCCGCTCGATTTGACGGACACCGCCGCGTACCACGTCCAACCCGGCGACCCGCTCGAAACTATACTCAAGGTCGCCTATCGGCTCGAACCGGCGTTCATGGTGATGGGTGAACACGCGCGCGGATTCGTCAGGCGGTTCTTCACCAAGGACACCGCACGCGAAGCCCTTCACCGCGCTCCGTGTCCGGTGTGGTTCGTGCCGGCGCGCAGTTGGCGCGCGAGTCGGCAGATTCCGGCGGTGGCGGTTGGTGAGTCGTGAGCCGGGGAGTGAACTCCCCGGCTGACCTGCTACGCCGCTGCGCGGCCCCGCACCAAGCCGCCCGGACGCGCACCGGTTTGCTCGCCGTCTTCGAACGTCACCTCTCCCGCCACCACGGTCGCGCGATAGCCGTCGACCTTTTGGATTAGCCGGCGACCGCCGGCCGGGAGATCGAACACCATTTCGGGCGCGTGCAAGCGCAGAGCGTCGAGGTCGATCACGTTGACGTCGCCCTTCTTGCCGACTTCGAGCGTGCCGCGATCGTTGAGGCCGTAGACCTTCGCGGTGTTGCCGGTCTGCAGCCGCACGGCATGTTCGAGCGGGATGCGCGCGCCGCGCGTGCGGTCACGCACCCAGTGGGTGAGCAGGTATGTCGGCATGCTGGCATCGCAGATCAAGCCGCAGTGCGCGCCGCCGTCTGAGAGTCCCAGCACCGTACGCGGGTGCAGCATCATCTCGCGTAACGCGTCGAAATTGCCGTCGACGTAGTTGGCCAGCGGTGCGAAGAAGAAGCCGCGGCCGTCATGTTCGAGCAACCAATCGCACACCACTTCTTCCGGTCGCCGCCCTTCCCGCGCAGCGGTCGCTGCCGCGCTGGTTGCCGGCGCCGGTTCGTAGTCCGGCGGATTGCCCAGTGGGAAGATGAAGGCCCAGTTGCTCATCAACGCCCGCGCAATCGGATGCGGGGTCGACGGTTCTTCGGAGAGCAGGCGTGCGCGAACGTTCGGATCCCGCATGCGTACCACGCGCTGACCGAGCGGCAATGCGGCCAATTCATCGCGATAGGTGGGATGCGTGATGAACGGGTGCAACGAGCTCTGTAAGCCGTACAGCATGCCGGTGGGACGACACGGAACCTGCGGCACGATCCGCAATCGCTGCGCGTTCAGCTCGTCGATCCTTGTCAACGTCTCGCGCCAGGCTTCTGGTTGGATGGGAGACTGCGCCAGCGCAAACGTCAGCACGCGACCGGTCGTGCGGCAGAACTCGCGCATCCACGACAGGTCAGGCTCTTGTCCTTGCAGGTCGGACACCATTTCGAACACGCCATGGCCCGCATCGCCGAGTGCGCGCCCGAGAGCGAGCAACTCTTCCGGCTTGGAGTGTGTGCCCGGAACCAGTCCGTGCCGCGAGCGATGCAGAATCGTGCGCGAGGTCGAGAACCCGACCGCGCCGGCGCGCACCGCGTCGCGCGTCAGCCGGGCCATCTCGGCGATCTGATCGTCGGTCAGATCGAGGTCGTGCGCACGTTCACCGAGCACGTACGCGCGGATCGCGCAGTGCGGCACCTGCGCAGCCACGTCGAGCACGCGCGGCATCGCCGCCAATGCGTCCATGTATTCGGGGAAGGATTCCCACCGCCAATCGATGCCTTCGTGCAGCGCCGTGCCGGGAATGTCTTCGACGCCCTCCATCAATTCGATGAGAAAATCCTCCTGACCGCGGCGCACCGGCGCGAAGCCGACTCCGCAGTTGCCCATCACCAGGGTCGTCACGCCGTGCCAGCTCGACGGGGCGAGCACCGGGTCCCAGGTGACTTGGCCATCGTAGTGCGTGTGCACGTCGACCCAACCGGGCGCAACCAGGAGACCCTTCGCATCGATCTCACGCCGTCCCCGCGCCGACACCTTGCCGACCGCGGTGATCATGCCGTCATCGATCGCGACGTCGCTATCGAAGCGCGGCCGGCCGGTGCCGTCCACAACGAGTCCGTTGCGAATGACGAGATCGTGCATGGGCTCTCCTTACGCCCGATCACAGTCCACAGTTGCACGAGATGAGTCAAGGGCGGCTCAGCGATCGGCCGGCGGAAGCGACTCCGCAATCAACCACGTGTCGCTGACCGCGCGCGTCGAGTGCCGGCGGCCGGCCGCGAGCGTCAGCGCTCGACTTGTGGGAGTCAGTGTTGTCGTGCCGCGCGTGGTGCGGACCACCAGCCGGCCGTGCAGTACCCGCAATCGCTGCCGGTGCGGGTGGGCGTGCTCGTCCTCGCGGTGGCCCCGCGGTTTGAAGACCAACAGGAGATTCAGCGCGAGTCGGAAAATTCGATGGCGTCTCCTACCCGATCCGAGTGGGGTGGCGCGTAGCTTCATGCCGGCGCGACCTACCACGCGAGGCGCTCGACAACGAGCGCTGTCCCCAAACTTTCCACCGTCGTTACTCGACTCTTTCGTCAACAGGCGTGACGACGTATGACTATGGCCTCGAACTGGTCAAGGAGGGGGTATGTCACGCAACCTGTGCGTTTCGGTCGGTGTCGCGATGGTGCTGTCCGTGTCGGCGGGCTGCCGGCACCACGAGCGTGTTCGTCCGACGGTCGATCCCACCTCGCAGCGCGCAACGCCGGCGGGCACCGTGGTCGGATTCGTCGGCGAGTACGGCAACCAAGCGTGGCTGGGCATCCCGTATGCGAAGCCGCCGGTCGGTGCGTTGCGGTGGCGCGCGCCGCAGCCGCCCGAACGGTGGAACGGCACGCGCGAGGCGCTCGACTTCGGGTCGCCGTGCACCCAGTTTGCGAGCCCGCTGGGTGGCGTCAACACAGCGAAGGCCGGCGAACCGGTCGGCAGTGAAGATTGTCTGTATCTCAACGTGTATGCCCCGCGGGTCGCCGCGAACGAGGTTCCGCAAGGCGATGCGCGTTGGCCGGTGATGGTGTGGATTCACGGCGGCGGCAATACCATCGGCGAAGCGGCGTTCTACAACGGCGGCAATCTGGCGCAGACGCACAAGGTGGTCATCGTGGCCATGAACTATCGACTGGGGCCGTTCGGGTGGTTTCGCCATGCCGCGGTGCGAAGCGACGGCAACGATCTCGATCGCTCGGGCAACTTCGGTACGCTCGATCTCGTACGCGCGCTCGCGTGGGTGCGCGACAACATCTCCGCGTTCGGCGGCGATCCGGGTAACGTGACGATCTTCGGCGAATCGGCCGGCGGCACCAACGTGTACACGCTGCTGCTGTCATCACAGGCGCAGGGATTGTTTCACCGCGCGATTGTCCAGAGCGGCGGCTTGTTCATGAACACCATCGCCGACGGCGAACATTTCACCGACGACGCCGATCCGGGTCAGCCCGCCAGCTCGAGTGAGATCGCGCTGCAATGGCTCGTCAAAGACGGGCGCGCCAGCGATCGCGCCGCGGCCAAGGCCCAGCTTGCCGCGATGAGCACGGCGGACGTTGAGCGGCTTTTGCGCGGTAAGACGAATTTCGAGGTCCTGGCAGCCTATGTGCCGATGCCGGGCATGGGCATGATCGACATGCCGAAAGTGTTTCGCGATGGCGTCGTGTTGCCTGAAGACGATCCGATGCAGCGCCTCGCACGCGCGGACGGCTACAATCGCGTGCCGGTGATGCTCGGAACCAATCGCGACGAGAACAAGCTGTTCATGTTCGGCGATCCCAAATGGGTGCGACGCTACTTTTGGATCGTGCCGCGGCTGCGCGACGCTGTGCACTACAACCTCAGCGCCGAGTATCTCGCGAAGATGTGGAAGGCCAACGGTGTCGACGAGCCGGCGACGCTGATGCGCGCGACGCAGGGCCCAAGCGTGTTCGCGTACCGATTCGATTGGGACGAGGAGCCGCACGTGCTCGGCGCCGATCTGTCGGAGATGCTGGGCGCCGCCCACGGCTTCGAGATTCCGTTCGTATTCGGTCACTTCGATCTCGGGCGCACGGGCAACTTCATCTACACGAAGGACAATGAACCGGGTCGCACGGAATTGAGTCGACAGATGATGTCGTACTGGGCCGAGTTCGCCTATCACGGCAACCCCGGCCGCGGGCGCGACGGACAGCTCAGCGAGTGGTCGGCATGGGATGCCGGCACGGCGTCGAGTCCGAAGTTCATCGTGTTGGACACGCCGGCCGGCGGTGGCGTGCGCATGTCCTCGGAGTCGGTCACCGCGGCCGGTGTGCTCGCGGCGGTCGACAACGATCCCCGCCTGCCGACGCAGCGCGACAAGTGCATGGTCTTCCACAACCTCGCCAGCCGCACGCGCGGGTTCACCAAGAAGGAGTATCCGACCGCCGGCAAGAACGGTTGCAAGGAGTTCCCGTTCGATGCGTATCCGTGGCAGTGAAGGCGCGCGGCCGCTATAACTCCCGCGACCATGGCGGTGTATTCACTCTACGTCCACATTCCGTACTGTCAGTCGAAATGCCCGTATTGCGACTTCAACTCGTACGCAGCGGCGCGCTGGCCGGAGCGAACGTATGTCGACGCGCTGATCGCCGAATTCGAACACTACACCGAACAGCCGGAATGGCGCGGCGTTGTTGAGACGATTTTCTTCGGCGGCGGCACGCCGTCCTTGTTTGCGCCGGAGTCGATCGCGCGGGTATTGGAAGCCGTGCGGCGGCTCTGGCCAGAAGACAGTACGCAGAGGGCAGTAGGCAGTAGGCAGTCTCCGGATTCCGATCCCGCTGCCAACTGCCATCTGCCTCCTGCCGACTCGTTTGAGATCACCCTCGAAGCCAATCCCGGCACGATCACGCTCGACAAGTTGCGTGGATTTCGCGACGCGGGTATCAACCGCATCAGCTTCGGCGTGCAGTCGTTTCAGCCGCGACACCTGGCGACGCTCGGTCGCATTCACTCGGGCAACGAAGCAATGGCCGCCGTCGAGTTGGCGCGCCGCGCGGGCTTCGACAATCTCAATCTCGACCTGATCTTCGCCGTCCCGGGTCAGACGCTCGACGAGTGGGAATCCGATCTGCGCGCGGCGATTGCGCTGTCGCCCGACCACATCTCCGCCTACAACCTCACGTTCGAAGAAGGCACGGCGTTTCATGCCATGCGGGCCAAGGGCCAACTGCGGCAGGCGCCCGAGGAAATCGAAGTCGCGATGTTCACCCGCACGCGCGAGGTCCTCGCTGCCGCCGGCTACGCGCCGTACGAGATCTCGAATTTCGCGCGGCGTGGACGCGAATGCCGGCACAATCTCAACTACTGGTGCGGCGGGTCCTACCTTGGCGTCGGCGCCGGCGCCCATTCATTCGCTGGGACAGCGCAGCCGGGCCGCCGGTGGAGCAACGAGAGGAACCCGACGGTCTACCTCGAACGTGTGGCGCAATACGGGCATGCGCGAGCGTTCGAGGAAACGCTGGCGCTTGCGCAAGCGCGCGGAGAGTTTGTGTTTTTGAACTTGCGGCTGCGTTCAGGTTTTCGCGCGGCCGACTTTGCATCCCGTTTCGGCATCGAGTTTCTGTCGGCGTTTCCGCACGCCTCGGCGCTGCAAGCCGACGGGCTCCTCCAGTTGCGTGACGAGGCGTGGCAACTGAGCGAGCGCGGACTGCTCCTCGCCGATAGCGTGTTCGCGACGTTTCTCTGACTCCTGTCGCACGACCCTGGCCTACCCCGAACGTTCGAGTTCGTGAATTCTCTTCGCGTCTGTGCTACCGACGCGCGGTGTCCAACGCGAGTGGGCAAACCTCACCGCCGCGGGTGACTCGCGACGTCGCCGCATCTGTCCTCAAGGATCTGGTGGAACATCCGTCACGTGCGACCGTGGCGTTCGTCGAGGGTGGCGCTGTGGATCTGCTACCAGCGACTGCGCGGCAGGTCGCAGGACAACATGCATTTGGCGTGCTCACCGGAACCGCACCCGATCTCGACCGGCGCGAAGTCGTCCTCGTGCTTGACGACGGTCCCTACTGGTTCGAGCTGCGCGGTGTTTCGGTGCGCGGCACGGCTGCCCGCATCGAGCCGCCGACGAATGCGACGCAAGTCGATCTCGATTGGTACGGCATCACACCCGGGCGCATCTTGGCGTGGGACTACGGTCGCATTCGCGTCGAGTAGCGCCGATGCCGTCACTCATCGACGCAACCGTCCACGCCTTCCTGCAACGCTCGCTGATCGTGCAGGTCGCGACGCTGTCCCCGAAGGGGCGGCCATTCGTCACGCCGCTGTGGTTCGTCGTGCATCGCGGCGTGATCTACATCACGACCGGCGCGGCAACACGGGCGGGCAAGAACATTACGCACCATCCCGAAGTGGCATTGCTATTCGGCGCTGAGCCGGCTGGGCAACAGAAGCAGGTTCTGCGGATCAAAGGGACGGCCGCGTGTCATCCCGGCCTGCCGCCGTGGGGCGTGCTGCTGCGCATCGCGGCCAAGTACTATCTGGCACCGCGCGCGGCGTACGCGGAGTTACGCAACGCGAACAAATGGCGTCTGCGGCAACACTACTACGGGCAGAACACAGGTGGGGTTGGACACATCGGCGTCATCCCGATCTCCTGCGAGTTCCTAACCGTGCCGCGAACCTGATAGTACGCGGCACATCGGTCACCCGCGGCAGACCGAAAAGAGTTGGACGGGCGCGTCGAAGCCCTTGAGCATCCGCCGCCCCGCGGGTTCGAAGCGAAACCGGTCGTTCGGAACCTCGGTGGCGAGCTCGGAACTGACCAGAATCTCGTTGGGTACGGCGAGATCGCTGATGCGTGAAGCCAGATTGACGGTCGGCCCGTAGTAGTCCCCGCCGCGCATCAGGAGCTGGCCGCTCGCGAGTCCGCCACGCGGGGTGACCACCGGGTCGGCGCCGAACCGCTCCATCAGGGTGAGCGCGATCTCGCAGGCGTCGGCGGCACGCACGGTAACGAACATCACGGCGTCGCCGATCAGCTTGACCACTCGGCCATCGTGCGCCGCCGTGACGTCGCTGGTAATCGCCTCGAATCGGTCGACGACGGCACCGAGTTCGGGGGTGGAGGCACGCAGGGAGAGCGGCGTAAAGCCGACGACGTCGACGAACCCGACCGTCATGCGCGCGGTCTCCAACGAACTCGAATCACGCCCTTCGCGGAAGCGGCGGATGGCCGTTTCGAGGTGCCAGCGCAGCATGCTGTGAACCACCGGCCGCAACGATTCGAGCGCCTGGATCGCCGCGAGGTTCGCTCGGGCCAGCGACAGCTCGTCACCGCCGGCCTCGCGAATGCGGCCCTCGACCGTGCGCAGATAGAGCGACACGGTGGCTTCCGCGAGACGTCCGAGCGACGAGCCGATCACGCGTGAGAACTGTACGGCCGCAGCATCGCCAAACATCTCGCGAGCCCCGATGAAAGCGGTGAACGCCAGGACGTCCGCTGCGCTGAACGCAGGCGTGTGCGCATCGAGCGGCGGCAGCCCGGCCGCAAGGCGAAGCTGCTCCAACTCCGCGACGGTCATGCCGCTCGACCGCGACAGTTCGATCAAGCTCAGTTGCTCCTCACGACGCAGCGCAAGATCGGCCGCAAGGCTGAGAATCTGCCCTTCGCGGTGGGCGAGGACGATCTGCTCCAGCGCGATCCCTTGCGCGACGAGCCATTCGAGCAAAGCAAGTCGCTCCGCCGCGTCCGGAGCGTTGGGGCGGTACAGACCCGCGGCTTGGAATTCAGTCACGTCGAGCGCCATCGGAGGTCGATGCTAGCGCAGCCCTTCACCCAGGGGAACCGTCCATGGCCGCGGCCAAGCTGCTCGTGAGGCCCTCACCTTGACTGGCTCATACCGCTCTCGTACGGTCGCGGCAGGAGGGCGGAGGGATGGTCGAGAAGATTATCGAGCTGACGGGAGCGTCGGCGAATAGCATCGAGGACGCGGTCAATATCGCGCTGGCGCGGGCGGCGGTGACCATCGACGGCATCCGTCACGTGCACGTCGACGACATCTCGGCGACGGTCGAGAACGGTGCGGTGGCGCATTGGCGCGTCAAGATCCGCGTAACCTTCGCGGTGCAAGACCGTTTGCACGAGTAGTCTTCCTCTGCGTCCACCGATTCTGAGAGCGACCGAATGACCGAACCCAAGATTCGCGAGGTGGCTGCGGGCGTGTACCTGATCCACCTGCCGCTGCCGATGCGGCCGACGATCGTCAACGTCTATCTCGTCCGCGACGGCGACGAGTGGGCGCTGGTCGACACCGGCGTCAACAGCGGCGACAGCATCCACACCTTGGAGACCGCGCTGCACAGCGTCGGCTGCGCGCCGTCGCAGGTGAAGCAGATCATTTGCACGCATCACCATCCCGATCACTTCGGCACCTCGAAGACCATCAAGCAGCTCACCGGCGCGCGTCTCCTGATGCATCGCGCGGAGTTCGAGCGCTCGCACACCTTCGCGCCACAGGAACGGCCGGCGGAAGCCGTCCGCTTCTTCGACGCCTGCGGAATTCCGATCGAGCGCTTCGTCCACATTCCGTCGCCGGCGGAATTTTGGTCCGGCCTCTACGTCACCACGGTGCCCGACGGCTTCATCGACGACGGCGACGTGCTACGAGTGGGCGAACGCGAAATCGAAGTGATCTGGACTCCGGGGCACGCGCCCGGTCACTGCGTCCTTTATCTCCGCAAGGAGAAGATCCTGATCGTCGGCGACCATCTCTTGCCGAAGATCACGCCGCACGTCGGCTACTTTCCGGGCGGCGCCGACGATCCGCTCGGCGACTTCATCGCCTCGCAGCGCAAGGTCCAGAAGTTCGATGTGAACCTCGTGCTACCGGCCCACGGCGGCGTGTTCACCGACCACCGCCATCGCGCCAATCAGATCATCCAGCATCACGAGTATCGCATGCGCGAAATGCTCGACTTCATCCGGCACGCCGCGCACACCGGCTACGAGGTCGCCAAACACGCGTTCGCGATGGACGAGACCAGTCCGCTGACGGTGCAGTTCCCGGCGACGTTCGAGACGCTCGCACACCTCGAACATTTGATTGTGCGCAACGCGGTGGTCAAGGAAACCCGGGGCGACCGCGTCTACTACCGCGGACGCTGACGTCCGCCGGTCACGCGAACTGCGGCCGCACTTCGGCGGCGAACCGCTGCATCTGCTTTCGGCTGATCGGATCCGAGAAGACGCAGATGATCGTTCCCAACCCGAAACGAATCCAGGGTTGCAGCCGTTCGGCGACTTCTGCCGGCGTGCCGAAGATGCCGCCGGCCTGTTCGTAGCGCTGGCGCAGCATTTCGACCGGGATCGACTTGGGCAGCCGCTCCGACAAGACGGTGTTGATGTCCTTGTGATCGTCGACGATGACGATCGGCAGCGAGACTGTCAGCTCGATCTCGGCGGGATTGCGACCGACTTCCGTGCAGTGTTGGTGCAGGATTTCGACCTTGCGCCGGTACTCGTCGAACGACAGGTTGGCGTTCCACGCGTTGGCGTAGCGGGCGACGCAGCGCAGCAGCACCTTCTCCCCGCTGCCGCCGATGAGCAGCGGCGGATGCGGGCGCTGCAACGGCTTGGGCTCGCAGATCGCGTCCTTCAATTGATACTGTTTCCCTTCGTAGGTAACGCGCTCCTCGGTCCACAAGCGCGTAAGAATCTCGCACGCCTCTTTCAGCATCTGCAGACGCGTGCCGATCTTCGGAAACTCGTAGCCGTAGGCCTCGTACTCCTCGGAGTACCAGCCGGCGCCGATGCCCAGCGTCGTGCGACCGCCGGAGATGACGTCGAGACACGCCGCGATCTTGGCGAGATACGCCGGATTGCGATACGAGTTGCATGTCACCATCTGGCCCAGGCGAATGCGCGTGGTGGCTTCCGCCAAGGCCGTCAACGTGGTGAACGCTTCGAAGGTGGCCTCGACGGTCTTAAGCGGGAACGTGTGAAAGTGATCGACGATCCAGGCAGAGTCGAAGCCGGCGGCTTCGGCCTCGACGACGTTGGCGCGCGTCGTGGCCCATTTCCTTGCGGCGCCTTCGACGTTCGACAAATCAAGCAACCAGCCATTGGGAATGGAAATTCCGAAGCGCGGCATCGTGCATTCTCCGTCGCAGGTGATTCGCATTCCTATCCGGCGCCGTGGGTTGTCGCAAGCCGATGTGCGATGCGGTTGCGCGCTCATCGGCCGTCGGCTATAAGAGACACCGAGTCTGACGGGAAGCACCTGCAATACGTTCGCGTCGCCGAAGGAGCAACCAGCCTTCGGCTTTTCTGTATAGCCCGAACCAATCAGCAACTTCCCCTTGAGACCAGTTTTGAGCAAAGGAGGAAGTGCTATGGCACACGGGACCGTGAAGTGGTTCAACCCCGAAAAAGGGTACGGCTTCATCCGCACCGATGGTGGCGAAGATGTCTTCGTTCACTACTCGGCGATTTCCGGTGATGGCTTTCGTAGCCTCGAGGCCGGCCAGGCCGTCGAGTTCGACGTCACCCCGGGCCGCAAAGGACCACAAGCCAGCAACGTCACCAAGGCGGCGTAACCGCTGCTGACGTGATCGCTCACAACGCCCTGCCGGTTTTGCCGGCGGGGCGTTGTTGTTTGCGGCAGCGGCACTACGATCCTGGAGTCGCCGTCGACGTGTCCGCCATGATCGCGGTCTCAGTCGGCGCAGGGGTCGGTGATTCACTTGGTACAGGCGTGCTCGCCGTCGTCTGGGTGATCGTCACACTGGCCGTCATCGTTGCGGTGTTGGTTACCGTGGCGGTCTGAGTGATCGTTTGCGTCCGGGTGATGGTCGGGGTTTTGGTGATCGTCCCGGTCGACGTTACGGTTCCGGTTTGCGTGATCGTCGCTGTTTGGGTTGCACGTGGAGTTCGCGTGATCGTCGGCGTCACCGAGTTCGTGACCGTCCGCGTCGGCACCCGCGTATCGGTTGGCGACAGCGTCATGGTCATCGTCGGCGTGTTGGAAGGCCCGATCGTTCGCGTCGGCGTGGCGCTGTAGGACGGCGACGCGCTGAAGGTCGGCGTGCGGCTGAAGGTCGGCGTCTGACTCAGCGTTCGCGTCGGCGTCGGGCTGATCGTCGCCGTCGACGTGGGGGTAAACGTGGGGAGCGGCGTTGTCGGTGTCGGACGAATCGTCCACGTCGGCGTCGGTGTTTGGGTCGCGCTGGGAACTCGGGTGCGGGTCTCGGTCGGGGTCGAAGTCGGCGTGCGAGTCGGCGTGGTGGTCAACGATGGCGTGGTGGTTCGGGTGTTGGTGACGGACGGGGTGATCGTCGGCGTGCTGGTCGGGGTGCGCGTGGCGGTCGATGTGCTGGTGACGCTGCTCGTCCGCGAGCTAGTAGTGGTCGGCGTCGCCGTCGGCGTGCGGGTCATGGTGGTGGTCGGGCTCGTGGTCGGAGTCGACGTCGGGCGCAAGCTGTTGGTCGGCGTTGGCGTCGCGCTGTAGGTGCTGGTCGGCGTAATAGTTGGGGTGCTGGTCGGCGTACGAGTCACGGTCGAGGTGCGCGTCACCGTGAGCGTGCGCGTTGGGGTCGCGGTGCCGGTATCGGTGGCGGTCGACGTCATGGTCGGGGTCAGCGAGGGCGTGCGGGTTCGTGATGGCGTCGCCGTGGCGGTGGCCGTGGGGGTGATCGTCGGGGTTGCCGTTTGCGTCGGCGTGCGCGTGAACGTGCGGGTCCACGTCGGCGTCGGCGACGGAGTCGGGGTTCGGGTCGCCGTCGGCTGCGGCACCCCCTGCCCGCTCAACGCAAACACCGCGATGGTATTGCCGGCGGATCCGTTCACCCGCATCAGCGCCGCCGCGGTACCAGCGGTCGGGGGAACGAATGTGACGATCATGCGCAGCGCCTGGCCGCTTTTGAGTTCGAGCGGGAGACTCACCGGCTGCGCCGACTCCGCGTCGCCGCAGGCGATCACATACGATGCCAGCGAGAAACTTCCGGTCATACCGCTCAAGGTGACGCCCGCGATCGTTCCAGCTTGGCCACACGGGGTGCTGAAGAACGCGTCGACCGCCATTTGGCTGGACTGTCCGATGAAGGTGGCCGGGAAAATCACGGCTTGCACCGGTTTGGCCGTCGCCGTCGGTGTAGGCGTCGGCAACGCCGGTGCGATCGCGATGTTGGAGCCGTACACATCCGACAGCAGGTTCCTGTCCGCGCTCCAGTACGGGTCGGCGCTGGTCAACACCACCAATCGTCCGTCGTCGACGATGTCTTCCACGTAGTTCGGCTTCAGTGCCGGCCCTGCGTTTTGGTACGCGCTTGCCAACTCGGTGGCGCCGGTGGCGAGATTCTGAACGAATACATCGCGCACTCCGTTGCTGTCGCCGGGCACCCAGTTGGACGCATCGGATTCAAACGCCACCAGCCGCCCGCTGGCCGTGATGGTGGACACGTACGTCGCCCGATTGGGCTGCGACGCACCAAGCGGCACCAGTCGGTTCAAGGTGCCGGCGCAACGATCGCGCACAAACACGTCGGCGACGCCATTGGTATCATCCGGCACCAACGCGCTGCCCTCGGAGATGTACGCCACGCGACATCCGTCCGCACTGATTGTCGCGCCGTAACTCCTCCCACCCGATGATGTCTCATCGAGCGCGACGCTCACGTGTTCGAGGTGCCCGTCACCGAGATCGGCGAGAAATACGTCCGCCGGCGAGTTGGCGTCCTGATTCAAGAGCGCATCGCTCGTGAAGACCAGCAGTCGGCCGCTGCGGTCGAAGGCCCGTTGCTGCAAGAGTTGCTTGCGCGGCGCCGTCGGGGGAACGAGCAAATAGAGATTCGAGGCCAGCAGGCGATTGCTGATCTGGGCGGTATCGCTGACGAAGCCACACTGATCGCTGAAGAGGTCGGAATCGCCGATGACCACGACATCGCCCGCAAGCCCACCGGCGGCGAGCCGCTGCGCGATCACCATGCAGGTTTGATTCGGCCCCTTCACGACGCACCGCGGGGATTCGGCGTCCGGCCACGAGCGTGATCCCGTCACCGTTCGCACGGTGGCGGCGTTGGCAAAATCGACGCTGGTGACCGCATCGGGCGTGTTGGTGAGGGGATCGGAGACGATCAGACTCGTCGGCGCCGAACCACACCCGTTGGTAAACAGCCGGTCGCGATTGACGCGCAGGCGCGCGTCGAGCGCGGCGAGCAACCCATTGGTCGTCGAGTTGCCGGCCACCGCGCCGTTTTCACCGAGGACGACGAGGCGGCCGCCGCCGCTGATGAATTGCCGCAGCGCCGCGACTTGCGCATCGGTGAAGAAGTTCGACGGGCTGTCATCGAGCAAGCCCGGCGAAATGATGAAGACGATGCGAAAGTCGCTCAAATCGCTCGGGAACGTCGTGGTTTCGGTCACGTCGGCGCCCAACTGCTGGAATCGATCGCTCAGCGTTCCATACGAATTCGCCTCGAATGCGAGGCCGGCATTGCCGCGATACAACAGCACGCCGATCGGCCGCACCGGCATCGGACTGACGGCTGCGATCTGACGCATGCCGCCGTGACAGCGATCCCGTACAAACAAGTGGCTACCGCCCTCCGGCGGGTCGGTGGTCAGATCGGTGGCTTCTGAAACGAACGCAACCAAGCAACCATCGGTGCTGATCGCCGGATCGACGCTGCGTCGATTGCCGGCGCGCCGATCCGCCGTCTGCGACACCAACTCCGTCACGCCCGTGCAACGATTGCGCACGTACACGTCACTCCGGGCGTTGTCGTCGGTGACGGTGTCGTCGAGGTTGTCGGCCATCGACTCGAAGGCGACGACACAGCCGTCGTCACTCACCGCCGGATTGTAGCTCGCACCGTCGGCTTGGCGTTGGTGCGGTCCGATGCTCACCAGCTCCAACCCACCGCCGCAACGATTACGTGCGTAGATGTCGCTGACCCGATTGGAATCTTGCGAGGGATCACTGGTCAGCGACGAGCGGCTCGCAAATGCGACGATACAGCCGTCGGCGCTGGCGGATGCGCCCGGCCCACTCCCGTTGGAAGACGACTGACCGCCGGCGGTGGCACTGATTGCCGGCGCGTCGATCACCGTTGCACGCACGCGAGCGGAGAAGACACCCACGAGCGCGAGGAGTGCCGTCAACACCCCCCCGAGGATCCGAACACGTCCGATCGCCACGTCAACCAACCTGTGGCCTAATTCGTCGCGCTCGCCAGCGACGCGGATGCGCGCATTGCCACACCCGGCGTCAGCCGTTTCATTCGCAGTTCCCCCCAGTCGGTGACCGACGGCTTAAACACGCCGCCAGTTGTACCGGCAGAGGCGACGAGATTCAACGTAAAAGCCACCGGGCAACGTCGCAACAAAACGTGCGCGAACCCCGACTTGCCTGCCGGCGCTAGGCGTGAAATGAATCAAACAGTACCCCGGAATCCCTGAAAGGCGGTTTCAGCACACATGACCATCGAACCGGCCGAGCTGCAGCAGCGGCTGACACAAATCGAAGAACGCCTCAACCTCCTCGGGAGGCATCTTTGACGTCGCGGCGCGCGAAAAGCAGATCGCAGCACTCGACGCCGCCGCGGCCGCACCCGATTTCTGGAACGCCGCGGACAAAGCCCAAGCAATCCTGAAGGAACGCGCGGTACTGGCGGAGCCGATCGACAATTGGCGCCGTCAGTTGGCCGAGCTCGAAGAGGCAAAGATCTTCGCCGAGATGGCGAATGAGGGCGATGCGGATGCCGCTCGCGAGACGCTCGCCAAGATCGAAGCCACCGAGGGGGCGATCACCGCGCTCGAAATGCAGCGCATGCTCGGCGGCGAATACGACGCCGGCAACGCCATCGTGACGCTGCATCCGGGCGCGGGCGGCACCGAAGCGCAAGATTGGGCGGAGATGTTGCTGCGTATGTATTTGCGCTGGGCGGAACGCCGTGGCTTCAAGACCGAGGTGGTCGACCTCCAACCCGGCGAGGGTGCGGGCATCAAGAGCGCCACGTTTACGGTCGAAGGCCCGTACGCGTACGGCTACTTGCGCGCAGAGGCCGGAATTCACCGCCTGGTGCGGATTTCGCCGTTCGATGCGAATGCGCGGCGGCACACCTCGTTTGCGTCGCTCTTCGTGTATCCCGAGATCGCCGAAGAGGTCGAAGTCGAGATCAACGAGGCCGACTTGCGCGTCGACACCTACCGCTCCAGCGGCGCCGGCGGACAGCACGTCAACAAGACCGACTCCGCCGTGCGGCTGACGCACATTCCCACCGGCATCGTGGTGGCCTGTCAAAACGAACGCTCCCAGCACAAGAACAAATCGATGGCGATGAAAATCCTGCGGGCGCGGTTGTACGAGTTGGAGCAACAGAAGCAGCGCGAGAAGCTCGACGCGCTCAACAAGACCAAACGCGACATAGCATTCGGAAGTCAGATCCGTTCCTACGTGCTGCACCCGTACCGCTTGGTGAAGGATCACCGCACCGGCGTCGAGATCGGCAACACCGATGCGGTCCTCGACGGCGACATCGATCGATTCATCGAAGCCTTCCTGATCCAGAAGATGGCCGCCTAGCCGTCGGCCGACCACGCGACTGCGGATTCGCCTCTTGTTCGCCCGCAGTGCGGGGTGCTAGGAAGGGGACATGCGGGCCGCGATTCACCAGTATCTCCTCGAGCGACCCGCCGGGGCGACGGCGCACGAGCTGCTCGATCTGATCTTCACGCAACCGGGCAGCGACGCGGAGTTCGGTCCGCATTTCATTCGAACCCTGCTCTCGGGCGATCCACGATTCAGCTTCCACGACGGCGAGCAGCGCTGGCTGGCAAGTGTGCACGCCGCTTTGTCCGCACCGCTGGCGCGCACGGCGTTCTGCGTCGTCGACCTCGAAACCACCGGTGGATCTCCCGAACGGGGGTGCGCGATCATCGAGATCGGAGCCGTGCGCGTCGACGTCAACCGTCGCGTAGAATGCTTCGGTCGGCTCGTGAATCCACGCCGGCCGCTGCCTCCGTTCATCTCTCGCCTCACCGGGATCACCGCCGCGATGCTGGCCGCGCAGCCGGACATCGTAGACGTGCTACCAGACTTTCTGGAGTTCGTCGGCGACCGAGTGCTGGTTGCGCACAATGCGCCGTTCGACCTGGCGTTCCTCAACGCGGCGATGGTGAATCGGTTTAGCCGGCCATTGCACCAACCGCACATCTGCACCCTGCGGCTCGCCCGCCGACTGCTGCCCACGCTGCGGCGCCGCGGTCTCGACGCCGTTGCGGCGCACTTCGGCATTCCGCTCGTCGATCGTCACCGGGCGCTCGGCGATGCTACCGTCACCACGGAGATTTGGTTGCGCTTTCTCGATCTGTTGGCGACGCGAGGCATTGACCGGCTCGACCAAGTGCTCGCTCTGCAAACCAGCGCGCGCGACGGCCGCACGTTTGTCTGTTCGCTGCCGCGTGCCGAGGTCGCGGCACTGCCCGAAGCACCCGGCGTGTACCGGTTTTTCGGCGAGGGCGAGCGTCTACTCTACATCGGTAAGGCCAAGAACCTGCGCCAGCGGGTTGGCCAGTACCTCAGCAATGCGGACGGTCACAGCAACAAAACCCTCGATCTGATTCGGCACATTCATGCCGTGCGCGTGGAGGTCGCGGGGTCCGAATTGGAAGCCGCGTTGCGTGAAGCTGACGCGATCCGGACCGAGCAGCCGCCGTACAATCGGCTGCGCAAACATCTGCCGCGGATCGCCTTCATTCGTCTCACCGACGACCCCGAGTTTCCGCGCGTGCTCATCACCGCGCGATCGCCGAGCGCACGCGCCCACGGGCAGTTCTTCGGCCCCTTTCGATCACGCCAGGCGGCTCAGCGCGTGCTCGATGCCGTCTGTCGACTCTTCAAGCTGCGCACATGCGTCGGTCGCTTGCGTCCGGAATCGACGGTCACAGCCTGTTGGCGCGGGCAGATCGAGGCGTGCACCGCACCGTGCGCGGCCCGCATCACATCGGCGCAGTACGCAGAACACGTCGCATCGTTCCGCAGTCTCCTGTCTGGCGATACCGAGGTCGCCGCGCGCGCATGCGCTACGTTGCAGCAGCAGCGTGAGACGCACGCGGCCGCACTGCGCTTCGAATCCGCTGCGAGGGCACAGCGGGACATCGAGCAGGTTCAGCAGCTCCTGCGCCGCCAACGCATGCTCGGTTGGGTCATCGCGCGGCAGCACTTCTTGATCTTGCAACCGAGCATCCGGGCCGGCGAAACGCTCGCATACCTCGTGCGATCGGGACGACTGCTGAAACGCGCGGCGGTTTCGACCGGCGACGATCTCAAAGCGTTGGTGGAACCGGCGGGTGCTGCAACTCGATTGATGCCGCAGGACATCGACGGCACCACGATCCTTGCCGCGTGGATGCGAGATCGAGGCGAGCGCGACGGCTTCGTCCTGCCGATCGACGAGGCAAGCGAGGTCACCACGCCGTTGCCGGAGTGGACCGCGGCGCTCGTCACCCTGCTAGCTACGACGCCCGGGAACGTGAACCACCGACTGGATCGCAGTGCGACGGCGGCCTAACCACAGCGCCACCGGCAATACGAGCATCGCCCACTGCGAACCCGACGAACGGTCACCGCCGGCGGAACACCCGCCGCTGCGACCGATGTTGTATACGACCTGAGTCTGCGTCGGTTTCGGCGTGTAGTTGGCCTGACAAACTCCCGGCGGATTGAGATCGCATCGTTCGAGCGTCCCATCGCAGGCCCGATCGCAGCAACGGTTCTGAGCGCAAATGTGCGAGGCGCACTCGCTGCCGTCCGAGCATGGGGCGCCGTTGCCGGTCAGGGCCGTGGGGGTGGGAGTCGGTGTGCTGGTACCTGCCTCCCCAGGCGTCGACGGCGTCTGATTGGCGGTTCCAGTCTGGACGGGCGTCGCGGTAACGACCGGCGTCTGTGCCTGGGTTTGATTGAGAAACAGTTGCATGGTGGCGTTTGATCCCACGACGATGTCTGGACGACCATCGGCGTTGAAGTCGTCGACGATCATGACGCTAACGCCCTTTTGCGTCTTCTGTGCCTTTCCAAACGGCGTCAAGGCGCCGTCGCCTGTGCCGAGGAAAAACAGGAGGGAGCCTGCGTTGCCGGATTGAGAAATAACCGCATCCTGATTACCGTCGCCGTCGAAATCGGCGGCCGCAATTTCGCTCACGCCGCACCCGGTCGTTCCAACCGCGGCACAATTCACCTGCGGCTGCGGGAGAACCGAAAATGTGCCGTCGCCATTCGACAGCAACATCGTCACAATCGAAGTCGACGGAGCCGAGTTCGTCGGCGAGTTGCTTGCGATCACGTCCGGAAGACCGTCACCGTTGAAATCTGCGGTCGTGAGTCCAGTAAGATTCACCCCAATCGATGCGGGTGGCTGGGTGGTAAACCCGCCGATACCGTTGCCAAACAGCAAGGTCACGTCGAACGCAGCATTTTGGATGGTGAGCTGGTTGACGGCGAGGACATCAGCTAGTCCGTCTCCGTTGAAATCGGCCGTCTTCAAGATGATCGGCGACCGACTCGCAACGTTGCTTGGAGGGTAAAAGGAGAGGGGTTGCGGCGCGCGATTGAACAAGAACGAGACTGTGTCGTCGTTCTTGTTGCCGACCGCGAGATCCGGGCCGGTTTGGCCGTCGAAGTTGCCGCTCACAATTGAAACGGGCGAGTCACCAACTCGAAAACTGCTAGGCTGGCCCAATGAACCGTCTCCTCGTCCGAGCAACACCTCGATGTTGTCGGTAGACGACTCGGTCACCGCGACATCGAGGTTACCGTCTCCGTTGAAGTCGTCCGCGGCAATCGCCGCCGGCTTGTTTGCCAATGCGCCGCTAGTCGTGGCTTGCGTAAACCCACCCAAGCCATCGCCCAGCAGAATGGTAACCTGCTTCGCGTCCGAACTTGCCACAGCCAGGTCTGGCAAGTGGTCACCGTTGAAGTCGCCGCTGACGATCCCAACCACCGACGGAGCAACCGCGAACCCCGGCCCCGCGAGGAACTGGAGCTCCCCGGGGATCACATGAGGCGTCGGGGTCGGGTCCGCCGCTAAGGCTACCGAACTAACCGCGTGCGTAGAGCTGATGAGACCAGCCAACGCAATAGTGATCGCCCGTTTCATCACATTCTCCATGCAATGGCCGCCCGACGTCATTCTCTACGCCATCCTCCGACAGAGCTTCGCACGTTGGCAACTTGGCGACTCTCGCCTTGAATATCGGCCTTGTCAATCCGAAATTGCACCGGTGACGCCTGCGCAAAACGTCAAACGACCCCCACCTGCGACTCCTTACGAACACCACGGCGCAGGCTGGGCCAAGCAGCGGCGGCGCACCCACGCGGCTGGAATCACCAAGAGCACCGGCCACACCGCGCCACTCGCGTCGGTCGCCGCACAGCCCCCGCCTCCGCCGCCTCCAGATGATTGGCAAATTCCGCCGGTACACACCCCCGACGCACACTGACTACCATTGTCACAAGTGGATCCGTTCGCCTTGTGCGTCGCCGTACGAGTCGGGGTTGCGGTCGCGTTTCCCGTAGGCGTCGCAACCCCGGGCGGAGACGTCGGGGTCTGCGTCGGTGGCGGGAGGCTGAGATTCCGCAACACTTGTACATTGGTACCCGCGCCAACCACGACGTCGATCGCCCCATCACTGTCAATGTCGGCGGCGATCATGTCGGTCACCTTGAATGCCAAATCTGCTACCGAGACTGGATCTCCAAAGGTGCCATCTCCGTTGCCGGGGTAGATCACGAGACTTGCCGTATTGGAAGAAAAATTCACCGCTACCGCCAAGTCATTCTCCCCGTCCCGGGTGAAATCACCGGCGACGATTCCAACCGGAGCACAAAGTGGATTCCCCAAGGATGCGCAGTCCACCTGAATCACGCTTCCGCGTACGAATCCCCCCACACCGTCCGCCAAAAGAGTGGTGACGGCGCTCGTCTGAACCGTCGACCCGAGGGAGCGCGCGTTGCTGACTGCCAGATCCGGAACTTGATCATCGTTGAGATCCGCGATGGCGAGCTTCTGCACGGCGTCGCCCAACGAGAAGTTGCCGCGGCTTTGAAATCCGCCGGCACCGTCGCCGGTAAACAGCCGCGCACTGCTGGCGCCGACGCCGCCGATACTTACGGCTACCAAATCGAGGTTTCCGTCTCCGTCGAAGTCACCGGTACCGAGCAGGGTCGGGCTCGGACTCGACAGGGTCAGCGGGCTTGAAAATGCCACCGCGTGGGTCGGGGAGTTGGCGTTGAAAAAAACCGAGAGACTACTCGCCGACGAATTGGCAACGGCGACGTCCAGACCCCCGTTCGCGTCGAATTCCCCCGTGACGATACCGATCGGTCCTTTGCCGGTCCGGAAAGAGCTCGGCTGTCCGAGAAATCCGTTGCCCTGTCCGAGCAGTACGATGAGATTGCTGCCGCTCTTGTCCGTCACCGCAACGTCCGGCACGCCGTCGTTGTTGAGATCGGCGGCGACAATTCCGGTGGGTGCGCTCCCGAAAGGGTCGGAGGTGATCAATTGCGTAAACTCACCGGTCCCGTCACCAAGCAGAACCGTAACGCTCTTGCTGGACCCGCTCACGACGGCAACGTCTGGCTTTCCGTTCAGGTCGAAGTCCGCCGATGTCAGCGACTGAACGCTGTTCGGCACCGTGTACAAGGTGCCGACGGAGAAGGCGACACCCCCCGGAGTTGGGGTTCCAACGGGCGTTCGCGTCGACGTCGCCGTCGGCGTGCGCGTCGGTGTCGCCGCTGTTGCAACGCCGGCGAGCGCGACGCAACTAACCCACACACATGCGAACAAGATCACTGATCTCATGCTCTCCTCACTAACACGGCCTTCCCGCGAGCGGCAAGGAATATTGGGAATGTCTCTCGGACCGAGGCTGTTTGTCAAACAAAAAACACCGTCGTTTCATCCTGACGCGCTGCTCCACCGCCCGTCAACTGGCCTTGGCTGCGTCCCGGATGGTAGAAGCGCACCAACGACGGCACGATGTTCGCCCTTGATCTCACCCCGGAACAGCAACACCTGCGGGACCTAGCGCGCAGCTTGAGCCGTACCGAGCTGATCCCGGTGGCGGCCCGATACGATGCGAACGAGACCTTTCCAGACGATTTCTGCCGGGCAGCGTGGGGGCTGGGCCTCGCGACCCTGAACATACCCAAGGCGTTCGGCGGCGCTGGCTTGGGTGTATTCGACTCGATTCTGATGCTCGATGAAATCAGCTACGGCTGCGCCGGGATCTCCAGTCCGATCGGCAGCAATATTTTCGCGGCCACGCCGTTGGTGCTGGCCGGCAACGACGCGCAAAAGCGCGAGTACCTCGGCTGGCTGGTGCGCGAATGCAGCTTCGCCGCATTGGGCCTCGCCGGCGTCGATGCCGGAATCCGCGACGGACATCCGCCGATCACCTATCGT
Source organism: Binatia bacterium (assembly GCA_035541895.1). GTDB lineage: Bacteria > Desulfobacterota > Binatia > HRBIN30 > JACQVA1 > DATKMK01. Next base: position 21,468 of record DATKMK010000119.1, on the reverse strand, counting down.
CGCGCCGGCAACGAGCGCATCATCAACGGAACGCAAGCATTCGTCTGGAACGGCGGTGTCGCCAATTGGTTCACCGTGTTCGCTGCCGACGCGCAACGACCCGACGATGGGCTCTCGTGCTTCGTCCTCCGGAGCGATTTGCAAGGGGTTCGACGAACCCCGGTGCGAAACAAGTTCGGTCGACGCGCCGCTGATGTTGCTCAGGTCCGCTTCGAGGAAGTCGTTATCCGCAACGACGCCTTGGTCGGCGACGAACACCATGCTCGCGAGATCGCGGCGGCAACGTTGGATCGCCTTCGCGTGCTGGGCGCCGCGATGTCGCTCGGCATTGCGAGGCGCGCCCTCGACGAAGCGAGCGCTTACGCCCTGGAACGCAAACAGTTCGGCCAACCGATTGCAAACTTTCAGGCCATTCAATCGATGCTCGCCGATATGAAGATTGCCATCGAAGCGGCGCGGTTGCTCACTTATCAAGCCGGCTGGTCGATCGATCACGGCCGGCCGGCCTCGGTCGCCGCAAGTTGCGCCGCGAGTTTCACCACGGATACCGCCATGCGTGTCACCACCGACGCCGTGCAGATCTTTGGCGGCTACGGGTACATGAAGGACTTTCCGGTCGAGAAGCTGATGCGCGACGCCAAGGCGTCACACATTCCCGGCGACTCGCCGCAGACCCAGCGTGCTCTCGTCGCCCGGCACGTGCTTGCAGCATTCACGTGAACTCATCGATCACCTTCACCGCGCCGGAGTATCACGCCGACGGCACAATTCGCCCGGCGACGTACGCACTGAGCGGCTGCCCGTCTGAAGGCTGGGAGATTCATCGCAACAACCGGATCCATCTGCGCCTCGGTGAGGGGTATCGCCCGCTCCGCGTCAGCCACTGCGGTATCTGCGCCACCGACCTGGCACGCCGACACCTGCCGTTTCCGCTGCCGCAAATCATCGGGCACGAGGTCGTGGCGTTCGACGACAACGGCGAGCTGGTCGTGATCGAGATCAACGCCTCGCACGCCGGCCGCGGACTCGCCCGCAATGCCTGGTGCGAATTCTGTCGCAACGGACTCGACACGCATTGCCCCGACCGCTTAGTACTCGGCATCCATGACTTACCCGGCGGGTTTGGATCGTGGGTGCTCGCCCCGGTTCGAAACGTCCAGCCTGTGCCGACAGCCGTCACCCCAGCCAGCGCCACGTTGGTCGAGCCCTTCGCCGCCGCGCTCCACGCGGTTGAAACGATCGCGCCGCGCGCGGGTGATTGCATCGCGGTGCTCGGCCCGCGCCGTCTCGGGTCGCTTGTCATCGCCGCGCTTGCCGCCTGGCGCGCGCGCAACGGCCAACGATTTGAAGTTCTCGCCATCGCACGACGGGCCGAGTTGCGCGCGCTGGCGCGTCGGCTCGGCGCCGACGATGCTGTCGATGCCATCGCGAGCGGATCGCGGCACCGTATCGCCGACGTGGTCATCGAGACGACCGGTCATCCCGACGGGCTCGCGCTCGCAGTGCAACTGGCGCGCCGCGAAGTCCACGTAAAATCGACGTGCGGTCAGCCGACGCTGGGGTTGTCCCACCTCACCGAGTTGGTGGTCGACGAAATCAGCGTGCGCCCCTATTCCGATTCCCTTGTGAACACCTCAGGCGACCCACCGATTGCAGCCGTGTTCGATGGCGTGCCCGACCACGTCACCCGCAGTCTGACGGCCCGCGGCCTCCGCGTCGTTGGCGGCGACACCCTGGACGCAATCACCGAGGCGACCCGAACCGCAGGCAATCGGCTCGGCGGGGCGGACCTGGCGGTCGTGTCGTCGCCGGCCGGTGTCGATCAGTGCATTCGTCCGCGCCCAACCGAACAGCGCGGGCTCGTGCGTCCGCGCGGAACGATTTACGTCGCCGATGTCGGGCAGCCCCGGGACCCGCTCCTCAGCGCACTGCTCGACAACGGTGTGTGCCTGAGCACCAGCCGTTGCGGCGATTTTCAGAGCGCGCTCGACGTACTCGGCGATCCGGCCCTTCGGCTCGGCGAACGCTTGGGCGAGATTCTGGTGACCGAGATCGCGCCCGCGGAGCGGCTCGCCCACGCATTCGTCGCCGCGACTTCCTCCCGCAATCTGAAGGTCGTCGTCACGCACGACGATAACCGCCTCATCGCGTGATTTCGATTTCGTTGGTTTCGAATATCTCCGGGGTTCGCTCAATGCGCGGCTCGCACGTGGTCAGACGCAGCCGCAGGCGTTGCCGGCTCGATGGTAGGTCGGCGCTGCTGATCCGCAGCCACCATTCCTCGCCGCCGGCGATAACCAGGCACTCGCCATCACGCTGCACGCCGCGCTCCGGAGTCAACCCAACCGCGCCGACCGTCCCTGCGGCGATCAAGCTCGCGCGAGCCGCAACCCGCAGTGGGAACGCCGTGACGCTGTGCAAACGGATCAACGCGCCGTCGAGATGCTCGTAGCGGTCGAAGTCGGTGCGGGCAAAGATGCGGGCGTTCCCACCCGACAGATTCTGATCGACCTTCGAAGTCGCCGCTTCCCAAAAGCGCGGCGGACCGACGTCGACGTGAAGGAAGTTGCCGTCTTTGTAGTAGCCGACGCCGCAACAGCCGAGGTCACGGATGCGCCGCCACAGGCGTCGAATGTTCACGCCATCGAACTGGAGATCCGCGGCCAGCCCCTGGGTATGGAGCGACGCGCTCGCGGCCTGGCCGCCGCGCGCGCGAATGTCGCGGTTGTATGCCGGGCTGCGATAGCCCGACGCCAGCCGCAGATGCCTCGGTCGGGCGAGATCTTCGAGATAGTCGAGCTGCTCGATCAGTCGCAGCGAGACATCTCCCTCGCGATCGTCGCTGCGCGAGCGCAGAAAGTGCGTGAGTTGTCGCAGCGCCGCGGGATCATATGATCCGTCAACACGGCGAAATCGCGCGCGCACTTTCTCGCCGTTGTGCGCGTCTTCGAGCGTCAGCGTACCGTCGCCGGAAAAGAAGAACCGCCGCGCCGGCGCCGCCGGGCTCGTGCTGGCGAGCGTCATCAAACCGAAGACGGCGAGCAGGCTGCCCGCCATCATGTGCGGACCATCACACGCCGGCGGGCAGTGCGGTGCACGCGCACGAAGAGCGTCGTCATCAATCCCGCCGAGAGCACGTTGGCCACCGCGACGGTGATGTACACCGAGCGATCGGCCAGCCCCAGCCACTGCGTGCAGAACAGGGCCACCGCCAACACCGCGACGACGCGCACGCTCATCAGCACCAGCGGCGCGGTCGCGCGGCCGAGGCCTTGAAACGCAAAGGCGATCACCATCGAAACGCCGACGAAGGGATACGACGGCGCAATGATGCGAAAGTACTGCTCGCCCACCGCATGGATCGCGGGATCGTGCGTGAACAGGTCGAGCCACAGTGCCGGCCGCCACCAGAGTAACGACGCCGGAATCGTGAGCACCGCCACCATCATCGCGCCCGCTCGCACGACGTACGCGCCCGCACGATCGGGCCGGCGCGCCCCGGTCGCCATTCCAACCAAGGTCAGCACCGCCGCGCCGCACCCATAGACCAACGTGAGCATGAGGAAGTCCAACCGCGTCCCCAAACCGTACGCGGCCAAGTGTGCCTGGCCAAAACGAGCCAGCACACCGGTCAGCACCATGATGCTGACGTATCCGATCACGGTGGAGACCGAAGCGGGAATCCCGACCCGCAGGATCTCACGCAGCGGCGCCAGCGCGAATCGGCGCGGCCACACCGCTGGCTGGACGATCGCGCGACCGCTGAAGACGTAGTACGCACGTGGCGTGGTCGCGATCAGTTGGCTCGTCAGCGTCGCTATCGCCGCACCGGGCAGTCCCCAACCAAACCAGAACATGAAGACGGGCGTCAGGACGATCTGCAACAGCAGCGAGATGCTCGACCACACCGCGGCGATGCGAACGTTCCCCTCGCCGCGCAAGATGCTGTCGAGCATGCCGCTCACGAACGTGATCACCGCGCCGCCGAACAAGATACGGGCGAACAGCGTGGCGTACGCCAGCACCACGCCCTGTCCGCCCATCAACGTCATCAGCGGTGCACCGCCGAAGAAGATCGCCAACGCGAACAGCACACCGACCGACACCGCAAGGAAGAGACCGTGTTCGGCAACGGCGACCGCAGCACGCGGACGCCGGGCGCCGAGCGCTCGCGCGACCGCCGACGCGGCACCCGAGCCAATCCCGCCGCCCATCATTGTCGTCGCGATCAGCGAAATCGGAAACACCAGCGACACCGCCGCAATCGCTTCGGAGCCGAGCCGGCTGACGAAGTAGGTGTAGATGACGTTAGAGGTCGCCGCGATCACCATCACGCCGCTGGTCGGTGCGGCCAGCCGGACGATCGCCCGCAGCGGCGGCGCGGCCAACAGCCGCTCGGGCTCGCGCTGCCCACCCGCTGCGGCGGCTTCGGCTGCGGGAGCCGTATCGACCGCAGCCGCCTCGCGATTCATGGGCGAGGTTCCCGAGACGGTTCGGTCTCGTAGCCGTCGCATGCGCGAACCGGCAGACGCGGATACCGCGGGTAGCGGGGATCGCTCGCCGACCGCCTACACAACACGAACGAGGAACCTCGCTCCGTCTGGACCCAGCGAACGGAGCGGCACGAGGCGCACAAGCCAACGGCGGGATCGGTCTTCACGCCCGCTCCTGCTGCGGCTCGGCCACCGACGCAACAAAGGCCGCGACTCGTTCCGCGACCCGCTCACGATCGTGATCGACGGTGACGACGTGAAAGCTGCGATCCAATACTTCGACCGCGGGTGGGCTCGGCAGTCGCGCCCGCAACAGCGAGACGTTGTCGAGCGGACAGGTGTGATCGTCACGCGCGTGCATCACCAGCACGGGCTGCTGCACCTCGGGCAGCACCGATCGCACATGGCGTTGCAAGTCGACCAAGCTGATCAAACTCCTTAGCGGCATGGTGTCGTAGGCCGGGCTCGCCGCGCGCGCCGCCGGGTCCGCGATGTCGCGGCCGCCCTTCGGGAGGAATTGCCACCGCGTCGGGAGGAGCGGCACCGCCATGCGCAGCAGCGCTGCGTAGCGTTCGAGACGGCGGTCATGCAGCACCAGCGGCGTGGACAAGGCGACGACGCCGTGCACGCACTCCGGCTGCTCGCGGGCGAGCGCCAGCGCCATCAACGAACCCATCGACAGGCCGATGACGACGACGGTATCGCTGTGCGATTGCAGCTCCGTCAAGCTGCGGCGCGCGGAGTCGATCCAATCGTGCCACGTCGTCGACGCCAGGTCCGTCGGCGTCGTGCCGTGGCCGGCGGTGAGCGGACCGGCGACGGTGTGACCCGCCGCATGGAGGCAAGCGCCGAGGCCGCGCATCTCTTGCGGCGTGGCGGTAAAGCCGTGCAGCAGCAAGCAACCGACACGACCGCCGTGCCAAAAGAAGGGAGTCGTCTCGGCGTCGCGGTGCAAGGCAGTGGTCAGCGCCGACGACGCGGCAGCGGGCCGCCATCGGCGACGAGAAAGTCTTGATTGATCTCGATGCGGGCCTTGGTCTTCAGATAGTTGACGAACTGATCGCTCACCATGCCGCGGCGGCGCTCGATGGTTTGCTGGCGCAAGCTGCTTTTCTGTTCCTCGAACTTCGCGTCGTCCGCCGGTTCAGTGTCCTTGAGCGCCACCAACACCGAATCCCCTGAAGCGTCGTAAACGCCGGCGACCACCGGGTGCTCCTTGGTCAATTGAAACGCGAGCTTCTTGAGATCGGGCTGGCTGCCAAGTTTCGGCACGTAGGCGCCGGCCCGCGTGAAACCGCCGGTCTCGTCCAGCGTCAGGCCGCTGGCTCCCGCAACCTTGGCGAGATCGTTCTGTTCCTTCAACGGAGCGATCAGCGACTCCGCTTTGGCCTTCGCCAACTCTTGGCTTTTGTTCTTGCGATACGCGGCTTCGACGTCGCCGCGGATCTCCGTTAGGTCAGGAATCCTGGTCGGGAGTTTCTCGACGATCCGAAAGAGATAACTGCCGGTCGCCGACTCGACCGGGTCGGGCACGTCACCGGCCGTACCGGCAAACGCGGCGTCGGTGATCTGGGCTTGCCGGCCGATACCCGCGATCACGTCGCTGCGGCCGAACGGCGGCGGCGTGATCAACGCGAGTCCCGACGCTGCCCCGATGTCGGCGAAGCTCTGTCCCTGCAACGCCTTGTCGTGATCCGACCGTGCCTGCTCGCCTACGAGATCCTTCGCGCGTTCTTTCTTGAGCGTGTCGACAATCTGCGGCCGAACCTGCTCGAGCGTTTGCGTCTCGGCCGCGTGTTTCCCTTCGACCTTGATGATGTGAATGCCGAACGGGCTCTCGACCAGTTCGCTGATGCTGCCTGGCTGCAGGGCGAAGGCGGCATCTTCGAACGTTTGGGTCATCTGCCCGCGCTTGAAGAAGCCGAGATCGCCGCCCTTGGCCTTGGTGCCTTCGTCTTGCGAATACTGCTTGGCGAGCGCCGCGAAGTCTTCGCCGGCCTTGGCTTTGGCGAGCACCTCGCTGGCTTGTTGGCGCGCCTTCGACTTCTCGGCTTCGGTTGCCGCGGGACTGAGATTGAACAAGATGTGCCGCGCCTGCACCTCTTCGGGCTTATCGTACTGCTCGCGATGGTCATCGTAGTATGCCTGCACCGCGGCGTCGTCGATCGTCACTTTCGCCTCGAACGCGCTCGGTTGATATTGCAGCGCTTCGATGCGCGCCCGTTCCGGCACGCGAAAATCTTCCTTGTGGGCGTCGTAGTAGGCTTGCACCTCGGCGTCGGTGATTTGCACTTGGCCGGTGAAATCAGCCGCCTTCACACGCGCGAAAGCGAGATTCACCTTGTCGTTGTCGAAGTGGTACTGCTCACGCAGCTCGGCATCCGATACTTGGACGCCGGCGCCGATGACGTCCTCCATCTTGCGGATCAACAATTCTTCGCGTTGCGCCTCTTCGAACTCGCCGGCTTGAAGGTTGTTGGCTCGCAACACCGCGAGGTATCGTTCCTTGGTGAAAATGCCGCCGTCTTGGAACGCGGGGACGCTCTGGATCGACTCCACCAACTCAGTGTCACCCACTTCGAGACCGAGGCGCTCGGCTTCTTGCCGCAGCAGCGTGACGCGGATGAGCTGATCGACGGCCTTACTCCGCAAGTCGAGGGTCTTGAGCAGATCCGGCGGCATGTTTTGCTTGTAGAGTTCGCGGTACATCCGCTCGAGATTGTCGACCGTCCGCCGGAACCGCGCCGGAGAGATGGTGTCGCGATTGACCTTGGCGACGACATCGGACCGGTCGCCCATCACGCCGACGCCTGCGCCAATCCCCCAGAAGATGAACACCAACACGATGGCGACAAAGGTCGCCCGCACCCAGGGTGCCTGGGCATTTCGTCGCATGAATTTGAGCATGGGAAGAACTTCTCCGGGGGCGGACGATAGATGAGGCGGATGGCGAAAGCAACCGCAGGTGCGGGTTCGCTCGAATGGGGTTGACGTTTGCGGTGAACGCTGGCAGCGTAGGTAAAATTTCGCTTCACCCAGTCGAGAGAGGAGTCCACGTCATGAAGATGGTCGTTCGAATCAGTGTGGTCGCGCTATTATGCGGATTGGTCGGCGGAGGAACGACCGCAGTCGCCGCAGACCAAGCCGACAAGATTCTCACCCACTTCCGCGCGAAAAATCCGAACATTCCCGCCCAAGTCCCGGCCAAAGTGAGCGAGCCGAAAGACTCGGCTACGATGAAGGGCGAGAAGGAAGGCGTCATTGAGCTGGGCACACCGCCGAATATCCAGAAGGTTCCGTACGTCCTGTCGAAGGATGGACGCTACGTCGTCTTCGGCGAGATCAACGATCTCACCGTCGATCCGTACAAGCAGGTGATGGACAAAATCTCGCTCAAGGGACGGCCGACGAAGGGCCCGGCGACCGCCAAGGTCACCATCGTGGAGTACTCCGATTTCCAATGCCCGTTCTGCGCCCGCGGCTATCAGACCCTGGAGAATCAAGTACTGAAGGAATACGGCGACAAGGTGAAGGTTGTGTTCAAGCAGTTCCCGCTGCAGAGCATCCATCCGTGGGCCGAGCCCGCCGCGGTGGCGAGTCTCTGCGCGTTCCAGCAAAAGCCGGAAGCATTCTGGAAGGTGTATGATTACCTGTTCCAGAATCAAAAGGACATGAACGTTCAGAACGTCAAAGAGAAAGTCACTGCGGCTGCCGGCGACGGTGTCGACGCCGCCAAGCTGGGCGAGTGTATCGACAAGCAAGCCACGTTGGCGGACGTCACCGCCGATCAGCAGGAAGGCCAAGGCGTCGGCGTCAACGGGACCCCGGCGTTCGTCATCAACGGCCGCTTGCTCAGCGGGGCGCAGCCGTTCGAGCAGTTCAAGGCGATTCTCGACGCGGAACTCGCCAGCGCGAAGTAACTCTCTCTGTCTTGGTGCGGCGGCGTGCGGCGCGCACGCCGCCGCGTCGTTCCGTTTCCGTCCCCGCGCCAAAGCGCATCCCGTTCGGCGTCCCCGGCTCAACCAAACACGACGCGCGTTGACATTCTTCCCCGCTCCGGTGGATAGGTGCGGGGAAGTCGAACGCCTTCCGCTCGACTGAGCGGGAAACTATGCACTGCCCACATTGCCGATACGAAAACCTGTCGGACTCAGTCTTTTGTCAGGAGTGTGGAGCCAAACTCGATCGCGTCTGTCCCCAATGTCAGGCCGACAACCCACCGAGCGCGAAGTTTTGCCGCAAGTGCGGCGCTTCGCTCGTTGGCAGTATACCGTCGGCAGTGGATAGTCCGACCGCCGCTGCAGTCACAACCGCGGCTGATCCAACAACCAACGACCTCCCGGCAGGTGAACGTCGTCAACTCACGGTGATGTTCTGCGATCTGATCGGCTCGACGGCGCTCGCGGGGCAGCTCGACCCGGAAGAGTTGCGCGATGTCATGCACGCGTACCGCCAGACCTGCGCGGCGGTGGTGCGCCGCTTCGACGGCCATATTGCGCAATACCTCGGCGACGGGCTGCTGGTCTACTTCGGCCATCCGCGAGCACACGAAGACGATGCGCAGCGAGCAGTGCGCGCCGGCCTCGCCACGATCAAGGCGGTCGCCGCGATGCCGTCGCCGGTGGGGTTACCGCAGCGTCTGCAAGTGCGGGTCGGACTACACACCGGGATCGTCGTGGTGGGAGGTAGCGGCGAAGGTGGACACGAGCATCTCGCGATGGGTGAGGTGCCCAACATCGCGGCACGTCTGCAAAGCCTCGCCGGACCGAACGCGGTCGTACTGAGCGAAGCGACGCACCGGCTCACGCTCGGGTACTTCGTCTACGAGGACCTCGGACCGCAGGTCCTCAAGGGACGCGCCACACCGATGCGGGTCTATCACGCGTTGGCGGCGAGCGACATCCAGAGTCGTTTCGATCTCCAGGTGTCGACCGGTTTGACGCCTTTGGTCGGACGCGAGGAGGAGGTCAATCTGCTGCTGCGACGCTGGCAAGCGGTGACCGCGGGGCACGGTCAGGTGATGCTGCTGAGCGGCGAAGCCGGCATCGGCAAATCGAGGCTGTTGCAAGTGCTGCGCGAGCGGCTAGGAGATGCGGCCCAAATGAGCGTCGAGTGCCGTTGCTCGGCCCATCACAGCAACAGCGCGCTCTATCCGGTCATCGATCATCTCCACCGCTTGCTGCGATTCGGGCGCGAAGACACCTCAGCGGAAAAGCTGGCGAAGCTGAAGTCGACGCTCTCGGGCTACCGCTTCGTTGAAAGCGACACGCTGCCGCTGTTCGCCGCGTTGCTGTCGCTCGGGACTTCCGATGGTCATGCGGCTCTCAATCTCACTCCCGAACGGCAGAAGCAGAAGACGCTGCAAGCGCTCGTCGCGTGGTTGCTGGAGGAAGCGGAACGCACGCCGCTGCGCTTCAGCATGGAAGACCTGCACTGGGCGGATCCGTCGACGTTGGAGTTTCTGAAGCTCCTCATCGATCATGCCGTCGATGCCCGGGTGTTCATCCTGCTGACCCACCGTCCCGAGTTCGTCCCACCCTGGGGATCGCGCTCGTACCAGAGCCAACTCACGCTCGCCCGTCTCGCGCGAACGCAGGTGGAGGAGATGGTGGGCCGGGTTAGTGGAGGCAAGCCTCTGCCGGACGAAATCGTCGACCAGATCGTCAGCAAGACCGACGGCGTACCGCTCCTCGTGGAGGAGTTGACGAAGACGATGATGGAGTCCGGCTGGTTGCACGAAGTCCAGGGGCGCTACGAGCTGACCGGTTCGCTGCCGCCGCCCGCGATTCCCGCCACGTTGCAGGACTGGCTGATGGCGCGACTCGATCAGCTCGCGCCGTTCCGAGAGGTCGCGCAGCTCGGCGCGACGATCGGCCGGGAGTTCTCCGAGGAACTGATCCGCGCGGTGTCTCCGTTGGACACCGCTGCGCTCGAACGGGCGCTTGCGGGCTTGGTCGGCGCCGAACTGCTGTATCGACGCGGGCCCTTGGGACAAGTGCGCTACGTCTTCAAGCACGCGCTCATCCAGGACGCCGCGTACGAATCGTTGCTGAAGACTACGCGCCAGCAGTTTCATGAGCGCATCGCGACTGCCCTGGAGACGAGCTTTTCCGAGATTGCGGGAACACAACCCGAACTGTTGGCGCATCACTTTACCGCAGCGAGTCGGATCGACCAGGCGATTCCGTGGTGGCAGAAAGCCGGCGATCGCGCGGCAGCCGGCGGCGCGCACGCCGAAGCAGTCAGGCACTATTCCACGGCCCTTGACCTGCTGATGCAGGGACCGCATGACGACGCGCGCGATCGGCGGGAGCTCACGTTGCGAGTTGCACTGGCGCTGAGCTTGGCCTCGACGCGCGGCTATTCCGCCGAGGCCGTGGAGCAGGTTTACAACCGGGCGTACGAGTTGTGCCAGAGTTTGGGAGAGTCGGCCGAACTCTTCCCCGTGCTGCGCGGGCTGTGCACGTTCTACATCGTCAGCGATCAGCAACCCAAGGCGCGCCAACTCGCCGAGCAGTGCTTGCGTATCGCGCAAGAATCGCAACGCGTCGACTATCTCATCGAGGGTTACGACCCCCTCGGCTACGTACTCACCTACCAGGGCGAGTTGAAGCGGGCGCGCGAGTTCCTGTCGAAGGGGATCGATCTCTACGAAGCGCACCGGCACGAAGCGCTCACCTTTGTGACTCCGCAAGACCCCGGCGTCGCGTGCCTCGGTCTCCTGGGCGTCGTCGAGTGGCTACTGGGTTATCCCGATCAAGGCCTCCGCCGCGCGTACGATGCGTTGGCGCTCGCGCGCGAGCTGAACCATCCGTTCAACCTCGCGTACGCGTACAACTACACCACCGCGGCTCACAGCTTGCGCGGCGAACTCGACAAGATGGTCGAACACGCTCAAGCCGCGTTCGACATCTCCAGCGCCAACGGTATCGATGTGTGGCGCATCGGGGCGAAGCTCCACTTGGTGATGGCAAAGGCCGCCACCGGCGAGATCGAAGCGGCGATCGCCGAGGTACCGGAGGTCCTCGCGGCGTGGCGAGAATGCGGCGCCGAGTTGGCGCGCCCGCTCTGGCTGATCAACTTCGCCGACCTCTGTCGTTTGGTCGGTAAGTTCGACCAGGCTCGCGCCGCCATCGAAGAAGCGATGGAGCACGTAACCCGCAGCGGCGAGCACGAGTGGGACGCGTTGCTGTATCGCGCGCGCGGCAATCTGCTCAACGCGACCGGTGGCAACCGTGCCGAGGTGGAGGACGATTTTCGCCGCGGCATCGCGGTCGCCCGCGAGCAACAGGCCAAGTCGCTCGAGCTCATGGTGGCTGTCAGCCTGTGCCAGTTGCTCATTGCGCAAGGCCGCGGTGAGGAAGCGAAGCAACTGTTGCACCCGCTGTACGCATGGTTCAGCGAGGGCCTTGATACCGCGCCCTTGCGCCGAGCCAAGGCACTGCTCGACAAGCTGTCGTAGACGTCTTTCGCCGTCTCAGACTTCCAGCTCGTCGCGGTACACCCCGTCGAGCCCCAACACGAAGTCTGCGCCGTAGATGCGCGCCGGCGTCTGGAACCCAGCCGCGATCTCCCCTGATAGGACGCGCTCGGCGAGGGCAAGCGCGGACAGGGCCGTGAACCAGTATCCTTCCGGCGTGCGCAAGCGTGAGCAAACGCGAGTGCCGCGACCATCCTCCGCCACGACGACGATGGCACGCCGGCGGGTCTTCTGATCTTCGTACGACGGCCCCTCGGGCAGCAGCGTAGCGTCCCCGTTCAATAGCGCCCGAGCGATTGAACTTTGCCAGATCCAGGCCGAACTGCGCGCGAATTGGAGAAGGCTTCGTTGCAGCGAATCGATCTGCACATATGCCTCGACGTTAGCGATGCCGGTCGTGAGATGCGCGGTGAAAACATCCGGCCAGCTCATTGCCGTGCTCGACGACGGGCCGCGGCCGAAGTCGAAGTGGCGTTCGAGCGAACCGACGGGAACCCGAACCAACGTGCGGTCCCGACAGACGACAACGCGGTCGTCGACCAGCGAGGCCATGCTCGCGAGCGAGCCGCGCGAGATGTGCAGCGTGCGTGAAATGCCGATCGCGAGACGGTCCGCCGCGGGCAGCCGGTTCGTGACGTGCGCCGCAAGACAGTCGGAGGCCACGACGTTGATCCCCACGCCCGGCATCAGCATCACGCCGCGCCCGCGCGCCGCGTCGTCGCAACGATGCAGGCGTTCGAAGACGCCGATTTCGCCGGCGACATCGAGATAGTGGGTCCCCGTGCGCAGGCAGGCTTCGACCAGTATCGGCGCCGTGACCGCAAACGGCCCGGCCGCGTTGAGGAGCACGGCGACGCCTCGCAACAGGTCGTCGAGCCGATCGGATTGATCGAGGGAAGCGGTGCGCCCTTCGAGGCCGAGTCGTTGCGCCAGCGCCGTCACCGCGGCCTGGTTGCGGCCAGCGACGATCGCCGGCAGATTTCGCTGCTTCGCGGTCTGCGCGAGGAGCTTGCCGGTGTAGCCGGTGGCTCCATAGATCAAAAGAGTGGACACAGCGGCACGCTCCGCAGCCAAATTACGCGGCTGTGTTTTGTGGCGGTGTGTCCTGCGAGTACCATCCGGGGCACCGCTGCGATCCCGCACTGCCGCCGAAGAGGGACTCACAATTCGTCCGCTCGCCGATCGAAAACAACGGAACGCAGAAGTCGGGCTTCTCTTCGACCTGCTGGTACCAGCGGGGATTGCCCCAGTTCAGCCATTCCTGACTCAAGAGGCTCTCGATCACCATCTGCGGCTCGATCGTCTCGACCGCTTTGGCCGCGTCGGTCCGCGTCAGTCGGACCGGATTTCTTGCCAGCCAATCTCTGAGCGCATCGACCGGACGCTGCTTCAGCCTCGGACTCTGATTGATCTCGTGAACGAGATCGCCGCCGACATCCGTCGGGTCTGGTCGTTCGAAATAGAAGGGTCCCAGCTTGCCGCCGACCCACGTTTCATCGACACGCCAGCAAAGATTTTGTGCGAGGCGTTGCTTCACCCCGAGTCGCATCCAGAACGGCCGGATCGGTTGCAGGACGTGCACCACGTTCTCGCCGGTCATGTTCGTCCACTTGGTGACGAGGCCGAGCATCTCGACGATCGGCAGGTTTGGATACTGGATGATGCTGAGGTGCATGAGATCCTCGATCTCCCGGACGTCGTAGGCGATGTCGATCACGCGATCGCCGCACAGCAACGCCTGATAGCAGGCACGCAACGGGTCAGTGACGTCACGGAACTGCTTCACGGTGATCGTGTTGACGGACTGCTGATTGGCGAGGATCTCGATGGCGAGCGCGCGAGCGTTGTCGAACTCCGTGGGATGCTTGGCCTTGATCGCCACCTTACGTGCATGGTCCTGCAGCAAATCGTGCCCCCACTTCTGCGCGACGATGCGCCAGCGGATGTCGTCGTTGTACGCCAGCGCATCCTTATGATGGATGCTCAACAACGGCCGCCACTCTGCGCGTTGACCCAGGTTGATCGCTGGGAACACGCTGGTCTCCAGCGTCAACAGTTCACCGCCTTCTCCCGTTGGCCCCGACTCGCCCAGCCAAGAGCTGACCGGGCTAGTGAGCGCCGCAGTCAGCGTCGGCTCGCCATCGACTTCGCGGGCCGTGATCGCCGCCATGCTGTTGTTGGCGAAACCGAAAACCGGTACGAGCGCGACGCTGAGCAAGCGCCCGTGCTCGCCCGGTGCATACAGCTTCACCGGGACGTAAAACGCGGCTTCGCGGTCCGCCCACCACCCCATGTTGTCACGCGGCGACGCCATCTCTTCGTAGTTCGTCACAATGAGATAGACGGAGGTCCCCCACGGCTCGAAGCGGTAGACGCCCTTCACCGTGTCGTTCAGGTATCGGTCGCAGAGCAGCTTGAGCTTCGACTCGTCGGCCATCAGCGGCAGCACGCGAACCGTGGTGTTGGGAAAGTCGAACGGTCCCTGCATGTCCTGCCCGGCGGCGCCGAGTGCGGTGTTGAAGTTGTTCCCCCTCAACGGGTCCTCGTCAGCGATCGACTCGTCCCCGATTGGTGCTTCCTTCTGGGCCGCCTCCTCTTCCTGCCTCCACGAGCTGGGCCGTGCCTTGGTCTGCCAGCCGGACCGCCGCGTGCGCCAACACAGGGCGTCGCCGACGCCGTATTCGAGGTCGACGTCCATCCAAAACGGAAGCACCGGATCGATCACCGAAACCGTCCCGCCTTCGTCCCCCAATTCGCGCGCGACCTCGATGCCGAGCGACTCAATGATGGGCTGCTCTGTATAGCGGTGGAGACGCACCTCGAAGCCGCCGCTGAGATCGCCGCGCAGGAGGTTGTATTCTCCCAAGACCCCGGCACCGTTGAATCGCGTTTGGCGGATCAACGAATTGACGATCGCCTGGTAGCACACCCGCGCAGGGATTTGCGCGTCGCGAAATTGCTTCAACGTGATCAGGTTCAACGCGGACGGCGCCGCGGACGGGTTCCAGCCGGTTGTGCGAACGAGGTTCATGAGCAGCGAACCGCCCGCGGGGCTAGGATAGCCCAAGATCGGCAGACGGGTGGTGATTTCAAAGAGCTGACTCAACAGGTTCATCGAACTCATCAGCGCCGTCGGAAGCTGCAGGAGGACACTGAGCGGACTCGAGAGATCGGGAGGAACTTGCAGCAAGCTCGGGAGCCGCCGTTCCTTGATCTCCAGGAACACCCTCGCCTCTTGTCTTTTGCCGGCGAAGAGCTGGGGATAGAGCATCATGCTGAGGTTCATCAGGCGCGGCACGTGGCGCGGGTCTTCGAGCCACGGGCTAGTCTCCGGCGACATCCACGCCTTCACTTTCGGCCAGCCATACACCTGTCTGCCGGTCGACAGCGACAACTCGTTGTCGACGAAGATGAAGGGGCAGACGGTGGCGACATCGACGAACACCCGTTTCCCATCCTCCATCCGGTACCACTCCAGTGGGACGGCGAAGGCCACCTCGTGCTGGGCGACCCAGCCGAGGTTCTCGACCGCAGCGGTCATCCGGCCGTAGTTGAGGATCATCAGGTAGACGAACGGAAGCGCGGGCTGGAACTGCACGATCTCAGGGGCGATGTTGAGGTAGGCGTCACAGAACGCCCGCAGCACGTCCATCTTGGCTTTGAGCGGAAAGACGCGGCTGGTGACTCCCGTGAAGCGCGCGGGGAGATTGGGCTGCAGGGTCCAGTTGAGCGGGCGCAGCGCGTCGTTGAACAGCGGCTTGGTCATACCACTTCCTCCCGCGTCAGCATCTCACGTTCGGTCCAAGACCCAGGTCGCGATTCCTTCGATGAACTGCTTATCGCGCGAGGCTGGCAGGCCAGCGAAGACCAGCGAGTATTCGTGCAATGCCGCGCCCGCGAGCCCCCGCGCGATCTGGCCCGCGTAGTCGATGCTCCCGTAGGTGTCCATCCGCGCGCGGATCCACCGAACCTGCTCGGCGGTCTTCTCCTCCCGGCTCAGCCGCAACAAACCGTGCAGCCGCTCGCGCTCGTCGGCAGTCGACTCGCGCAGCAGGTGAATGATCATGAGCGTGCGTTTGCCTTCCCAGATGTCGCCGTCGCGCTCCTTGCCGTAGCGTTTCCAGTCACCCACCAGGTTCAAGACGTCATCCTGGATCTGAAAGGCCGCGCCGACGAAGAAACCGAAACGCACGAACGGCTCCAAGTCGATTCCGTCGCCCGCCCCAATCAAGGCACCGACGCGACTCGGGTAGATCGTCGCCAGCCAGCAGGTCTTCTTCAGCACCATTTCAAGGTACGCGGCTTCGTCGACTTCAGCGGTGTTGTCCCGGCGCCAGCCCAGCTCCATCGCCTGTCCCTCGGCCGACTCGCGCGCCATACGCTCGGTCTCCGCGAGGATGCGAAGCGACAGCCGGGCACCCATGGTCGTCGCGTTCTCGATCAACGGCCGCAGGCTCAACAGCGTCAGTGTGTCGCCGGCATTGAGGGCGAGCGGGACGCCGTGGAGAACGTGCAGCGTCGGTTTCCCGCGGCGCTGCTCACTGCCGTCTTCAATGTCGTCGTGGATCAGGAGCGCGTTGTGCAGCAGCTCGATGGCCACCGCCGTGCCGAGCGCGTCTTCCAGGCGCGCACCGAAGGCGCGGGCCGTTGCGATACACAGGCTCGACCGCATCATCTTGCCCGGCCGGCGCGGATACTCCGCAAGCAGATCGTACAAATGCCGCCGCGGTTCGCGGTCGGGAAGATAGCGTTCGAGTGCCGCGCGCGTGAGCGAGCCGTACTCCTGCAACGTCGTGGAGACCAGCGCGTGCGTCATCACGAGGTGGACGCGGGTTCGCCCGCCGGTTCACCGACGCGAACCGCCAAGGTGCCGCACGGATTCCCGGTGGCGTCGACGACAACCGCCGAGTACTGACCCGGCGGCTGTGCGGGCGGCACTCGAAGTCGAATGTGAACGCCGGAATCCTCCTTGACCGGCTCTAGTCCGACATCGGTCAGAGGAGGAGACGCTGGATCCAGCGCGTGCAATGCGTAGACGGTCAGTCCCGCGTCGCGCGCACGTGGTTGCAGATCAAGCCGAATCCGAACGGGCTGCGTCGAGTCTACGTCCACCGAAGCAGCGGCTCCGCGGTGACCCGTATGCTCCGGCTCGCTCGGCCCGGCCGGACGAGCGACTCCGATGAGCGAGCCGAGCATCTGCAACCAGAGCGCCGCCAGATCCGTCAAACTCCGCAGGGTCCGCTCGGTGACGTCGTGAAAGTCACTTCGCATCGTTCCCAGGTCGTACGTGCGATCGTTGATTTGCTGCGCCACTCGCTGTCCGAGGCGGATATTCTCGTCCACCACGCGGTACGCCAGCTTGACGGTGCCAGTCACGCTATCGCTGAACCCGCCCCCGCTGCGCGACTCAGTTGGACCGGTGCGCTCTCCCGAATCAGACGCCTCCTGGGACTCTGGATTGCGGAAGACCGTCGACCAGTTTCGGATCGGCCCGGTGCGATCCGGATCCTGACGCTTCAGACGCTGGCGCTCTTCCATGGCGGTTCTCCTTGGACTGTGGCTCAAGGATGATCGTACCCGACGATATCTTCCAAGCGTGGCAGTCGTGAGACGGCATGCGCCGCCAATCGACCGGACATGACGGCGGCCTCGACGCACCCCTCGGTGAAACCGCAGTCCGTCCAGTCACCGGCGATGGTCAGGTTGTCGTACGTGTTGTCGAGCGGCGAGATGCGAAACTTCGGGCTGCCCGGAAGGCACAGACTATAGCGATCCGACGGATTGACGTTGGCGGTCCAGAATTGCGTCGCAAAACGTTTCTCATCGACTTCGGCGGCCTCAGTCGGCGGCTGCCGCTCCGTCGGATCGACGAGCAATCCCCAGCGAAACTGTTCGGGCCCCCGCATCGCCTTCGGCCACAGATGTCGAATGTCGCGATTGAGGAACTGAATCGCGTTGCTGCGGACCTCTTCGCGCCGCTGTGCCGGGTAGCCGCTGTCGGATCGCGCCGCCAGCGGAACCGAATCCGGCAAGACACAACAGAAGTACGCGAGGCTGCGCGGCGGCACCGGCCAGCTCTCTTCCGGGATGAGGTGGCGCATGTCTGCCCACGTGTCGAACGGCTGGACGAAACCGGAGACGGCGCTCGGCGGATACGGCCACCCGAGCGCGTTCATGTCTTCTCGCAACCAGATTTGCATCGCTTGGGTTGCGACGGTCTTGCCGTGACGGACCATGTCGGCCCAGCGCGAATCGCGAGCGACGATCTCCGCGCAGACGTGCGGGATCGCCCCGATGCCAACGCCGAGGATCACGAAGTCGAAGTCGTCGACGACGCGCAAAGTTTTCGCGCCGACTTTTCTGCGATCCCAGTACGATTCGAACTGCCAGTCTTCGCGTCGCAAGCGATCGCCGTCGACCAATTGGGAGTAGTCCGGCCGCGACGGCCAACAGGGAAGTCCGCGCACGTCGATCAGCGGTTGGTACGCTCCATCACCGACCACCTCGGCTTGGACGTCGAACTCCAACGCCGCCACGTGGGGACGCTCACCGGCGGCGAGCCGTGAGGGCGGAGCCAGCTTGACGTTTTCGAGGCGGTGGAAGAATCGGAAGCGCACGCCGCGTCGCTTGAGCACCTCGTAGAACGGCGCGAACACGATGTCGCCCATGCCGGCCCGCATCCTCCAGAATAGAGAACCGCGATAGGTGAAGAACATGCGCAGCGAGCCGCGCAGCGCTTGGCCCGCGGCCAGCCGCGGCCGCCGAAAGTCCCCGTCCTCGTACGCAAAGGCGAGATCGTAGAGTCCGCGCATGATGGCCGAATCGAGCGATCGTTCCGAGGCTCCGTTGAGGCGCAGCCACTCGCGGCATTCGTAGTCGTTGATCGAGTCGAATCCGCGCGGATCGTACAAAATGCCGAAGCGAATGATGCCGCGCAGGATCGCCAGCACCAGATCGACGATTTCCCACACCCGACGAATCTCGTCGTCGTTTTCGGCCAGGACCTCGAGTTGGCGGCGCGCGTTGGAACCGATCGCGTCGAGCAACTCCACGGCGAGAATGTCGGGAACCCGAGGCAGCGCGTCAAGCACGGTTTCGAGCGCGCGCACCGCTTCGACGAGGCCGGCGGTTGTGGCGAGGATGCCGTACTTCACCAGGTTGGGGAGCTGCTCGATGATTTGCTCCGGTGATGCGAGACGGAACCAGCTTCGTTCGCGCTCGGACGTTTCGCCTTCACGGCGCGCGCGTGCCTCCGCGTTCGCCTGGGCCTGACACGAGCGCAGCAACGTCCCCACCAGTTGCGCGCCGCGAACGAGATACGATCGGACCGAGAATGGGTTGGTCTCGGTCAGGGGATCGCCGGGCAGTCCTTCGCCGGGTGGGAAGTGCGCCATCCATTCGAGCCACGATCCGTCTTCGCTGCGCTCGGTCACACCCAGCAGCGGCGAGCACTGGAACGCGTCCTGCCAATCCGCGATGCGACACGTCTGCGGATCTCGTCCCAATTCGCGATAGCACTCGCGCAAGAGCCGAAACGCGTTCTCGTAGAAACCCAGCCACACGTGAAAGCCGTGTTCTTCGATGCGATCGGCAGGCCCTCGCCCCGACGCCCCCTTGCCACCAAGGCGCCAACCCTGCTGGTAGATGGTGACGTGGTACTTTCCCCGATGCTCCGGCCGCGTCAGCTCGAACGCGGCGGTGATCGCCGCACAGCCGCCACCGATCACCGCCACTTCGATAGGTTTCCGCTCGCTCATAGGCCCGCCACCGCACTCGTGCACGCGCTAGACAGCACGAGAATCCGTCAGATCACGCTCGGTATAGGCGCGCACCTATACGTCATCGTGTCGCTCCGGTGCAATCGAAAACGGTGGAAGGCGATCTCCGAGCGCGTTCTCTGCGCTCCGAACCTGGGAGCGCGCCCAGCGGTCGCGCGCTACCTGTCTGGCTGCTTCTCTCCGCGGCCCTCAGTCCCAATGTCGTTGCGCCAGCAGCAACGCGGTCAACGCCAGTGAATGTGTGATTGCGCCCCGCGCGATCAGCTTGTCGACCTCAGCAAGCGGAACGAGTTCCACTTCGATGTCTTCGGTCTCGTCGCCGGCCGGAGCGGCAACGCGCCGCGCGTCGGGGGCGAGGAAGATGTGCAGGCGGTTGTTCTGAATCGCCGGGTTGGGATGCACCACGCCGAGCGGGATCAACGGCGCCGCGCTGTAGCCGGTCTCTTCGCGCATCTCGCGTTCGCCGGCGATTGCGGGTGACGGGTCGTCAGGATCGACGATGCCGCCCGGCGTTTCCAACGTCACCGCGCCGATGCCGTGGCGATACTGCCTGACCAACACCAGCTCGCGCCCGGTCGTCACCGGCACCACGTTGACCCAATCGCTGGAGTCGATCACGTCGAAGTCGTGCACCGCGCCGGTACGCGGAGAACGCGAGCGATGCCGCCGCAGCGTGAAGACGTGGCAACGGAGGATTTCCTCGACCTCAAGCAAGTCCCATTTCATCGCGCTCACCCTGAAGAGAACAGCCGCCGGTACTCGATCGCCGGACAGCGATCCATGACAACCATCAAGCCAGCACGCTGCGCACGCTCCGCGGCGGCTTCATCGATGACATCGAGCTGCATCCACACCGCCTTCGCGCCGATCGTGATCGCTTCATCGACAACGCCGCCGGCCTCTTCGGACCGGCGGAAGATGTCGACCATGTCGATCGGCTCCTCAATATCGCGCAAGTCGGCGTAAACACGCCGGCCGAGTATCTCGCCGCGCGCATTCGGGTTGACCGGATAGACGGTGTGGCCGCGCTCGATCAGCAGCGCCGCGATGCGGTGGCTGTCGCGCGCCGGATTCGGCGAGCAACCGACGACCGCGATGTTCAAGCGCCGCGACAGCAGCGCGCGGATCTCATCGTCAGTGGGATTGGCGAATGGCATACAGTAGGGGGAGGGCAGTGGGCAGCCGACGAGCTCGAACTGCCTTCTGCCTTCTGCCCTCTGCCTACTGCCTACTGTCTTCTCAGTTGATCGCTTCGAACAAGCCGGCGGCGCCCATGCCACCGCCGATGCACATGCTGACGATGCCCCAGCGCTGCTTGCGCCGACGCAGTTCGAGCAGCAACGTGCCGGTCATCCGCGACCCGGTCATGCCGTACGGATGGCCGATCGAGATCGACCCGCCGTTGACGTTGTACTTCGCGGGATCGATGCCGAGACGGTCGCGGCAATACACGGCTTGCGACGCGAAGGCTTCGTTCAGCTCGACGAGGTCGATGTCGTCGATCTTGAGACCGTGCTGCTTGAGCAGCTTGGGAATCGCAAACACCGGACCGATGCCCATTTCGTCGGGTTCGCAGGCGGCGAACACGCAGCCGCGGAAGTAGCCGAGCGGCTTGATCCCGAGCTTCTGCGCGCGATCGGCCGACATGATCACGCACGCCGAAGCGCCGTCGGAGAACTGCGACGAGTTGCCGGCGGTTACGCTGCCTTCCGGATTG
>DATKMK010000118.1:0-16607 GCA_035541895.1 Binatia bacterium | reverse complement strand
AGTGCTACGCGTGATCAGTTGCTCGATCCGCTGTCCGCGGAATGGCAAAGCATCCCCGGCGAAGCGTTGAAGATGGATGCGACGCCGCTGGCGAACCAGCCGTCCGAGTACATCAAAGCCAGCCGCAACGAGAAGCAGATCGGCAAGGTGAAAAACTTGTTGGTGCAATCGGTTCACAACGGCAGCGATATTTTCTTCCGCTTAACGTGGGAAGACGCCAACAAAAGCGTCGACATCACCGACAACAACATGTTCCCCGACGGTTGCGGCATCCTCATGCCGTTGAACGGCGGCGACCCGCCGATCGATGAGATGGGCAGCAAGGACGCCCCGGTCAACGCGTGGTTCTGGCGCGCCGATTTCGCCGACACGCCACGCAACACCGTGGCGCGCGGGTTGGGTTCCACCCAGTTCTCCAAGAAATGTCCGATTCAGGCGAAGTCCATGTGGGGCCAAGGTGCGTGGGCCATTGTCTTCACCCGCGCGCTCGCCGTGCCGGATCAGAAGGACGAACCCGCGCAGCTCGCCGCCGGCGGCAAGGTGAAGATCGGCTTCGCCGTGTGGGAAGGCAGCAACGGCGAGCGCGCCGGCGTCAAGTCGTTCTCGAAAGAATGGCGCGAGCTGGAGCTCGAAGCCTGAGAGGAGATCCGGAATGGCCGACCTCAATCAACGCCAGCAGCAACTCGCGTCGGAAGCCAAGAGCGAGAAGGCCAAGCTGCGCCAGTCCAAACGCCAAGTGGCGATGGTATTCGATCTGAACAAGTGCCTCGGCTGTCAGACCTGCGTCGTGGCATGCAAGACGTTGTGGACCCGCGACGAAGGCATGGAATACATGTGGTGGGCCACCGTCAACACGCAACCTGGCAAGGGCACCCCGAAGGATTGGGAGCAGATGGGCGGCGGCTTCCGTGACGAAGAACCGCAAGCCGGCAAGCTGCCGAGCCGTCGCGACTTCGGCGAGGCCTGGGACTTCAACTATGACGAGGTCTTCTACGGCGGCAAAGGCAACAGCGTGCACCTGCAGCCGTCCGGCGATCCCGATTGGGGACCGAACTGGGACGAGGATCAAGGCGGCGGCCAATACCCGAACAGTTTCTATTTCTACCTGCCGCGCATCTGCAATCACTGCACGCATCCCGCCTGCCTCGAAGCGTGCCCGCGCAATGCGATCTACAAGCGCGAGGAAGACGGCATCGTCGTGATCAGCGAAGAACGCTGCAAAGGCTATCGCTTCTGCATGGAGGCCTGCCCGTACAAGAAGATCTATTTCAACCACACGCGCCTGCTGTCGCAGAAATGCATCTTCTGCTACCCGCGCGTCGAGAAGGGCGTCGCGCCGGCGTGCGCGCGGCAATGCCCCGGGCGCTTGCGCTTCGTCGGCTACCTCGATGACGAGAACGGCCCGATCTTCAAGCTAGTCAAAAAGTGGAAGGTCGCGCTGCCGTTGCACGCCGAATACGGCACGCAGCCGAACATTTACTATGTGCCGCCGATCTCGCCGCCGCGCTTCGACGCCGACGGCAACATCGACGAGTCGAAGCCGCGCATCCCGACCGAATACCTGAAGTACTTGTTCGGGCCGGACGTCGAGACCGCGCTGGCGACCTTGAAGGAGGAGATGACGAAGACCAAGGCGGGCGGGAAGTCGGAGATCCTCGACACGTTGATTGTCTACGAGTGGAAGAGCCTGTTCGGACCTTTCACCACCGACCCGGCGACGCTCGAACCGCGCAAGGTGTAAAGATGGAACTCGTCAGCCTCCACGACGAAGTCGAACAGATTGCTGCGAGTCGCTCGCGCCTCTATCAACTGCTCGCCATCGCGTTCAGCTTTCCGGACGAGGCATTGTACGAGGCGGTGTGCGACGGCTCGTTCGCGTCGACCGTTGCGCAGGTCAGCCTGCGGCTGCCGTACGACATCGCCAGCGCCGCCACGCTCGAGTTGGGCGCGGGTGGGGGGTCGTACGACGAGTTCCAATCCGAGTACATTCGATTGTTCGACGTCGGCGCCGCCGGCCCGCCGTGTCCGCTCTACGGCGGCGAATACATCGGCGACCGCATGAAGGTGATGGAAGATGCCACGCGCTTCTACAACTTCTTTCAGCTTCGCCTGTCGCCGGAGCTGCGTGAGCTGCCCGATCACGTCACCACCGAGTTGGAGTTCGTGCACTACCTGACCTTCCGCGAAGCCGAAGTCCGCCAACACGGCGGCGATCCCAATTCGCTGCTGCGGGCCGAACGCGATTTCCTCGCCCGCCACTTGTGCAAGTGGCTGCCCAAGCTCGAAGCCCGGTTGGCGAAGCAGACGACGGTACCGTTCTTCCCCGCGTTGGTTCGCTTCGCCGTGGCCTTCTGCCAGGCCGACCGAGCGTACGCCGCATCGGTCGCAACCGACGAGTGAGTCCAATGCGGAGTGCGGAATGCGGAGTGCGGAATCTCGGAAAGGAGACAACTCCGCATTCCGCATTCCGCACTCCACATTCCGCACTCGAAACTCCGCGTTCTGCGTCCGAAACTCCGCACTCCGCATTCCACATCCCGCACTTGAAAGATCGTTACGGGCGCGCCGTGAGTTACTTGCGCGTGTCGATTACGGACCGTTGCAACCTCCGTTGCTTTTACTGCCTCCCTCGCGCCCACGCCGCCCACTGTCGTGAGCAATTGACCCTTGATGAGCTCGCTGGGGTGGTGCGGGTCGGAGTGGGTCTCGGCATTCGCAAGATCCGCATCACCGGCGGCGAACCGCTGGTGCGGCCCGGCGTCATCGAGTTCGTCCGTGGGTTGCGCACGATCGACGGCATCGACGATCTTGCGTTATCGACCAACGGCACGCTGCTCGCGGACTATGCCGCCGATCTCCGCGCCGCCGGGCTGATGCGAGTGAACGTCAGTCTCGACTCGCTGCGGCCCGCCGTGTTTCGCGGCATCAGCGGGCGCAACGATCTTCCGCGTGTGATCGACGGCATCGCGACGGCGCGCGCCGCCGGGCTACACCCGATCAAGCTGAACGTCGTGGTCATGCGCGGCGTCAACGACGACGAGCTGCCGGCGTTGCTCGATTTCGCCACGGCGCACGGCGCGCAAGCGCGCTTCATCGAGTACATGCCGCTCGGCGTTGGCCAGCGGTGGGCGTCGTCGTACGTGCCGCGCAGCGAAATTCTCAACCGGATCGGCGCGTATCTCGCACCCGCGCCACCGCAACGCCGGCCGGGCGATACCGCAACTTACTACGCGCTCCGTAGCGGCGGCGACGTCGGCGTCATCAGCCCCGTCAGCTGCCGCTTTTGCGACCTCTGCAACCGCTTGCGTCTGACGGCAGACGGCAAGCTGCGTCCCTGCCTCACCAGCGAGGGCGAAGTCGATCTCCGCAGTGCCCTTCGTCCTCGTCTCGATTCCGAGGCACTCACTCAGCGATTCTCCGCTGCCGTGGATGGCCGTCCCCTCCACGGCAGCTACCCCACCATCTCGCTCGACCAGCCGAGCACGGACCGGCGTTCGATGGCCGCCATCGGCGGCTAGCGCGCGGCGCCCCCTCTTGTGCAGCCCACGCGACTAGCGCTAAGCGTGATGGGCAATTCGCTCAGGAGGTTGTTGATGGATCCGGCACACAAGAAAACCGCTTTGCGCATGATTCCGTACGGGCTTTATGTACTCACAGCGGAAGCGTCCGATGGCCGCTTTGCCGCCGCCACCGTGAATTGGGTGACCCAAGCGTCGTTCGAGCCGCCGCTGGTGGTGGTTGGCGTCAAAACAGATTCGAATGCGTTCCCGGTGATCAAAGAGTCAAAGGCGTTCGCGCTCAACGTGCTCGGCAAGGGCCAGCAGCAACTCGCATTCGCGTTCTTCAAGTCGGTGACGCCGGAGGGAGGTAGCGTGGCGGGCCAACGATTCCGTCGCGGCACTACGGGCGCACCGGTGCTGGAGACCACGCCGGCTTTCGTTGAATGCCGGCTGGTCGATACGGTGGAACGCGGCGATCACGCGATCATGGTCGGTGAAGTCGTCGACGCGGGCGTCGCACAACAACCGGCCGGACGCGCTGACGAGGCGACGCTTTGGCTGAAAGATCTGGGAGAAAAGACCTTCTACGGCGGCTGATGCCAAGGGTGGGAGCCATGCTCACCCACGTCGATCGCGTGCAACTCGTCGTCGCCAACCGGCGCGAGGTTGCCGGTGCGTATCAGCGGTTGCTGGCTACCGAAGTCGTTCGCGACGATCGCGTGCGATCTCTGGCTGCCCATCGCACGGTGCTGCGGCTCGGCCGCAGTGAACTGGAACTGCTCGAACCCGACGGCGCCGGCATCACGGCGGATTTTCTGTCGCAAACCGGAGGAGGGATGTTCGCTGCCGGTTTGGCCACCGCCGATGTCGCGGCTCTGAAAGCGCATCTCCAAACGTCGGGCGCAACCGTCAGCGACGAAGGCGGCCAATTGTTTCTCGCGCCGGATGACACCGGACTGCGCGCGGTGATCTCGGCCAATGCCCATCCGTCGGCGATCGGACTCGTCACGCGCCTGTATGAAGCCACGTTGCTCGTGCCCGATTTCCGCGCGGCGAGCTCGCAAACGGCAGCACGCTTTGCGCTCGACCCATCGCATTTCGTTCCGATCCGGTCGGAGCAATTTGGCTACGAAGGCACCCTTACGCTCTTCCGGTCTGGCCAACTCGATCGCATCGAGATCGTGACACCGAACGATCCCACCAAAACGATGGCTCGATTCTTCGCCAAGCGCGGGCCGTGTTTGTACATGTGCTTTGCCGAGGCGGATGACCTCGCTCCGATCATTGCGCGACTGCGGGAGCACGCGGCACGCGATTGGACCGGCGCGCCCGACGAGACCAACTCGCTCTTCATTCATCCGAAGGCGCTGGGCGGCATGATGATGGGCGTCAGCCGGACCACGGTGGCGTGGACGTGGTCGGGCCATCCTGAGTGGGTACAGACGAGAGCGGCGACATGAAGCAGTCCACGGTGTTGGAAGATTTCCAGGACGACATCGTCGTTCTGACGCTCAACCGTCCCAAGCAACGCAACGCGTTCAACGACCAGCAGTACAACGACCTCAGTGCGGCGCTGGCGCGCGCGGCGGACAGTGATCGCGTGCATGTGGTGGTGATCACCGGCGCCGGCGGCGCGTTTTCAGCCGGGCAAGACATCAACGAGATGGGCAGCGGCAGCGCGTTCACGCCGTTCGTCAATCAGTTGATGCGTTTCGATAAGCCGTTGATCGCGGCCGTCAACGGCGTCGCGGTCGGCATCGGCGTAACCATGCTGCCGCATTGCGACCTCGTGTACGTCGCCGCCGGTGCGCGTTTGCGGGCGCCGTTCGCCGCACTGGGCTTGGTGTGCGAAGCGGGCAGCAGTCTGCTGTTGCCGATGGTCATGGGCGCCCAACGCGCGGCCGACGTGCTGCTGTCGGCGCGTTGGATGACGTCGAGCGACGCCGTCGCTCTCGGACTCGCCGCCTGCGCCGTGCCGGATCACGAATTGATGGCGACCGCGATGGCCAAGGCGCGCGAGATCGCGGCGCAGCCCCTGGTGGTGCTGCGCCAGATTAAGTGGCTGCTGCGCGCCGGCTACGTCGACGCGTTGCGGGCCGCCCGCGAGCGTGAAGATGCGTTGCAGGCAACCCGACTCGGCTCACCCGAGAATCGGGCTGCGATCGACGCGTTCCAGCGCAAAAGGCCGCGGGAGACTCCGTAGCCAATTCGACTTCGGCGGCGGAGCGATGACCACCACCGGCCCGAAGCGCTGGTTCTTCGACGCGTGGTCGCGCATCTATGACTTTCCGGTCGTGCAGATCGCCACCTATCGTCCGGTACACAATGCCGTGTTGCGCGTCCTGCACGGACATCGGCCGCGCCGCGTGCTCGATCTCGGCTGTGGTACCGGACAGCTCGCCTTGCGTCTCACCGACGAACTGCCGGATGTGCGCATCGTCGGTTGTGACTTCTCGGTCGGCATGCTGCGACACGCCCGCGCACGCACGCGCCGGGCGCGCTGGGTGTGCGGCGATGCCGGCCGCCTGCCGTTCTGCGACGACGCGTTCGACGCGATCGTGTCGACCGAGGCATTTCATTGGTTTCCCGATCCAGCGGCCGCGCTCGCGGAGTGCTTTCGCGTGCTCGCGCCCGGTGGTCGCTTGCTGGTCGCCTTGGTGAACACGCCGGCAACGGTTGTCAGCGATCTGATGTACTACGGCTCGCGCGTCGCCGGCGAGCCGTTCTATTGGCCGACGACGCGCGACATGCGGGCGCGCGTCGAGACGGCCGGGTTTCGCGTCGAGCGGCAGCGGCGTATCTACCGGCTGCCCGGCTTTCTCCTACCGCCGGTGTTGACCTGCGCGTTGAAGCCGGTGCATCAACGGACGCGGCACGCGGCTCACCGCAAGGCACACCGTTGAGGCCTACAGGAGCCGTGCGGTCGCGATGCGGTGGATCTGGTTGGTGCCTTCGTAGATCGGCATGAGCCGCGCATCGCGCAGGAGTTTGCCGGCTGGATGATTCTCGACCAGCGCGCTGGGTCCGATGATTTCAATCGCGTCGTGCGCGACCCGGACGCAGGTCTCCGACGCCAACACTTTTGCCATCGCCGCGAGTTTCAGGTTCGGCGTCCCGCGCAACCGGCCGGTCTCGCGATCCATGCGTTGGTCGTTGCCCCAGAGCACGCGCCACACCAACGTTCGCGCCGCTTCGATCGCCGCCGCCATGTCGAACAAGCGCATCGCCGTGGCTTGCTCTTCGGTCAACGGCGGGGCCGTGCTGCGCGCGTGGGCGAGCGCCAAGTCGAGCGCTGCCCGTGCGACGCCGAGGCACACCGCGGCGACCAGCGGCGTCGAGAATGAGATCGTTTGCATCAAACCGATCGAGCCGAGCCCTTCGCGGCCGAGAAGGTTCTCCGCTGGCACGATCACGTCGTCGAAGTGCAGCTCCGCGGTGGGACAGGCGCGCTGTCCCATCTTATCTTCGATCGTGCCGACCGCGACGCCGGCATCGGCGTCGACGGCGAAGAAGGACAGACCACCCATTGCCGGTTTGGTCGGATGGGTTCGCGCAAGCACCGAATAGAGTCGCGCGACGCTGCCGTTGGAGATAAACCGCTTGCTGCCGTTCAGCACGTAGTCATCGCCGCGCCGAACGGCCTTGCTCTGCACGCCGAAGTGGGGATCGCCCGACGCGGACGCCGAGCCGGCCGATGCTTCCGTGACCGCGAACGCACAGAGGAAACGGCCGGTCGAATCGGCGGCGATGCGGCCGAGCAGCCGTTGCTTCTGCTCTTCGCTGCCCAGCAGCACGATCGGTCCGGTTCCCAGGATCGATGCGCCGAAGAGCGTCGCGATGCCCGAACATGCGGCGCCGAGTTCCTCGAGCACGAGCCCGGCCGAGAGATTGTCGAATCCGCCGCCGCCGTAGCGTGCGGGAACCAGCATCGTCGTCCAGCCGGCTCGCACGCCGGCTTCGACGACGTCCCATGGCACGTCATGCCCGCGATCGATCGCGCTCGCCACCGGCGTGATGTGTCGTGCCGCAAATTCGCGTGCGGCCGTCTGGCGGGCGCGCTGTTCATCGGAGAGATCGAAGTCGACCATAGGTAAACGAATGGTGAGTCCGCGCTGTACCGCCTGTGAACAATCGGGTCAACTATTCGGATCGCAGATCGGCGGCATGGGCGCACCGCAGTTTCCCAACGACGTGTGACGAGGTTGTCCGTAGCCCGCGCCGCGGTAGGATTGTTGGAGACCAACCAGGGTCGCGACCCTCGGCGAGCTATGCGGCCAAGCGGCCGGCACTGTCCGCCGGCTCTGCCAAGCCTCTCAACCGGCAAGGTGTTGCTGTAGCGATTCGAATTTATCCTTCTCAGCTAGACCTTCTGGAAAGGTCAGACCTGCAGAAGCCGCAATCGCGTCGAGCTTTTGTGCGGTCCAATTCTTATCGAAATGATTGATGTCCCACCAGCTAAGTCTGTCAGCCTCGGTTCGAAGCAACCGCCGGTACTCACGACGAGAGATCCAAGACGCAACAATCCAACCCCCACCCAGAGCCACGGTGACCACGAGCTAGCCACCGATGAGCCAGGATCGCCCGAATGCTGGTATGTAGGGTGCAAAGAGCGCGAGAGTCGCCTGCACGCCTGTGCCCAACACTAGGGACGACGCACCTAGGTAGACGAGCCACTTTTCCCGAGTACGCCTCCGCGCCACCAATAGCCCACCGACAAACACCGCACTTGAGTCTCCCCAGAAACTCAGCTGTGTGGAGACCTCGTGACCATAAACGTCCCTCGCGCGTTCCATCAGAACACCGCCTAAGGCAAGCACTCCCCCTATCAATTGTGCTAGCTGAGCAGCGCTGTTCAGAATATCAGCAATAGTCAGCATATACCTTGCTGCGGAGTCTTGGACTTCCTACTCCTTCACAGTTCGATCCGATAGTTCCCGTGCCGATCCAATGTCGCTGCTTGCTTCGGATGAAGGACGATCGTGGTGAACGGTTCTTCGATGATCGCCGGGCCTTTGATGCGGTGGCCGGCGCGAAGTAGCGGACCGTTGTAGACCGGTGTGACGATGAAGCGACCGCCGAAGAACGCTTTGCGACGGCCTTTGACGGCTGGACGCTGTGACGAGCGGGCGATCGTCGGAATCGCAGGCTTGTCGGTGACGCCGACGGCCGTGAGACGGACGCTGCGTAGAATCGGTTCTTCGTCGCGCGAGGCGTAGGTGTGCAGTTCTTCGTGCAATGTATGGAAGCGCTCCACGGTCGCGCTGAGGTCGCGCGCGCTCAGATGGCCGTTGCGCGATGCGATCGGTACCGCGATGTCGAAGGTCTGGCCTGGATAGCAGAGATTCGCAAATCGGCGCAGCTCGATGCGCGCGCGGCCACCGTGCCGCGCAGCGAGCACCGTGCGTGCGGCGGTCTCCATCTCGGTGAACAGCTGGCTGATGCGATCGACTTCCGCACGGCCCACCGGTGTGATGTAGGCCCGCAGCTCGTCGACGACGTGATCGCTCAGCAGCAGGCCAAGCGCCGAGAACGCGGGCGACGTCTTCGGCACTAGCACGGTCTTGATGCCGAGTTCTTCCGCTTGCGCCGTCGCGTGCACTGGGCCGTTGCCGCCGTAGACCACCATGGTCAGACCGCGGGGATCGACGCCGCGGGTCGCGGAGATGCGCCGGATCGCGTTGGCCATGTTGGCGTTCACCAAACGATAGATGCCATGCGCGGCGGCGATCGGATCGAGCCCCAACGGCTTGCCGATCTGCTCCGCGATCGCCTCGCGCACGCCGTCGCTCGTGAGCCGCATCGTGCCGCCGCAGAAATCGTCGGCGTTGAGATACCCGAGCAGAAAGTTCGCGTCGCTCACGGTCGGCAACCTGCCGCCGCGGTCGTAGCAGATCGGCCCCGGCTCGGCGCCGGCGCTCTTGGGGCCAACTTGCAATGAGCCCGCGACCACCGAGGCGATCGAGCCGCCACCGGCTCCGATCGATTGCACGTCAACCATCGGTAAGCCGACGAGGTAGCGGTGGTGCCAGTTCCAGCCCGATTTGATCTCGGGCTGACCGCCGCGGATCAAGCAGACATCGTAACTCGTCCCGCCCATGTCGGCGCAGATGAAGTTCTCCACGTGGGCTGTCGCTGCAACGTGACAAGCGGCGATGACGCCCCCGGTCGGGCCGGAACTCAACACCGTGACCGGGCGACGCGTGATGTATTCGGGGGTCATGATGCCGCCGTTCGATTGCATCACCAGCAGTTCGTGTCGGTATCCGCCCGTGCGCAGGCGATCGACGAGCCGACCCAGGTAGCGCTCGATCTTGGGTGCGACGTAGGCGTTGACCAGCGTCGTGCTGGTGCGCTCGAACTCGGGCGCCGAGGGCATCACCTCGTGCGACAGCGATATGCTGACGCCGGGACACTCTTCGAGCGCAATCTCGCGCACGCGTCGTTCATGTGTGGGATTGATGAACGAGAACATGAACACGACGGCGAGCGATTCGAGGCCGAGTTGCTTCAGCCGGCGCAACGCCTTGCGCACGGCCGCTTCGTCGAGCGGCACGATCATGTTGCCTTCGTAGTCCAACCGCTCTGGAACGCCGATGCGCCGGCGCCGTTGTGCGATCGGCGGCGGCGGTGGCAACGTCGGATCCCAGATGTCTTCCTTGAAGCCGCGGCGCAGCTCGATCTCGTCACGATGGCCTTGCGTCGTAATCAAGCCGGTGACCGCGCCGCTCATCTCGATGAGCGTGTTGTCGGCAGTGGTGGTGCCGTGCACGATCACCGCCGTGTCGGCGAGCAATTCGCCGAGACTGAGATGCTCGCCGCGCGCCAACTCGCCGATCCCGGTGAGCACGCCTTCCGACTGGTCACGCGGAGTCGTCGGGCTTTTGCTCAGCCGAAGCGACCCGTCGGGACGCACCAAGACGAAATCCGTGAACGTCCCGCCGACGTCGATGCCGATCCGATGGGGCATATGGGGTTAGGGGTTGGGGATCAAGGGGCTACGGGAACGGATTTCGGAACGAAGTTGAGCCGTCGCGTCCCAATCGATTGCGAGCGTCAGGTCGTCGAGTGAACCGGTGAGCACGACGCCGTAGTCGCGGCGGGCGCCTTCGGCGGAGACGTATTCGTCGAGCACGTCGTCGAGAACCTTCTGCGGATCGCGGTCGAGCGGATCGCCCCAGCCGCCGCCGCCGCCGTAGCGATATTCGTAGCGCTCGCCGGGCTGGTGATCGACGTAGAACGCGGTGGTCTCGACCACGTGCTCGTGCGCGCTGCCGCAGCGCAGCTTCAGTTGATTGGGCGCGCCCGGCTTGCCGCCGGCGATGCCGGGCATCGGGTACCTCATACCGACGACATAGGTATAGACCTGCGACGGCGCGCAGAGTTCCTTCACGTACAGCGTACCGGGACAGCCGCGCCATTTGCCGGGGCCGCCGGTGTCCGTGGCGTAGTCGCGCGACCGATGCCGCACCGGGAAAATGCTCTCGTTGATTTCACCGGTCGCCCGAATCAGATTGCCAAAACTGACGTTCATCGCGCCCCAGCCGTCTTGCCCGCGCACCGCCCCGCAGTACGCACCGAAGGTGTCGACCGAATGATCGATGAACAGTTGCCCGGTTTTCGGGTTCTTGCCGAAAATCACCGTCGGCATGCCCATCTTGTAAATTTGCGGGCAGCAGCGTTCGGGAATCACCTGTTCCAAGGCCTTCGCGATCGCCTCCCCGACTTCGGTGCCGGGGTGATGCGTCCCGGCGGCGACGGATTTCTCGGCCGGCGGATTCAGGCAACAGCCTTTCGGCACGATCAGGTTGATCGAGTTGAAGAACCCCTCGTTCTTCGGAATCGACGGGTCCATCATGCTGGCGATCTGCGCAACGACGTACCCGCGCGTGTTGCCGAACGTCGAGTAGGCTTGCAGGTTCTCGCGCATGTCGGAGCCGGTGAAGTCGACGGTGAGGTCGCTGCCCTTCACCGTCATCGCGCAGTGGATGTGGATGTCTTGGTTCCCCTTGGGATCATGATCGACGTAGACGTCCGATTCGTAGATGCCGTCGCGCCACGTCGAAACCTCTTCTTTGAATCGCCGCGCCGCGTAGTCGATCAGATACTGCGTCGTGCCGCGCACAGCGGCGACACCGTGACGCGCGATCACTTCCTTCAACCGACGTGCGCCAAGCTGAGCGGCGCCAACTTGCGCGCGCAGATCGCCGAGGAACGTCGGCGTGCGATTGTTCACCTTCATCAAGTAGGTGATGTCTTTGCGCTCGACGCCCTTCTCGAACATCTTCACCGCCGGGAACCGCACGCCTTCGGCCCAGATGTCGCGGGCATCGACGTTGTACCCGCCCGGCATCGCGCCGCCAGTATCGGCGTGATGGCATTGAATCGAAGCGATCAGCACCATCTCGCCGTTGAAGAATACCGGCGCAAAGATGTTGTAGTCCGGCAAGTGGCCGCCGCCGTGGTACGGATCGTTGGCGACCAAGACGTCGCCGTCGAACAAGCCGTCGCGGCCGAAGAAGTCGAGCGCGAAGCGCACCGGCAGGGTCGAGCTGAGCATGAACTGCGGAATCCCGACGCTGAGCGCCGCGAGTGCGCCGCTGGCGTCGAGAATCGTCGCGTTGCGCTCGTTCGACTGATTGAGGATCGGCGTCGTCGCCGTGAGACTCACGTGCGTCGCCATCTCGTACGCAATGGTTTCCATCGCCCCGCGAATGATCTCGGCGGTGACGGGATCGATCCTGCCGCGGATCGCACGCAACTTCGGTCGCGGGCCAGTCGAGCGATGCGGTCGAACGGCGCGCTTCAGTTGGCGTTTGACCTTCATGGGACCACCTCGTTCGGTCGTGAACTTATCGCAGCAACCGAAACTTCGGCAACGTCACTTCATCATTGATCTTGTCGAAGACCACCTCGACCGCCATGCCGATGCGGATCTGGTCGTTGGCGCAATCGACGAGTTGGGTGTGCAGCCGCGGGCCTTCTTCCAGCTCGACGATCGTGACGTTGTACGGCGTGTCGGCGTTGAACGCGGGATGCTGCGACTGATGCACGACGATCCAACTGAACACCGTGCCGCGACCGCTGAGCTTCACCCACTCGTGCTCCTCGGAGAGACAGCGCGCACACAGCAGCGACGGCGGAAACCGCACATGGCCGCAGTCGCCGCACCGCTGCATGCGCAGTTCGCCCCTCTGTGCAGCGTCCCAGTAGGGCGCGGTATCCTCGGTGGGGCGTGGAAGTGGTTTTTCAATGGCGAACATGGGTCACCTTCCCAGCACGAGCGCTGAGTAGCTGACAGTCGGCGGTGCTTCATGCGGCGCGCCGCCGTAACCGGTGACCAAACACAACTCGGCATCCTTGACTTGCCGCGCGCCGCATTCGCCGCGGATTTGCCGGACACCTTCACGGATGTGTCCGAAGCCGGAGAGATGACCTTCGGAGATCAGGCCCCCCGCGGTGTTCGAGGGCAACGAACCCGTGAGGGAGAGATTGCCCCCGTGGATGAAGCCGCCGACTTCGTCCGGCTGACAGAAACCGTATGCGACGAGGTCGTGGATCACGCGCGGCGTGAACGCATCGTAGAACTGCGCGACGTCGATATCCTTCGGCGTCACGCCGGCCAGGCCGAACGCCAGCGCGGCGGCGGGCTTGCCGCCCCAGTGTTCGCGATCGTACCCGTGCGGGTGAATCATTTCCGACGAGTGCGATTGGCCCGCGCCGAGAATGCGGGCGGGCGGTTTGGCGAGGTCACGCGCGCGTTCGAGCGACGTCACGATGCACGCGCCACCGCCGTCGGTGTTGGGGCAGCAATCGAACAACCGCAACGGCTCGGCGACCCAGCGGGACTTGAGGTAATCGTCGAGCGTGATCGGCTTCTTCATCTGCGCGTCGGGGTTCCGCATGGCGTGTTCGCGCCACGTTACCGCGATCTTCCCGTAGTGTTCGTCTGTGAATCCGTGCTCGTATTGCTGGCGCCGTTTGATGTGTGCCATCAGCGTGATCGCGCCGACGTCGCCGTACGGAACTTGGAAGTCCGAACCGAACAACTGCATCGCGACGCCTTGCGGCCAATTCTGCGTCGCGAAGCAACACAGCACTGCCGTGCAGTAGCCCGCGTCGATGGCGGCCATCGCGGTTTGCACCGACCCGCACGCGGTCGCGCCGCCCATGTCCAGCGTCGCCGAGAACGTCGGCTCGATGCCCAGGTAGGCGGCGACGCGCGCCGCCCAACCGTGCTGCTCGCCCATGATCGCGGGCATCATCACCAGCACGCCGTCGATCGCGTCGCGAGCGATACCGGCGTCCGCGATCGCGCGTTTACTCGCTTCGAGCGTGAAGCCCATCGTGCTGACACCTTGCAGCTTGCCAAAGCGCGAGGTGCCGACGCCGACGACGGCATACTTGCCGTTGAGGTTAGCCATGCGTTCCGCTTCCTTGACGGGCGTCGGTCTGAGCGGAGAGCGCGGCGATCACCTGCTCGCGCACCTCCCGTCGCTTCGCCTTCATCGCAAAATTCTGCGGGATCGCATCGACGAATACGATGCGCCGCGGCGCCTTGTACGGCGCGATGTGTTCCTTCGCCCACGCAAGCAAGGTCTCTTCGTTGATGGTGCTGTTTGGTTCAGGCACCACGGCCGCGACCGGCATTTCGCCTTTCACGCCGTGCGGGACGCCAACGACGGCGACCTGCGCGACGCCGGGATATTCGGCGAGCTTGCGCTCGACCTCGGCGGGAAACACCGAATAGCCGCCGACCTTGATCATGTCCTTCTCGCGCGCCTGCATGAACAACATCCGCCCGCGCCCTTGGCGCACCAGATCGCCGGTGCGGAACCAGCCATTCGCGAGCACCTTCGCGGTCTCCTCTGGATTGTTCCAGTAGCCCGACATGATGCCGGGGGTTTTGACCACGAGTTCGCCGACTTCACCCTTCGGAACCTCGCGCCCGTCGGCGTCGACGATTTTGTACTGCACGCCGCGCATGATCTTGCCGGCGGCGCCGTCGCCGCACGGCGGCCCGAACGCGGTGGCGAGCTGTCCGGCGGTTTCGGCGAGTCCATAGCCGCGGGCGAAGCGCGGCCGCTTGGTGCGCCCGAACCAGCCGCGTTTGGCAGCAAGCTGACGGAACGTGTGGATCAACTCGTCGGGGAACGCGTCGCCGCCGCCGCCGAACAGCGTGATCGACGTCAGATCAGAGTTGCGAGCGCCGGCAGCAAGCAGCATGCGGTACATCGCTGGAATGCCGGAGAACATTGTGACCTTGTACTGCTGAATGGCTTGGAGCACGCGGGCTGGATCGAAACGACCCATCAGCAACATCGGCATGCCCATGACCATTTGGAGCAGCAACGCTTGGTGACCCGAAGTGTGCGCCAACGGCATCACGAGCAAACTCAGATTGTGGCGCTGCGTCGGCAGGAACGCGATCAGCTTGGCGTACTGCCGCACCGCGAACATCAGGGCACCGTCGGTCAGCATCGCCCCCTTGGGAAATCCCGTGGTGCCGGCGGTGTAGAAGATCAACGCGAGCGCGTCCGATGGCAGCGGCGCCGCGGGAAACGTGTCGGGCTGATCGGCAATGAGATCGTTCAAGCGTGTGACGCCGGGTGGAACGCTTCGTCCGGTGATCACGATCCAGTTTTGGATTGCGGGCAGGTTCGCCCGATCGCGGATGGCCCCGTCGAACACGTTGCGGTCGGTGATGAACGTGCGAATGCCGCAGTCGCCGACGAGGTGGCGGATTTCGTCAAGGCGCAGCATGACGTTGAACGGCACGGCGACGGCGCCGAGCTTCTGCGCCGCGAACTCGGCGAACGCCGCCTCGACACGGTTGCCGGTCATCAAACCGACCCGATCGCCGCGCTGCACCCCGAGTTTCTGCAAGCCGTGGGCGATGCGCGCGACGAACGCGGCGAGGTCGCAGTAGGTTACGCAGTCGCCGCGAAAGGCGGCGGAGTCGAGCGGCTGATCGAGAAACAACGCCGGGCGATCGCCGTACAATTCGGCGAGCCGATCCGGCAACGTCGCCATACTCAGTTGATCGGCTTCGCGGACGAGAACGCGCAGCTTGTCGCGAAAGCGCGGGACGGGCCAGTTTTTCGCGCGCATGCGCGCTCCGCCTATCGCAGATGGCGTATCGCGTATCGCAGGAGGGTTGGTCATTGGGATGAAAACGATCAGCGATGTGCGATCCGCGATAAGCGAAGATCAGCGTCCCTTCCAGTTGGGTGCGCGCTTCTCTTGAAAGGCCTTGATGCCTTCCATCGCGTCTTCGGTCGAGAAGACTTCCGCCGAGTAGATCATCTCCTGGTCGAGCGCTTCTTTCATCGAAAGGCCGAGCCCCCGGATCGCGGATTCCTTGACTTTGCGGACGGCGTACGGACCGTTCTTGCAAATCAGCTCGGCGTACTTAATCGCGGTTGGCATCAAGTCGGACGGCGGGACCACTTCGTTGACGATGCCGTAATGATACGCCTTCTGCGCGCTGATCGGCTCGGCGGTGAGCAGGATTTCCATCGCCCATGGGAAGGCGATCTGGCGCGGCAACTTCGTCGTTGAGCCGCCGCCCGGGAACAAGCCGCGGCGTGGTTCGCCGATCCCGAAGGTTGCGTTGTCCGAGGCGATGCGGATGTCGGTGCCTTGCAGCATCTCCATGCCGCCCGCGATGCAGAAGCCGTTGACCGCGGCGATGATGGGTTTGTAGATCTCAACGTCGCGCAGCACCGCGACCAACGAGGCGTTCACTGGTACGTCGCCGCCGAGCGTCTGGCTGCCGCCACCGGCGCTGATCTCGCCGATGTTCTGGGTCACCATCGGAATGAATTCCTTCAAATCGCCGCCGGCGCAGAACGCCTTGTCGCCGGCGCCGGTGATGATCGCCACCCACAGGTCGGGATCGTCGCGGAAGTCGATCCACGCCTTGGCGAGCAATCCGAAGGCTTCGAAGTTGAGCGCGTTGCGACGCTCGGGGCGGTTGATGGTGATGAATGCGATGCGTTCCTTCTTCTCGTAGATGATCGGCGGCATGGTCTCCCCTAGGCAATCAGGCGGAAGGCCCTCAATCAAGCACTTTAATCAGGTGATTGAGAGCAGAAGTCTGCCTCCTAA
>DATKMK010000117.1:0-18110 GCA_035541895.1 Binatia bacterium | reverse complement strand
GTTGGTGTTGAGGTTCAGCGACGCCAAGCCGACCGACTTGCCGTAGGCGACCATGTCGAGCAGCCGATCGGGTGCGAGCAGCGCTTCCCCGTTGAAAGAAAACCACACGGCAGTCCGTGGCGCAGTGGCTGCGACTTCGTCTGCACATTTTCGAAACAGCGCCGGCGACATGCGGCCGCTCGGACGTCGCAACGTGTCGTGATGGCACATGGTGCAATGCAGGTTGCACTGCCCGGTGACTTCGATGCCGAGCTGATTGGGGAAGTCGGTCTGCCGGAGTGTGGCGGCGATTTCATCCAGTTCGTCGACGGGAGTGGCGGTGATTGCGGTCACGCCTTCACGGTAGCAGAGCTGAATCGCGGTTCAAGAAAATCAGTCCCCCCGAGTTTTCAATGCGCTGCCGCTCGCGTACGATTGCGCCGTCATCCAGCGCAACCCATGGGCATTCTCACCGACGACATGAAGCGGGTGGTGAACGAGCAGCGTCTCGGGTTCGTCGCCACGGTGTGCGCCGACGGCACGCCGAACCTCTCTCCCAAAGGCACCACGACCGTGTGGGACGACGACCATCTCATCTTCGCCGACATTCACTCGCCGGGTACGATCGCGAACCTCCGTCGCAATCCGTCGACGGAGATCAACGTGGTCGATCCCATCGTGCGCAAGGGGTATCGCTTCAAGGGCACGGCAACCGTGCTGACCGACGGCGAACGTTTCGAGCGCGCGCTGGCGTTCTTCCGCGCGCGCGGCGTGACCGCTGCGATTGGCGGCGTCGTGCTCATCCGCGTCGAATATGCCGACGCACTCATCTCACCGGCGTATGAGGCGCCCGGAGTGACCGAGCAAGTCGTCCGGGCCGGCTGGCGCGAATACTTCAGATCGCTGGAACACAGTTGAAGGAAGGAGAAGGCGGATCATGGCGACACATCCAGTTCGTTTCGGAATTCAAACCGGCCAGCAAGGCATCGAATGGGCACAGATGCTCGACCTGTGGCAAAAGGCCGATCGCTGGGGTTACGACTCGTTGTGGAACTTCGATCACTTCTATCCCATCTTCGTCGACCCCGAAGGCCCGTGCTTCGAAGGCTGGACGACGCTCAGCGCGCTGGCGCAAGCGACCAAACGCGCGCGCATCGGCCATCTGGTGAACGGCAACACCTACCGCCACCCGTGCGTGACGGCGAAAATGGCGGCGACGCTCGATCACATCAGCGGCGGCCGGCTCAACCTCGGCATCGGCGCCGGCTGGTTCGAGCTGGAGCATCGCAACTTCGGGATCGACTTCAAAACCGTGCGCGGCCGGCTCGAGGCGCTCGAAGAAGCTTGCCGAATCATTCGCGGCATGTTCACACAAGACAAGACGACGGTGCACGGCAAGCACTACACCGTGACCGACGCGATGTGCCTTCCCAAGCCGGTCCAGCGGCCCCATCCGCCGATCATGATCGGCGGCGTCGGGCAAAAGGTTTTGCTGCGCATCGTCGCGCAGTACGCCGACATGTGGAACGCCAGCGGCAGCGCCGAGACCTTGCGCGACCTGATCGGCGTCATCCGAAAGCACGGCGACGCGGTCAAACGCGACACGACACAAATCGAAAAGACCGCGATGATGCCGCTCTGCTACAAGGCCGCGCCGCCGCGCCAGGACTTCATGTGCGGCTTGATCGCCAACATGCGCGGGGTCACGCCCGAGGAAGCCCGCAAGCAAATCATGATCGGCGACAAACAGGAGTGCCTCGATACCGTCGAGCGCTACACCAAGGCCGGCATCACCCACTTCATCTTCATGACCTTCGCGCCGTTCTTCGAAGATGAGATTCAGGGTTTCGCCGAAGAAGTCATCCCGGCGGTCCGCAAAGGCTGAGCAGCTCGACGTGCCGTAGCCGCGCTACCGCGACGGTTCACCGCGGCACTTCAGCCGACGCGCCGCGGTGATGCCGGTAAAGTTCGGCGACCCACTGAAAGCCCCGGCGCGGCGCCAGCGTGTCGCGCAAGCGAGCCGCCGGCGGCGGCAGCGCCGTGAGCAATGGATAGGGAAATTCGGGCGGCATCACCACCGGTGAGAACAGCGCCGCGGCGGTGAGATCAGCGACAGTGAACTGATCGCCGACGAGGTAGCCGGACGGCTGCAGTTCGGCTTCAAGCCGATCGAGCGCCGCGATGGTCTTCGCGCGCCCCACCGCGGCGCCCGCCGCATCGATCTTCATATCGGCCTTCATCACCGCCGCGATCAGCGGAAACGCGAGCCGAAACACTCGCTGCGACGCCGGCGGCGCCCCAGCGCTCAACTGCGCCGCGCAGAATCTCGGATCACTCAGCGTTTCGAAGAACCATGCGCGGCGCAGGTACGGACCGAGCTCCTCATCGAAGAACTCTTCCAGTTCGAGCGCGCGCCGCCGGTCCGCGTCGTCGCGCGGATAGAGCGGCGGATCGGGGTGCGCGGCTTCCAGCGCCGCGATGATGCGGGTCGAGTCGGCGATGGTCTCGCCGTTCATCACCAACACCGGCACCGCCTTCTGCCGGGTCAGCCACAACATGCGCGGCACATGCGGCCCGGGCAGGACCGAGCGTCGGATGTGCGGAACGCGCTTGAAGTCGAGCGCCCAGCGCGCCTTTTCGTTGTAGTGCGAGTAACGAAACTGCCACAACGTCGGCAGGGTCGAGTGCGCGGCTATAGAGACGCCCTGCGTTGTCAACGCCACGCGTCAGCTCTGGCAGCTTGTCCGCGTCGATTCAAGCAACGAAATATCGCCCGCGCTCACTCTTGTCTTGCCCGGCCCACGTGTCAGAATTTGCCCGCACGGCGATGATCGCGTACCGCGCGCCACGCGGGAAAGCGATTGCGGGAGTTCTCATGCCGAAGCGGCGAAGACAGGCAGCGGGCCAACGGGACGGATACTTCATCACTGGGGCCACCGGTTTCATCGGTCGTCACCTGGTTGCGCAACTGCTCAAGCGGCCCGAGTGCACCGTGCACGCCCTCGTTCGCCAGCAAAGCCTGCCGCGGTTCGAAGAACGGCTTGCGCAATGGAACGCGGGTGGCCGAGTCATTCCGGTCCTCGGCGATGTCGGCGAGCCGAACTTCGGCTTGTCCTCGGCGCCGCTCGCCAAGTTGCGCGGCAAGGTCGGGCACTTCTTCCACGTCGCCGGCCTCTACGACATGAGCGCCAGCGACGAGGCGCTGGCGCACGTCAACGTCACCGGCACCGAACACACCGTCGATGTCGCCGAGCGCATCGGCGCGCGCACGTTCCATCACGTCAGCTCGATCGCCGCGGCGGGCCGCTTTGACGGCGTGTTCCGTGAAGACATGTTCGATGAAGCCGGCGAGCTGGGCGATCCCTACTTTCGCACCAAGCACGAGTCGGAACGCGTCGTGCGCATGGAGTGCGCGATCCCGTGGCGAATCTACCGGCCGTCACTCGTCGTCGGTCATTCGGTGACCGGCGAGATGGATAAGATCGACGGCCCGTATTACTTCTTTCCAATTCTCGAACGACTGGCCGCCGCCCTGCCGACGGTGCTGCCCTTGCCGGGCATCGACGGCGGATATCTCAATGTGGTTCCGGTCGACTTCGTCGCCGCGGCCATCGATCACATCGCCCATCGTCCGGGCCAGGACGGCAAGACCTTTCACCTCGTCGACCCGCAGGCGCACACGGTCGGCGAAACGCTCGACATTCTGGCTGAAGCGGCGGGGGCCCCTCAGTTCTCGCTGCGCGTGGTCGGCGTGGAAGCCGCGCTGACGCCGGTGCTGCGCGCGGTCGCGCACAACGGGCGCGGGATCGCCGGACGGCTGGTCGAGCAGCAGCTCGGCATCCCGCCGCGCGTGCTCGACTACGTCAACAATCCCACCGTCTTCGATTGCCAACAGACGCTCGCCGCGTTGTCCGGCTCCGGAATTCGCGTGCCGCCGCTCGAATCCTACGCGCGCAATCTGTGGTCGTACTGGGAGCGTAACCTCAACACCAACATTTCGCACGAGCGGCGGTTGGAGACCGTCGTCCGTGGCAAGACGGTTCTCATCACCGGAGCGTCGTCGGGCATCGGCCGCGCGACGGCGCTCAAGCTCGGCGCCGCCGGCGCCCGCGTGATCCTGGTAGCGCGCGATGCCGAGCGTTTGGAAGAAGTGCGCCACCACATCGAGCAAGTGGGTGGGCGGGCGACCGCCCATGCCGCCGACCTCACCGACGCCGACAGCGCGGAGCGATTGTGCCGAGACGTCGTGCGCCAGTTCGGTGGCGTCGACATCCTGATCAACAACGCCGGCCGCTCGATTCGCCGCTCGCTGCGCATTTCGCAGGATCGCTTTCATGACTTCGTGCGCACGATGGACATCAACTACTTCGGTGCGCTGCGCGTGATCCTCGGGCTCCTGCCGGCGATGCGGAAACGCCACAACGGACACATCATCAACATCTCGTCGATCGGCGTCCAAGTCGGGCCGCCGCGATTTTCAGCCTACGTCGCATCGAAAGCCGCGCTCGACGGTTTCTCGAAGTGCGCGGCCCCCGAATTGATCGGCGACGGGATCGACATCACCACCGTGTACATGCCGCTGGTGAAAACCGAGATGATTGCACCGACCCGGCTATACGATTCGTTCTCGGCGATCACGCCGGCGCAGGCCGCGGATCTGATTTGCTCCGCGATCGTGCGCCGGCCCAAACACGTCGGCACCATGCTCGGCACGATGGGTCAGCTCAGCTCCAACGTCGCGCCGGGCGTCTTCGACGTTGCGCTGTACCTGGCGTATCGCCTCTTCCCCGACTCGGCGGCGGCGCGCGGCGCCACCGCATCACGCAACGAGACCCCGACGAGCCTCGGCAAGGTGTTCGCCCGATTGCTCCCGGGCGTTCACTGGTGAACGCGACGACGCCATGAGCCTGCTGCAAACGATCGCCGACGATCTGCGAGCCGCCGTGTTCGACGGCGAGCTGAGCTACGCGGATCGTGCGCGCAGCAACCTGCATTACATGCAGTTCGCGGCGCGCGTCGTTCAAAGGATGCTCGGGCTCAGCACGCGCGGGCTCACCACGCTCGCCGACGTGGTCGAGCAGCGCGCGGCGACCGAGCCGGATCGCGACGCAGTCCGTACCGCGACGGCCGTCGTGTGTTACGGCGAACTCGATGCACGTGCCAATCGCTACGCGCACTGGGCGCGCGCCGCGGGCGTCGAGCCCGCCGGCGTCGTCGCCTTGCTGATGCGCAACGAGCCGGATTTTCTCGCCGCCTGGCTCGGGCTCACCAAAATCGGAGCGGTAACCGCGCTGCTCAACACCAACTTGGTCGAGCGCCCGCTCGCGCATTCGATCAACGTCGTGCGGCCGCGTCACATCATCGTGGGTGAGGGCCTGGCGGACGCCTTTCAGTCGGCGCGGCAGCACCTGTCCGCAAAACCCATCGCCTGGTATCGCGGTGAGGCCCCGCGCGGCGGCCGTGATCTCGCTGAGAAGTTGGCGCGCGCCAAAGGCAGTCGTCCCGAGCGGCTCGCCGCACCGAATTATCGCGATCGGATGTGCTTCATTTACACCAGCGGAACGACCGGGCTCCCGAAAGCCGCCAGCATCACCCATCTGCGCGCCGTGGCCGGCGCAGTCGCGGCCAGCGCCGCGCTGGCAATGTCATCCGACGACCGCAGCTTCATTGCGCTGCCGCTCTATCACGCGTCGGGCAGTCTCCTGGCGGCCGGCGGCGCGCTGGTCAGCGGCGCCAGTGTGATCCTGGTCCCCAAGTTCTCGGCCAGCCGCTTCTGGTCCGACTGCGTCGACCTCGGCGCAACGGTGTTCCAATATATCGGCGAACTGTGCCGCTTCCTGCTCAACCAGCCGCGCACGCCCGCGGAGACACGTCACTCGGTCCGCGCGTGCATGGGCAACGGCCTGCGTCCCGACGTCTGGCCGCAGTTCCAGCAACGGTTCAAGATCCCGCAGGTAATCGAGTTCTACGGCGCAACCGAGGGCAACGTCGCGTTCGTGAACCTCGACAACCGGGTCGGCTCGATCGGCCGCATTCCGCCGGCGCTGCGCGGTGCACTCGGCATCCGATTGCTGAAATACGACGTGGCGCGCGACGAACTCGTGCGGGATGCCCACGGCCACTACGTCGAGTCCCGCACCGGCGAGCCCGGCGAAGCAGTCGGTCGCATCTGGCTCCCCGGCACGTTCGACGGCTACAGCGACCCGGCCGCGTCGGAGAAGAAAATCCTCCGCAACGTGTTCGCGGGCGGCGACAGCTATTTCCGCACCGGCGACCTCCTCCGCTACGATGCCGATGGGTACTACTACTTCGTCGATCGCGTCGGCGACACGTTTCGCTGGCGCGGCGAGAACGTCGCCGCCAGCGAGGTGGCGGAGACGCTGGCGCGCTATCCCGGCGTGCGCGACGTCTGCGTCTACGGCGTCGAGGTGCCCGGCGCCGAAGGCCGCGCCGGCATGGCGGCGATCGTGAGCGCCGATGACGTTGACTTGGCGCGGCTCGGGCGTCACGTCCACAAACACTTGCCCGCCTACGCCCGGCCGCTGTTTCTGCGCCAGCTCTCGGCAATGACGCTGACCGGCACCTTCAAGTATCAGACCCGCGAGTTGGCGCGTGAGAGCTTCAACCCCGAGGTGGTCACCGATCCGCTCTTCTTCCTCGACACTGCCGCGCACGTGTACCAGCCGCTCGACCGCACTCACTACGACGATATCGTCAACG
This sequence comes from Binatia bacterium, assembly GCA_035541895.1. GTDB lineage: Bacteria > Desulfobacterota > Binatia > HRBIN30 > JACQVA1 > DATKMK01. The sequence goes on along the minus strand of DATKMK010000117.1, from coordinate 11,411 downwards.
GACGATTGCGGCTCTGACGATGCGAAGAATTGCGCGACGACGTGAGCGGCTTCGCGGCCGAACACGGACGCGGGTGCTTTGCCTGCTCGTCGCCGTCGCACTGGGCGGGTGCGGCGGAGAGATCGCGTCAACGCCGGCAGAGCCCGAGCGCTTCGATTGCGAGGGCTTCGCGGTCCCGCCGCGGCCGGACACGTCGGCGTGCGCCGATGTCGATGCGTCCGATCCGACTCGATTGGTCGCGTGCCTGCGCGGCTCCGGGCATCTCGGAAAGTGGGCGGTGGATAGCACCGGCCTCCCCGCGTACGACTTCGCCGTCGAACAGCGCTGCGATCCCGCCGCGCATGCGTATTCGCCGCGCGCGACGCCGCTGCGTGATCCCATCCACGCGATCGGCAACGGGCGCGGGCTGGTGGCGATGGCGCATGCGTCGGGCGGGGTCGAGATCTACACCCAAGATCGCGGGCACAAGTGGATCAATCACGTCGATGCCTGGCAGGACCCGCTCAATCCCGACTATCCGCCGCAGCTCGGCGGCGGCTTCAACTATTTCACGGTCGCGCAGGGATCGCGGGCGCCGCGCGTCGGGTCGACGCGCTTCGAGGATCTGCCGGTGAATCGCGCGCTCGACATGCAAACCCGCCGCTTCGGCGTCGGCTATGTCGAAACCGTCACTCGCGACGCCGACATCACGGTGCGCCGGCGGGTGTTCGCCCCCGACAGCGACGCGCGGGCGTTGGTTGCGGCGGTGACGGTCGAAAACCCGACGGCGCACTCGCAGCATTACGAGCTGGTCGAGTTCTGGGACGTCAACATTCATCAGATCTCGATCGAGCTGCTGACCAGCGACCTGATGGCTCCGGGTACCACCGAAGCCATCGACCGCCGACGCCGCGCGTTGATGGCGAAGTTCACGCACCAAGTGGAGTGGCGCGCCGATGCGCGCATCGGGATCGTGCAAACCGTCGCGAAGAGCTTGCCTCCCAAGGTGCGTAACCGCCTCGACGTGTCCGATGTCGATTGGTTTCCCGATCCGGTCTATCTCGCCGTGCTCGATCCCGACGTCGTTCCCGATGCGGTCTGGCTCAGCGACACGGAGTTGTGGGACGGGACCTCGCGAACACCGCCGACCGCGATTGCCGGCTCCGGCGATGCCTCGTCGCGCACGCTGAGCCTCGACGGAGCCGGACAACACGCCATCCTTGCCGTGCGCGTGCCGATCGATGTGCCGGCCAACGGCGCGATCACGCGCCACTTTGCCTTCGGCTATGTGCCCGGTGGCGGCGATCCCGGACCCGCGGTGACCGAGTTGCGCTCGCGAGCGACTTCGTTGCAGGCGGAGACCGACGCGTCGTGGCGGTCGCGACTGGTGTGGGCGGCGTTTCCGGGTTTGCCGGATGCCGGCGTCGCGCAACGCGAGATCGCGTGGGCGTCGTACAATCTGCTGGCGCTCGCGACGTTCGACGAATATCGCGGCGTTCGCGTGCTCGGACAAGGCGGCGCGTACAAGTACATCCACGGCCTCGACGGGGCGATGGGCGACTTGGCGCTGTTTGCCGAAGCGCTGCATCTGGTCGACCCGCGCCTGGCGCGCGAGACGCTCAGCTACGCGCTGGCGACGCAGCACGGTCCGTCCGATGCCACGCCGTGGCGATTTCCATACGCCACCAACGGCGTGGGCAATTTCAGCGACGTGCTCATCTACACCTTGCGCAGCGATGCCTACTACTTCCTGCCGGCGGCGATCGGTCGCTACGTTGGGCTGTCGCGCGACGGCGCGTTTCTCGCGCAACCGATCGCCTACTGGCCGCGCGCGGCGGCGGCGCGCGGCGATGTCCTCGATCACATTCGGCATGCGGTCGACTTCGGCACCATGAACATCGGCATCGGTGCGCGTGGTATCGTGGCGCTCGGCACCAACGACTACGCCGACGGCATCGCCAACCTCGCCACCGAACGCGCGACCCCGCGCGGCACCTCGTCGACTTACAATGCCGGCGCGATCGTGTACGGCTTCCCGTTGACCGCCGACGTGATCGGACCACACGACCCCGCCTTGGCGTTGTCGCTCGGCGCGCTGGCCCAGTCGCAAGCCGACGCGTTGGTGGAGCGGGCGTGGGAAGGGCACTACTTCTACCGCGGTTTCGTCGACAGCGGGAATCCGTTGGCGCCGCAGATTTTCTTCCTCGAGCCGCAAGTGTTCCCGGTGCTCGCCGGCATCGTCGACGATGCGCGGCGCGATCTCGCACTCGGCGAGGTTGTCACACGGCTCGAAACGCCGATCGGTGCGGTCAGCAACGTGCAGATTGGATCGGGCACATCGGTTGGTGGCATCGATTCGCCGTTGATCGGCGGCATCTGGCCGGTGGCGAATGCGTGGCTCACCGCCGCCTACGCCCGCCGCGATGCCCACGAGGCGTGGAGCAGCTTCACGCGCAATACATTGGCGGCCCACGCCGAGCGTTATCCGGATTTGTGGTACGGCATCTGGACCGGGCCCGACTCATTCAACGGTCCGGACTCGGCACGCCCGGGCGAGGCCGACGCCCACAGCGTGACCGCGCTGACCGACTATCCCGCCCTCAACGCCCACATGCACGCCAGCCCGTTGCGCGCGTTGACGGATCTGGTCGGCGTCGCCGGCACGCGCGACGGTCTGCGTATCACGCCACGGGTGCCGACGGGGACGTTCGCGGTCGAGTGGCCGCGACTGTCGATCAGCAGCACACCGACGTCGATCAGGGGCTCGTTCGCGAGCATGTCCGACGGTCCGATCGCGATGGAGGTCGCGCTTCCCACCGGCCTGCGCGACAGCGGCGGGCTGCACGTCAGCGTCGATGGGGCGCCTGTCGAGTCAACGGTCGATGGCAATCTGGTCCGCTTCGTCATACCCGGGCGTGCCGACGTGGGCGTCGCGTGGCAGGTCGAGCGATAGCGTTACGCCCCGGGCTGGCTCAACCGCCGCCAGCGGATGCACTGCAACAGCAACCACACATCGAGGATCACGAGACCGTACAAGAACATGCCCGTGTACAGCACGTGCGCGCGGGGCACCAGAGTGCCGGTGAACGCGGCGGCGGTCCAATCGGTGTAGGTAGTCGCTTGCGTGTCCGGAAGTCCGAAGTACAAGAGCAACCCGACGACGACGGCGAGCCGCATCCAATCACGCGGGAGTTTCGTGTGGCCGAGGGCCGCCAAGAGCAACGCGGCGAGCGGCACCAACACCCACACAAAGTGAATGTCCTCCGTGATCGGCGAGATCAGCATCTGCGTCGTCAGCGTCGCCCCGAATTCGATCCCGTTCACTGCGTGGTTGCGATTGTCGTCGCGCGGCACCACGGCCAACCATCCCGCACCGGCGAGCGCGGCAACGATCAGCGGGAGCAGCGACGCCAGCCACGGGCAGACCGCGACGGGTTCGCTGTACACATTGACCGTGAATACGCGCCGCGCCACGGCTGTCACCGACTGATTGACCGGAAAAACCAACATCGGACCAGTGGCCCAAAAGTGATGCGCGGACAGATACGATGGCAATTGGTGCCAGCCGGCGAGTGTGAAGCTCCCGGCGACAAGGACAGCCGCCGCACCCGCGGCCGTGGCCGCCGTCCGCCACTCTCGCTTCCACACGAAGAATACCAATAGCGGCGCGAGCACTGGCTTGATCGACAGCGCGCACGCGAGCGGCAGTCCGGCGACGCGACTGCGCGCGCAATACAGCCGGTAGGTCACGAGCAACAGAAGCAGCAGCACGATGTCGACCTGACCGATCTTCAGTTCGAGTTGGCAGGGGTAGTAGCAGGTGAAGACGACGGCGAGACAGGCGAACGCCGGCACACGCGGAAGACCCGGGGGCGCGAATTCGCGCACCGCGAACGCCGCCGCGCACAGCAGCACGAGGTAGTTGCCCAATCCCCACAGTTTCAACGCGACCGGCGGCGGCAAGCGGAGCAGCGGGCGCACCAACGCCGCGAACAGCGGTGGATAGATGTAGAACGTCTCCTCCCAACTGGTGAATTCTTTGAAGCTGGGGGTGCGCAAAAACTGCTCCGCGTACCCGTAGAGGTTGGCGCCGATCTCCAGATTATGCGCAGCGTGCAGGACGTTGTTGAAATCCTGTCCTTTGATTTTCCCCAGGGGAGGCCCCAACTTCTCCGCACGCCAATCGCGATAGCCCCACAGGCCGGCGGCGATGAATACGGTTGCGAGAACGAGCGGCAGAACGATTCGGGCGCGCGGTGAGTCGGTCACGCAATCCCCGGCAAAGTGAGCGCAACCGGCTCGCCGCGCGCCGCGGGCTCTGCCGGCGCCGGTACGCCGCCGGCGTTCAATTCCGCCGCGACTTCTTCGATCGACTCGCGCAGCACGGTCGCGAGTACATCGATCTGCGCCGGCGTGATGATCAGCGGCGGACAGACGACAACAGTATCGGCGCTCGCGCGGATGATGACGCCGCGACGCAACGCGGCCGACCGAATCCGCCACGGGACGCGCACGCTGTCCGCGAACGGCTCCTTCGACGCTCGGTCGCGCACCAATTCGATCGCTGCCATCAGGCCGGCGCAGCGCACGTCACCGACGATCGGTGAACTGCGCAACGGGTGCAGCCGCTTGGCGAAATGGGCTGACTTGTGCCGCGCACCGGCGATCAACTGTTCGCGTTCGATGATGTCGAGATTCGCCAAGGCCGCCGCACACACGGTCGGATGACCGGAGTAGGTGAAGCCGTGATGGAGCGAGAAGCTCGGCCCCGCTTGCAGCAAGGCCTGGTAGATTTCCTCGCGCACCATCACTCCGCCGAGCGGCAAGTAGCCGCTGGTAACCCCCTTGGCGAATGCCAGCATGTCGGGCGTCGCCTTCCAGCGTTGGATGCCGAACGGTGTACCGAGGCGGCCGAAGCCGGTGATGACCTCATCGACCACCATGAGAATGTTGTGGCGATCGCAAATCTCACGGATGCGTTCGAAATAGCCGGGCGGCGGCGGGATCACGCCGCCGACCCCTTGCACCGGCTCGGCGATGAACGCGCCGATGGTGTCCGCGCCTTCATTGGCGACCACGCGTTCCAACTCGTCGGCGCAGGCGAGGCGGCACGCCGGATAGGTGAGTTGCAACTCGCAGCGGTAGCAATGCGGCCGCGCCATGCGAACGACCCCGGGCAGCAGCGGTTCGTAGTATTGATGAAAGTACGGCAAGCCGGTGAGGCTGGCGGCGCCGGTTGACGATCCGTGATACGCCCGATTGAGGGCGACGATCTTGATCTTGTCGGGTCGCTGGCGCAGCCGCCAGTAGAGACGCACAAGCCGGATGACGGTCTCATTCGATTCCGATCCGCCGGAGGTGAACACCACGCGGGTCAGCCCTTTGGGCGCCATCCGCACCAAGCGGGCTGCCAAGCGAATCGCCGGCTCCGACGAGAAGCCCAGCAGCGTCGGTACGTACTCGATCGCCCGCATCTGCTTGGCTACCGCCCGCGCGATCTCGGCGCGCCCGTGACCGACGGTCACGTTCCACAGCGAGGCGAGTCCGTCGAGGTAGCGCCGTCCGTTGCTGTCCCACACGTACACGCCGCGACCTTTCACCAATCGCACCGTGCCCTCGTGATCGACGACGGCCGGCGAACCGAAGCCGTGAATCAGGTGCGCGCGATCGGCGCGAGCGAGTGGGTCGCCGCGGCGCGGCGATGCAGAACGAGAACGGGTGCGGGTACGGGGCATGCGCTCTCCTCGCGTGAGATTGGAGAAGGGGCTCAAGGTTTCTTCGCCTTCTCAGTGGGTTTGAGCAGCGGGAGAATTTCCACCGTCGCTTGCTTCTTGAGCGCGGCGACCAGCTCGTCTTGCCGGTGACGTTTCATCTCATCACGCAGCACCGCCGCGATCTCGTCGTGCACTTCGGCGAGCGCGGCGGTGCCGGCGGGGCGCGCGTCGGTGACGGTGATGAGATGGAAGCCGTACGGCGTTTGCACCACGTCGCTGACGGCGCCGCGCTGGAGCGCGAACGCGGCTTGCTCGAAGTCGGCCTGCATGGTTCCGCGAGCGAAGAATCCGAGATCGCCGCCCTTGCTCGCGCTGGCCGGGTCTTGCGAGTGTTGGCGCGCAAGATCGGCGAAGTTTGCGCCCTGCTTGATTTGCGCGAGCAGCTCCCCGGCGGTTTTGCGTGCCGTCGCCCGCTCGGCATCGGGAGCGGTTTTGGCGGCGCGAATCAAAATGTGGCTGGCGCGAATTTCGGCCGGGCGTTGGAACTGCTCGCGATTCTGCTCGTAGAAGATTCGGATGTCGTCCTCCGACGCATCGAGGTGCTGCCACGCCGTCTGCTCCAGCAGCCGGTTGACCGCCAGCGTCTTGCGGGTCTCGCGGCGCAAATCCTCGGCGCTCATGCCGCGCGCGGCCAGTGCTTGCTTGTAGGCCGCGGCGTCGGCGAATTGCGACTTGTTCTGCGCGATGTCGGCGTCGATCTCCGCGTCGGTGACGGCCACGCCGCGGCGCTGGCTTTCTTGATAGAGGAGTTCGAACGCCACCAACGAATCGAGCGCATCGCGCGTGAGCTGCTCGGTTTGCTTGGCGTCGGGTGGCTGATCTTGCTGCGCCGCCAGCGCTTGCACCACCTCGCGCACCATTTTGCGCGAGATCACGGTGCCGTTGACGCGCGCCGCCACTTCATCGGCCGCTTGCCCCGGCGCCGCGGCCGCCGCCATCGGCACAACCAACACGAGCGCCAGCAGCGCGGCGCGCCATGCTGCGAACATGGCGCTCAGGTAGCCCACGCCTGCGACACAATCAAGAAAGCGCGGACGGTGACAGCTCACCGATTGCGGTGTATACGGAGCACCGCGAGCGGACGACGAGCACGATGGGTACCGTGACGGACTTCGGCGCTGCGCGGCGCGCAAAAGGTCGCGGCGGCGCATCCGGGCGCTTCGTCATCTGCGAACAGTGCGGCGAGCGCCACCCGATCGTGCGCCTCGCCGACGGCACGGTGCGATGTCTAACGGCGTTCGTCGATCAATATCGGTGGTTCTGCCGCAACCGCGGTTGCCGCGCGGCGTGGTTGGCAAAGCACTCGCCCGGCGATCGCTAAGGCCGTTGTGGCGTTCCCGGACTGAATGGACTGGCGCGGCTTCGTGAGCTGCCACACTCCACAGATGCCGGGCGTCGGTTACGACGGAGACTTGGGGCCGAGCGTGTCCAGGTACTCGTGGAAGCGACGCGCCTTGCGCCGCAGCACCACTTGGTCCTCCTCGACCGTCAGCACCAGCTCGTCGCCTTCGTTCAGCGTCATCGCCGCGCGCACGCGCCGTGACAACGCCACCTCGCCGCGCCGTCCGACCTTGACGACTTCGGTGATCGCCTTCGTGGCCATGACCGGGCCAACCTGGAGCAGGCGGGCGCAAATTGCAAGCATATTGCCCGCGCGCGTCGCCGTGGTTGCCATGCACTGCCGTGATCGCGCATGAGCACCGCGACGGCACTGACCGTCCGCACCATCGCGCCGCACGAGCGCGCCGCGGTGCTCGATCTGCTCGACGCGTGGATCAGCCGCGAGTTCTTCGCGCGCTACTTCGAGCATGATCCCGCGTTTCGCGACGACCTGTGTTTCGTCGCTGCCGATGGCGATCGTCTCGTCAGCACGCTGCAGGTGTTCGCCAAAGACGTGCGGCTCGGCGGCACCACCGTGCGCGTCGGCGGCATCGGCAACGTGTACACGGCGCCGGAGTATCGCGAGCAGGGCACCGCGTCGCAGCTCCTCACGCGAGCGATTGCAGCAATGGATGCGCTCGGCTTCGACCTCTCGTTGCTGTTCGCGGTACGGCTGGCGTTCTACGGCCGCCACGGCTGGGTGAGTCACCCGCGGCAATTCGTCTTCATCGATGCGGGCACGGTTGCCGACTCCAGCGGCGTCCGCATCGAGCCGTTCGACCCCGAGCGCGATCTCGCCGAGGTCATGGCGCTGTACGATGCGTACAACGGCTCGCTCGCCGGCACCGTTGTTCGCGATCGCCGCTACTGGCTCGGACAGCTCCGCTACGCCGGCAATTTTAGCGAGGACTTTCTGGTTGCGCGCGCCGGCGATCGGATCGTCGCCTACGCGCGAGCGACGCCCCTGTACGACCTCTACGTCGTGATGGAGCACGGCTTCGTACCCTCGTACGACGCCGCGCTGGTGGACGTCATCTGCCGGCTGCACGGGCACCAGGGTCGCGCATTGCCGGGAACGCTGACGCAGCTCGCAACCGAGCCGCGCATCGTCGCGGCGCTGGGCGCCCGCGGATTGAGTCTGCGGACCGTCGATGATGTGTTCTGGATGTGGCGCGTGATCTCCCCGACCCGGCTCGCCGCCAAGCTCGGCATCGCCGTCACCGAGGTCGAGCGCGACGACTTCCTTGCGCGCGTTCTCCCATCGGATCGGTCGGTGTTCTGGCTGTCGGATAGGTTCTGATTTGGTGACTGGTGTCGGTGACTGGTGATGGTCGGAATTGCGTTCGGGCCAGTCACCAACACCAATCACGACTTCCCCTCCTTCAACTGCCGCTTCCAGTCGATCATGCGGCCTTTGGCGGCCCAGGCTTCGGCTTCGGGGACGTTGCCGGCACGCTGGTAGATGCGTGACAGGTTGGTGTACGGGAGCTGATCGTCGGGGGTGAGATCGACGACGCGACGGGCGGCGGTGATCGCTTCGTCCCACTGTTCGCGATCGGCCAGCGCCATCGACAAACCTTCGAACGCGTCCGCGTAGTCGGGACGGAGCGCAATGGCGTCTCGGTACTTCGCGATGGCTCCGTCGAGATCGCCGTCGGCGACGCAGTCGACTGCTTGATCGTAGAGTTCTTCGGGAGTTGGCACGAGCATCCTCCAGCGGGCGAACTCTAACCAATCGTGGTGAGGGCCTCAAGGCGAGCGCGCATTTGTGGTACATGGAGTTGGTAACACACAGGAGAATGTATGGAGCGAATCGTCGGTCCCGAGCGACGCAACGGGCAGGGGCTGGATGCGCATCAAGAAGAGTCGGGCAATCGCGCCATCCTTGCGCTGCTCACCGACCCGCAGGTGCGCGATCACATGGACTTGGTGATCACCTGTCGCGACGACATCTACGAAGTCTGGGCGCGGCGCGGTCTGGTGCGCTTTCAGCGCGTCCTCGCCAACGGCCACTTCGAGTATCGCGTGCTCGAGCAGATCGGCGACAACCCGATCGCCGACCAGCGCCACACGTCGATCGCCACCTGTGCCGACGAGTTGCGCGCGGCCGCTGCCTCGGGCCATCCGACCGAGGATGTCAACCACGCCTACATCGAACCGAGCGAGGTCAGTTACCCGTTCGCCTACGAGCGCATCGCGCAGCTCTTCGACAGCCCCAATGCCCCGGACCTGGTGATCAGCCCGAAAGCGTACGCGTTTGGACTCCAAGCCGGTCAACACGGCGCACTCGACGTGATTCAATCCCGCGCGCCGTTGGCGTTTGCGGGGCCGGGGATCAAACCCGGGCTCTACGAACACGCCGCGCGCCACGTCGACATCGCGCCGACGGTGTGTCGGTTGATGCGCTTCCCGGCGATCGACGGCCAGGATGCCACCGGTCGCACGGCGAGCGAGCGCGGCGCCGCACCCGACGTGTATCTCAAGCGGCAGGATGGGCGGGTCCTCGATGAGATCATTGATCCGGCGGCACGGCCCGAGCGGGTCTACTTCGTCATCTTCGACGGTCTCAGCAACAGCGAGCTGCGTCACCTGCTCGATACCAACGCGCCGATCATTACCAACCTCCGCCGCATTCTCGATCGTAGCGCACGGTTCGTGTACGGGTCGACGGTGAACTTCCCGTCGATCACCTGGCCGAGCCACAGCACCATCTTCACCGGCGCGTACTGCGGCCATCACGACATCGTCAATCCGACCTACTACGATCGCGCCGCCCGCCGGCCGCTGGCGCCGCAAGGCCAGGGCATCCAAACCGAAGGTTATCTCGGCGCCGGCGTCGAGACGCTTTACGAAGCGTTCCACCGCGTGCTTGGCGCGAGTGCGTTCACCGCCAATATTCATGAACCGCAAGGGCGCGGCGCCGATCACGCCGCGCTTGAGCGGCGCATCGTCGGCCCGCGCGATCGGCTCAAGGCGCTGACGGCCGAGTTCAGCGACGCGATTCATCCGCGCTATCGCGCCGACGGGCACGAGGGCGTGCTACGTGAAGCCGTGCTCGACGCGCGCGGCATGGCGCAGATCACGGTGTTGCTCGACGATCCCACGCATCCGTCGCCGGTGCTGGTGGCGCACGAGTTTGCGCTCACCGACGGCGCCGGTCACGACTACGGTCCGCACGCCGACGGCTTGCGCACCGCGATCGAGGAAACCGACCACCGCCTCGGCCAGGTGCTCGATCAGTTGCAGGCCAAGGGACTGCTCGACTCGACGTTGTTCGTTTTCACCAGCGACCACGGCATGGCGGCGCAGGATGTCAGCCTCAAGGCGAATCCGGCGCGACATCCCGAGCGCATCGGGATGAAGACCGTCATCGGCGAGCCGATGATCTGGTTGCGCGACCTGTGCGTCGAGGTCGCGCCCGCGCCCGACGGGCGCACCGCGCGCGTCACCGTGCTCGACAACGACGCCGATCAATCCGGCGAGCGGCCGCCCGTCGCCGGTGCCGAGGTGATCGTTCACACCCATGCCGATCAGATGCTCGCGCACCTGCGCACCAACGACGCCGGGGTCGTCGGCTTCGCGACGCCACCGGACGTGCCGCGGTCCGACATCGCGGTGTCGGTTCGGCATCCCGACTTCAATCCGCGGCATTTGCACCTCGACGGCCGCAACATCGTCATCGATCTTCGGACACAGCTCTACGGGAATCAGCGATGACGGCGCGCAAGCCCAAGGGGAAGAGCTGGGAGTCGTGGACCGAGCAGCAGATCCGCGAGGCGCAAGTCGACGGGCGATTCGACCAGCTCGCGGGCAAAGGCAAGCCGTTGCCCGACCTCACCGGCGTGCACGATCCGCAGTGGTGGGTGAAGAAGCTGGTGCGGCGCGAGCAGCTCTCCGACCTGCCGCCGGCAATGGCGATCAAGGTGCGCGTCGAGCACGAGCTGGCTCAGCTCGCGCATCTCTCCACCGAAGCCGACGTACGCGCAAAGGTCGCGGCGCTCAACGCCGAGATCGCGAAGGTCAACCGCACGACGATCTCGGGCCCGCCGACCAGCTTGGCGAAGCTCGACGTCGATGCGATCGTCGAACGCTGGCGCAGACGGAACCGCCCCTGAGCCGGATGTCCACGAGGCACCATGCGATGGTGTCGACGGTTGAGGCGGCACTCGCGTGCGTCGAGCGTCACGGCGTGGTGCTGGAGTCAGCCCGCGGGCCGGTACCGAGTCTCGTCGAGGCGATCGCCGGCGGCGCGATCCGCGGGAGTTGGTGGGGACACCC
>DATKMK010000116.1:0-22656 GCA_035541895.1 Binatia bacterium | reverse complement strand
ATCTGACGATTCGCAGCATCGTACTCGGACGCTGCGATGGCATCGGGCAGCAGCGTGCGCGCGAATGACCCCCCGACACCCGTCCGGTTGCCGGCCGCGTCGTATTGGTATGTCAGGTTACCGAGCGTGCTGGTGGCGTTGCGATAGAGCAGCTCGCTGATTCGCGACGCGGTGTCATACCGGTACTCCGTGCTGACGCCGTTCGGCAGCGTCAGCTTCGTGCGACGATCTGCCGCGTCGTAGGTGAAGTCCACGACCTGACTGCCTTGAACGATCTCACTCAGCCGGGATGCGGCGTCGTAGCTGTAAGAGACTGGCGTCTGCCCGACCACACTCATCGACGTGCGGCGGCCGGCGGCGTCGTAGATGTAATCGATCGCGCCTTGGCTGGTCGCCTCTTGCGTCATGCGGCCGGCCAGATCGTAGGTACGCTGGATGTCGCCGCTCGCATCGCCCGCCAGAATCATGCGCCCTTGCGCGTCGTAGGCGAAGTGGCTGGCACTGTCCGCGTATTGCACGCCGGTCGGCCGGTTCAGTGCATCGTAGCTGTACGTCGTCACCTGGCCCTTGCGGTCCGTGTGCGCGGTCAGATTGTCGGCCACGTCGTACGCAAACGTCTCGGATGCACCGAGCGGATCGGTGCGCCGGCTCACGCGACCGCGCGTGTCGTACGCGTAGGCGGTCGGATGATTCAAGGCGTCGGTGACGCTCAACAGGTTCCCGGTCGGATCGTAGCTGAACTGGGTCTTGCCACCGAGCGCATCGACGGTTTGCGTGATGCGATCGAGATCGTCATAGGCCAGCCGTGTCGTTTTACCGCGCGGATCGCTCTGCGCCACGAGGCGGGAGACCGGGTCGTAGGCGAGCGAACTGGTGTGGCCGAGCGGGTCGGTGACTGCGACGAGGTTGCCGTCGTCGTCGTAGGTGAGCGTTTGCGAGTTGCCCAGCGGATCGGTGATCGACGTGGCCAAGCCGTGGCTGTCGTAGGTGATCGAAGTGGTGTGGCCGAGCGGGTCGGCGATCGAAAGCAAGTTCCCATGCGTGTCATAGGTGAAGTTCGTCGTGTTCCCGAGCGGATCGGTGACCGAGCTGACCTTGTTGAACGTCGGCTCGTAGGTGTACGTGGTCGTGTGGCCGAGCGCGTCGGTGCGGGTCAGCATGTTGCCGTTCGCATCGTAGGTGAAGAAAAAATCACCGGCGCCCGGTGCGCCGCACACGCTGCAACTCGCGGGGCCCGTCACCGCGGTCACCAAGTTGGTGCCGAGGTTGCGGCCCAATCCGCGCTTTTGCCCTAGTGCATCGGTGACATCGACAAGGAATCCTTCCGTGTTGAAACGGTAGGTCGTGGTGTTCCCGAGCGGATCGGTCACAATAGTGCCCAAAAGTGGGCTCACGTTGTCTCCTCCGAAAGGGCATTCTGGCAATCCAAAACCACCGGCCTTTGGGCGCACCGCGGCCGCTCGAGGCAAAGACAGGTCGGCGCACGCATTGGGATCGAGCGAGAAGTACGAGAAGAAGGTGACGCCGCCGTCGGCGGCGGTTTGCTTGATGACGCGCCCGCCTTCGCCGTAGACGTTGCGCGCGACGACGATTCCACGCGCATCCGTGATTTGCGTCAAGCGGTTCCGATCGTCGTAGTCGTAGCGTGTCACGCCGCCAGTTGCGTCGGTCACCGTTTCCAACGTGCCCTGTGAGTTGTAGGTGTACCGAACCGTCCGCCCGATCGGATCGACAATCGATATGATGCGATTCGAGCCGTCATAACTCAGCGTCAGCGCCCGGCCGACCGGATCGATCACCTGCGTAATCAGGGCGGGGTTCGAAGCGCTGCGCGCCAGCGTAATGACATTTCCATTTGGGTCGCTGATCGAGGTTAGAGGAACGAACGTGAAGAAGGTCCCGAAATTGAAAGTCGTGCCGTCTTTCCACCGCAAGGTGAATGTTCCGACATCGAACGCGGCGCTCAGCACCGCCCCACGTAGCGATGGCACGGTCGAATTGATCCATGTCCCGTCGGGCTGCAGGTTGAAGGGTAGTTGATTGCCGTCCGGCATCACCAACAAAGCGACTTGCTGCCCCCCTCCTTGAAAGCCGAGCTGGTATCCGAAGTTGTGATTTGTGCCGATCCCGAACGGTCCGGGATTGCTCGAGAGCGTGCGGTACGTCCTGGTAACGCCGACAGGCCCGCGCCGGCCATTGATAGTGAGGTCGGTCGCCGTGATCACCTCGATGCCCGAGGCGAGGTCAATCGGACTTGACGACTTGGGTCCGCACGGATCGGGGCTCGGGTTGACGTCGTTCGGCGGTGGCGCGGTCGGCCCGTGCCAGTCAAAGTGCACGAGGCCATAGGCATGCCCCGGATGCGCCGGATCGGGGTTCGGGATGATCTGCGTGCCGTCGTCGGAGACCCGCGCCGACCCGTACGGCACCATCTGCCCGCGCATCGGATCAAGGGTGAACAACTGCATGTACGTCCCCGGCGGCGTGTTCAACGTATTCGGGAACGTGACCGCCACTGGCTGACTCGCGACCGCATTCGCGGGCTGAAACGCCACGATGAAGGCGAGCAACGACGTCGGATTCTGCGCTTGCGGCGAGAATTCCTCCGGCAGCCGGTCCACCGGCACCTCGATCGCCGTCAGCGGGAACGGATCGGGTTGCGTGCCATCGGCCAGGATGAGCGTCGTGCCGGCGTAGACCGTCACCGAGAGGAACGGAATCGTCTTGAACGTGAACGTCTGATCGAACGGCGCGTTCTGCTGCACCATCACGGTCTCTTTGTCGTCGATGCGCGGCAGATGAATGAGCACGGGCGAGACGACGACCTGGTGCGGCACGATGGTGTAGATCAGATCGACGCCGGCGTACTGCCCTGGCGGCGGCGTCGCGGTCATCCCGTCGTAGCGCACGAGCTGCTCGCCCGCGCACGCATCCGGCAAATTGGTGAACGCGAAGTTTCCGGCCGCATCGGAAATGCGCTGCTGGCCCGAGCAGCCGGTCGTGTTGCCGTTTCCGTCCTTGCCGAGAAACGTAATCGTCACGCCGGCAAGCGGCGTTTGCTGGTTGTCGGCGACAACGGTTCGGCCGAGGAACGACGTGGTCACCGGCTCAACCGTTACGCTCGCCATCGCCGATTGGTGCTGCGATACGCCGAGGACTTTGGCTGAAGCGGATACCGTGAACATCGACGTTCCCGTCGGCTGATTCGCCGGCGCGGTGATCGTCAGCATCGCCATCTGCCCGGCAGTGATCTGTGACGGCGCCAGCGTCGCCGTCAGACCGGCCGGTAATCCCGCAATGCTCAGCGCTGCAAGCTGCGCGAAACCGTTGGCGCTCTCCAGCATGACCGCGTAGGTCGTCGATTGTCCCTGAATCACCGCGCCAGCTCCGGGACCCGCTGTCAGCGAAAAGGTCGACGGATGGAGAACCGCAAAGACGACGTTGCTGGTAATCGTTCCTTGCGGTGTCGTGACGCTGATCGGCCCGCTGGTCGCTCCCTGCGGCACAATCGCAGTGACACTGTCACCGGAACCAATGGTGAAACTTGCCGCCGCGCCGTTGAAGGCAACCGCAGTCGCCCCGGCGAATCCCTTGCCGGTGATGGCCACCGACGAGCCCGGGGCGCCGCTCATCGGTTGGAATGCGATCGTCGGTCCGGCGGTCGCGCTCGCCGTCGGGCTCGGGTGAACGATGGCAGTGACGGATTTCAGTAGTGAGGGTGTCGGGCTCGGCGTCGGGGTCGCGGTGGCAGTTGGCTCGGCCGCACAGCCGTTGAGGGCGTTGTTCACGCCCTTCACCAATTCGTCGACGGTGACCCGTTCGTTGCCGTCCGCATCGAACTGGCGACAAGAACCAAGGTCCGCGTTGCCCAACGCGATGTTGACGCCGACCACCAGCTCGTTGACGTTGACTCTACCGTTGCCGTCACAATCGCCGATGCAGACTCCGGCTGCGCCCTGCGGCAGCAGGAACATCGCCGTCAAGCAGGCGATCAGCGGCACCGAGAATCGTCGTAGCAGTTCATCAGACTGCGCGCGCCCCGCTCGCAAGCCAGTTCGTCCCCCCGGAAGCGCCAACACAAGCCACCTCAATGTTCGTTCGCAAAACTACCGAACCTTTGCGGCGCGGTTTATCCGAGTGCCAAGAAATTTGTCAATGTGAGAGATCTACGTACATTTACGGATCGCCGAAAGCGTGTGAGTTTTTTCTTGACCTCCTCGCAGCGTCGCGGCTAAGGGAAGCGCCAAAACGTTTCCGCCGAGCTGGTCGAGAAGCCGATGACCGCGCTTGAAAGGAATGTGCGAGATGTCGAGCATCCAAAGCGCCCTGAATGTCTTCCACCAACTGGAGCGCCTCCGAATCCGGTTGCCGCGCACGTTCGCGCACGCGGAGCGGTGGGTTGTCATTTGGTTACTCGCGGTCTTTTCCGCATCTCTGGCGGCGAAATCGTTCGCGTCGTGTGTCGGTGACTGCGACAGCAGCGGCACGGTGGGCGTCGACGAGTTGGTCAAAGGCGTGAACATCGCGCTGGGAAACGCCGAACCGGACACCTGCGCGGCATTCGATACAAACAACGACCACAAGGTAACCGTCGACGAGCTGGTACTGGCCGTCAACAATGCGCTGAACGGATGCCCGGTGGCGGTCTCTTGGACGAGCCACGGGCCGGACGGTGGCGTGGTGCACGCAATCGCGATCGCTCCGAGCACATCGCAATCTGCCGCTCTTGACGCGTCGGCGCCGCCGGCGATCTACACCGGCACCGACGGCGGCATCTTCAAGAGCACCGACGGCGGCGCGACCTGGGCCTCGATGAGCAGCGGCTTCAGCGGTAACCTGCCGTCTTCCAGCGTCGTTCAAGCCCTCGCCATCGATCCGGCAACACCACAAACCCTATACGCCAGCTCGGTGCTCGGTGTGTTCAAGAGCACGAACGGCGGGGCAAGCTGGGCGGCAATGAACAACGGCTCCGGGGTCTTCGCGACCACCTTGGTGATCGATCCGATGAACTCCCAGATTGTCTACGCGGCGACCTATTCGGGAGTCCTCAAAACCACCGATGGCGGCGACCACTGGGCGCCCGTAAGTTCCGGCCTTCCGGAGAATTTCTATCCGCATAGCCTAGCCTTAGACCCGAACAATTCCCAGACACTCTATGCAGGCGGCAATGGAGTCGCCTTCAAGAGTAACAACGGCGCGGAGAGTTGGGTGCCGGTTACGATCGACGCTGAATTCGACGCGCAGGCGCTTGCGTTCGACCCAACAAATTCGCAGACCGTGTACGCGGCCGGCAGCGCCATTGGTGGGTCCACGAATGTCTTCAAGAGCACCAACGGGGGCGGCAACTGGAGTCCGCTCGGGACGATTCCCGACGCCGTTGTATCGTTACTCGTGGACCCGACGGCATCGCAGACGCTGTACGCCGGGGCCTTCGGGCTTGGAGTCTTCAAGAGCACCAACGGTGGAGCGAGTTGGGCGCCGATGAGCAGCGGACTGACAACACCCGCGACACTTGGCGCGCTGGCGATGGACCCGACCTCATCGCAAACGTTGTACGTGGGCATGGAATACGGGCTCTCCAAGACCACCGACGGTGCCGCAGAATGGGCACCGGCAAACCACGGTCTCCGCGCCAACGTCGCCGCACTGCTCGTGGACCCGACAACGCCGGGGACCGTGTACGCTGGTGGCTCGGGTGCGGGTATCTTCAAAAGCACCGACTTCGGCGCTAGCTGGACACCGTCCAACACCGGCCTTGCGCCGGTCTTCAATGCGGTCGCGATAGCAGCCGACCCGGCGAACTCACGTATCCTATACGCTGCAGGTTCGTCCGTCGGCACAGTTGTGCCGCCGTTCAAGAGCACCGACGGTGGCGCGACCTGGGTGGAAAAGAGCAACGGCCCGCCGGGCATCCAGGCGCTTCTCACCGATCCGGTCACACCCCAGGTACTGTACGCAGGAACCCTCGGTGGCGGTGTGTACAAGAGTCCAGACGCTGCGGATACCTGGGAACCGCTCGGCACCGGTCTTGAGGGCGCTCACGTCCTGGCTCTCGCCGCAACCTCGACGAATCCCCGCACGCTATACGCCGGAACAACGGCATTCGGTGCCTTGCGCGGTGGCATCTTCACGAGCAGTGACGATGGTGCAACGTGGACGCCGGCCACAATCGTGGATTTTCCGTTGGCGGCAGGAGTCACGTCTTTCGCATTTGATCCTTCCACCGCGGGCACACTGTACGCTGGTTCAACGGGGGGTGTCTTAAAGAGCACCGACGGTGGCATCAACTGGGTGCCAAAGAACAGCGGCCTCGGTGTTGACACACCGTTCGGTCGGAATCTGCTCGTCTTCGGGCTCGCGCTGGATCCGACCACATCGCAAACACTCTACGCCGGTCTCGATGGCGGCGGGGTGTTCAAGAGCAGCGACGGCGGCAACAGTTGGACTGCCTTGAGCACCGATCTGAGCAACCAAGAAATACTCGCTCTCGGGCTCGACTCGCATTCACCGCAGACACTGTACGCCGGCACACGCGGTGGAGGAGTATTCGTGGCGCAGCCCTAGGCGCTCGGCGTTTTTTTGCTCCGACCCGCACGAGTCACTGACACACACTCACCACGCCTCACTCGAGCATATGTCCCAGGCGGCTCCAGCGCGGCCAGTGGGCGTCGCTGTCCCACGACCAATAGATGAAGGTGGCCTTGCCCTTGATCGCGTTGACGTCGGCGAAACCCCAGTAGCGACTGTCGTAGCTCTGATCGCGGTTGTCGCCCATGACGAAGAACTTGCCCGGCGGCACGGTAACCGGGCCGAAATTGTCGCGCGGGACCGCGCCGGCGCGCGCGTCGACGAAGTGTGCGTGCGCGTCGGGCACTTCTTGGCCGTTGACGTACAACTTCTTCTGGCGGATCTCGACCGTGTCGCCCTCGGTGGCGATCACGCGCTTGATCAGATCGGTCGACGAGTCATTGGGCGAGATGAACACGACGATGTCGTCGCGGTGCAGGACGCCGAAGTTGATCAACTTGGTTCCCAGCAAGGGCAAGCGCAGGCCATACGCCATCTTGTTGACGAACAAATGGTCGCCGATCTGGATCGTCGGCAGCATCGAGCCCGACGGTACCCAGAACGCTTCGACCACCGAGGAGCGCACCACCAGCGCCAGCAGCAGCGCGACGCCTAGCGACTCGACGTTCTGCCGTAGCCGGCCCTTCGGCGGGCGCTCATCGCGCGAATGAATCTGAGGAGGCTTCGCCATCGCCGGCATGATTCCTGGCAGCGCGAGCAGCGTCAAGAGAGGCGTGAGCCGTGAATGGTGCGTCGTGAATCGTCCGACCACTCACGACTCACCACTCACCACCCTCAATGCAACTCCATCCCGCCGTCGACGTTGATCGCTTGGCCGGTGACGTTGGGGGCCGTCGCGAGATAGACGGCGAGTTGGCCGATGTCTTCGGGGGTCTGCGGACGGGCGAGAGGAATCAGCGTGCTGACGTACCGCTGCCACGAGGCCTCCTTGCTCTCGTCGCTCCGTTTGAGCGTGTCGGCGAGATACTCCCACATCTGCGTCCGCAAGATGCCGGGACAGATGGCGTTGACGCGAAGGCCGTAGCGCGCGACTTCTTTGGCGAGCGAGTTGGTGAATCCGACCACCGCAAACTTCGATGCACAGTAGTGCGCCATGCCGGGCGCGCCGTTCTTGCCCGCCACCGATGCGATGTTGATGATGCACCCGCCGGGTTGCTGCTTCAGGATCGGCAGCGCCGCTTTGCACGTCAGGAACACGCCCTTCACATTGACCGCCATGGTGAGATCGAATTCCTCCTCCGGCATGTGCTCGACCGGCGCGATGTGGACGACCCCGGCGTTGCACACGAGGAGGTCGAGCCGCCCGAACTGCGCGATCGCGTCGCCGACCATGCGCTGGACCTGCGCCCACTGCGTCACGTCGGCTTCGATCGCAACCGCGCGCCGGCCAGCCGCGTGGATTTCCTTCACGGTCGTTTGTGCCGCCTGATAACCGCTCACCGCCGCCGCGCCGTACTGCTGCGCCGCACTGGCGACCCGATCGACCTCCGCAATTGCGATGTCGGCACCTTCGTTGGCCAATGCCATCGCGATGCCGCGTCCGATTCCCCGCGCGCCACCGGTGATGAGCGCGACTTTGCCCGCAAGCTTCATCGAAACACCTCCTGATTCCGGCCAATCACCAGTCCCCAACACGAGTCACGACATCATGCAGCGCCGCGAACCGATCGATCATGAAATCCGGCCCCAACGCGCGCAGCGATTCGGGCGAATGCATCCCGTAGCTGACCGCGCAGGTGGCAACACCGGCGGCCTGGCCCATGGTGATGTCGAACGGGGTATCGCCGACCATCAGCGTCTGCTCGCGGGCGGCGCCGAATTGGGCGCAGGCGCGTTCGACCATTTCCGGATGCGGCTTGCCCCGGCTGACGCAATCGCCGCCGATGACTTCGTGAATGAAGCGATCGATCGCGCAGTGCGCCACGATGTCGATCGTCGTCGCTCGCCCTTTGCTCGTGCCGACCACCAAACGCGTACCCACCGCGTGCAACCCCGCGAGGGTATCGACCACGCCGGGATACAGGCGGAATTGACGCACGAACTCCGATGCATCGGCGCGCCCCCGATACCAGGCGGACAGCCGCGCGATCTCGGGTTCGCCCGTCCGCGGGAGCGCGCGGCGAAACACCTCTGCCAGCGGCAGCCCGATCGTGGCGGCCACCGCCGCGGCCGGTGCCGCCGGATGCCCGTGCGTCGTGAGCGTCTCATTCACCATCCCAACCAACAGTGCCTCGCTGTCGACCAGTGTTCCGTCGAGATCGAGCACCACGAGATCGAAGCGCGCCGGCATGCGGTCTGATACTCCGAGTGCGCAGCCGGACTCAAGGTCGTGCGTCACGCCGGAGAATCGTGCTAGGCAACATGCGGGAGGACCAGCATGCAGCGGTGGCGCATCGGCGATGTCACGATTACCAAGATTGTCGAACTCGAGATGACCGGCGGTACGCGTTTCATCTTGCCGGAGGCCACCTACGACGCCTGCCGGCCGATCGAATGGCTCAAACCGCATTTCATGGACGACCGCGGCCGCTTGAAGATGAGCATCCACGCCTTCGTGGTCGAGACGCCCGCGCGCCGCGTCCTCGTCGACACCTGCCTCGGCAACGAGAAGGAAGGCCGATCGGTCCCGGGTTGGAACAATCTGCAGGGGCCGTTTCTGCGCGATCTCGCTGCCGCGGGCTTCCCGCGTGAATCAATCGACACCGTGTTGTGCACGCACCTGCACGTCGACCACGTCGGCTGGAATACGATCCGGGTGGACGGGCAATGGCGGCCGACGTTTCCGCAGGCGCGCTATCTGATGGGCCGCACGGAGTTCGAGTACTGGCGGGATCAAGACGCGATGGCGGAGCAAGTCGCGGTGTTCGCAGACTCGGTGCGGCCCGTGTTCGACGCGGGCCTGGTCGACTTGGTCGACACCGACCACCGCGTCTGCGACGAGGTGCGCTTGGAGCCGACACTCGGCCACACGCCCGGGCACGTCAGCGTCCGGATCGCGTCGAAGGGCGACACCGCGCTGATCACCGGCGACTTCATTCATCATCCCTGTCAGATGGCGCATCCGGAATGGGCAGCGGTCGTCGACTACAACCAGCAGCAGTCTACCCGAACGCGACACGAGGTCTTCTCGGCTCTCGCCGGCACGCCGACGTTGCTCATCGGCACCCACTTCGCCGGCGCCACGGCCGGCCGGGTCGTCCGCGACGGCGATGCCTATCGCCTTGTGACGGATCGCTAGGGGATCAGCACCACGCGCCCGAATGCCTGTCGACTCTCGATGAAGGCGTGCGCCGCGGCGGCCTCGGCCAGCCGGTAGGTCCGGTCGATGACGATCTGCAGGCTGCCCTTCGCTGCATCATCGAGGTGACGCTGAATCATGGCGTGCACGCGCCGGTGGTTCAGCACCAATTCGGCTCCGAGAAAAATTCCGGTGATCGTTTTGTTGCCCGGACGAAGTTGATCGGGGTTGGGCACATAGCCATCGCGGCCGGCCGAACCGACGTAGCTGATTCGCCCGCGATAGGCGGCGGCGGCGATGCTCCCTTCGAGGGTGCGGCCGCCAACTGAGTCGACCGTCAGATCGGCGCCATGGCCGTTGGTCAGCCCTTGCACCACGCCGACGAAATCCTGCTCGCGATAGTTGATGCCGTGATCGAGACCATACTGTTTGAGCCGCTCGATCTTCGGGTTGCTCGACGCCGTCGCCAACACGGTGGCACCGGCGCGCTTGGCGAGCTGGATCGCCGCGAGTCCCACGCCGCTCGCGCCGGCGTGGATCAGCACGATCTCGCCCTTCTGCAGGCGGCCGAACTCGAACAGACAATCGTCGGCGGTGCCGACGGCGACTGGGACGCACGCACCGAGTTTGACATCGAGTCCGTCGGGCAACACCCAGGTCATCTGTGCCGGCACCGCCGCGCGCGCCGCATGCGAGCCATGCATCATCACCGCAACCACGCGCTGGCCGACTTTGCGGTCGGTGACGCCCTTGCCAACTTCAGCGATCGTTCCGGCGCACTGATACCCGACGATGTGCGGCCGGGCCGGCATGTCGCCGCCGGCGCGATGCAACGTGTCGCCGCCTTCGATGCTGATCGCGCCGACGTCGATGAGCACACTCCCCGCGTCGCACACCGGATCCGGCACGTCTTCGTAGCGAAACACTTCTGGTCCGCCGGTCTCGTAGTACACTGCTGCCTTCATGCGTCACGACCTCCGCGAATCGTTGGTGTGAAGGGTCTACAACGGATTGACCAGATTGAACAGATTGCGTCCCGCCGCCGTAGCCGCAGGCTTTAGCCTGCGTCCCGGTCCGCATGCGCCGGACGCACCCGGAAGGGTGCGGCTACACGGACTCGCTCACTACCCCTCCGAACACGATTCACGAGCACGACCCACGATCCGGTTGAATCTCGGGCTCGAATTGGCTTAGCTCGTGGTCATGGCGTATTCGATTGGGTCCAAGAAAATCTCCGCCGACGCCGGGGCGGCGTTGGTCAAGTCGGGCGACTGGGTCGACTACGGATTCTGGATGGGCCAGCCCGATCTGTTCGACCAGGCGCTGGGGGCGCGCGCCGCGGAGCTGCGCGCGGTGAAGGTCCGCGCCGCCTTCAGCCTGCGGCCGCGCGCGGTGCTCGACGCCGATCCGCACGGTGACCACTTTCTCTGGCTCAACTGGCACTTCTCCGGTTACGATCGCAAACAGCACGACGCCGGACGCTGCAACTACATCCCGATGAATTTCGGCGAAGCGCCCGACTACTATCGCCGCTTTATCGACCCGATCGACGTGGTCTGCCTCAAGACCACGCCCATGGACGCCAACGGCTACTTCAATTTCGGCGGCGCCGTTTCGTATCACAAGGCGATCGCCGAGCGCGCGAAGATCCTCATCGTCGAGACCTGCGAGGCGATGCCGTACGTGTACGGCGAGCAGGAGGCGGTGCATATCGACGACGTACAGTACGTGATCGAAGGCAACCCGCACCCGATTCCCGAGCTCCCCCACGCGCCGACGACCGACGTCGACCGCAAAGTGGGCGGGTTGATCGCGGCGGAAGTGGAGGACGGCGCGTGCCTGCAGATCGGCATCGGCGGCATGCCCAACGCCGTGTGCGCGTCGCTCAAGGACGCCGGCGTGCGCGACCTCGGCATTCACACCGAAATGTTGGTCGACGGCATGATCGATCTCTACGAGGCCGGATTGGTCACCGGCAAACGCAAGAGCATCGACCGCGAGCACATGGTGTTCACCTTCGCCGCCGGCTCGCGCAAGCAATACGACTTCATCGATCGCAACCCGATCGCGCGCAGCTATCCAGTCGATCGCACCAACCTGCCGCAGAACATCATGCAGAACGACCGCATGGTGTCGATCAACAACACCACCCAGATCGATCTGCAGGGGCAGTGCGCTTCGGAGTCCGACGGCCATCGACATCTGACCGGCACCGGCGGGCAACTGCAGTTCGTGCGCGGCTCGTATCAATCCAAGGGCGGCAAGTCGTTCATGTGCCTGTCATCGGTCTACGAGCGTCACGGCAAGCGCGCCAGCCGCATCGTGACGACGCTCACTCCGGGCAACATCGTGACCACGCCGCGCACCGACACGATGTACGTCGTCACCGAGTATGGGATGGTCAACTTGAAGGGCAAGTCGGTGGCCGAACGGGCGCAGGCGCTGATCGCGATCGCGCATCCCGATTTTCGCGAGCAGCTCGCGCGCGAGGCGCGCGAAAAGAATCTGATCCCGAAGGGGTTTTGCTAGTGACTCGTGACCGGCCGGAAGGACAGCCCCGACCAGTCATCGGCACCAAGACCAATCACCGCGCCGCCGCGGCGCGCTACTTCAACGATTCTTCGATCGCCGCGATCAACTCGCCGGGGTCGAACGGCTTGCGCAATACGCGATTGGCCCCGAGCACGGTCGCAACTTGCAAGTAGCCTTCCGGTTTCAGCCGGCCGCCGCCGGACATCGCGATGACTTTGAGCTGCGGGCGACTGCGATGCAGCGCCGTGATGGTTTCGATCCCGTCCATGTCGGGCATGAGGATGTCGGTGATCACCAGGTCGATCGCGGCCGCGTCGAGCGCGCGCAACCCCGCCCGTCCCTCCGCCGCTTCGGTCACCGTGTGGCCGGTGCGCTCCAACGTCCGGCGCAGCATGCTGCGCACCGCTTCGTCATCGTCGATCAGAAGGATGTGCGCCATTGCTCCCCCCCTCTCCGAGCGTGAAGTAGACCGTTGCGCCGCGCTCGACGGCGCCTTCGGCCCAAATGCGGCCGCCGTGACGGTGAATGATCCGCTGCACGGTGGCCAGACCGATTCCGCTGCCTTCGAATTCCGACTCGGGATGCAAACGCTGGAACGGACCGAACAGTTTTCCCGCGTATGCCATATCGAAACCCGCGCCGTCATCGCGAACGAGGTAGACCAAACGGCCGCCGCGGATGGCTTGTCCGAAACAGATGCGGGCGGCGGCGTGCTTGCTCGTGTACTTCCAGGCGTTGCCGAGAAGGTTTTCGAGCGCGATGCGGAGCAAGCGCGCGTCGCCGGCGGCCACCATGCCCGGCGCAATGGCGAACTCAGCCCGGCGCTGCGGGTCGCTCTTCTGGAGATCCGCAACGATGGTCCGCGCGAGATCGGTGAGGTCGACCGACTGGTGGGTCATCTCGTGCTGCGCGACGCCGGCGAGGCGAAGCAGATCCTCGATGAGCTGCGCCATGCGCGCGGTGCCGGCCACGATCCGCTCGAGGTAGTGTTGCGCATTGGGGGCGAGGGAGGTCGCGCATTCATCCTGCAGCGCGCGACTGAAGCCGGCGATCGCCCGTAGCGGCGCTCGTAGATCGTGCGACACCGAATAGCTGAACGCGGCCAACTCGCCGTTGGCCATCTCCAGTTGCGCGGTGCGTTCGCGCACGCGTTGTTCGAGTTCGGCGGCATGCTGCTGCAGTTGGCTGCGCAAGTGCGCCTGGTGCAACGCGATCGCCAATTGGTCGGCGACCTCGCGCGCGATGTCGCCGTGCTCGGCAGCAAAGGCTGCCGGCCGCGTCGCCGACAGATTCAACACGCCGAGCAAACGCTCTCCGCCGATCAGCGCCTCACTAAGCACGCTCCGCATCCCGACACCCAACAGGCGGCGGACGACCGGCTTTGGCTGTTCGACGCGTGTCAGATCGTCGACGCACAGCTCCGGATGCTCGACAAAGGTGGCCGGCGCGGAGAACTCCCGCAGCGACACGGTCGTGGCTTCCAAGCCGCGCACGGCACCAGGCGGCTCGCTGGCAACCACGTGCGCCACACCCGCGTCGAGATCGAACAACCACACCAGCGCCAGATCGCACGGAACCAGGTCGCGGATCCGCCGCATCGCGGCCCCGGCCAATTCATCCACCGAGCGTGCCTCGAGAATCGCGCGATCGGTTTCCCGCAGCATCTCGAGGCGCAGCGCCTGGGCACGCTGGGTCTCTTCCGCGCACCGCCGTTCGGTGAGATCCACCACCGTGGAGCGGCCCATGACGAACTGACCGTTGGCGTCCGTCACCGCGGTACCGTTGAGCAAGACGGGGAACGTCGATCCGTCTTTCCGGACCATCTCGAATTCCAGATCCTTGACGATGCCTGTCGCCACGAACCGCGCGAAGCCGGCCTGAAACAACTCTTTGCCCGCGGGCGTCACCACGTCGGAAAGAGTTTTGCGCCCCACCACCTCCTCGCGGGCATATCCGAGCCAGCGCAGTTCGGTTTCGTTGATGCGCACGAATCGCCCGTCCCGGTCGAGCGAGTGGTATCCACACGCTGCGTGATCATACAGATCGCGCAGCTCCTCCGCCTGCTGGCGCAGGCGTTCTTCGGCCTGTTTGCGTCTGGTGATATCGCGAGTGTTGACCAGGATGCCGTGCACCACCGGGTCGGCGATGAGATTTCTTGCGACGCCTTCAACAAAACACCACGAGCCATCCTTGCGCCGAAAGCGGTACTCGGTGCTCCCGAGTCCCGGCGACTGCGCCAAGCCCTTGGTAAACCGGCGGACGACGCGGGCCTGGTCATCCGGGTGCACCCACTCGAAGGCGTTGTGCCCGACCAGTTCCTCGGGCTTGAAGCCCAACATCTGTTCGTGTGACGGGCTGGCGTAACGAATCGTGCCGTCGGGCTCGAGAATGGAGACTAAATCCAGCGCCTGCTCGATCAGCGAGCGGAAGTGCGGCTCGCGACCTTCGAGCGCCTGCTCGGCACGAGTGCGAGCGCGGCGGACCTCGGCTTCCCGCACCTCACGTTCGATCGCCGGCGCCAAACGCGCTAACCGATCCTTGCTCACGCAATCGTGCGCGCCGGCGCGCATGGCGGACACGGCCACCTCTTCCGGCACTTCGCCGGACACGATGATGACCGGCGCGTCGACCTGATGCCGGCGCAGCAGCACAAGCGCGGCCGGCGCGCCGAACTGCGGCATCACCCAATCGCACGTGATCACGTCCCACGTTTGCGCCAACGCCGCGGTCAACGCCGCCGCCGTGTCGACGCGCTCCCAGACCACTTGGTAGCCGGCCCGCTGCAGCTCGCGCACGATCAAGACCGCATCGTTCTCGCTGTCTTCGATCAACAGGACGCGCAAGGTCATGAATCCTCGATCGAGCGCGCGGTCGGCTGCGCGTGATTCGGCGCCAGCGACGTCGGCACGCGGAATAGTTGGTCGAGGGCGCGCCCGAGTTCTTCGACGGTGTCGGGCTTCAGGACCACATCGCGAATGCCCAGTTGGCGTGCGGCCACCTCGTCTTCGGGTCGAACAAACCCGGACGTCACCACGATCGGAATGTCGGCGCGCAAGGATTGCACCGCGCGGGCGAGATCGAATCCCGACATGCCGGGCATCGCGAGATCGGTGACCACCGCGTCGAAGTCGCTCGGATGTCGCTGAAATTCACGCAACGCGGCGGCGGCGTCGCAGTGACCGGTCACTCGATAGCCTAAGGGCGTGAGGAGTCGCTCGATCAGCAGCACCAATGCTTCGTCGTCGTCGATGTAGAGAATCCGCTCACCATGACCAGGCGCGGCCGGACGCGACGGCGCCGGGCCGTTGCCGATCGCGCCGGCGATCGCGGGAACGCACACGGTGAATTTCGAACCGGCACCCACCTGACTGTCGACGGTGATCGCGCCGCCGTGGCTCTTGACGATGCCATGGACAAAGGACAGCCCGAGCCCGGTGCCTTCGCCGACGGATTTGGTGGTGAAGAACGGGTCGAAGATGCGCTCGACCGTCGCGCGATCCATCCCGCAGCCGTTGTCGCTCACGCACAGCCGGACGTAGCGACCCGGGCGCAGATCCGCCGCTCCGTCCGCGGGCTGGTCAGCAATCTCCGTCGCGTCCAGTCGCAGTTCGATCACGCCGCGGCGCGATCCGATGGCGTGCGCGGCATTGGTCACCAGATTGACCACGACCTGGTGCATTTGCGTGGCATCGGCGCCCACCGCGGGCGCGGTGGGATCGATTGCCGTACGAATCTCGATCGTCGGCGGCAACCCTGTGCGCAACAACGTGAGCGCTTCGTCGATCACCCCATCGAGCTTGATCGCGTCGTGTCCCTGATCGCCGGCGCGGCTGAAGGTCAGGATGCTGCGGACCAGATCGACCGCGCGCGCGCTGGCTTTCGCGATCTCGGTGAGACTCTTTTGGGCCGGATGATCCGGCGCAACATCGGCGATCGCAAGTTTGGTATTGCCCGTGATCGCCAGCAGGATGTTGTTGAAGTCATGCGCAATGCCGCCCGCCAGCGTACCGAGCGCTTCGAGCTTCTGCGAGCGCAGTTGCGCCTCTTCAGCGTGTTTGCGGTCGGTCACGTCGGCCGAGATCCCCGCGATCCGCCACGGGTGTCCCGCGGCGTCGCGTTCGAGTCGCCCCTTGCACATCACCCAGCGCCGCATGCCATCGGGACGGGAGATGCGAAAATCCATTTCAACTTCATCGCTGTCACCGCGGGCGATCCGCTCGATCGCGGCCACAACCTGCGGATGGTCTTCAGGCGCGACGAGCGCCAGCATGCGCTCCACGCTTCGATCGTCAACTTCGTCCAGGATTCGGCCCCAGATTCTGGCCGAAGCATCGTCCCACCACACATTGTTCCGAGCGATCTCCCACACCCAGGTTCCCATCCCGCTGGCTTCGAGCGCACTCACCAATTGCGCGTGGGAGAGCTGCAATTCCTCCTGCACGCGCTTGGTCTCGGTGATGTCGGTGACGAGGGCAACAAAGCCGCGCACGCGACCGGAGTCGTCGCGATCCGGGCGATATGTGATGTGCACCCAGCGCGCCAGACCGGTCGGGAAACGGGTTTGCTCTTCGAAGGCCATCACGTCGCCTGCCAGCGCGCCTTCCACCTTGGGGCCGATGCGCGCCCACACCACTTTCCCGAGCAGTGTGCGGACGTCTCGGCCGATCAAAAGCTCGGGCGGAACGCCGAACCAGAATTCCGAGGTGCGATTGATCGAGCGAATGCGGTAGTCCCCGTTCACGTAGGCGATGAGCGCGGGCACCGCATTGGTGACGACCTGCAGATGATTCTCCCGCCGGCGCAACTCGTCGAGAGCCAGCATGCGTCGCGTGATGTCGCGGGTGGTGCCGACCGAGGAGACCGCACGACGGGCGCCGCCCTCGCCTTCGAAGTGCACGAGGGCTTGCACCGCCAGCCAATGAACGGTGCCGTCGGGATGGATGACCCGGTGCTCGGTCACGTAGCGCGGCTCACCGCTGGTCGCCTGCAACGCGGTGCCGACTTCGTGCGTGACCCGTTCGAGATCGTCCGGATGAACGCGAGCCATCAACTCCGCAAAGCTCACCGTTGAACGATCAAAGCCGAGATGCGCCGCGCCACGAGCGTCGAGGGTGACGATGCCGCTGATCAAATCGTGCTGTCCGGTGCCTAAGTCGGCGGCGTCGAGCGCCAGCCGCACGCGCGTTTCGCTTGCGGCGAGGATGCTCGCCGCGTGCTCGCGCTCGGTGACGTCACGAAAGCTCCACACGCGCCCGACGATGGTGTCGTCCAATCGTTGCGGCTGCGAGTAGCGCTCGAAGACGCGGCCGTCCTTGAAGTTGAGGAGATCGAAGCTGCTGGCGGCGGGATCGAGATAAAGCTGACGAACCTTCTCGAGAAACTGCTCCGGCTCTAGCAACTGGCCGACCGCGTCCTCCAGCGCCGCCTGGTCGCTGCCGGCTTCGAGCAGACTGATCGGCAACCGCCACATCTCCACGAAGCGTTGATTGTAGGCGGCGATCCGCCCGGCGGAGTCGACAACGAGAATGCCGTCGGCAGTTGACTCGAGCGTGGCGCGCAAGAGTGACAGCGACCTCGCCGCGGAGGTCTCGGCCCGCTTCCGGGCGCTCACATCGACGTGGGTGCCGACCAGGCGGACGGCCGTGCCACGTTGGTTGCGCACCAAAATGCCCCGCGACCGGATGTCGACGTAGTGGCCGTCCTTGTGGCGCATGCGGAATTCGGTGTCGAGGGTCTCCGCCGTTCCGGCTCGCAGCCCGTTCACCAACGCAATCGTCCGCCCACGATCCTCGGGATGCGCGAGCCGAGCCCAGGTTTCGATGCGGTTCTCCAGCTCGTCGTCGCCATAGCCGAGCATGGACTTCCAACGCGTCGAGTAGTGGACCGCATCGGTCAGCAAGTCCCAGTCCCACAGTCCCTCGTTGGTGCCGCGCATGGCGAGTTGAAAGCGCTCCTCGCCCACAATCGCGGCCTGCCGGGCGCGGTGGAGCGCTTCGTTCGACTCGGTGATTAGAATGCCGCTGAGGACCATGATCAGCCACTGGAGTTCGTCAGCCGGTCGTTCAATGCGGAACTCGAACAATGGGGGCATGAAGAAGTACGCGGTCGCCACCACGATCATCGCGGTCGCGAGCAGGCCGGGCCCGCGACCGCCGATGTAGGCAGCTAGAATAACCGGGAGCAAAAGGAGGATCAGCATCGGGCGATCCGTGCTGATCCAGCTCGTCAGCTCGCTGCGAAGAACGATGGTTGCGGCGCTGATCGCCACCGCGAATGCGTAGGCGCGCCACCGCGGTCGTGCGAGCCCCTGCAAGAGAGCCTCGCTTCGACGCACTAGCGGCTGGATTGGGTTGCCGATCATCGTCTCGTACACCGACCCCCGCGGTTGCAGCGGCGCGTTCGCGGGATCCGACGCATCATAGTCGCCCACGCCTTGCGAGTGCGCAAGACGCAAAGTGGTGATTCGTGAATGGTGAGTGGGGACTAGTGATTCGTGAGTGGTGGTGACTAGTGAGTGGTCGAGCGCGTTGGCCCGGTCACTCGTGACCACGAGTCGGGGTTTAACGCCTCCGACCTGTCACCACTCACGCGTCACCACCGCGCGGCATCGCCGCGCTATGGCATAGCGATGATCGTCATGCCGCAGGCTTGCGGGGCGCCGCCGATGTTGTGACTGAGCGCGACGGTGGCGTTCTTCACCTGTCGCTCGCCGGCTTTGCCTTGAAGCTGCTTGTAGTTCTCGTACAGCATGCGGACGCCGGTGGCGCCGGTCGGATGGCCGAAGGTCTTCAGACCACCGTCGGTATTGACCGGCAACTCGCCGGTGAGCGCGAACGTCCCGCTGGCGATGTGATCCTTAGCCGACCCCTTCTCGCACAAGCCCAGATCCTCGTACGTCAGCAACTCGGTGAGCGTGAAGCAGTCGTGGACCTGCGCGAGGTCGATTTCCTTGAACGGGTTGGCGATGCCGGCTTGTTGGTAGGCCTGCTTCGCGGCCGACACGGTCGGCTTCCAGCGCAAGAAGTCGAAGGACGGATCGGCCTGCGGATTCGCTTCGAGAGCAATCGCCACCGCCTTCACCAGCACATAGTCGTCGCGGAAGCGTTTGGCGAGTTCGCGTCGAGTCAGCACCGCGACCGCCGCACCGTCCGACTGTGCGCAGCAGTCGTACAAGCCGAACGGCCACGAGATGATCGGCGCTTTCAACGCGTCGTCGATGGTGATCTCCCGCTTGAGCATCGACTTCGGCGCCAGCGTGCCGTTGTGATGATTCTTGACCGCGATCTTGGCAAGGTCTTCCCGACTCGCGCCGTAGGTCTCGAAATACTTCGCGGCACACAGCGAGAACCATCCCGCCGGTGTCATCGGCAGACCACGCACGCCGGCGGTCACCGCGCTGGGACCGGAGACGCCGCGGTCTTTCGGCTTATCGAAACCGACTACCAACACGGTGTCGTACATCCCGCAGGCGACGGCGAACACACCGAAGCGGAATGCGTCGGTGCCGGTGGCGCAGTAGTTCTGCACCATGCTGACCGGCCGGCCGAACAACTTCAGCGCGTCCGCGACCTCGGCTGTGCCCTTATTCGGGTACACCGCGCCGCAGAAGACCGCTTCGATTTGTTCTTGCGGATTCTCGATGCCGGCGTCCTCGTATGCTTCGAAGGCCGCCTCGACGATCATGTCCTCGGGTGCCTTGTCCCAGTTCTCACCGAACTTGCAGCAACCCATACCGACGATGGCGACTTTGTCTCTGATCGCGTCTGCGTTCATTGTGCCCTCTCCGTCGTATCACGACCGCAGTGGCGTGCACTTCCAAAAGTAGTTCGGGGTCCCGCCGTACTCGTGGATCTTACGGAAGGTGAATTCGACCGGCAACTCCAGTTTCACCTCTTTCGCCGAGGCATCCGTCATCTGCAGGTAGACCCGCGCGCCGCCGTCGACTTCGGTCATCGTCACAATGAGCGGTGGATCGGGGCTGCCGGCAAAAAAGTCGAAGGTGAACGACAGCAGCTTCCCGTGCTTGTCCGACAGCCGCACTTCGTCGAATTCATCCTTGCCGTAGCAACTGAAGCAGACCCGCTGAAATGGGAACTGCATCGTGCCGCAGCGCCGGCACTTGTGGCCGCGAAAACTGATGTCCTCGTTGCGATCGCGGAAATGCACGGTCGCGGAAACGCCCTGCCCGCCGCGACGGTCGAACTCGGAGGCCTGCAGGTTTCTGAAGTTGAGGTACTTGTCGTAGTCGGCCAACTCGGCGCGACGTTCGAGATGCCACTTGATCCCGCGCTTCGTCCACAACCGCGCGACGGGCTCATTCACGCTGATGACCAACGCATCCGCGCCGTCGCCGTAGTTGGCCAGCAACAGCTTGCTTCCAGGCTTCGACTCTTCGAGCGCCGCCACCAGCAACATCGGCGCGAACGCGGCACCGGTGTTGCCGAGCTTGCCGAACAACGCGTCTTGCATTTGCGTCTTGGCGTCGAATCCGCAGGCTTTTGCGACGCCGGCATAGCTCCGTCCGTCGGGTGAGTAGAGAATCGCTTTGGCGAAATCCTTCGCCGTCAGGCCGGTCTTCTTCAGCAGGCCTTTTGCCGCTTCGATCATGTTGCGGGCATAGCCGTGTTCGACCACGAAGCGGTCTTCCCACGATTTGACGAAGCGATCGCCCTCCGTGCGCCAGACGTCGATGATCTCGTCGGCAATGAAATGATGGTGATCGAGCGTGGCCGCCACGTCCTCGGCGCCGATCAAGAACGCCGCAGCGCCGTCGCCGAAACTCTTCTCCAGCGCCGAGCGGGGCGCCGCTGGGCGGCAATCGCTGGCGACCACCAGCACGCGCTTCGCCGAACCGGCTTTCACGGCATCGACCGCGGCGCGCAATGCGGTGGTGCCGACCCGCAAGGAGTCGGCGAAGTCCGCGGTGACCACGTCGCGGCGCAAGTCGAGCGCTTTCGCCACCACACTCGCCGCCTGCTTCTCCTTGTACGCGTACGAGGTCGAGGCGAACAACACGCCGTCGACGAGCGAGCGATCAATGCCGTCGAGGCAATTCATTGCCGCCGCCACCGCCATGGTGACGCTGTCCTCATCGAAGTTGGCGATGGCGCGTTCGCCGCCACCAGCGCTGCCGGCCTTGCGCCCGCCGCCCGAGATCGCCGCGAGTTGCAGCCGCAGATAGGGGACGTAGGCGCCGTATGACGTGATTCCAACCATCCCGAATCCTCGCCCCGTTACTTCTTGGCTTCCTGGCGCGCGCGCATCTGCGGGATGCCGATCGGTTGCAGATGTTCGAGGAACACGCCGTCGAAGTTGGCGGCGACTTCGCTCGCGCTCAAGCCGCCGGGCTTGTACATCATCGCCACCGGCCGCAGTTGCTGGAACAGCGTGAAACCGTAACCGCGCCGTCCGAAGATCTGGCCGTTGACGTGCGCCGCCTTGTCGGAGGCGAGGTACGCGATCATCGGCGCGTTGAGCGCCGGATCCATTTCGGGCGGCGGATTGTCCTTGTTGATGCCGGGGATCGTGCCGCTCATGCGGGTGAGCGCCGCCGGCGCCATCGCGTTGACCGTGACGCCGTACTTCTCCATCTCGATCGCCCACACCAACGTGAGGCCCATGATCCCCGCCTTGGCGGCACCGTAGTTCGACTGGCCGAAGTTCCCGCGCAGCCCGGCGCTCGAGGTGATGTTGATGATGCGGCCGAAATTCTGCTCCTTCATCAGCGGCAGGGCGTGGCGCCCGCAGTTAAATGTGCCCTTCAGATGCACGGCGATCACGGCATCGAAATCGTCCTCGGTCATCTTCACCACCGAGCGATCGCGCACAATGCCGGCGTTGTTGACTAGAATGTCGATGCGACCGAATTTGTCGACCGCAGTCTTGATGATGTTCTCGGCGGCGGTGAAGTCTGCCACCGAATCGTAATTCGGTACCGCGTCGCTACCGAGCGCTTTGATCTCGTTGACCACCTGTTGCGCCGGATCTTCCGCGCCGCCGCGTCCGTCGACGTCGCAGCCGACGTCGTTGATCACAACCTTGGCTCCCTCTTTCGCCAAGCCCAACGCAATCGCTCTGCCGATGCCTCGACCGGCACCGGTGACCACGGCAACTTTGCCCTGTAGCAACATGCTCAACGTCCTCCCGTTCGCGTGAACTTCGATGAATGGTCCGGATGAAAGTTGACTTGCGCTACCACTTCCCCATATGCGAGTCAATCAAGTGATTGACTCGTGTTGGTGACTCGTGACTGGGCGGACTGCCCCCGCTGAATTGCGCAGCGTAGCGCCATGGACTTC
>DATKMK010000115.1:0-18474 GCA_035541895.1 Binatia bacterium | reverse complement strand
AGCCTCCTGAATCGGCGGGCGGCAATAGGCTGCGAAAATCTTGCAGGGTTTGCACGGGGAGTGTTATGGGGTTGCGCGATCGTAACCGACCGGATCGAGAGGCGAAGATGCACAATGGAACGGGTCGAGAGGAGGCGTATTAGGCTGACAAGATTCTTGTCAGCCTAATACGCATTGAACGAGGCAGTCCAAGTAGGTCAGAAGATAGTTAGACGCCCACGTTACGATGCCCCGATAGCGCTGGCAAGAATGACAGACAATCCCATGGAACCGCCGGATCACCAACTCTATCCGCTTTTGTTCCTGGGCCGCAAGTTCTTCCACTTCCTGCTTGAATCGGTCAAGTTCTACGAATCGCTTCTGGCTGAAGACGTCCAAGCCATCGATGCCGATCCCGACCTCGGGTTAATCCTTGGCCCAGAGCAGCGCCGGACCTTCGAGATACATCAAGAACTCGAACGGGTGCATCGCGCCCGCGAGTGGATGGAAGGAGAGATCGAGCGACGCGGAGCGACAGCCTTTGATTACCATGCCAGCTTCTCCCATGGATTTATCCGCTTCTTCAAAGCTTGCGGCCTCTTGTACCTCAGTAGACTGAGCCAGCGACGCAATTTGCTGGCGAGCCGACCCAGGCTCTCGCGTCACGCACTTGGTGCGGTGGACCAGCGGATCTCTCAGCTGCGCGAACAGTTTGCCTCCGAGCCGTTTGCGACTGCGACACCAGTGCCACTCCTTGCGAGTGAGGCTCCGGAGATCGAGGAACCGAGTAAATCCGCGGGAGAACGGCAAGCCGAACGCGGGGACGAACGGCCACCTCGACCGGTGGTCATGAGTTCGATTGAGATCCGGGATGATGAGTTGCGTTCCCGCTGCCTTGACCTTCTGCATAGGTTTAGGGACGACGGTCAACTCGACCGGCTTGACACGGTTATGGCCGAGGCGACGCGCATCCTAGAGGATCGCCTTCGTGGTCTCTCTGGGGCGTCGCGCGAATGCACCGGTGTTGATCTCGCCACATTCGCCTTCGGTTCCCGAGCGCGGCTCACGGTTAGTCCGGTATCAGCCGAGCAAGAGGCGGCTCACCTGCTTTTCCGGGGCGTGTTTGGATTTGTCAGGAACCGCGTTCAGCATCACATCCTGAGGGACCTCCAACCCGAGCGAGTTGTGCAAGTTGTCGCCCTGATCGACTACTTGATCTTCGTTGCCGAAGGGGCGACCCGACAGGCCCCCGATGATCAGTCATCGTAGATGCCAGCGGTCGTGAGCAGCATGCAGCGAACGCTGGCCGAGCTGAGGAGTACCAGAGCGCAAGCCACGTCTAACAGGGCGCTCGATCGGACCGCGGGCACGACGCGTTTGGTGACAATCGAATCTGCGCGGTTCGCCCGCGGCCGCTCAGCGCCGCGGCGTTAGCGACCCACGGTCGACTGGGCCATGAGATGGTTATGAAGGACACGTACACCGCGGTTATCAAGCAGTCGGGAGCTTGGTGGATCGGGTGGATCGAAGAGGTGCCGGGCGTCAATTGCCGGGAGGCTACGCGCGAGGAGTTGATCGATACTCTCCGAGTGACTTTGCGCGAGGCACTGGAGTTCAACCGACGTGAGCCACTCGATGCCGCGGGAGAAGGATTTGAGGAGGAACCCATCGCGCGACCGAGCGTGGCGATTTGCTTCGCCACCTGCCGGGACGGTTGTGCCTTTCTACGGGAGGGTGGGCATCATTCGTTCTGCATCGGCGAGTTGATCGAGCCGATGGCCATGTTGTCGGGCGGCGGTGCATCTCGCAGCGCGCGGCTCATCGCCAAGGCGTAACGCTGTGTCTGCGCTGGACTTGAAACGCTGGCGGGCGTAGCGTCACACCATGAGCGCAGAACCGATCATTGAGACGTTCCGGAAATTGCCCGCGGGCGAGAAGATACGTCTGGTTCAGCAGCTGTGGGATGAGATCGCTGAGGAAGCGGCGCATCTTCCCCTCACGGAGGCGCAGCGCCGTTTGCTTGACGAGCGGATTGATGAGCACGAGGCAAATCCTGCGGACGTCGAACCGTGGGAAGAGGCCCGCGCCGACATCCTCCGCAAGCTGTGAAATACCGATAGCTCGTTCGGCGCCCCGCGAAGGCAGACGTTCGCGCTGCGGCTCGTCGGTACGAGATGCAGCGGCCCGGGCTGGGGCGAGAGTTCGTCGCCGAGGTAGATGCGGCGCTGAGTCGCGTCGGCGAAAATCCGCTCCAGTACCAAGTGCTCCATCGCGAGACACGTCGGGCAATCGTCCACCGCTTTCCGTACGGGGTCTTCTACCGGATCGAAGCGAGCAACATCGTCGTGTTCTGTGTGAGCCACTTGCACCGCGACCCGGCGTCGTGGAGAGCCCGCGTCGGCTAGCGGGCTGCTAACACGCCCGTCGCGCCGACAGGCTTGACCGAAAGCCGTTCGGTGCTTTCTTCGATCCTCGGGACGCCAGCAAGCTTTTTCCGTTGCGAACCGCGCGCTACACCAACTGCACCTCACGCTGCTCGAACAGGTGGTCGAGCCAGAGTGAGGTCAACTTCTCCGCCGCCGAGTTTTGCCGTAGGCGCTCGTGAAGGAAGCGGAAGTCAACCGAGTCGAGCAACTGATCTTGGTTGAAGCAACTGAACACCAGCGTCTCTTTGCCGGTGGCCGGGTCGACTTGGCGTTGCAGGCATTGCGAGCAGACTTCCTTGAGCATGCACTGCATCGGCGAGTTGATCGAGCCGATGGCGATGTGATCCGGCGGCAGCACGTCGCGCAGCGCGCCGTGGCGAGCGGCGCGCACCGCGTCCATCATCCGGTCCGAGCCGATGCAGATGAGCCGATGCACGTCGCGCAGGACGATCGGCGTCTCGCCGAGCTCACCGGCGGCGTAGCGCTGCATCGCTTGCACGATGTTGCCGACCACGCTGCGATCCTGCGGCCGGCGCGGGGCGATGGGCGTGCCCTCGTCGACGCTCCACACGACGAGATCGCAGGCCTCCTCGATGTAGCGGCGCTTGAACAGATCGCCCGCGCGCTTGTAGCCGGCGAAGTAGATCACGCGATTGCCGCGCGCCTTCATCGCCGCCGCGATCGAAAACATCACCGCGTTTCCTAAACCACCGCCGGCGAGCAGCACGGTTTCCCCTTGCGGAATCTCGGTGGGCGTGCCGGTCGGACCCATCAGCACGATTTCCTCGCCCGGTTCGAGGATGCCGCACAATCGTGACGAGCCGCCCATTTCGAGCACGATGAGCGAGATCAGGCCGCGCGCCGGATCGGTCCACGCGCCGGTGAGCGCGACGCCTTCCATGGTCAAGCGGATGCCTTCGACGGTCTCCGCCGTGCCCTCGTAGTTTTGCACCCGATAGAACTGCCCGGGCTGAAAGTTTCGCGCGGCCATCGGCGCGCGCACGATGACTTCGACGATGCGATCGGCGAGTCGGATGGCGTCCACCACGATCGCGCGCAAGCCGTTGTCGAGCACTTCCGCGAAGCGCACCCAGGCGTTCTCACGTTCGGCTTGCTCGTCGAACTCCTGCGCCGCTATTTCCGATTCGAACAGGCGGGCGATCTCGCGGTACCCGAAGCGTGCCGAAGCCATCGCTTTGACGACGTTGCCGGCGAACACCGGATGAGCATCGCCGTAGAACGTCACGAAGCGATCGCCGTTCTGGTAGGAAGTGAAGAACCCGGCACCGCCGTCCGTCACCGGTTCGAGCCGGCGGGTGCCGTCGGGGTTGTCGACGACGCGGTGCATCGCGAAGCACGCGCGCCTCTCGTCGATGGCGAACGTTCCCGGGTGCTCGCGCTCGTAGACGACGTTCGGATTGGTGCCGGCGGCGACGATGACCTGGCGCGCCGGCAAGTTGACGACCTCGCCGGTATCCTTCCACTTGCCGTCGACGAGACGCTGGCGCGTGCATCGTAAGGTCTGCGCGTGACCGAACTCGTCGAGCACGCACACGTTCGGGCTCAGACACTCGATGAAGCCGATGCCTTCTTCGAGCGACTTGATGATCTCCTCGTGGTTCAGACGGTACGCCGGCGCGTCTTGCAGCCGTTTGCGGTAGACGATGGTGACGCCGCCCCATCCGCGCACCAGGCGCGCGAAGTCAGTCGGTCGTCCGGCGGCGCGCGCCGCGGCGCGTTCGGCTTGCACCATGCGGCCGTGGTCGAGCCAGGTGCGCACGGTGCGCGCTTCTTCCGCGTCGAGCTTTGCCCAGATCGCGTCTTCCCCGATGCGATGTTTGAGGCGCTCGAAGCGTTCGAGGGTCTTTTCGACTTGGGTGACGTAGTAGGCTTGCAGTTCGGTGGCGGTGTCGATCGCGGTCAAGCCACCGCCGATGACGACGGCGGGCAGCTCGATTTGCAGATTGGTGAGCGAGTTCTTGCGATACGCGCCTTGGCCCTGCAGCGCCATCAAGAAGTCCGACGCCATGCGCACGCCGCGCGCCAAGTTGTTCTGCATCGGCACGATGGTCGGCCGGCCGGCGCCGGCGGTGATCGCGATGTGATCGAAGCCGAGGTTCCAGGCGTCGTCGATCGCCAGCGTGCCGCCGAAGCGGACGCCGTCGAGCAAGCGGAATTTCTTGCGCCGCATCAGCATCACGTAGTTGATGTCGAGAAAGTTCTTGTCCCAGCGCACGGTGATGCCGTACTCGGCGACGCCGCCGAACCCGAGCGTCGGCCGCTCGGACAGCGGGCCGATGATTTCGTTCACGTCGCGGATCGGACGCGGCACCCGGCGCTTGGCGCCGCGGAACTGCATCGCCAGCGGCTCGACCTTGAGTCCTTCGATGCCGACGACGCCGAAGCCTTCGTTGAGCAGATGCTGCGCCAGCGTGTAGCCGGCCGGTCCCATGCCGACGATGAGGACGTTCTTGCCGTTGTAGCGCAGCGGATAGGGCCGCCGCGCGTTCAGCGGGTTCCAGCGCGTGAGCAGCGACACGATCTCGAAGCCGTAGGGCAGGCGCAGGACCTCGGTGAGAATGCCGGTCTCGATCTGGGGGATGTTCACCGGATCCTGCTTCTGGAAGATGCAGGCCTTCATGCAGTCGTTGCAGATGCGATGGCCGGTGCCGGCGAGCATCGGGTTGTCGATCATGATCACCGCCAGCGCGCCGAGCGGATAGCCGTCGCGGTAGAGCGCGATCATCTCGGATACTTTTTCGTCTAGCGGACAGCCGGCGAGCGGAATGCCGAGCGGGTTGCGCTGCACGCTGCCGTCCTTGGCGTGGAAACCGGTGGTGCAGGAATCGCGACCGCGTTCGTGGCAGGTGACGCAGTAGTGCGCCTCGCGCAGGTTCTCGCGTGGCGTGTAACGCGGGTCGGTCAGATCGAAACCGTCGCGGTGGCGCCGATGCTCGGGGGGTCCCATGAAGAACTCGGGTAAGTCGGCGCGCGGTCGAATGCGGGGCACCAAGTCGTCGTGGTCGAGCTTCCCCGGCACGCGGAAGCAAATGAAACTGCGGCGGCGTGCGGCGAGCGCGGGATGGAAGCCGATCGCGCGCGTCCACGCCTCGACCGCGGCGAGTTGCGTCGACACGGTCGCGCGCTCGGGGACGTCGCGCGCGGCGTCGAGTTTGGCCTGCAGCGCCAACGTGACGACGGCGAGCTCGCGCTCAGGGTCGGCGATCAACGTCGCGTCGGGCATGACCGTGGCGACCACTTCGCGGTAGGCGAACTCCAACTCGATTGGGTCCAGACGTGCCACCTCGTCGACGTTCGGCGGCTGCTTGAGCAATCCGCGTTCGATGACCTGGCGCTTCCATTCGAAAACCGATTGGTCTGCACGCACGCGTTCGCACAACGCATCGTAGTCAGCTTCGATGTTGAAAAGGCGGGCGATGAACGCGGCGACGTGCGGCGCCACGCGCATCAACAGTTCGGATTCCTGGAGCCGCTCCCAACCTCTTTCCCCGGCGTCGCGGTAGCGGATGAATTCCGCCGCCAGCGCCGCGTCGGCATCGCGCAGCGAGAGCAAGAACGCCGCGTCGAGCGCCTCGATGCGGCGCACGCGGTTGAGGTCGGCGTACTTGAACCTAGGTACACCGAGTTGAAGATTCCACGCCCGTGATTCCTCACGAGTGTTTTCGGGCAAATGTTTGAGGGCCATCGAATCACCGACTCGAATTCGGCACGCCAAGGCCTGCGGGCAAGGTGAGACTGTCCACGGCGGAGACGCACTTGCACGTCGAATGCCGGAAATCGCCAACGCCGGGGGACGGAGGAATTTGGGTGCCTCACCCCTCGGCCGTTTTCAAGGAATGGAAGTTGAAGTCCTAGCGCTGCGAAACGGCCGAGCGGCTCGCCGAACGCTGCTCCACGGTCACACCCTTCGCCAAATTGCGCGGCGGCAACTCGCCCCGCGAGGCGCTCACGCTCAACGATTGATCCCTCGACGATCGCGTCGGCGCGCTCGCCGCGCGATAGACAGCACAAAGGCCACACTGAACATGGGCACTGGCGTGCCGCATCCGCGCACCCCAATCTGGCAGCCACCGGAAGGTGTCTCGTCGAGCCGGGCGTCACTGTGGTCGTCCACGGCGGAGACGTCGATCGCCCCATCGACACCGAGAACCGGGAGCCGGTTGCCAGCGGGGTCGCTTGCCTCGGCCGCCTGTACGCGGAGCGGATAGCGACCCGGCGCCGCGTCAGGAGCGATCGCGACCTGGCAGCGATAAAGAACCGCGCCGTCAGGGATCGGGCCGTCGCTGATGGCGAGCACGATGGCGCGTACGAACGTGCAGTCGAAGCCGGTCCAGCAATGGAACGGTCCCCAGGGTTCGACGTAGTAGCTCGGCCCGAAGGAGAACGCGGTGATGTCGCTGGGAAAATCTGAGCCTGCCCGGCAGTCAGGCTGGTCTTGGAGCCGTTGCGGAATCGGCACCGACGGACTCCACTCGATCTGGTTCGACACGCCGGCAACTGCCCACCCTCCGGTGCGGAGGCGCGCCTCGATCGTTACACGCTCGCCGGGGCCACCGCGCACCACGCCCAGTTCAACCGCGACGCACGCGCCCGCACATGTAGTCGACGTCGGGGTTGGGCTGGGGGAGGGAGGCGCGGGCGTTGCGGTGTACTGCGGTGGCCAAGTTGGCGTTGGTGTCCGAGTTGGGAGTGGACTGATGGCGCCGCGCAACGGGCATCCGTCGCGCACAAAACCCAGCGTGAGGCGGCCTGGCGAGTCGGCCACCGTGATGGTCTTGAGAATCGCAAAGGTCTTGGGGTCGATGGCGGTGACCTTCCCCAAGGCGTTAGCGGCATACAGCACAGAGCCGTCGGGGCTGATGGCGAGATCGTTCAGCCAGCCCTCGATCGCTAACGTCGCAACGGTGTTTCCCGAAACCGTGTCGAGGACAATGACAGCGTTGGAGCGGGGAACACATTGCCCGGTATTCGGGTCGTCGCGGCAGGCGAACCGGGGACTCATGGCGACGTACAGCCGACTGCCGTCGGGATTGACGGCGATGCCGACCGGTGGACCCTCGATGGGCAATCGCCATTGGGCGCGCACTGTCTGCGTCTCGCGATCGACGACGGCGACGCGGTTGTTTGGAGTATTCGTGGCGCTCTCAGTATGGTCGACCGCCACGTAAGCGGATTCGCCATCAGGGCCGACGGCGAGGCGGTTGCCCAAGTCTGTGTAGTAGCCGTTCCACGGGTCGCCGTGCCACACCGTGATTGTCTGCAGTAGCGCATGCCGTTGGGCGTCGACAGCGAGCACCGAGTCCGAATCGCGTACACGCGTGATGTACGCGATGGCGCCGTCGGGTGTGAACGCGATGTCGCTCGGCGTTCCGTATACAAAGAAGGCATCGAGCAATGCCTCGGTCCGCAAATCGATGACGCCGATTGCGTTGGGCTTGCCAACATAGGCGATCAGGCCGTCCGGGCGAACCGCGATGGCACCCGCACCTGATCCAACTTCGATCCGATTTCGAACAGTACCGCTGAGGGCGTCGAGCACGAGCACCGCTCCGGTCGTGGTCGCGTACACGGTGTTTCCGTCGGGAGAGACCGCAACGCCGTACACGCCCATCCCGTCGTTTGACCACTCGTCCGTTGGGGGCTGGCCGATCGGTAACCAACGGCTGATGACATTCGTCTCGGCGTTCAGCGTCGTGATGCCGCCGCCACTGTCCGCGGTCGACGAATGCGCCAGATACGCGCACAACTCTGCAGTTTGTGGCAGGTGACGCGGAGTTGGCCGCGGCGTGGGGGTCGGCGTCGCGAGCGGCTGCGAGCCTGCGCCAAACGCAATCGCCACAGGGCCTTCGCCCAAGGCGACTTGCTCGACCACCTCAGCGCGCTTCGGATCGACCACCGCGACCCGCCCAAGCGCGTCCTGCTGGGGCACGTAGACAAACCCCGTGTCGGGGTCGATCGCGGGACGGCCCGCCGGAGCGTCGAGATACACGCGGCCGATCACCGTGTGCCTCGCTGTCTCGCGAATCTGCACCACGGTAGCCGGGACAGATTGGTCACCGAAGCGTTTCGACAGCACCACGACAGCGAAGCGATCATCCGGGGCGAACGCGAATCCGCCTACGCCGAACACGGCGCTCGGTGACACGACCGGGTCGTTGAAGACTTCCGTAATGGTGTCGAGGGTGTGCGCATCGAGCACGGTTAGCGAGCCGCTCCAGTCGCCGACGTACAGCGAGTTGCCATTCGGCGACACGGCGAGATCGCCGTCGTAGCCGCCATCGAGTTGCCGCCACCGCAGGACCGCCCCGGTCGCTGTGTCAAGCACAACCACCTGGCGGTAGTCGTTTTCATCGACGTCCTCGCCCCCAATGACGACAAATACCTGTGTACCGTCCGGGCTGACCGCCAAACCGGAGACGGTAAGCGCGGCGATTTTCTCGGATTGCGCGGTGATGTGCGTTTGCTGTGGATCGATCGTCCATACCACGCCGCACCCCTCGGCGTAGTCGTCCGTCGCAACAACCACACTGCCGACCGCATTGATCGCCACACGCCGCGCGCAGCACCACTCGTTTGGCGGCGGGATCGCGGCGCTGACACGAAGGGTCGTCGTATCGATGGCGACGATCTGACAGTTCGTGGCCACGTACACCGTCTGACCAATTGGCGAAGCAGCGACGTCGGTCGGTGTACCTCGCCCGAACGCGCTGAGATCGACCGTTGCGACGCGCGACCGGGTCGCGGTTTCGAATGCAACCAGAGCCGGCGGCACCTGGATCGGCATGTATCCGTGGCGGTTTACGGCGCCCGCGGCCGATGCAACCAGCAACGGCGCCAACACGGCGAAAGACCTCACGCAGCGATCTTTTGTACCGCCTCCCCGATCCCTCGCACCTCGTATACAGTCGCCCGCTGAGTTGTGTTGCGGACGCAACCGGATCACCCGCTTTCCCTCCGCATCGCTTCGCAGGAGCAATTCACTCGCCTCGGACGAGTCGACTGGCGAACGTGACCCTATTGATCACCAATATACAACGATTCTTGCACCGTCGCACAATGGGCGGCGCCTGCGCAAGATTCCGACGGCGGCTGCCGCTCTCACTCCACCGTCACGCTCTTCGCGAGATTGCGCGGCTGATCGATGTCACGATCGAGTGCGACCGCGCAGTGGTACGCGAACAGCTGCAGCGGCAACGTCAGCAGGATCGGATTGAGCGCGGCGTCGGTCGGCGGCACCAACAGGAGGTCGTCGACCTTGGTGGGCAACCGCTCGTCGCCCGGATGCGTGACGGCGATCACGGGGCCGCGGCGGGCCCGGATCTCTTCGATCGTCGACAGCGACTTCTCGTACAGATCGTCGTGCGGCAGGATCGCAACCGTGGGCGTGTCGGGACTGATAAGCGCGAGCGGCCCATGCTTCAGCTCCGACGCGGGATAGGCCTCGGCGTGGATGTAGGAAATTTCCTTGAGCTTCTGCGCGCCTTCGAGCGCGATCGGGTAAGCCGCGGCGCGGCCGATGAAAAATGCGTTGCGGCGTTTGGCGTACTTCAGCGCGACGGCGCGGATCGCATCGGCGTCGCGGAGAATCTGGCGCATCTGCTCGGGCAAGCGGTGCAGCGCGTCGACCAGCCGCTTGCCGTCGGCGGGCGAGAGATCGCGAATGCGCCCGAGATGCAGCGCGAGCAACGCGAAGGCGACCGCCGTACAGGTGAAGGTCTTCGTCGAGGCGACCGACACTTCGGGGCCCGCGTGAATGTAGACGCCGCCGCCGCACT
Source organism: Binatia bacterium (assembly GCA_035541895.1). Classification (GTDB taxonomy): domain Bacteria; phylum Desulfobacterota; class Binatia; order HRBIN30; family JACQVA1; genus DATKMK01. The sequence goes on along the minus strand of DATKMK010000115.1, from coordinate 8,273 downwards.
CGCGCGCGATGGTGCTGCCGACGACGTTGACGACGCCCAACACGCGGCCGCCTTTGCGCTGAACTTCGCGAACCGCGGCGAGCGTGTCAGCGGTTTCGCCCGATTGGCTGACGGCGACGTAAAGGGTGTCCTTCTCGATCACCGGATTGCGGTAGCGGAACTCCGACGCGGGCTCGGCCTCGGCGGGAATGCGCGCGAGGCGCTCGATCACGTGCGCGCCGCTCAGGCCGGCGTAGTACGCTGAGCCGCAGCCGAGGATCTTGATGCGTCGAATGTCCAGCAGATCGCGTGCGTTGAGCGTGAGGCCACCGAGGCGCGCGGTCTGAAATTGGGTGTCCAGTCGGCCCTTGAGGGTGCGCTCGCACGCATCGGGCTGTTCCATGATCTCTTTGAGCAGAAAGTGCGCGTGCGAACCGCGGTCGTAGGCTTCATGTCCCCACTGCACCGTCGCCGGACGCTTTTGCGTCGGACGATCATCGAGCGTGCTGGTTTCGAAGCCGGCGGCGCGCACGGTCGCGACCTCGCGATCGTCGAGGTACACCACCTGCTGCGTGTGACGCACCAGCGCTGACACGTCGGAGGCAATGAACATTTCGCGCTCGCCGAGACCGATCACCACCGGGCTGCCGTTGCGCGCGGCGACGATGCAATCCGGATGGCGCGCGTCGACGACGGCAACGCCGTACGTCCCTTCGACTGCCGCCAACGCTTGGCGGACGGCGCCCGGCAGGTCGCCGTCGCCCATCGCCTCGATCAAGTGTGCCAGCACCTCGGTGTCGGTGTCCGATCGAAACACGTGCCCCGTGGCTTCGAGTTGCGCACGCAGTCCGGCGGCGTTCTCGATGATGCCGTTGTGCACTACGGCGACGTTGCCGGCGCAGTCGGTGTGGGGATGTGCGTTGACGTCCGTCGGCTCGCCGTGCGTCGCCCAGCGCGTATGGGCGATTCCGACGGTTGCTTTGAGTCGCTTCGGCAGCGTGTCCTCGAGCTGGCGGATCTTGCCCGCGGCCTTGTGCACCTTGAGGCCGCGGCGGCCGATGAGTGCCACGCCGGCCGAATCGTAGCCGCGATACTCCAGCCGATGCAGCCCGGCGATCAGAATCGGGGTAGCGTCCTGCTTGCCGACGTAGCCAACGATGCCGCACATGGTGACCTCCGTGATGTTAGCCGTAGATCAATCGTCGAATCTGGCGCGCCGAGAGCGGCGGCGCGGCGAAGCGCCGGGCGCGCAGCTCGGCGCTGATGCGGTCGAAGATCTCTTCGTTCTTGTATTGCTCCGCCTGTAGTTGCGAATGCCGGCGGCGGACGAACTGCTCGACGGTGTCGCCGAAGTAGCTGAGCACTTCATCAATCAGCCGGCGCGCCTCGCCGGCCTCGAGTCGGCTGCTTCTTCCGAGATGCTCGACCAAGTCGGCCAGATCCGCTTCGCCATCCATTGGCGAAGAGAAGAGCACCTGGTGCCGATGAAATCAAGAAATCTGCCTGATTTCGGGCAGAAAATAAGCCGAACTGGCCGAGAATCTTCGGGCTGTACAGATGGCCTGCAGTCGGCGTAAGCACTTAGCGATGAAGAGCGTATCAACCGATCGTGAACCCTCACTGCCGCGCAACGCGATTGTGATCCTGCTCGATAGTCTCAACCGCCATCTGCTCGGCGCCTACGGCGCCACGGAGTTCGCCACGCCCCATCTCGATCGCTTCGCGCACCGCGCGATTCGATTCGAGCAGCATTACGCCGGCTCGCTCCCGTGCCTGCCGGCGCGTCACGACATCCTGTGCGGCGCGCTCGACTTTCCATGGAAGCCGTGGGGCTCGATCGAGATCTGGGAACATCCGGTAACCGCCTACCTGCGCGCGGCCGGCGTGACCACGATGCTGATCACCGACCACCCGCATCTGTTCGAGACCGGCGGCGAAAACTACCACTGCGAATTCACTGCGTGGGACTATCAACGCGGCCATGAGGGCGACCCATGGAAGACGCGACCCGACCCGAGCTGGATCGGCGCGCCGTCGTTCGGCCGCGGCCACATGCCGTACGACAATTCGCGCGGCTACTTCCGCGGTGAAGAAGACTTCCCGGGTCCACGCACGATGGCGGCCACCGCCCAATGGCTCGACGAGCACGCGCGGTTTCACGATCGCTTCTTGCTGTTCGTCGACGAGTTCGATCCGCACGAACCGTTCGACACACCCGAGCCGTACGCATCGATGTACGACCCGGCGTGGCAGGGCCCGCATCTGATCTGGCCGCCGTACATGCGCGGCGCGCAGCAGAAGGGCGCTCTCACCGCCGACCAGGCGCGGCAGATTCGCGCCGGCTACGGCGGCAAGCTGACGATGATCGATCGCTGGTTCGGCCGCGTCCTCGATGCCATCGACCGCAACGCGCTTTGGGACTCGACCGCGGTGATCGTCTGCACCGATCACGGCCACTACCTCGGCGAGAAGGACATCTGGGGCAAGCCCGCGGTGCCGGTGTACGAACCGCTCGGGCACATTCCGCTCCTCATTGCCTGGCCGGGCGTCGCGCCGCGAACCTCGTCGGCACTCACCACCAGCGTCGACCTGTTCGCGACGTTGACCCACATCTTCGGCGTCAGCGTCGGGCATCGCACCCACGGCCGATCGCTGGCGCCGTTGATCCGCGGCGAGGTCACAACCATCCGCAACTCCGTGCTGTCGGGGGTATGGGGACGCGAACTGCACGTCATCGATGGCGCCACCAAGTACGCGCGTGCACCGATCGGCCCCAACGCGCCGCTGAGCATGTGGTCGAACCGCTGGTCGACCATGCCGGTGGTGTCGGTGCCCGACCTGCGCCTGCCGCAACCCGACCACCGTGCACGGCTCGATCGCATGCCGGGCACAAGCGTTCCGGTAATCCGGCAGCCTTTCGCTGATGGGGATTTCCTGCCCTTCTGGGCGTACGGCGAATTCCACGGCAACGCGTTGTTCGATCTGACCAATGATCCCAATGAGGAACGCAATCTCGCCGGCTCGCCCGCCGAGCAGCGCGCCGCCGAGCAGCTTCGAGTTGCCCTCAAAGAAATCGACGCCCCGGAAGATCAGTTCGTGCGCCTCGGCTTGGCGTAGTGGCCGGGCTTGAGTTTCGCCTTCTCTTCGCATACTGGTGATCTCACCGGAGGATGACGATGGAGGCAACGTTCGAGCTGTACGAGGAATCGGTTGACGAGGTCGTCGAGATCCCGTTGCTCGGCGTGGTGGCGGCGGGCGAGCCGTACAAGGCGTTTGTGCTCGATGACACGTTGACGGTTCCGGCGGCGTTGTGGGGCGGCAGGAAGGTCTTCGCGCTGCGCGTGCGCGGCAACTCGATGATCGACGAAGGCATTCACGACGGCGATTTTCTGATCGTCCAACCGCGGGAGACGGCCGAAGACGGCCAGACCGTCGTCGCCGAGATCGACGGCTGCGTTACGGTGAAGAAGCTCTATCACGAGCCCGACGGGGCGATCCGATTGCAGCCGGCGAATCCCGATCTCCTGCCGCTGATCGTGCGCGGCGGCAACATGTGCATTCGCGGCGTCGTGGTCGGCGTCATGCGCAAATACGGCTTCGCGGCGCCGCCCAAGCCGGCGGGCAAACGCGCCGCCATCTCGCCGGCGACGGCGCCCACCCCGCCGGCTGCGGTGGGCACCGACAGCCTCTTCGATCCTTCGCTCAACGCGATCGATCAGCAACTGGCGCAATGGCAGATCGCGGTCGAACGCGTGCCGCACGACCGCAGACTGAGCCGTCGCCTCACGGAGATGGCCCAGCTCGGCCGCGATTTGCAGACGCTGCGTGAATGGCTCGGCCGCACCAACAAACCCGGCCTACGGCGCGCACTCCTCGCCGAGGCCAACACGCTGATGCGCAAAATGCAACGCTTCGGTGTGCTGCAACCGATCGGGCAGACCGAAACCTTCCTCCATTGAATGGACGGCGAGCGGCTGGCCCGAGTCGACGCCGTCTAAGACGACAAGCGTCGTTGCACCTTGGCCGGGGTCCTAGGTGCAGGCTTGAACGCCGATGTAGCGGCGTAGTACGGTGCGCGCCGTTTGTGACACCGATGGCGCGCAGAAGCCAAGATCGGAGGGGAGGACGATGGAGCGATATGTTCGCTTCGTGGTTCGCCATCGTGTAGCGGTTGTCTGCGTCATCCTGCTCGCGACCGCAGTGCTGGCCACCCAGCTCCGCCATTTGCATCTCGAAATTCGGCGGCGCGAATCGCTGCCGCAGCAGCATCCGTACGTGCAAATCCAGAACCGCATCTCCGACCTGTTCGGCGGGGAAGCGATACCGGTGATCGGCATCGTCGCGACGCATGGGGACATCTACACGCCCACCATACTCGGGAAGATCTTTCGCATCACCCAAGCGCTGCGCGACACGCCCGGCGTTCTCGAAACCAATCTGTTCGGCCTGGCGTCTCCGGCGGTAAAGGCAGTGACCGCGGGCGCGGACGGAACAATGGACGTGCATCCGCTCATGGAAGCGCCGCCGACCACCGCAGAAGAGATTCAGCACCTGCGCGACGCGGTGCATGCCGACAAGTTGTTTCGCGGCAACTTGGTCTCGCCGGATGAAACCGCGACGGTGATCGTGGTCGAGTTCGACGACCGCCTGCCCGATCCCGAGATCGCCAAACGCATCGAGGCCATCATCGCACCCGAACGCGACGAGTCGGTCCGCATTGCGCTGGCGGGCGCGCCGATTCTGCGCGCGGCGCTCGCTCGCTACACCGCGCTGGTCGGCATCTTGTTCCCGATCGCGGTGGTGGTGATCGGGTTGGTGCACTACGAGGCGTTTCGAACGTTGCAAGCGATGTTTTTGCCGTTGGTGACCGCGCTGCTGAGCGTGATCTGGGCGTTGGCGATCATGGGGTGGAGCGGGCAGCCGATGGACACCTGGAGCGCGGTGACGCCGGTGGTGATTCTCGCGGTCGCCGCCGGTCACGCGGTGCAGATCCTCAAACGCTACTACGAGGAGTACGCCAGGTGCGGTGACAGCGCTGAGGCGGTGGTGCGGTCGGTCACAGCCGTGGGGCCGGTCATGCTGACGGCGGGCTTGATCGCTTCGGCCGGCTTCGGATCGCTGATGACCTTCGGCGTGACCAGCGTGCGGGTGTTCGGCATGCTGCTGGCCTCCGGCATTCTCAGCGCGCTGGTGATCGAGATGACCTTCACGCCGGCCTGTCGCAGCTTGTTGCCCACGCCCAAACAGCGCGAGACTCGTCGCGAGGGCCAATCCCAGTGGCTCGATCGCGCCCTCGAGAGCGTCGCGCACCTTGTCGTGACACAGCCCCGCGCGGTACTTGGCAGCGCCGTTGCCCTGGTCATCGTGTTCCTCGCCGGAGCGTTACAGATTCAAGCCGACAATAGCTTTCGGCTGTGGTTTTCGGCGTCGACACAGGTTCGCCAGGATGACGCGCTGCTCAACGAGAAGTTGCCGGGAACGGCTTCGGTCCGCCTGCTGATCGAAGGCGAGCGCGAGAACGCGCTACAAGATCCGGCCGTACTCAACGCCATGAGCGACCTCGAACGTTTCATGGAGTCGGATGGGACCGTGAGCGGGGTGGCCTCGATCGCGGATCACGTCAAACGCATGCATCAAGCGATGAACGGCGGCGACCCGTCGGCCTACGCGATTCCCGACAACGCCCGTCTGATTGCCCAGTACCTCTTCCTCTACAGCTTGTCGGCGGGCCCCGACGGGCTCAGCGGGTTCGTCGACCCGGGATATCAGCGAGCCGTCATTCGCGGCTTGAGCAAGACCGACGATGCCGCCTACTCGCGCGCGCTGATTGCGCGGCTCCAGCAGTATGTCGCGGAGCGCTTCCGCGGCTTGCCGGTGTCGGTCGGCATCGCCGGCGGCACCATCGGGGTGCAGACCGCGATGAACGACGTGGTCGTGCACGAGAAGATCGTCAACATGCTGCAAGTGAGCGCGATCATTTTCGCGCTCTCCGCCATCGTGCTGCGATCGGTGGTTGGTGGGGTGTTCACACTGATGCCGCTGCTCGCCGCGGTGGCGATCAACTTGGGCGTGATGGGTTGGGCGGGAATCTGGCTCGACATGACCTCGGCGGCGATCACCTCGATGGGCGTGAGCATCGGTGCCGACTTCGCGATCTATTTGATCTTCCGCATACGCGAAGAGTACGCGACCACTGCGTCGATGGCCGACGCAATTCGCGCAAGCCTGCGCTCGTCAGGCAAGGCGATCTTCTTCGTCTCGTCGGCCGTAGCGCTCGGCTACTTGGTCTTGCCGCTGGCCGGCTTCATGATTTGGACGCGACTGGGTCTGCTGACGGCCTTGATCGTCTCCGTCAGCGCGCTCGCGACGCTCACCGTGATTCCGGCACTCGCGCTGCTTTTCGAGCCGCGGTTCCTGCGGCTTGCGTCGAGCGGGCGCAGCGAGGGGACGCAGCAGCCGCCAGTCGCCGCGTAGTCAACGTCGCCAGCTGTCCTACTAGGCTGCGTTCAGACCGCGAAGGATCACGTACGAATTAACCCCGCCGTAGCCGTAGCTGGTCACCAGCGCGTGGCGTAGGTGGGCGGCGCGGGCTTCGCCGGGGACGTAGTCGAGGTCGCACTCGGGATCGGGGGTTTCGAAATTACACGTCGGCGGGATGAGTTGCTCGCGCAGCGCCATCGCCGCCGCAGCCACCTGGAACGCACCGGACGCACCGAACGGATGGCCAAGCACGCCCTTGATCGAGCTGACGGGCAGGCGCGCGGCGCACTCGCCGAACGCGCGCTTGATCACCAGCGTCTCCTTGCGGTCGAAGGCGGGCGAGGAGTTGGCATGGGCGCAGACATAGTCGATGTCGGTGGCACTGAGCCCACTGCGATTTAACGCCCGGTGGATCGCCCGTGCGCCGGTGTCGCCGGATTCATCGAAACCGTACATCCCAGCAGCGTCGCACGATGACGCGGAACCGACGATCTCGGCGTATGTTGCAGCGCCCCGCGCGTGTGCGCGCTCGGCCGCTTCGAGCACCAGGAAGCACCCGCCTTCGCTGAGCACCATGCCGGCGTGATCGCGATCGAACGGGCGCGACGCATGTGCGGGATCGTCGTTCAAGGTCGAGAGTTCCAAAGTCCGGCTCATGCCGGCGATGACCGTCGGCGTCAGCGGGCTCTCGGCGCCGCCGGCCAGGCATACATCGAGATCTCCGTTCGCCACGAGCTGCGCCCCGTGTCCGATCGCTTGCAGGCTGGCCGGACAGCCGCTCGAAAACGTCAGTTGCGCGCCGCGGGCTTCGATCAGATTGGCGACTTCGATGCCCGGCGCATGATTGGGGGTACCGTTGGAGACGAACGGGTTGACGCGGCGCGCCCCGCGTTCGAGCAGGATGATGTGCTGCTGCGCCGCTTCGCGCCAACCGCCGAGCGCGGTGCCGATGCAGACGCCGATTTGGTCGGGCTCATAGCTGCGCGCCGGCATGCGCGCGTCGCGCAAGGCCAGTTCCGCCGCGGCCATCGCCAACTGCGTCACGTGAGTAGTCGTCCGCAACTTGCGCGGTTCGAGCAGATCTTCGTAGCTGCGGTCGCGCACTTCGCCGCCGAGCTGGCACGGGTACGACGTCGCGTCGAAGCGGGTGATGCGTTGCACGGCGCTACGCGCCGCAAGGAGACCCATCCAAAAGCAGTCGATACCCGTACCCAACGGGCTGACGACGCCAAGGCCGGTGATCACGACGCGACGCGACGAGGACATCGATCTCACAGGCGCAAATAGCCGGCGATGAGGTCCTTCATGAGCTCCGAGCTTCCCGCTCCAATGGTGAGCAGCCGAATATCACGATACAGCCGGGCAATCCAATTCTCTTCGAGGAACCCGTGACCGCCGTGATACTGAATGCACTGCTCCACGATGTGCTGCACGGTCTCGTAGACATGCAGCTTAATCATGCAGATTTCTTTGGCTTCGATGTGCCCGTCGCGGAAGCGTTCCGCGATCGCGTAGACAAAGTGCCGGCAAGCTTCGAGCTGCGCTGCGAGTTCGCTCAAGCGATGGCGAATTGCCTGCAGGCTGATGATGGGTTGCCCGAACGCCATGCGATTGCGCAGGCGTTCGATGGTGAAATCGAGCGCGAGCTGGGCCGCCGCGACCGCAGCCACACCGCCGATCAGCCGCTCGATCATCAGGTTACGATCGGCATAGAAGAATCCGAGATGCGGCTTGCCGATGGTGTACCGCTTCGGCACGCGGCAACGATCGAACGCCAACCACCCAGTCGGCGATGATCGCGCGCCGAGCTTCTT
>DATKMK010000114.1:0-145838 GCA_035541895.1 Binatia bacterium | reverse complement strand
CCCGCTCGGATTCTGATTCACCGTGCAGTACTTCAGCAGCCCCGCCCCGGTCGTGCCGAACGACACCTGGATGTTGTTGAACACCACGTCCCGACTGCCCGTGCTCGTTCCCTGTGCGTTCAACGTCCCGTTCACCGTCAGCCCGTGTCCGTTTCCATTGAGCGTCGCGCCGGCCTGGACCGTACACGTGGTCGCCGCCGCGATCGTGACCGCGCCCGTGAAGTCCCATGGGCTGCCGGCGGCAGTGAAGCCGCCGGCGGGACAGCTTCCCGACACATTGGTCGCTGCGGCTGGGCGAACCCAGGACCCTGCAAAGCAAAAGAAGACGAAGACAGAATATCCCGACAGTATGCGGAGCGCGTATCGTGCTGCCATCGTTCCCCCCGGAAGACTACACGCAGCGGCGGCGCTGAAGGATTGGCCTGTGACCGAACGGCGACCGGCACCCGAATACACCGGTGTGATCTTGGGCGTCAAGAAATTTCTCGCTGACCCGCAGCGAGAAAGGCCACGGACCGCGCAATCAAATTGCGGCGATTGTGGAGCGTGCGGCTACGGCTTCGGTTTGAAATCGAGACTGACCGAATTCAAGCAGTAACGTAGCCCAGTCGGTGCCGGCCCGTCAGTGAAGAGGTGGCCCAAATGAGAGCGACAGCTCGCGCAATGCACTTCGGTGCGCCGCATGAACAAGCTCCGATCATCTTCGGTGCCGACGGCGGCCGGATCGGCCGGCGCCCAGAAGCTCGGCCAACCGGTACCGGAGTCGAACTTCGAGTCCGAGCTGAACAGCGGCGCGCCGCACGCGACGCAGTGATACATACCGGGCTCATGATTGTCCCAGTATGCGCCGGTGAATGCGCGCTCGGTGCCTTTCTTGCGACACACCGCAAATTGCTCCGGCGTGAGTTCGCGGCACCACTCGTCCTCCGATTTGGTCACCTTCTGAGCCATGCTCTCGCTCCTTCCGCTGTTGTGGATCGCGTACTTACTTCTTCGGCCGCGCCGCCAGAATGGCACGCACGAGACGCTCGGGCACGCCGCCCGCGACGCCATTGGAGCCAGGCGGGAAACTTCCTTTCTCCAATTCGATGGTCTGCCGATAGCTCTTCAAAAACTCCACGCACTCGGGGCATTCGCCGAGATGCGCTTCGAACGCGCTTCGTTCGGCGGCCGGCAACTCGTCCGCCAGATACGCGAGCACGAACGCATTGAATTCTTGGCATGTCATCGGGGCATCATCCGCACTCAGCGCGTCCACGCCAACCAACGCTGGAACAGGCGCTTCACCCACGGAGTGAGGCGCGTGCGATTGTAGGCGTCGCCCAGTTTGCGAATCGCCTCGGCTTGCGTGGGGTACGGATGAATCACGCCCGCGATCGCACCGAGGCCGACCTTCGCGACCATGGCGAGCGTGATCTCGCTGATCATCTCGCCGGCGTGATGCGCGACAATCGTCGCGCCGAGAATCTGGTCGCTGCCCTTCTTGACGTGCACTTTCACAAATCCGTCCGACTCGCCGTCCGCCAGTGCCCGATCGACCTGCTCGAGCGGCATCACAAAGGTATCGAGCGCGATGCCGCGTTGCTGTGCGTCGCGCTCGTAGAGACCGACGTGCGCAATCTCCGGCTCGGTGTACGTACACCACGGCATGGTGAGTGCGCTGCGTTTCTTGCGCCCAAGGAACAGCGCGTTCTGGATGACGATGCGCGCGGCGAAATCCGCGGCGTGGGTGAACTTGTGGCGCAGGCAGATGTCGCCGGCGGCGTAGATCCGCGGGTTGGTGGTTTGCAAATAGTCGTTCACCTCCACGCCGCCCTTGTCGTAGGCAACGCCGACCGCTTCGAGATTGAGGCCCTCGACGTTCGGCGCGCGCCCGACGCCGACAAGGATCTCATCGACTATCAACACCTGCTCGCCGCCGTCGCCGGCGAGATGCAGTTGTTTGTCGCGACCCGAGACCGATACCTTCTTGACCATCGTGTTGAGCTTGACGCCGACACCGTCACACCGGAATGCGTCGGCCAGGATCGCCGCGGCGTCACGATCTTCGCGGGCGAGAAATTGATTCTCCATCTCGATCAGCGTGACTTCACAACCGAAGCGGCGAAACGCCTGCGACAGCTCGCAGCCGATCGGCCCGCCGCCGAGCACCGCCAGCCGCCGCGGGCGCTCGGTGAGATTGAACACCGTCTCGTTGGTCAGAAAGCCGGCGTCGGCGAGTCCGGCGATCGGTGGATGCACCGCACGCGCGCCGGTGGCGAGCACGGCCTTCTTGAAGCGCAGGCGCTTGCCGGCGACCTCGACGGTGTCGCCGTCAACGAAGCGCGCATCGCCGATAAAGACGTCGACACCCAGCTCGTGCTGAAATCGCTGCGCCGAGTCGTGATGGCTGATGTGCGCGCGCAACCGCCGCATGCGCGCCATCACGGCCCCGAAATCCACCTCGACTCCCGCGGGAACGCGGAAGCCCAGTTCCGCGGCATCGCGCAGTTCGCCGGCGACGCGCGACGATCGGATCAGGCACTTCGACGGTACGCAGCCGACATTGAGGCAATCGCCGCCGAGCAGGTGGCGTTCGACGAGGGCCACCTTGGCGCCGAGGCCGGCGGCTCCCGCCGCCGTGACCAGCCCGGCCGTTCCGGCTCCGATGACGACGAGGTTGTATCGCGGCGCCGGTTCCGGATTCACCCAGTCGGCCGGATGAACGTTGGCCAGCAAGCTGCGGTTGTATTCGTCGCGCGGTTGAACGCCGGGCAGTTCCCTCATCGCGTCCACTCGCACCACCGTCGCTGCTGATCGCATGTAGATCTCCGCCGGGCGGTGCACGACGACGCGCCCCGGCACCGCGTCAGATGCCGCCGCGCCCGCTGGGTTTCAGCGCTCTGGGCATGCGCCGACTCCCGCATTCCTGCGCGCTTCTGCTCCATGTCGGTGGCAGGTGATCGACCGAAGCACCGTGAATTGTCAAGCGGACGCCGCGTGTGGGGCTGTAATGAATGCCAGCACCCCCCCGGCGGTGAGCGCCAAACCGACCCACTGCAGCCCCGACGGCACCTCGCCGAGAATGAGAAAACTCGCGCCGAGCGAGAGCAGCGGCACCGACGGCACCACGATGGCGGTCGTGCGCGCCAGATCGAGCCGCGTGATGGCTCCGTACCACAACAGTGTCCCGGCGTAGCTCAACACCACGCCTTGCACCGCCAACCAAGGCAGTTGCCCGAGCACCACGTCGGTCGCCGGGAGTCGCGTGACACCGCCGCTGATCAACCATCCGAGCGCGAGCAGCAATCCGCCGTGAATGTAGCGCGCGCCGGTCAAGATCGACGGCGTGATGCCGACGAGTCCACGCAACACGATCAAGTGCGACGCCTGCCAGCACAACGGGGTGACGAGAAGAATCCACATGCCCGGTGAGCCCGACACTCCGTGCGCACCCATCGCCAAGGCGATTCCGACGAGCAGCGTTGCGATCGCACCGATGCGGCGGAGCGTCGGGCGATGGCCGAGTACCAGCCACGCGAGCAGCAGCGCGTACGCTGGTTCGATCTGCAAGCACAACACCGCGTCGATCGCACTTGCTCGGCTCGCTCCGAGGAAGAACAGAAAGAACGCTGCGGCCGTGCCGAGAGCCGCCACGGCGACCAGGCGCGGACCGACGGTTGGCCGCGCGAGCACCCGCAGCTCGCCACGCACGCTCAAGACAGCGGCGGCACACATTCCGGCGAAGACGCTGGTCGCGGCCGCCACGAACAGCGGCTCGCCGCGACTGGTGGTGAGTTTGGCAACCGCCGGAACGAAGGCGCCGTTGAGCGCACACACCGCGGCGCTGAGCAAACCGATGCGTTCCTGCTGCGGCGTCACTCGAACCCCTTCTCGCATCCGATCGACATGGTCGCGAGGCTGTACCGACTTGTCCGGGTCGCCGCAAGCCAGTGCCGCGCACGAACGAAGAAACGCGCGCCACCGACTGGCATCAGAGTCAGCAAGCCGTTACGTTCCGAGGACGCGAAGAGGTGCGCCATGTCACTGATTGATCTCCGACGCGACGGAAACGTGTTCGTGTTGCGCATGCAGAGCGGCGAGAACCGCTTCAATGGTCCGTTCCTGACGGCGCTCAACGAGGCGTTGGACACGGTCGAGCGATCGAGCGGACCGGCCGCGCTGGTCACGGTCGGCCAAGACAAATTCTATTCGAACGGTCTCGATCTCGCGTGGATGTCCGGCGAGGGCGCCGGCGAGAGCGGTACGTTCGTCGGCGCGGTCCTACGCTTCCTCGGGCGAATCATGGCGTGTACCGTGCCGACGGTCGCCGCAATCAACGGCCACGCCTTCGCTGCGGGCGGCATGATGGCGCTCGCGCACGACTTCCGCGTGATGCGCGCGGATCGCGGGTTCTTCTGTCTCCCGGAAGTCGACATCAATCTCCCACTGGCCCCGGGCATGACGGCGCTGATCAAGAATCGTCTCTCGCCAGCGGCGTTTCGCGACACGATCCTCACCGGCGCTCGTCTCGGCGGCAGCGACGCCCGCGATCGGGGCATCGTCGACGACGCGGTGCCGGCGGCCGACGTCTTGCCGCGCGCGATCGCTCGCGCGGCAGCACTCGCGGACAAGAATCGCGAAATTTACGGCGCGCTCAAACGCGGCATGTACGGCGACGTGTTGCGCATTTTGGAAGCCGGCAGTGCCGCGCCGCTTGCGGGCGCGATCGAACGCTCCGGCAATTGACTCTCAACGCGGCGGCGACTAGTCAGAACGATCGCCCGTTTCGAGAGGAGTGTCATGTCGCAACTGACTGGGAGAGTCGCAATCGTCACCGGCGCGGGCCGCGGGCTCGGCCGGGAGGAGGCCCTGGCGCTGGCCGCCGAGGGCGCGCGCATGATCGTCAACGATGTCGGCGTATCCGTCTCCGGCGAGGGACAGGATCAATCGCCGGCCGCTGCCGTCGTCGCAGAGATCAAGGCCGCTGGCGGCGAGGCCGCCGCGAATTACGAAGACATCGCCAATTGGGAGGGCGCGCGTCGTATCATCGAGCACGCCTACGACACCTACGGGCGTCTCGACATCCTGGTGAACAATGCCGGCGTCTTGCGCGACCGGATGAACTTCAACATGGCCGAAGACGAGTTCGACCTCGTGCTCAAAGTCCACTGCAAGGGCCATTTCGCGATGACGCGTCACGCCTGCGCGCGCTGGCGCGAGGCCGCCAAGCGAAGCGGCGGCACCACGTTCGGACGCATCATCAACACCTCGTCGGAAGCGGGTCTGATGGGGTCGGCGGGCAACAGCAACTACGCAATGGCCAAGGCGGCGATCGCGGCCTTGACCATCAGCATCGCGCGCGAGATGGGCAAGTACGGCGTTACCGCCAATTTCATCGCGCCGCGCGCCCGCACGCGCATGACCGACACCATGCCGAATCACGACATGTTCGCGAAGCCGGAGAGCGGCTTCGACGTCTTCCACCCGGCGTGGCCGGCGCAACTCGTGACCTTCCTCGCCAGCGACGCCGCGGCCGACATCAACGGTCAGGGTTTCATCGTGTGGGGCGGTGAGATCGCGCTGGTGAAGGGCTGGCACCAAGTCAATCAGATCAGCCAGCCGGGCGCAGCGTTCACCGTGGCCGATCTGATCGCTCGCAAGGACGAACTCTTCGGCAAGCTGTCGCGCCAGCCGGAATACATGTGAAGCCGGCGTTGGGCGCAATCGGGTTCATCGCCTTGGCGGCGGCCGGTGCGACCGCTCTCGCCACGGAGGTCGCGCAGGTTGCGCGCATCAGCGGCACTCCGACGGTGACCCGCGGAAGCGCGCCGCAGCCACTGCATCGCGGGGATTCCGTGGCGGTCGGCGAGATCGTCGAGACTGACGCCGTCTCGAAAGTGAAAATCCTGCTGGCCGACGATTCGGTGCTCGATGTCGGCCCACAGAGCCGTGTCCGGTTGGACACCTTTGCCCTCGCCTCCGATCGTCGGAACGCGCGTCTCGACATCCTCGTCGGCAAGTTCAAACTCGCGGTATCGAAGTTTCTCACCGGACCCACCGATTACGAAATCCGAACGCCGACTACGATCGCGGGTGTTCGTGGCACCGTGCTGTGGGGCGACACCGATCGCGACGTCATTTGCGCCCTCGATGGCACAATCGACGCGGCCGCGCGCAGCGGCGACACCACCCCGAAGCGACTGGCGGCCGGCGAGTGTGTGAATCAGATGAAGGCGGGAAAGACTACGCCGCTGAAGCCGACCGCCGCCGAAGTCGCCGCGTATCTAAAGGAAGTGACGATCGAGTAGTCGGCGTTCCACGATCGGCGGAAGCGACTTCTTGCCGGCGCGGACCCGACCGTGGTACGTCGGGACCGCCTTTGGAGAGACAATTGATGCGGGTGAATGCGTCGAGACTTGTCGCGCTCTTCGAGATCGCCGTTGGGAACGGCGATCGTTGGAGAGACATGACGCGCGCCCGCTCGTGAACGGCGGAATGGCCCGATGCTCGGCACCGAAGGCCGCGGACGCGTAAGGCGTTCGCGGCCTTCGGTGTTTTAGGAGCGCGTATGGCAACCAGAGTTGAAGCGGTCTCGGTCGACACCGTCCGGGTTCCGGGCGGTGTGTTGGAGGTTGCCACGCTGGCCTATCCGGCCGTGCTGCAAACGCTGTCGGAAACCCTCATGCAGGTGATCGACTCGGCGATCGTCGGGCATCTCGGCGTCACCGAGTTGGGGTCCGTGGGGTTCGGGGGCATCTGGGTGTGGACGTTGCTGTGCGCGTTTTTCGGAGCCGGCAGCGCCGTGCAGACCTTCGTCTCGCAAGCTTACGGCGCCAAGGAACATGGCGGATGTGGACGGTGGGTGTGGCAAGCGCTCTATGCGCTGGGCCCGGTGATCCTGGCGTGGGCCGCGTTGATCGCCCTGCTGTTCCCAACGCTCTTGCAGGTGTTGAATCCGTCTGCCGAGTTGCAAGCGCTGGCCGTGCCGTACGTGCGCGCGCGGCTATGCGGCGCCCCGGCGCTGGTGCCCGCGATCGTGTTCACCTCGTTCTTCCGCGGCATCGGCGACACCCGCACGCCGCTGGTGGCGTCACTGGTTGAGATCGCCGTCAATGTAGTGCTCGCCTACGGCCTGGTCTACGGTCGCTTCGGTTTGCCGGTATGGGGCGTGACCGGTGCCGGCGCGGCGATGGCGATCGCGTTGTGGTTCTACAGTGTCGTCTTGCTGGTGGCACTGCTCCGACCACGCGTGCGGACGCGCTTCCGAACCGCGCCCGTGGCTCCGGAGCGCGCGTCGATTGCGCGCCTCCTGTCCGTCGGATTGCCGATCGGCGGGCAGTGGGTCCTCGATATGCTGTCGTTTGCGATGTTCTCCACGTTGATTGCGCGCATGGGCGATCTCGCGATCGCAGCCAATCAAGCCATCATCCAATTGCTGTCGTTGTCATTCATGCAGGCCGTCGGCATCTCGATCGCGTCGGGCGCATTGGTCGGACGCTACGTCGGCGCGCGCGATCTCGCGGCCGCCGAGCGCAGTCATTGGTCCGCGATCAAGCTCGGCGTGGGATTGGCTGCGATCGTCGCCACGCTGTTCCTCACGATGCCCGATTTCTTGCTCGGCATCTTCACGACCAATTCCGAACTGCTGCGTCTCGGGCGACCCTTGCTCGCGCTGGGCGCGCTCTTTCAGCTCGTCGACGCGATCGGCATTATTGCCGCCGGCGGACTCCGCGGCGCAGGCGATACACGATGGCCGTTCGTTGCCCAGACCACGCTGGCGTGGCTGCTGCGATTGCCGCTGGTCTACCTGCTCGCCGTCGCGCTGGAAGGCGGCGTGACCGGCGCCTGGCTCGGTGAGTTGGGATACGTGACGGCCCTCGGCGCGATGTGGCTGGCGCGTTTTCGCGCCGGGGTGTGGCGAACGATGCGGATCTAGCCCGCTAACGCGAGACCTTGGTCGGGAGGCCGGCGGCGGTCCACTCCCGCCACCCGCCGTCCATTGATGCGACGTTGGTGTAGCCCATGGTGCGCAGGTTGTCGGCCGCCAACGCGGAACGATATCCGCCGCCGCAGTACAGGACGATCGGCACATTGAGATCCGGAATGGCGATTTCAATGTCGCGCTCGATGATGCCCTTCGACAGGTGGCACGCACCGGGCAGGTGGCCGTTGGCCCACTCACTCTCTTCGCGAACGTCGATCAACTGAAACCGCTCGCCGCGATCCATCATCGCTTTGACGTCGGCAACGCGGAGTTCTCGAACTCGTCGCCGGGCCTCGTCAACCAGCTTGAGAAAACGGGGAGAGTGCTTCATCGCTCGCCTCGCCTTTGGCACTGTGACGAGCTGGATGCAAGCGGCGTGGAAGTGCGTTCCTACAGCACGACCTCTTGGACGCTCAACGCGGTCTGAAGACTCGCGTCCGCCGGCAGATGGTTCTCGCCCTGGTCCGCGCCAAGGTCCGGACGCACCGGAGTCGAGCGGGTTGCGTGGCCACAATCCGTCCGCAAGTGCCGAGGCAGGACGAGGGCGAAGGTCGACCCGACGCCCGGTGTTGAGACGACGTCAACCCGTCCGTCGAGCAGTTCGACGAATTGCTTGACGATGTACAGCCCGAGGCCGACTCCCGCAGGGGTCGGGACAGGCGGGGCGGTCCGAGCCCGCCGGAACGCCTCGAAGATGTGAGCGAGTTCCTCGGACGGGATTCCACAACCGGTGTCGATCACCCGCACTTCAATATCATCGCTCGCCGGGACGTATCGGGCATCGATGGCCACAGAGCCCTCATGGGTATACTTGACCGCGTTCTGCACCAGATTGCGTAGAATCGTGGCCAGCTTCTCGCGGTCGGTATGCAGGATCGGCAACCCCACGTCGCTCGGCCACGTGATGGGGATCGTCAGACCGGCGGGAAACTCCAAGCGTAGCTCCTCGAAGAGATCGGCCAGCTCGACATCACTGCAGATCACCCGTTCTTGCCCCGATTCCAGCCGATTGATGATGCGACTCACGTCGAGGAGGTGTCCGATGAAGCCGTGGAGGGTGGTGCCGGCGTTGCGAACCAGTTCGAGCGTCCGCGCCTGCTCCAATCGCAGTGGACCAAACGCCGAGTCCAGCAGCAGGTCGACATAGCCCAAGATCACATTCAGCGGTGTGCGCAGCTCATGGGAGATCGTCCCGAGAAATTCCGACTTGATACGATCGGCCTCGTTGGCTTTGCGGCGGGCCCGACGGGTTTGTTCCACCAGGTATCCGTAGAAGGCCGCCGAGGTGAACAGGAACGGAATGCGAATCAGCGACGGGGAGTTCCAAAATGACCAGTTATTGCCCGTGACCGTCAGCAAGTACACGTAAGCCGCACAGACAACGAGGGCGCCCAGCGCAATCAGGGCCAGGTTCTCACCAATGGCCGCCAGCAAGAGGATGAAAAAGTACAGATAGAAGAAGTCGGCGCTGAAGTGTCCGCTCTGAAGCAGGGCGAGGGTGATCCACCCCGTGTCCACCAAGATGACGATGCCGTCAAACGTGGACGACGAGGCGAAGCGGCGGTCGAGCATGGAGAGGAATACGTTGGACACCAGCGCCACAACCACCAATAGGATGGCGCCCAACGGCGGAACTCCGAACCCTTCCTCGACCACGAGCAGGTACGCAGTGGCCGCGATCATCGTGTATCGCAGCAGAAGAAAGATACGACTACGCGAGGGGTCGGTACCAACGGAATGCGCTGTTTGGTGCGTGGGCACTAAAGAAGCCCCACAGCAAACGAAGTGCCGCAACCTATGCGGCGCCGTCCGACTCGCGAGGCCCGGGGAGTGCCGCGATGCGTCGCTTGCCGCGCGCGGCCCGTCAAAAGCAGTCGCCAAGTGACAAAAGGCGCCACGACCTTCGAGCGTCGGCCTCGGGGTCGCGGCCAACTTTAGAGGGTGCGACGGAGATGATGACGCAAGTCACCCACGAGATCGACGAAGATGAGCCGGTCGCTGAACCGCCACGTTCGGCCGACGCGAAGAAAGCGGTCGTGATAACGGCCGGCGATCACAGGTTGCAGCGAAAACGAATCGACCGCCTGAAAGACGGTGAAGTACGACCGGGCACTCCCGCTATCATTAGACTCGTCCACTTCGATGATCACATTGGTCGTCACATGCTTGGTGTGAGGCCTTCCATCATAAACTGCAACCATCTGTTCCAGCACCTGCCTCACTTCGTCAGCGCCCTGATGCGGCCGGCGACCCTCGGTCCGGTATGTGGCATGTTCAAAGAGCCGCGCCACACCGGCGAAGTCGCCGAGATCCAGCATCTCCGCATACGAATAGATCAACGTCGCGATTGCATCCCGACTCTCACTCATGTCACGCCTCCTGCCCGGACCGCATACCCGATGTCGTGCTACCACCCGCGCGCTTAGCATCTCCGCCTTTCACGAGCGACCTGGATGCGCTCGTGCTGGCCAGACGATTGTGCCATGATCCGCCGCCGCGGAGATTATTCCATGCCCGATGCATTCAGTGCCCTCGATGCGACCGCGCAGGCCAACCTGGTTCGTCGCCGCGAAGTGAGCCCGCTTGAGCTTGTCGACGCGGCGATCGCGCGGATCGAGCACGTGAACCCTGCCCTCAACGCCGTGATCACGCCGTTGTTCGAGAAGGCGCGCGCGCAGGCTCAGTCGGGCGATCTCCCGAACGGGCCGTTTCGCGGCGTCCCGTTCTTGCTCAAAGACATCGGCGCCCACTCGGCCGGCGATCCGTTCCATGCCGGCATGCGAGCCCTGCGCGATCGTCAGTGGAGCGAAGCGCACGACACGCATCTGGCGGCCAAGTTTCGCGCGGCCGGATTCATTTTCGTCGGCAAGACCAACACGCCGGAACTGGGGTTGTTGCCGACGACCGAGCCAGCCGCGTACGGAGCGACGCGCAATCCTTGGGATCCAGCTCGATCACCCGGCGGATCGAGCGGCGGCGCTGCCGCCGCGGTAGCGTCTCGAATGGTCCCGGCCGCGCATGCCACCGACGGAGGCGGATCGATCCGGATTCCGGCCAGCCACTGCGGGCTGGTCGGCTTGAAGACGTCGCGGGGGCGTGTCTCCTTGGGGCCGGATGTCAGCGAGCGGTGGGCGGGGTGCGCGGTGGAGAACTCGGTGACTCGCAGCGTGCGCGACACCGCCGCGATTCTCGACGCGATCGCGGGATACGTTCCGGGCGATCCCTACACCGCACCAGCGCCCGCCGCTCCGTTCACCACCAACGTTGGGGCCGACCCCGGCCGACTGCGGATTGGATTCACTGTGACGGCACCGAGCGGGATGCCCGTCGATCGCGAGTGTGCCGCGGCGGTCGAGTCTGCCGCGCAACTCCTGGCTTCGCTCGGGCACACGCTCGAACCATCATACCCTGCCGCACTCGGCGACAATGAGTTGACCCGCGCGTTCGGCACGCTCCTGGCCTGCGCAACGGCGCACGCCATCAACGTGTGGAGCGGAAAAACCGGCCAAGCCATCGACGCCGACGGCGTCGAGCCGATGACCTGGATCTTTGCCGAGTTGGGCCGGCAAGCGTCATCACGCGACTACCTGCACGCTCTTCAATTCGCCCAGCAGCATGCGCGTCGCATCACCGATTGGTGGGCGCAGGGATTCGATCTGCTGCTGACGCCGACAACGGCCGAGCCACCTCCCCTGCTTGGTTCGTTCGCCTCGACACCGGACAATCCGCTGGCCGGCCTGCTGCGCGCGACGCCGTTCAGCACGTTCACCTCGGCATTCAATCTCACCGGACAGCCCGCAATTTCATTGCCCCTGGCGTGGACCGAGACCGGACTGCCGATCGGCATCCAACTGATCGCGGCGTACGCGCGCGAAGATCTGCTCATCCGCGTCGCCTCTCAGCTCGAGCGAGCCCGCCCATGGATCGATCGACTGCCGGCGGTGCACGCCTGAGCGTGCACCCCTCAACTGCGCACGTGCGCGATCAGCAGCGTCGGAACACCGGCGGTGCGAGAACGCACCGTTGCGACGATTGTGCCGGCTTTGTTGCCGTCACGGACCTCTGACACGTCAACACCCGCGCGCAGCAACCGGGCGCGACAAGCGGCCAGATCTTCGACATGATACGCGAGCCCGAAGCACCGATCCGGACCACCGGATGCCGGTCGCGGCAGGCTGCCGACAAACTCGAGCGTCATCCCCGCGCTGCGGAAGAAAGCCATTCGAAGTCCGCGATGCGGAAACTCGCGATCGAGGGCCAACCGAATCCCGAGACGATCACGCCACAACGTGATCGCGCGATCGAGATCCGGCGTGTTGATCACCACGTGGTCGATGGCATGCACTGAATCGGGCGCAATGAGACCGGCTTCCGCCGCGGCGCAGGCAGGACCGACGCGCACATCGAGGCCGTTGAACGCTTCGCGGTCGGTCGGCCATGCTGGAGCAGGGCCGTCGTCTGGAACGAAGCGCAGCGAGTGAATTCCCGCCGCGCCGGTTTCCAGCTCGACCGCGCCCCGCCGAAATTGGAAGCGAACAACGCCGCCAGCCGTTCGCGCTGGCTCCAACCCGAGCACGCAGGCATAGTCGGGCGCAGCAGTCGCGAGATCCGCAACCCCGATCTGCACGCTGTCCAATTGCATCCCCAGGCTCACGGAAACCGCGGCACGATCTCCCGCCCGTAGGTCTCGATCTGCGGCACCAGATCGTCCGGCGGAACGATCGGGAACAGCACGTACTTGCTGCATCCCGCGGCAACGTATGTGCGGATCTTCTCCACGCATTCCTCCGGTGTTCCGATCGCGCAGCGCGTCGCCATTTCCTCGGCCGGCGTGCGGAACGCCTGCGCGACCAGTTCCGCGACCTGGCGTGCACGGTTGCGATCGGCATGCGCGTACGTGAGCAGCACCACCCCCGCTTCGCGCGGATCGATGGTGCGACCGAGTTGCGCGCCGTACGCGGTCAACTTCGCCATGCCGGCCGTGAACTCCTGCGGCGACACGAACGACGGAAACCAGCCGTCGCCGTACTTCGCCGTCCGGCGTAGCGCGGGGTTGCTGCGTCCGCCGATCCAGACGTCCAGCTTGCCCTTCGCCGGTCGCGGCTCGATCGTCACGTCGTCGAAGTGGTAAAAGGTCCCGTGGTGCGACACGTTCGGTGCCGCCCACAGTTTTCGCAAGACGTCGACGCCTTCTTCGAGCCGGCCGACGCGCTCCTCCGGCTTGATCCCGCACGCCAGACAATCGCGCGGATCGCTGCCCAGACCAACCGCCATGATGATGCGGCCGCAACTCCCGCTGAGATAGTCGAGGGTGGCGTAGGTGCGCGCGACTTGCACCGGGTCGCGCGCAGGCAGGGTCAACACGCTCGGGCCCATCTTGATGCGCGTGGTGCGCGCGGCGAACAGCGCCATTACGCACGCGATGTCCAAATGCGGATGCCGCGCGACGATGTGATCCGACAGCCAGATCGAATCGATGCCGAGATCCTCTGCGCGTTCTGCGAACCCGCAAATGGTTTGGGGACTCGGCATGCCGAGCCGAAATAGTCCGAAGCCGATCCCGATTTTGATCCCACTCATGCGTCGCCCCTTTGCGCCGCATCATGCGCGAGACGCGGCGCTGAGGAAAGCGGGGCGACTAGTAAGCGCGAGGTTTCTCGCGCGGCCCGCGGTGGTGGCGCGGTGCACGAAAGGTTCGTAGAATCTCGCCCGATGGAAACCATTCGCATCCGCGACGCTCGCGACCCCGATGGCGATGCGTTGATCGCGCTGCTCGGGGCGGTGTTCGCCGAATATCCTGGCTGTGTGCTCGATGTCGATGGTGAGCTGCCGGAGCTGCGCGCGATCGCATCGGCCTTCGCACGGTGGAACGGACGCTTCTGGGTGGCGACGCGCTCCGAGCAGATCGTCGGCTGCGTCGGCTTTTCCACGTCCGATGCTGCGGACGGCGTCGAGTTGCGCAAGCTGTATGTTGCGCGCGACGCGCGGCGCGGCGGGCTCGGCAATCGGCTGTGCGCGCTGGTCGAGCAGCACGCGCTGGCGCGCGGCGCCCGCTTCATCGAATTGTGGACCGACACCCGCTTCGTCGACGCTCATCGCCTCTACGAACGGCGCGGGTATGTTCGCGGACCGCAGACGCGCGAATTGCACGACCTCAGCAACACCGTCGAGTACTCCTACCGCAAGCCGCTCGGCGCGTGAGACGTCAGACTCGCAGCAACCCCTCCTGCGCCACCGACGCGATCCGCACGCCATCGCGGCGGTACATCGCCGCGGTGATCAACGCACGCGCGCCGTGCGCCACCGGGCTGACGCAATCAAACAGCACCCAATCGTCGAAGCGCGGCGCGCGATGCAGCCAGACTGTGTGATCGAGGCTCGCACCCATGCGCAGCTTCCACGTCAGTCCATGCGGTCGGCCCGCGGTTCGCAATAGCGTCCGATCGCTGGCGAACACCAGCATCGCCGCGTGGAGGAGTGGATCGTCGGGCAGGCGCCCGCGCGGGCGCATCCACACGCGTCGGCGTGCGGGTAATTTCACCGTCGGATCCGGGCTATCGGGATCACACACGCGCACTTCGACCGGGCCGTCGGGGCGACGCTGCGCCGGATCGCCCAGCAAGTGCGCGCGCAAGTCTTCCCAATCCAGCAAACCATCGGGTGCAGGCGCGTCGCTCGGCATCGGCTCCTGATGCTCGACGCCGGGCTCAGACTTGGTGAAGCTGGCCGAGAGATTGAAGATCGCTTCACCCGCTTGATGCGCCACCACCGAGCGCGTCGCGAAGGTGCGGCCGTCGCGGATGCGATCGACCACAAAACGAATCGGCACGCGATGCTGCCCCGGACGCAAAAAGTAGCCGTGCAGCGAGTGCAAGTGGCGCTCGCTCACGGTGCGCCCGGCCGCGATCGCCGCTTGCGCCGCGACCATGCCGCCGAACAACGCGCCTTCGCCCCGACCCGAGCGGCCGATGAACAGGTCGCGGTCGAGTTGTTCCAGATTGAGCCGATGCAGCAATCGGGAAAGCGGAGCAGTCGACGTGTCGCTCATCGCGCGGTTCCGAGACGGTTGATCGTCGGCTCAACTCGCGCGGCGCCGATCGCTCACCGGCAGGCCCGGCACCTGCACGATCCGGTCGGATTCGGCAATCCACGCCGTCAGCGCGCCGCCGTAGACGCAGCCGGTGTCGAGACCGCGCACGCGCGCGCCGATCACCAGGCCGCGCATCGCCCAGTGGCCGAACACGACCGTGCGCGTCCCTTCATAAAATGTATCCCACGGGTAGTAGGGCGGGGCGGGCGGCGGATCGTCGACCTTGGGGCGCCGTCCGTTGGCGTCGCAATAGCGGACCTCGGTGACAAACCGCACGCGTTCATCGCGACCGCCGTTGATGACGGCGCGCACGGCGTCGTTCAGGTCGCGCGCAACGGCAACGAGATCGTGCCACGCGGGATGCACGCCGCCGTGCACCGCGACCAGGTCGTCCTCCACGCGCATGACCGGCTGCGCGGCGAGCCACGCGAGCAGGTCGTCGCAATCCGGTGCGTCGAGGGTGGCGTGCAACGGATCGCTCGCCTTCACCACCGTGCCGCGGCGGGCGTGTCGCAGCAAATGCAGATCGTGGTTGCCGAGAACGATGCGTGCATCGAGTTGGTAGAGCCGTCGCAACACCGCCAGCGAATTCGGCCCGCGATTGACGAGGTCGCCGACACAATAGAGCCGATCGTGGGATCGCAAATCGACGGCGGCCAGCAAGTCGTCGAGTTGCCGGGCGCAGCCCTGGATGTCGCCGATGAAGATTCGCCGCACGTCGTCTCCTTATCGCAATTCGGTCAGATCGACATCCAACACGTCGTACGACTCCCAACCCTCCGCATCGAAGTGCCACCACTCGGTCGGCAAGCCGACGAAGCCGGCGCGGGTCATCACCGCCTCGAGCAGGTGGCGGTTTTCAATCGCCACCGCCGGCAACGCGAAGCAATCGCGATGCGCCCGCTCGCTGAAGTCGTCGAACGCCGTCGGCATCACCACCTCGCTGCCGCCGGCCTGCACGATCGTGAGGTCGACCGCGGCTGCGCGATTGTGACGCGAGCCTTTCGCCGGATCGGCGACGTAGCGCTCGTCGGGAATCAACGCCCACATTTTCTTCTGCACCGACAAGGGCCGATAGCAATCGAATACCTTGAGTCCGCGGCCGGTCCGTTCCAGCTCCGCCTGCGCGCGGCTCAGTCGCTCGGCCACCGCGGCGCGGAGAAAGCACTTGGCGCGCGGGTACAGCACCTGATGCGTGAAGTTGTGGGCCGTCGCGTAACGCAGATCGAGGCGGATGCGCGGATTCACGGTTTCGATATCGACGAGGTCGAAGGAGGCCGAATGCGCGGCGGGCACCGTGGCGATGAAGGCCAGCGCCAAGAGTCGACACCGTGTGGTCACGCGTCCACCAGGGCGCACGTTGGCGCGCGGGCGAGGAATCGAGCGGCGTAGGTGCCGGCATCGAGGCCGAGCACCGCACGGAAGCGCTGCACTTCGAGCGTCTGCTCACACGCTATTCGGGCTTGCAGCTTCGCGAGTAATTCATCGTCTGTTCCGTCGAGCACATCCCTCAGCGATAACTGGTGGACCTCGGCCAACAGACACATCGCGAAGTAGTCGAGTTGACTGTCGTTCGGTTTGAGCCGCCACGCCTCCGCCAGCGACAGCACGCGCGTCATCCCCGTTTGCAGCCGCACCGGAACCATGGCGTCATCGCCGCTGCCCTCGGCTGCGGGAGCCAGAAACGTTACGGCCGGCGCCGCGCCCGGCATCGCCACCGGATGGGGGATGTAGTGCGGGGAGGTGTACCCGATCGCATCACACAGCGCACGGCGATAGCGCGCGAGATCGAAGTCCGCCGCAACCAGCGTGTGCCAGAGCTGGCTCGCGAGCGTCGTCTCGTGGTCTGCCGCCCAATCGGCCAGCGCGAAAACGGCTGCCGCCGCATAGCCCTCGCGTGCCGCCACGCGAGCGAAGTCGTTCAGCGATACGGACAGCGCCAACGCATCGAGGGCGCCGGTGCCGTTCGGCGCGACGGCGATCGGCTGCGACGGATCCAGCGGTTCGAGCACCATCGCGTAGCGGTCGCCGTATTGTGACAGCTTTCCGAAACCGCGGCGCGCGTTGCCCACGCGCACCGGCATCGCGCGGGTCACCGGCAGATGTCCAAGGCCCGACAACCCCAGCCCGCTCATCAACGAACCGTACGCGATGACGGTAATCGGCGGCTGCGTCACCGGCCGAGCATCGGCCGCGCACCGCGCGCAGTCAAGTCGGCGGTTTCGCTTTCGATCGATTGGCGCTACATGCTGCCGCCATGTCGCGCACCGCGCTCGTCATCATGGCTCGGTATCCGGAAGTCGGCATGGTGAAGACGCGCCTCGCGCGAGCGATCGGCGCCGAGCGTGCTCACGCGCTCTACCATGCCTTTCTCCGCGATCTCGACGCGCGCTTCGTGCGTGGATCGCGGACGTTGATCTGGGCCTTTCATCCTCCCGAGCGCGACTTCGCGACTCTCGTCAGCGCTGCCTCGCGCTGCGAGCCCCAGGTCGGCGGCACGCTCGGGGAGCGAATGCACAATGGCTTCCTCAAACTCTGCCGCGAGTTCGCGCGTGTGCTCATGATCGGCGCCGACGTGCCGCACGTCGAGGACGCGTGGCTCGACGAGGCCGAGCGTACGCTCGATGACGCGGACATCGTTCTCGGGCCGAGCACCGACGGCGGCTATTATCTGATCGGCATGCGCGATCCGCACGACGTCTTTGCCGGCGTCGAGATGAGCACGCCGCGCGTTCTGGCCGATACCTGCCGCATCGCCGCCGCGCGCGCTTTGCGCGTGCACCAACTGCCGGCGACGTTCGATATCGACGAGGTGACCGATTTCCGCCGGTTGCATGAACTGCTGCAGCGCGACGCCATTGCCGAGCGGCTCCCCGCGACCGCAGCGCTCCTTCGAGCGTGGGTATGAAGACGCTCAACGTGCTGCGAGCCGAACTCGATGCGCTCGCGCAATCGCCGGTGTTGTTCGACGCGCTCATCGTGGAGGACGATGACGGCTGCGTGCTGCAGAAGACCCTCACCCTCGACGACCCTGGGGTGGCCGCGCAGCGGGTCACCGAGCGCTGGCCGCATCATTTGCCGGGCGAACTGATCATCGCGCTCACCGGCCAAGCCGGCGTGATCGCGGTCCGCCGCAAAGGACTCATCGCCGACGGCTGGCGCGGCCATGGTGTACGCATTCGCGACGCCCGTTTCCCGGCGCCCGTCTTGCTCGGCGAGACTTTCTACACCCGCGTCGACATCGGCCGCACCCGCCGCTTCCGCGACAGCCTGCACGTCAGCTTCCGCTTCCGCATGTGGAAAGTCGCCGGCGGCAAGGAGATCGAGACCTTCCGCAGCGAGCAGGACGCGATGTTCTTTCCGGGGTGACATCGGACGCTCACGCCGACCGAACGTTGCTGCCCGGCTTCGCAATCGAAACGGTAGAGGCGCGGCTGCGCCGCCTCACGATGTGCTCAAGTCAGCGTCACAAGCCGCATCGCGTTCAACGGTTGACGAGCTCGTCGCGGGGTAGCGTTCGCCCGTTAGCCCGAAATCTCGCGGCGGGCTAACGGCGCCAGTCTTCTCCGATGGTACAGCATTCTCAAGCAAGCGGGGTTGAAGCAATGAAGTATCTCATCGTTGTGGAAGAGACCGGCACGGGGTTTTCGGCGTACTCACCAGACCTCGACGGATGTGTTGCGACGGGCGCTACACGCGAAGAGGTCGAACGGGAAATGCGGGAGGCGATCGCCTTTCATCTCGAGGGCATGCGGGAGGACGGCCTCGCCGCACCATCGCCACACACCTACGCCGCCTACGTTGACGCTTAAGCCAGATGAGGCCGAACAGGGCGGCTGCAGCGGACGCGCAGTGACTGCACGCCGCTGATCGGAGGCGTCAGACGGCGATCGGGTAGACAACGATGGACAAGGTGAACCTCGCCGAGAAGCTCACGCGCTTCACGGACTATTGGAGCCCGCGTGTCGTCGCTGAGCTCAACGGCCAGCAGGTGAAGGTCGCGAAGCTCAAGGGCAACTTCGTGTGGCATCATCATGCGAACGAGGACGCCCGGCCGTCCGGTGGATAACTGGGACCGTCTGCAGGAAGGCGAGGCGCTTGAGCGAATCGCCCCGCTGGAGCGAGGTGGCACATGACGTTTCTTCCGACGGTGATCCGTGCTGAATGCCGTGGCGACTTCCGAACTCACCTCGTCTTCAACGACGGGGTTGAAGAGACCGTCGACTTCTCTGCATGGCTTGACGGGCCGGTGTTCCAACCTGTGAAGGATGAAGCGTACTTCCGCCGGTTCCTCCTCGAGGGAGGGACGATGACCTGGCCCAATGGCGCCAACATCGCACCCGAAACGCTTCACGAGCGAGCCAGGCGAGTGCCGCCGCCTACAAGATCGATTACTCGCTGCACTTCAGCGAGAAGTGCACCACCGAGACCAGGGCGCTGGCTTGACGGCACCTTGGTGCCTCCGCCCGGTGGAAATTCGTCGTGGATTGTGAGCCATAACCGTCGCACGGAGGAGCGATCGCATGACATTCAGTCGCAGCGAGATCGAAGCCGCGTGGCGGCGGCGGATGGAGTTGCAGGACGCCAATGATTGGGAAGGATTTGGCAACACCTTCACCGAGGACGCGGTCTATCTGGAACATCACTACGGCACGTTTGTCGGCCGCACGAACATCCTCGCGTGGCTGGTGCCGGTGATGGAGCACTGCAAGGACTGGACGTTCCCGGTCGAGTGGGTGAACATCGACGGCAATCGCGTCGTGCATAAGTGGCTCAACCGCCTGCCCGGCACGCGGCCGGATGGATCGTACTACGAGTTCGCCGGGATCACCGTGATGGAGTACGCCGGCAACGGCACGTTTTCGTTCCAAGAGGACATGTACAACCGCCACGAGACCGACACGGTGCTCGCCGAGTGGAGCGCGGCGCACTCGAAGTAAGCGCGCATGGCGAAGACCGCGAAGTCGCGCTCGCTCGAAGACACCCTGGCGGAGCTGCATCAACTCCGCGCTGATCCGCTCGCTCACGCCTCGGTCGCGACGCTGCGCCAGGTGCTCGCCGGCAAGCAGTCGCACGCGATCGCCGCGACGGCGAAGATTGCTGGTGAGTTTGAGATCGCCGTATTGATTCCCGACCTGGTCGCGGCGTTCGATCGCTTGATGACCAATCCGGCGAAGAGCGATCCCGGCTGTCGAGCGAAAGCCGAGATCGCCGATGCGCTCTACCACATCGGCGCGGACGAGTTCGCCCTGTTTCTGCAAGGTATTCGCCACGTCCAAATGGAGCCGGTGTGGGGCGGGCGAACGGACACCGCCACCGCGCTGCGCGGCGCCTGCGCGCTCGGGTTGGTGCGCATGCATTATCCCGACGCGCTCAGCGAGTTGGCGGATTTGCTCGCCGATCCCGAAGCGCCGGCGCGGGTCGCGGCCGCGCGCGCGATTGCGTACAGCGAGAACGACCACGGGGCGCCGCTCTTGCGATTGAAGGTGCTCGTCGGCGACGACGAGCCGGAGGTGATCTCGGAATGTCTCGCCGGTTTGCTCAAGATTGCGCCGGCGGCGGCGCTCGAGTTCGTCGCGCGACAGCTCGACGCCGCGCAACCGGCGACGCGGGAAGCGGCGGCCCTCGCACTCGGCGGTTCCCGCCGCCGCGACGCGCTGGCGATCTTGCGCGCATGGTGGGAGCGCAGCGTCGAGACCGACCTGCGCCGCACCGCGCTGCTGGCGATCGCGATGCTGAAACACGACGACGCGATCGAGTTTCTGCTGTCGCTGATCGAAGCCGGCGATGGCCCGACCGCCCGCCACGCCATCACCGCCCTCGCGCTCTACCGCCACGATGCGGCGCTGCGCGAGCGCGTCGCGCAGGTCGCTGCGCGGCGACCCGACATCAAGCTGGATGACGCCTTCCGCGACGCGTTCGACGCGTAAGGTCGTCAAGCCGATTCGGGGGAACCAGCCGGTAGCGTCTAGGAACGGCTGCATTTTGCGCTCGCCCTCGAACACGCATCGCAGTTGCAGCGCGGTCTTCGACTGGCTAAGCGAGCCACGGTCATGACGGACGCCCGCAGCGACTGGATCGCGCAACCGAGTGCGACACGAATCGCGCGGGTCGTGCTCGTTGCACTCGTCTTTCTCGCCTACCTACCCGTGCTGTCGAGCGACTTCGTCGACTGGGACGACGATACGCTGCTCACGCACAACCCAGCCGTCACGTCAGCGCAAGGCTTGCGTCACATCTGGTCGACCCTCGAACTGCCGGCGAGTTTCCCGAACTATCCCCTGCTGTTCACATCGTACTGGATCGAGTATCGGCTCTGGGGCAGCGATCCGCGCGGCTACCACTTCACCAATCTCCTCCTCCACATGCTCAATACCTTCTTGGTGTGGCGGCTCGCGCGTCGCCTGGGTGCGTCCGAGTGGGCGGCGGGCGTGGTCGCCGCGCTGTTCGGGCTGCATCCCATGCAGGTCGAATCGGTCGCGTGGGTCGTGGAACGCAAGAACGTGCTGTCCGCGACGTTTTATCTCGCGGCATTCCTCGCTTATCTACAGCATCGCGAAACGGATCGGTGGGACTGGTACGGCCTGTCGCTCGTCACCTTCGCCGCGGCGATGCTGAGTAAGACCGCCAGTCTCACGCTGCCGGCATCACTGTTGTTGTGGGAACGACTGCGCGCCGGCGCGTGGCGTCGCGCCGCTCTCCTGCGCGCCGTTCCGCTCATCCTCGTCGGATCGTTCGGCATCATCACCACCATCGCGGTCGAGCCCAGCCACGTGGCGATACCGTGGGCTTTGCGGGCGTTGCTCGCCGCGCAGTGCCTCGTTTTCTACGTCGTGAAGCTCGTGGCGCCGATCGGGTTGCTGCCGATTTATCGGAGTTGGGACATTGAGCCGGCGCAGATCCGGTGGTGGTTGCCGCTGATCGGCGTGGTGGGGGCCGCGATGGTAATCGCGCGTTCGCGCGAGTGGCTGATCCGGTGGGGCGCCGGACACTTCGTGTGCACGCTGGCACCGGTTCTCGGGTTGCTGCCGTTCGGCTACCACACGTTCACGTTCGTTGCCGATCACTACGTCTATCTCGCCTGCATCGGGCTGTTCTTGCCGATCGCGCTGATCGTCGATCGCTGGCGTGCGCATGCCGCCCGCCTCATCACGACGGCGAGCGTGATCGTCGTTGCCGCCCTCGGTGTGCTGACGTGGCGGCAGACGCTCATCTGGAGCGATGCGTTGACGTTTTGGACGCATGCGGCCGATGGCAATCCGACGGCGTGGGTCACGCAGGTCAACCTCGGTCAGGCGTTGATCCAGCGCGAGCGCTTCGCCGACGCGATGGCCGCCACCACGCGCGCGCTCGCACTGCGACCCGACGATCCGGTCGCGCTCAACAACATGGGCTTGGCACTGCTGCGCTCAGACCAGGCGACCGAGGCCGTGGTGTACTTGCGGCGCGCAGTGGCCGTCGATGCGTTGTCGGCGGAGCGGCGCAAAAATCTCGCGGCCGCGTTGCTCGCGAATGGACAGCCGGCGGACGCAGAAGCGGAGCTGCGGGCCGCGCTCGCCATCCAACCCGACAACGTCGTGTCCCACTATCTGTTGGCGCGCGCACTGCGCCGTCAGGGCAACGCGTCCGCTGCCGTCACCGAACTGGAAATCACCTTAGGTCTACAGCCAGACTTTCAGCCCGCCGTGCACGCCCTTGCGGAAATTCGCGCCTCGTCTCCGACCGCGCCAGCTGCACCCTAGTCGACGGGCTGTTTCGAGCGACCGAGGCCCACTCGCGTTCGCGATGCGTGCTCGACGGTCAATCCAACCCCTGGCCGGTACCGCCGATGAACCCGTCGGGCAAGGAACCGGTCTGAAGTTCGTCGAGCGGGAACAGCCGGACGTAGCACGGAATCATCCACGCCATCACGTACCCGCGGCGATCGGGGAAATGGTCAAGCAGCCGGCGGTCCTGATCGACGCTGAGATGATTGACCCAGAGGATGTCGTTGCGGAGATCCGGATCGTTGTTGGGACGGAAGAACACGAAGTAACGAGTCGGCTCGCTTCGGCAGTTGGGCGCATATGGGCGCGGCGCAAACACGATCGCGTGGTGGATACCGGCGGCGGCGACGGCGTCGCGCGGCAGGTTGATGTTGTCGGCGATGCGGGCCAACGCGCCGAATCGTACCGGCAGGTAGCCGACAAGGGTCGCCACGATCATCCCGGTGAGCAACGCGACGCCGACTCGTCCGCCGTCGGAGTCACCCGCCGCCACCCATCGTCGAAACCCCGCCCGCTCGCTCAGCGATTGCAGTCCGATCACATTGAGCAGCAGGATCGGCCACGCCAATTCGAAGTAGTGCGTCGGCCCAAAGGAATCGATCCCGACGTCGAGAGGCACGATGAGCGCGTGTAACACGACGTACGCGACGACCGACCACCATAACCACGCGACGCCGCGGCGGCGAAGTGCGAAGGCACAGAGCAGCAGCGAGCTGGGCCAGCCGAAGAGATCGAAGTTGAGACGGAACACCGCGTGCGCAAACGTCAACGGCGCGGTGGCCGCGATTCGCCGCCACGAAAAATCGAGGAACCGCGTCACCTCCTCGCGCGTGTGGCCGGCGAAGCGATAACCGTTCTCTTCGAGATACGTCCGCATCGCCTGATACGGGGTGAGCAGCGGGTTCCCGGTTTGCGCCTTGTTCGCGGCCAGGAACAGCGCCGCCATCATCACCGCGGGAAGCGCACACGCTGCCAGCGCGGCCGCGCGCCGAGTGCGCTGTTTCAGTACGCCGAGCAGCCACCACAGCAGCAGCGGCGCGCCGATTCCGACCGCCACGCTGGGGCGGACGAGGAACGCGACGCTGAACCACGATGCAACGCCAGCGTGTACCCACGCCGGGGCCACGTCGTCACGACTGCGCAGGACGAACCAGGTCATCCACGCCAGCGACATCAGACAACTCGTGTGAGTGAGTTCCGTTGCGGCGCCGACCATCAGCATCGGCGAAGTCAGATAGATCGCCACGGCCGCCTTCGCCCACGTTCGTCCGACCAATCGCCGCGCGACCAGAAATACCGCCGGTACGGTCGCCGACGCATACACGGCGTTCATCGCCCCGGGGATTCCCAACCACACGCCGGGCACCAACAGTGCCGGCCAACCGAGGAAGTAGCTCGCGTACAGCGCGCCGTCGTTGATCATGAACACGCGGTCGAAGAACAACTTGAGCGGTGGTGACGCTACCTGCACGCGGCCACTCGCCAGCAGCTCCGCCATGAACTGGTACGCACTCTCATCGTCGGCGAGTGGTGCGCCGGCCAAGAGGTAGCGGCGCAATGCCAGCGGAATCAGCAACCCGGCCGCCGACCCGAGCAGCAGCCACGCCGTATCGGAGGACCAAACGGCTCCGGCGCCGTGCCGGTCACTTGCAGCCGCGAATCGCGCGAACCCGACGCCGAGGGCGATGGACGCAACCGCGCCGAAGAGCCCCCACATCGTGACGAACCGAATATACCCCGGCGCCGGCGGCCCGATGGAGCCGAGATCCAACAGATAGCCGTCGAAGAAACGCTCGCCGATGCGCCCGCACGCAACGATCGCGAGCACCCCGACCACCATCGGCCACACCCACCGCCACGTCTCGCTCCCCCGCGCCCGCGACATGGGGGTCCTTTCACACAATCCGTACAGGCAGGCAATCTGCGTTTTCGCTGCCGTGCGCGAGCCAACGCGCGCAACCCAACCGCAGCGTCGACCGCGTGCTAACTCACCGCCATCTTGGTGTAGTCGACCGTCAACCAGCGCTCGGGCGTGAGGGTCACGAGGATACTGTTCTGTCGCTCATCCTTCGTCATGGCGAGATACAGCTCACCCATCTGCTCGCCGAGATAGCGCAGCGCCATCGGTCGCGCGTCGCGTTCGAAGTCGGGTACCCCGATGCTGATCGGGCCTTCGACGCTGACGTACTGATACGGCGCGGTTTCGGTTTGCACGCACAGACTGGCACGGCCGGCGGCGCGCAACAGCGCCGCCTTCTTCGATGCCCCGCCGGTCAGCATCCGCACGACGCCGCCGGGTTGATAGCTGTACCAAATCGGCACGCTCAACGGGCCGCGACCCGGCTCGGCGATGCTGATGATCCCCGGCCGCGTTTCCGCCAGAAACGATTCCCGTTGCGCCTTGCTCATTGCGAGCGACATAGTCGTCCCTCCGTAGTCGACATGATGCATGAGCGTACGCGCACGCCCGGCGAGATGCGAGCGGATCGTGCGGATCGCCGGGGACGGTCGGCGGCTTGCGGACGGCCTGCCGCTGCCGCATGGTAGCTCACATCGATGGAGGAGTGACATGGCTGTGAGAGTCGAACGGAAGGGACCGGTCTTCACCGTGATCCTGTCGCGTCCGGAACGTCGCAACGCGGTGGATCGGGTGACCGCGGCGGCGCTGGCCGACACGTTTCGCGAATTCGATCGCGACGCCAGCGCGCACGTCGCGGTGTTGTTCGGCGAAGGTGGAACGTTCTGCGCCGGGGCCGATCTGAAGGCCGTTTCCACCGGCGAGGGCAACGTTACCAGCGAAGACGGCGACGGGCCGATGGGTCCATCACGCATGGGGCTCTCCAAGCCGGTGATCGCAGCGGTCGCCGGCTACGCGGTCGCGGGCGGACTCGAACTGGCGTTGTGGTGCGATCTGCGCGTCGCCGAACGCAGCGCGCAGTTCGGCGTCTTCTGTCGCCGCTGGGGCGTACCGTTGATCGACGGTGGCACCGTGCGCTTACCGCGGATCGTCGGCATGGGACGCGCGCTCGACATGATTCTCACCGGCCGGCCGGTCGGCGCGGAGGAAGCGTTGCGCATCGGACTCGCCGATCGTGTCGTCGACGACGGCACCAGCCGCGCCGCCGCAGAGGCACTGGCGGAGCAGATCGCGGCGTTTCCGCAGATCTGCATGCGCGCCGATCGCCTCTCGGCGTACGAGCAAGCGGGCCTGTCGATCGAGGCGGCGGTCCGCAACGAGTTTCGCCACGGCATCGAAGTGGTCCGCAGCGGCGAAACGTTCGCGGGCGCGGCTCGGTTCGCGGCCGGCGCCGGGCGCCACGGAAAGTTCGAGTAGCGCCGTCGCGCGAACCGTCGCACGCCGCGTGCGACCAGCGACATCACCGAGCCACCCTTCCTTGTCAACGACGGTGACGGGTGTTAGGTACCGCGCATGCCGGATTATCGCCGCCGGGCGGCGCGCGAGAGTATGAGCGTGCGGCTCGACGTGAACGGCATGATGGCGGAGGCCATCGGGCCGGGCGAGTCGCAGACGGGGTTGTCGCGGGGGGAGGTGGACGCGCTGGCGCCGCGCACCCTCGAGGTCGCGCGATTGTTGCACTCGCGACGCGAGGCCGGCGAACTCCCTTTCTACGAATTGCCGCAGCGACGAGAAATGGCGACCACGGTCCAAGCCGCCGCCGCCGCGGTGCGTGACGGACTGGACACGCTCGTGGTGCTCGGCATCGGCGGCTCGGCGCTCGGCACCCGCACGTTGCTGGATGCGCTCGGGAGCAGCGGGCCGCGCGTCGTCGTGGTCGACAACATCGACCCGGTGACCATGGGCAGCCTGCTCGACGGTCTCGATCTCAAGCGCACGATGTTCAACGTAGTCAGCAAGGGCGGCGAGACCGCCGAGACTATGGCGCAATTTCTCATCGTGCGTGAGCGCCTGCTGCGCGAGTTGGGGGCGGTCGACTATCAGCAGCGCGTGATCATCACCACCGACGCCGAATCGGGTCATCTGCGCCAGATCGTCAACGACGAGGGGTTTCGCGACCTCGTTGTTCCGGCCGGCGTCGGCGGGCGGTTCTCCGTGCTGACGCCGGTGGGATTGTTCCCCGCCGCGATCGCCGGTGTCCGGATCGACGAGTTGCTGCTCGGTGCCGCCTGGATGGACACGCGCACCCGCGCCACCGAGGTCTGGCAGAACCCGGCGCATCTGCTGGCCACCTTGCTCTATCTCGCCGAGACCAAACACCAGCGCAACGTCGTGGTGTTGATGCCGTACAGCGATCGATTGCGCCGGTTCGCCGATTGGTTCGTGCAACTGTGGGCCGAAAGTCTCGGCAAGGCCGAGAACCTCGACGGCGCGCCGCTGCACAGCGGCCAGACGCCGGTCGCAGCATTGGGGGCGACCGATCAGCACTCACTGTTGCAACTGCTGATCGAAGGCCCGCACGACAAGGTCGTGATCCTGCTCCGCGTCGAAGATCACGGACGCGAGCTGAGCATTCCGAGCGCCTACACCGACATGGAAGGCGTCGGGTATCTCGGCGGCAACGGCTTGGGCGCGTTACTCAACATGGAGCAGCGCGCCACCGAGCTGGCGCTGGTGCAACAGCACCGACCGGTGATGACGATCACGGTGCCGCAGGTGAACGCGTTCACCCTCGGTCAACTGTTCTACTTGTTCGAGGTCGCCACCGTGTTCGCCGGCGGCCTGCACCGGCTCGATCCGCTCAACCAACCCGGGGTCGAGCACGGCAAGCGGCTCACCTACGGCCTCGCCGGGCGCAAAGGTTTCGAGGCGCAACGCGCGGAGGTCGACAACTGGATGGGGCGCAAGCGCGCGGAGTACGTTCTGTGATGGAAGCGGTTGCCGCGCCAGCGGCCGATGACCGACGCGTGCGGATCTTGCCGCCGGAGATCGCCGACCAGATCGCGGCCGGCGAAGTGATCGAGCGACCGGCGGCCGTGGTCAAGGAGCTGATCGAAAACGCCATCGATGCCGGTGCGCGCCAGATCGACGTGACGCTCGAAGACGCCGGCCTGGCCCTGATCGCTGTGGTCGACGACGGCGAAGGGATGGCTGCGGATGACGCCGTGTGCGCGTTCTCCCGCCACGCCACCAGCAAGGTTCGCTGTGCCGACGATCTGTTTCGCATCACCACGCTCGGCTTTCGCGGCGAGGCGCTCGCCAGCATCGCCGCCGTCTCGACCACCACGCTGACGACGCGGCCGGCCCGCGACCTGGCGGGTACGCGGGTGGTGATTCGCGCCGGCACGATCATCGAGGTGCGCGACACCGGCACGCCGCCGGGTACGCGCATCGAGGTCGCGGATTTGTTCGGCAACACGCCGGCGCGCAAAAAATTCCTCAAGGCGCCGGCCACCGAGGTCGGTCACGTCACCGAATTGGTCACGCGCATCGCGCTGGCGTTTCCCCACATCGGCTTCACCGCTCGCCACGGCGCCCGTCGCTTGCTCGAATTGCCCGCGACCGACGACGCCCGCGAACGGATCGCGCAGGTGTTCGGCCGCCAGCGCGCCGGCGAGCTGCTGGAATTGCGCGCGCGCACGGCGATCGGCGGCGTGCACGGCTGGCTGACCGGATCGCACGTGAGTTTTCCGACCGCGCGCCAGATCTATACGTTCGTCAATCTCCGCTACGTGCGCGACAAACTGGTGAGTCACGCCTTGACCGCCGGCTACAGCACGCTGCTGATGCACGGCCGCTATCCCGCCGCCGTGGTGTTTCTCGAACTGCCGCCCGATGAAGTCGACGTCAACGTCCATCCGGCGAAGTCGGAGGTGCGCTTTCGTCGCGGCGGCGCGGTGCACGAGCTGCTCTCGCGCGCGGTGCAGGAGCGTTTGCGCCAGCACGTCCCGCAACCGAGCGACACGGCCGCGCGTCCGCCGCTGGCACCGGCGCCGAGCGCGTGGCAAATGCCGCTGCGATCGGTGAGCATCGCGACCGAGCCAACAATGCAGCCGCCGCCGGACGTGATCCGACTGCGACCGGTTCCCGCGGCCGCGCTGCCGACTCACGCACCGATGGCGCCGGCGGCGCAGATGGCCGCCGATTCGTCGAGCGCAAACGCCGGTTTCTTCGCCAGCATGAAAGTGATCGGGCAAGCCTTCGAGGGTTATCTGGTCTGCCAACAAGGCGACGCATTGGTCTTGATCGATCAGCATGCCGCGCACGAACGCGTCGCCTTCGAGCGGTTGCGCCGCGCCTATGGTGCCGGGAGCCTGCCGCAGCAACGGTTGCTGGTGCCCTCGGTGGTGGAACTCGGCCCGCGCGAGTCGGCGTTGCTCGCCGATCACCTCGGCGAACTGCACGCACTTGGCTTCGAGGTCGAACCGTTCGGGCACCACAGCTTCGCGGTTCGCGCCGTGCCGGCGCTGCTCGCCGACGCCAATCCCGCTACCTTGTTGCGTGACGTGGTCGATGAATGTGCCGAGGTCGGCGGCTCGCGCCGGCTCACCGACGCCGCCGAGTCCGTGCTCGCGCGTCTGGCCTGTCACAGCGTGGTGCGCGTCGGTCAAAGCCTCAGCTTCGAGCAAATCCGCGCGCTGCTCAGCGCGATGGATGGGATCCCGTTTTCCGGCAACTGCCCGCACGGCCGCCCCACACACGTGACGCTGACGCGCGGCGAATTGGAACGGCTGTTCAAGCGCGTGTGATGACGCCAGCCCCCATCCTCGCCGTGGTCGGTCCGACCGGCGTGGGCAAGAGCGCGCTCGCGCTCGAATTGGCCGAGCAGCTTGACGCCGAGATCGTCAACGCCGACTCGCGGCAGGTCTATCGCCATCTCGATATCGGCAGCGCGAAACCGAGCGCGTCGGATCGCGCACGCGTCCCGCATCACGTTTTCGACGTCGTCGATCCCGACCAACCGTTCGATGGCGCACGCTATCGCGATCTCGCGCTCGCTGCGATCACGGACATTCGGCAACGCGGCAAGCACGTGTTGGTGGTGGGCGGTACCGGCTTGTACATCAAAGCCCTGCGCTACGGATTGTTTCCGGGACCGCCGCGCGATGTGGCGTTACGTCGACACTTGGAAGCGGAGGAAATCGCGGCTCCCGGGCTATTGCATCGACGCGTGAGCGAAGTCGATCCCGCCACCGCTGCACGCTTGCACCCGCACGACCACGCGCGCCTGATCCGCGCGCTCGAAGTCCATCAGCTCACCGGGCGGCCGATCAGCGCCTGGCAGCGCGAGCACGGCTTTCGCGCGCCGACCGTGCCGATAACGGTCATCGGCTTGACGCTCGAACGATCCGAACTCCGTGCGCGCATTGCGGCGCGCTGCCGCGCGATGGTCGATGCCGGACTCATCGAAGAGGTCCGCACCCTGTGGGCGCGCGGCTACCCACGCACGCTGCCGATCCTGCAGACGATCGGCTATCGCGAAATGGGCGCCGTCGCCGCCGGTGAAGCGCCCCTCGACGATGCGCTTGCCGCCATGACGCAGGCCACGTGTCAGCTCGCCAAGCGCCAACTCACGTGGTTCAGAGCCGATCCGAGCGTGCAGTGGATCAGTGCGCTCGCCGCACCGATCACCGCGATTCACTCCCTTCTGGTCGCCTGATGACTGGGGTGGTCGGCGTCACGCCGACCACAGTCTAACTTGGTCTTAGGAGTCTAACTTGGTCTTAGGACTTGATCAGCTTCTCACGACTAGCCTATACGCCATCCTCGTCGTCGAGGTGACGTGATGAAGAGAAACATTCTGGCGATTGCATATGCCGTCCCCGCGCTACTCACCGCCGCCTGCACGCACACCATGCAGGTCAACAATATCCGACAGTACGTCAAACAGGCCACCGCTCCGAGCAAGCTGACGCTCACTCTCGAAGATCGATCGCTCAGCCCCGAAGAGCACGAGTACTTCACGTTCGTCGGCGAAGCG
Source organism: Binatia bacterium (assembly GCA_035541895.1). Taxonomy (GTDB): domain Bacteria; phylum Desulfobacterota; class Binatia; order HRBIN30; family JACQVA1; genus DATKMK01. Next base: position 115,118 of record DATKMK010000114.1, on the reverse strand, counting down.
TTGGCGACCCACCCCAGCGTCGCGAAGGTCGTCGTCACAGGGATCGACGCACCATCGGACCCGACGTCGTCGGATTTCGTTTTGAAGGTTCGGCCGGAGACGCACTACGAGGGATCCAGTTGGAACTACCTGATCACCTTCCCCGGCTTTCTCTTGTTCACTCACGCGTGGAATGGGTTCGTGTACCGCGCCGAGGTGAAAACTGACATCGAGCTGTCCAAGCCCGGCGCTGTCGATCCTCAGACGCGCGAAATCACGACCTCGTACGACCTACGCCACTGCAGCTTCATGCGCGGTTGCCTGGTTTCGTCCGGCTGGTACACACCCGGGTACGGCGGCCTGAACTTGATCATCGGATTCTTCATGGTCGGCTACGACGCTCGGGCCACACCCGACTTCCAACAAGCGATACGGTCAGCGTACGGCGAATTCATCGCCAACTCGATCATCGAGATGACGGCCGGTCCGCCGCCCGGTGCCGCCGCCCGCAATGCCACGATCGACGCGCGCTTCGATCCGAGCACGCTTGCCTTCCACGTCGATTCGGGACTGTAGAACCGCACGCCGCGTACCGCTGGCCCGGTCGCTCGCCGTGAAGCGCTTCGACGACCATCGACCAGCGCGTGTCTATTACGACGATCGGGCGGATGTTTCTGATCTATATTCCCTTGGTCCCATGCGTAACCATACCGTACGAACGACTGGACGAGAGCATTCGGATTCACAGTGACGGGGTCGCCGCGTACCCAGCTACGATGCCGCCGGTCGCCGACGAACCGAGCGTCGAACATCGTCATGAGCGTGCGGGGTACACCAATCCGCGCAGCAACCCGAGCTGGCGGCCGCGCTCGCATGACGCTGAGCGCTTGCCTGCTAGAGGGTCTCCTCGAGCCAGGTACCGTCGCCCATCCACTGGTCAGTGAGCCGTTGCAGCGCACCGGTGCCTTGCAGCATGTGGAGGAAGTTCTCGGTCCAGTTGATCAACAGCGGATCGTTGGGCGGCAGCGCGATGCCGAGGGGTTCGAACGTGAGCGGTTGTTTGGCGACGTCGAGTTTGACGTCGGGGTGACGCAGCATGGCCAGCACCGCAGCGGGATAGTCGGCGATGAGCGCGTCCACTTTCTGATCGATCAGAAGCGCAACGGCCTCATCGGTGTCGCGCGCGCGTGAGAGTTGGGCCGATGGCAATTCGGCCGTTGCGAAGGCCTCGCTGGTGGAGCCGGCGAGCACCGCCACCGTCAACTTGGCGGCCTTGAGCTTGTTCGCGTCGTTCAGAGCCGCAAGACGATCGGCGCGCGCCAGGACGGTTTTTCCGGACACGAAGTAGGGGCCGACGAACGCGACTTTGAGGTTGCGCTCCGGCGTCATCGTCATGCCCGACAGCACCATGTCGACCTGCCCGCGTGCGAGCGCGGGGAGCAGGTCGCTGAACGGCAGCGCCGTCAGCCGCACCTGGACCCCCATGGCGTTCGCCATCGCCTGGGCGAGATCGGCCTCGAGACCGATGATGTCGCCATCCTTCGTCTTCAAACTCAGCGGCGGCTGATCCCCCGAGGTGCCGACGATCAGCTCGCCGCGCTGCAAGATGCGCGCGATCGCGGGCGACTCGACTGTCGCCGCCGGCGGCGCCACCGGAGCAGGTGCCGAGCGCTGCCCGGCGCATCCGGCTGCCCAAACGCCCAGTGCGATCGACCACGCGATCCGCGAATATCTCATTGTCCCTCCCGACCAAGATGGTCGACGGAACGCTTAGCACAGTCGCGTGCGGGGCCGGAACCCGCTGCCCGCAGAGCCTGTGCGAGGGACGCTTATTGCAGCTCGCCCAAGACCCAAGCGGCGGTATCTTCCGGCAGATCCGGAATGCGGGTGAGAAATTCCTCGACGCTTTCGCCGACGAATTTGCCGCTGAGGTTCTCCTTGAGAAACTCGTGGTAGCGCTTGGCAACGCGCGCGCTCAGCAGGCCACAACGACGCAGCGTCGGGATCACGAATCCTTGCACCGGGCCGAGTCGCCGCGGCGTCCCGTTGCCGGCCAACTGTTCGCGCTCTTGTTGCACCGAGGTGAGCAGCGCCACCGGATCGATGCCGAGCTGTGACCAGATCTCGAAGATCGCGGTCTGGAACGTGGTCTGGTTGCGCTGGTCGATCAGGCTGCGCGCGCACTCGAGCGCGAAGTCTTCCAGCTCGTCGCGCTCGGACTGGCTCAACAAAGGCGCGCAGCGCTCAATGTATTGCACCCCATAGGCGTGGTGGCGCGACTCGTCGCGCGCGACATAGGTGAGCAGATCCTTGAGCAACGGCTCTTCGGTCAGGTTGCGCATCTCGCGAAAGCTGTAGAGCGCGAGCCCTTCGACGACGATCTGCATGCCGACGAGCTTCTTCATCCAGTTCTCGGTCTGCAGCGTGGCGTCGAGAATGGTGCGCAGCGCCGGCGCGATGGGCCGGACTTCGTCGAGCTTCTTGATGTACTTGCTGAAGACCTCGACGTGGCGGGCTTCGTCCATCGTCTGGGTCGCGGCGTAGAACTTAGCGTCGGTGTGCGGCACGCAGTTGACGAGTTGAGCGGCCACCATCAGCGCGCCTTGTTCGCCGTGCAGAAAGTTACTCAACCGAAATGACGCCACTGCGCGCGAGGCCTGCCATTGCTGCTCGCTGCTGAGCGACCGCCAGTACGAGCAACGCTCGATCGGGATCGCCGCACCCACCGGCGTGGTGGTGAACCTGTCTTGATCGATGGGTCGGTCCCAATCGATCTCGCGCTCGGCCACCCACTGCATCTCCGCGGCCTTCACGTAGAGCCGACGCAGCTCGTCGATCTCGGGATCGTAGTTCCATTGGTAGATGACCTGCATCGCCGTATCGAGTCCGGGCTCTTCGGTCGGGGTTCGCAAGGCAAATTCGCTCATGACGTCTCCTCAGTTTACCGAGCCGCGGCGACGCGCTCAGTCAGGGCCGTATCGCCAACGAGGGTTAAGATGCTGCGCACCGCGTCGATCGCGTCGTCGCGGCGGTTGGCCTCGAATGCAGCAAGACACGCATCAATGATGGGCACCACGCGGCCGGGGTCGCGGCGAATGCGCCGCCGCGCTTCGCGCAGCGGCTCCGACGCGAGCAAGGTGCGGAGCCGACGCGCCAACATCTGCCACACGCGGTTGCCGGTCATGTCGGACAGCAGCACGATCAGATCACGTCCCGAGGCAAACCGGTCCTCGCGGTCGCGCCGTTGATCGGCGATCAGATCGCGCAGGTGCCGCAGCGCGGCGAGTTGACTCGGGCGGCAGCGCTCGATGGCGAGCTGCGCCATCTCGAACAGCAGCGGATTGATCACCTCGGTCATTTCCATCAACACCCGCGCGTCGACGCGCCCGGCGTGGAACACCATCGGAGCCAGCAGATCGAGCGAGGCGTCGATCAGCGGCTGCACGGTGGCGCCGTCGCCTTGCCGCACCGTGACCAGGCCGAGCGCTTCGAGCCGCTTGATGGCTTCACGCACCGAGGTGCGATTGATCTGAAACTGATCGGCCAGCTCGCGTTCGGGCGGCAGCTTGTGACCGGCACGGAACCGTCCGTCCAAAATCGCGTCGCGCAACTGCTCGAACACGTCTTCGTGAATCCGCCGCCGTTGCGGCGGACGGAAGGCCATCACTGTGCCGCCTTTGGTCACCATCTGAAGTGATATAGATATCCAATGGTCCAACCAATTGTCAACCACGTTCTCGCCGCTGGTGCAGCCGATTGGGAGTTCATCTTTCGCCCGGTTCGCGGGTAAGATGCCGGCATGCTGATTCGCGACCCGGTTCACGGCGACGTGCACCTGAGCGCGCTCGAGACGCGGGTGCTGGACCTCCCCGAGCTGCAACGTCTGCGCGGCATCAAGCAGCTCGGCACCGCCAGCTTGGTGTATCCCGGCTGCGTGCACACCCGTTTCGATCATTCGCTCGGGGCGTGCGCGGCGGCGCACCGCATCATCGACTCGCTGCGCAACCACGGCGGCGCCGCCATCGAGGCCGCATTGGCCGACCTGATCGGATGCGCCGCACTGCTACATGACGTGACCCACGTCCCCTTCGGCCACACGCTCGAAGACGAGCGCCGGCTGTTTCCGCGCCACGACAAAGGCACGCGGCTGGCCCGGCTGCTGGACGGTCCGCTCGGCGAGCACCTCGCGCGGCTGCAGATCAAGGAACCGATCGCGGCGCTGCTGGGCGCGGCCTCGCCGGCGGCGGTGCCTCGCTGGGCGCGGCAAATTGTCGCGAGCACGATCGATGCTGACTTGCTCGACTATCTGCGCCGCGACGCCTACTTCGCCGGGCTGCGTCAGGACTACGACGACCGGATTTACCGCTACTTCACGATCGACGACGGCCAGCTCGCCATCAACATGACCAAGCACGGCATGGAGCGGCCCGACGCGCGTTCCGAAACCGTGGCCCTGCTGCGCTTGCGCTACTTCTTGACCGAACGAGTCTACTACCACCACACAAAAGTCGCGGCGGGCGCGATGATTTCGAAGGCCGTCGAGTTGGCCATCCCGCACGGCATCACCGATGCGTCGCTGCTGACCTACAACGACTGGACGCTGCTGGATTCGCTCGCGCGCGTGCCGGATCACGGCATCAGCGACTTGGTCGACGGCTTGCGGCAGCGGAGATTGTACAAGCGCGGCTACGCGCTGTCCGCGCACTCCGTCGGCGAGGCGGAACGCGCCCGCCTGGTGGCGCGCTTCCACGAATCACCGACGACACGCGCCGAAGCCGAGGCAACGCTCGCACGAGCGCTCGGATGTCCGCCGCACGCCGTGATCGTCTACTGTCCGGCGTTGACCGTGATGAAGGAGGCCGCGGTTTTGGTGCGCCGGCCCGATGGCCTCGCGCCGCTGAATCGCGATGCCGCTCATCACCTCGCCGAGATCGCCGCCCTGGAGGCGCGCTACGCGGCGTTGTGGCGCCTGTACGTCTTCGTGCCGCCCGAATTGACCGCGGGGGCCGCCCGCGCCGCCCACGAATTCTTCGGCAGTCCGAGCGAGTTCCGCGCTCCCTGACATCGCTCATTGCGCGGCACCGGCACAACGCGCTTGTTCGGTCTCGACCCGTTCGTTAGTGTGAACGGCGATGACCAATCGCGCCGAGCCGCGCCTCATCGGCCAGATCCTGCCGTTCGTCGCGCTCGGATCGCTGTGCACCCATTTTGTCGCGTTCATGTTCCCGGTGGTGGCGATCACCATCGCTCGCGAACTGAAGTTGCCGATCACCACCGTGCTGAGCTGGGGCTTTGCCGGCTACGTGCTCTTCGGACTCGGGGCCCTTCCTGGCGGCTGGTTGAGCGACGCCATCGGCGGCCGGCGGGTGTTGTTGGTGGGACTGGCCGGCACCGGCGTGGCGGCGTTGGCCGCAGCGGAAGCCGCGCCGGGTCGAAGCCTGGCTGTGTGTCTCGGTGCGCTCGGCTTGTTCGCCGGCTTTCACCGCCCAGCCGCGATCCAGCTTATCGACTGTCTCGACGAACCCTGGCGCGCGCGCGGACGGTTGGTGCAGCGGCTCGCCGCCGGACTCGGCGTGGCGCTGGCACCGGTCATCACCCTCGGGGCGGCGAGTCAATTCGGTTCGCGACAGGTCTACACGGTGACGGGGTTCAGTGTGTGTGCGTTGTCGGCCGTTCTCGGTTTGTGGCGAACGGCGATGGACGACGCGGTTCTGTCCGCGAATCGAACCCAATCGCCGCGCAGCACGCCGCCGGTGACGGTGTACGTGCTGCTGAGCCTCGCGATCGCCGCGGCCGGTATCGGCACGTTCGGGCAATTCATGCTGCAGCCCTCGTACTTCGCGCACCGCCTCCCTCCTGCAACCGCCGGCCTCGCGGTGTCGGTGGTGTATGGACTGGGCGTGATCGGATCATGCGTAGGGGAGCTGAACATCGGCGAGCGCACTGGCTACTGGTCACACATCGTTCTCCAATTTGGAGCGGGGGTGGCGCTTGTGCTCATGGGCCACACCGAGCACGCATGGCTGCTCGTGGTCGCAACCGTCGCCGCGCTCTGCGGTCTCTTCTCGCAGGCGCTGGCGATGGACCTGATCGAGCGCATGAGCGCGCGATCCGGCTCGGCGACGGCTGACGGTGGGCGCTTCGCGTTCATCGCCTGTGTCAACGCACTTGCGGTGCCGCTGGCGACCTGGGTGGCGACCGCCTCGGACAACCTGGCGGCGGCCTTCCCGTGGCTCGGCTTGATCACGGCAGGTGCCGCCGCCGGCTTCGCCGTGATCGCTCGGCTGGCCCTTCCGGCGGCGCCGGACGCGATCGACTCGCCTTCATCGGAGCGATCACGCGTCACGCTCGGCGAGCCGGTGGTGTAGCGATGCGGCTGGTGCTGGTTCGCCACGGCGAGACGGCGGGCCAATCGAGCATCCGCTATTACGGCGCGACCGACGTGCCGCTGAGTGCGGTGGGCCGCGCACAAATGGAGCGCGCAGCGGCGGCGGTGGATCATCTGCCGATCGACACGGTCTACGCCAGCGCGCTGATGCGATCGCGGGAAGGCGCGCGCATCGTTGCGCGGCGCGAGCCGATTGTCCTGGGCGGCTTCAACGAGATCGATTTCGGCGACTGGGAAGGATTGACCGAGTCCGAAATCCGCGCGCGCGATCCCCGACTCCACGCGCAGTGGCGGGCGGGTCCGGCGGACTTTCACTACCCCGGCGGCGAATCGACCGCGACGTTTCGCACACGCGTGGCGGCAACGCTCTGGACCGTCGTTGAACGAGCTCAACAGGACGGGGATCAGTGCCTGCTGATGGTGCTGCACAAAGGGGTCATCCGCACGATCCTCGCTGCACTGCTCGATCTGGACTCATCGGCACGCAGCCAATTGGCCGTGGACCTCGGCTCGATTCATATTGTCGCCTCCACCGCCTCGACGTGGTGCGCCACGCGCCTCGACGACGTTGCCCACCTCGAAGCACTCGGCCGCACCGAGGGCCGTTGATGGCGCTGCGTCTGCCCCGGTTTGCTGCTCACTCCGCCGGACGCACGTTCGCGGCGGACCGTCTCACCGAGATCGAGTTGTCGCCGATCAAGGCCGTTGAGTTGCGGGCGAGTCGGATCCCCGGGGTGGTCTCATTGGCGCAGGGTATCCCGAGCTTCGACACCCCGGAACCCATCAAGCGGTACGCGGCCGAGAAGCTCGCGGCCGGCGAGTGCGCTAAGTATTCGCTCACGCCGGGCTTGCCGCAGTTGCGCGAGCTGATCGCGGAAAGCTTGTGGCGCGAGGACATGCGCTACGACCCGGACGGGGAGATCATCGTCACCTGTGGCGCGATCGAAGCGGTGACGGCGACCCTGCTGGCGACCATCAATCCCGGGGACGAAGTGCTGGTGATGTCGCCGACCTACACCTCGTATCTGCCGGCGATTCGACTCGCCGGCGGCGTCCCGCGCTTCGTCGCGCTCGACGAGGACGCCAACTTCGACCTGAATCCCGAGGCGATCGCGTCCAGCGTCACCCGGCGCACCGCGGCACTGTTGCTCTGCAATCCCAACAATCCCACCGGGACGATCTTTTCGCGCCCGCAAGTCGAACGCATGTTGGCGGTGGCGGAACGACACGATCTCGCGGTGATCAGCGACGAAGTCTACAAGGACTTCGTCTACACCGACGCACACCCGTTCAGTCCGGCTCAGGTCGCTGCGGCGCGGGGACGCGTCGTGCGGATCGTGTCGTTCTCGAAGGCTTACGGCATGACCGGCTGGCGCGTGGCCTTCCTGCACGGCGCACGCGAGCCGGTGAGCGAGATTCTCAAGGTGCACGACGCGCTCGTCACCTGCGCGCCGGTAATCTCGCAGCACGCGGCCGTCGCCGCGCTGACATTGGGCGAATCGTTCATTGCCGAGTTTCGGGCGCAGTTTCGCCGCCGCCGCGATCGCGTGATCGCCCATCTCGACGGCTTGTCCAGCGTGTTCGACTATCAGCGTCCGAACGCGTCGTACTTCGTGTTTCCTCGCGTCAAAGACATCGTCCCGATGGCGCGCGATTCGGTTCGGCTGGCACACGACATTCTCGAACGTGCGCACGTCGCCCTGGTGCCCGGAGCGGCGTTCGGCCCAACCGGCGAGGCGCATCTGCGATTCTGCTACGCCCGCGCCGACGACGACATCGAGGTGGCGTTCGCGCGGCTCGCCGACTACTTCAACGCCGGCGCGGCGCGCGGGCCGGTGGCGGCGCCCGTCGTGCTCCACGCCCCCAGCCGGGCATTCTCCCACGTGGGGATCCGTCGGCGGACGGCGATCGCGACGCTCCACGCGCTGGCGCGTCTCTACCTCGCGCGCCGGCGCCCGATCGTGATTGCCATCGCGGGCAGTCGCGGCAAGACCGTCTTGAAACGCCTGCTCGTCGAGGCACTCGCGCCGCACCGGCATGTCCGCGCCAATCCGCTTTCCTACAACACCGAGATCGGCGTGCCGTTGGCCGTGCTGAACATGCAAGTCGACGCCCGGCGTGTCGGATCAGTCGCACGCGGGCTGGTGCGCGCGGCGTGGTCGGCAACGTTCGCGCGTGACGCGCTCGACGTGTTGGTACTCGAACTCGGCGCGCGGCGGCCGGGCGACATGGCGGCACATCTGCGCACGGTCCGGCCGGACATCGCCGTGATCACCGCATTGACGCCCGATTTCAGCGAAGATCACGAGGCGCTGGAGGTGCTGCGCGGCGAAGTGGCAGTTGTGTGCGCCGACGTCGCGCGCCGCGGCGGGCAGCTTTGGCTCTGCGGAGATGATCCGTCGCTCACCAAACTGGCGGCGGAACTTCCCACCGCGCGCTGGTTCTCGCGTGCGCAGTGGCACGACACGCCCCACCCGAGACAGATCGAAATCGACGGTGAGTTGCTCGCGGTAGAACGCGACGTGGTCGGCGACAGCAACGTCTACGGGATCATCGTGGCCGCGGAGATCACGCGTCGATTCGCCGCGGACACCGATGCGCTACGCGACTTCCTCGCCGGCAGGGCCGAATCGCTTTCCAACGTCGAGCCGTTCGGTCTATAAACTCGGGCGCCGATTTTCTCATCGCGGCCAGAAGCATGTGGGCACGTCTGCGACAGATTGCCCTGCATGGGCACATCCAGCACCGCCGCATTCACGCGGCATCGCTGGCCATCCTCATCGTGAGGCTGCTCGAAGGGTGCGCCTGTTGGGCGATCGTGTACGCGTTCTACGGTGGCTTAACGGTCTCGTTGTGGACGGTGCACACCACCTTCGCGATCTACACCCTGGCGAACCTCCTGCTGTTCTTTCACTATCGCCGCGAGACATTGTCGTCCGGCCGGGTGTGGGCCGACATCACGGCCAATGTGTTGCCGATGACGCTCGCCGCGCACTGGACCGGCGGCGTCTACAGTCCGTTGGTCCCAACGTTCGTGTTGAAGATCGTCAGCTATGGGCTGATCTTCGGGGTGGACATCGGCTGGCAGTGCTTGGGAGCCACGGTCGCAAGCGGGGCGAGCTTGATCCTGCTCGAACAGAACGGCTTCGCGCCGACCGCCGCGCTGGAGCAGGTGCCGCTGATCGTTCGCCAGCGGCTGAGCGTGAGTTTCGAGGGGTTGATCTTCGGCATCATCATCGGCGGCGGTCTGCATTTCTTTCGCATCCTGCAAGACCGCGAAAGCCGACTCGCCACCACCGCCGAGCAGAAGGATTCGCTCTACCAAGAGTCGCTGCTGTACCAAGGTCGCTTGCAGCGCTTGTCACAGAAGATGATGCAGGTGAGCGAACGCATGATGCGGCGGATTGCGCGCGAGTTGCACGATGATCTCGGACAAGCGTTGACGGCGGTGCGACTCGATCTCGGACTCGTCGCCCGCGAGCTGCCGGCCGGCGACCCGTTGCGATCACGGGTGACGGAAGCCCGCGAGCAAATCGGCTCGGTCCTCCAAAGCGTGCGCTCGCTGTCGCAGTTGCTGCGCCCCGCCGTCCTCGACGACCTCGGCTTGGTGCCGGCGATGCAGTCGTTCATCGCCCGTTTCGGTGACCGCACCGGCATCGCGGTCACGGTCGACGCCCCACCGCCGGAGACCCGCTTTCCGCGGCCGGTCGAAGTCGCGCTCTACCGCGTCCTGCAGGAGGCGCTCACCAACGTCGCGCGGCACGCCAACGCTCGCCACGTTGGGGTACGACTGCGCGTCGACAGCGAGCGCGCCGAGCTGGAGGTGCACGACGACGGGTGCGGCTTCGATGCCAAGACGTTCCTGCAAAGTCCGACGCCGGACTACTCGATGGGCGTGATCGGCATGCGCGAGCGCGTCGCCACCTACGGCGGCCGGTTCGAGATCGAATCGCAGCCGGGCAACGGGACGCGGATCGCGTTGGCCATTCCGTTGGTGGAAGCGGCGGAGAGTGACGAAGACTATGGCGAAGACTCGCGTCTTGTTGGTTGACGATCACACCGTCGTGCGGCAAGGCCTGCGCCGCATCTTGGAGTTGAGCCCGGACATCGACATCGTGGGGGAATTCGCCGACGGCCGCACGGCGCTCGACGCGGTTCCACGCCTCAATCCCACGATCGCGATTCTCGACATCAGTCTGCCGGGGCTCAACGGCATCGACGTCACTCGCCAGCTCGCCAAGCTCGCGCCCGACGTCAAGGTCCTGATCCTCTCGATGCACGCCGACGACGCCTACATCCGTCAGAGTTTGCGTGCTGGCGCCAAAGGCTACCTGCTCAAGGACGCCGACGATCAAGACCTGCTCAAGGCGATCGCGGCACTGAGTGCAGGGGGCTCGTACTTCAGCCCGGAAGTTTCGCGCGTGGTACTCGACGCCTTCCTGCACCAACCGGAGGCCGACGCGTCGGTCGACGAACTCGCCGCGCTGTCGGATCGCGAGCGTGAGGTGCTGCAGCTCATCGCCGAAGGCAAGAGCAACAAGGAAGTGGCGCAGATCCTCGACGTGGCGGTGAGCACGATCGAGAGCCACCGCAAGCGATTGATGGAGAAACTCAACCTCCACAACACCGCCGAGATGGTCCGCTTTGCGGTCCGCAAGGGCATTGTCCAGTAGATTGTTCCTCCCCGGTTTCGGCGTCGAATTTCCCCGGTTGCCGGTATTGTTGGGGAGGTCGGTGGGCGCGTATCCTGCTGCCTGAAGTAACAACGGGGCCATACGCATGGTACGGGTGTTATTGGTCGATGATCACACGGTGGTGCGCCGCGGATTGCGCAAGATTCTCGAATCCAATCCTCAGATCACGGTGGTCGGCGAGATCGGCGACGGGGCGCAGGCGGTGTCGATGGCAGAAACGCTCCATCCGGACGTGGTGCTGATGGATATCAGCCTTCCAGGGCTGAACGGGGTCGAAGCGACCCGCCAGATCGTGGCACAGGCGCCGGACAGCAAGGTGCTGATGTTGTCGATGCACGCAGATGAACCGTACGTGCGTCAAAGCCTCGCAGCCGGCGCCAAGGGTTATCTGCTCAAGGACGCGGATGACCAAGACCTCGTCGAGGCCGTGACGGCGGTTCATCGCGGTGAAACCCGCTTCAGCGCTACGCTGGCGCGGGCGACGACGATCGACGGGGACCCGGTACCCGACGTGTTGAGTCCACGCGAACGCGAGGTCCTGTCGCTGATTTGCTCCGGGCGCACCAATCGTGAAGCCGCCGAAGTGCTCGGCCTCAGCGTCAACACCGTCGAAACGCACCGCAAGCACATCATCGACAAGCTCGATCTGCATTCGACCGCCGAGCTGGTCCGCTACGCCATCCGGCACGGCCTCGCGGTCTAGACTAGAACGTTTCCCCCCCACACCACCGCCCCGAGACCAGCCGCCCCCCTCCTCGGCTGGTCTCAACCCCCTCCCTCCCGGATTGCCGGGATCGCAGTCCCCCCTCTCTTGCCAACCGTCTCACCGGAGATGGTCGCGGCGCTGCCCAATTGAGGCGATTGTCCGGCCGCGCCAACCCTTCGATCATAGGTCTCAGCGAGGGAGGCCAACCATGGCGAGGAGCCGAGGGCGTGGAATCGAATTCCTCGATGTCCTACCGGAGGATGGAGAGCGGCGGCTGATGCTGGCGGTGTTGATGGACGCGGTGCAATCGTTCAACCGCTACCGGTCGCGCGTCACGCATGGGTCGGAATACCATGAGTGGCGGCGCGAACGGACGTGGTTCCAGGCGAACGATTGGTCGAATCCATTTTCGTTCCTCAGCATCTGCGCCGCGCTCGGCCTCAACGCCGACTATGTGCGGCGCTGCGTCCTGCGCTGCAGTCCGGGCGATCGCCCGGTGCGAATCCGGCGCTACGCGGCGAAAACCGAGGAGGCATGGGCGCGCCAACGTCGCGCGCGGCCGGCGCCGGCACGCCGATCATCCGACGCGGTAACGACGCCACGCGCATCGTCGCCGATCGATGCGTGCGCGTTCGAATCCGCCGGCACGCGCTACTGCGTGTAGTCAGACGCTGATCTGATCGAGCGTGACATGCGCGAAGCGCCGCAGCTCCTCGAGCGTCGCGACTTTGTATTCCTTCTCGTAGCAGATCCGGGTGATCCCGGTGTTGATGAGCACTTTGAAGCAGTGGATGCACGGCGTGTGGGTGATGTAGATCGACGCGTCGCGAATCGCGCTGCCGTTCTTCGCCGCCTGCGCGATGGCGTTGATCTCGGCGTGGATCGTGCGAAAGCAATTCTCCTCGGTGTCGCCGCTCGGTGTTTGCGAACGATAGATCAAGCAACCCGCGTCGAGACAGTGGGGTAGACCGGCCGGCGAGCCGTTGTAGCCGGTGGCGAGGATGCTGCGGTCGCGCACGATGACCGCGCCGACCTTCGCACGCAGGCACGTCGACCGCTCCGCCACCTGGCGGGTGATGGTCATGAAGTATTGGTCCCAACTCGGTCGCGCACTCATATCACAACCCCTCCTCCACGGTGCTGCCCGGTGGGTCGCCGCCCACCGATCAGGATGCGGAATTGCGACTGCCGCGTCGGATGTTGCAGCACCACCGGTGTCTTCTCGCCCTCAAACTCGGGACGCGGCTCACTCATCGAAAACGGCTCGGGAACGAACGTCAGCACGAACATCGCCACGGTCAGCCATGACGCCATCCGGCGGCGCCCGTCCAGCGGCGTCCATGGATCCAGTGTCGGGGGATGATCGAGACCGAGCACCGTGATCAGCACCGCCCAAAAAAACCACCCCGGCCACCCGCGGGTGCCGAGAAACAACACCACGAGCAAGAACACGCGCGCCACCCAACGATGGCGAAAGCCGAACATCGAATACGCGACGTGGCCGCCGTCGAGCTGGCCGACCGGCAGCAGATTCATGAACGTCACGAACAGACCGAACCAACCCGCGAGCGCGATCGGATGGAGCAGAATCGTGACGTCGTCGGGGGTCACGCCAAGCGCCAATCGGCTGAGCAGCGAGAACAAGATCGAATCGCCCAACACCAACCCGCCTTCGCTCGGGCCGAGCGGGCGCACCTCGGAGAGACGCAGGCCGATGATGACGGCGGGCACCGCCAACACGAATCCGGCCCACGGGCCGGCGGCGCCGACGTCGAACAACGCGCGGCGCGTGCGCGGCGGCGACTTCATACGAATGAACGCGCCGAACGTTCCGATGAGAAACGGCGGCGCGGGGATGAAGTACGGCAGCGTCGCGCGCACCCCGTGAACGCGCGACAACGTGTAGTGCCCCAATTCGTGGAACAACAGAATCGACAGCAGCGTGACCGAAAACGGAAATCCCGCGCGAATGTCGGAGAAATTCGCCAGCGGATCGGCGCCGGCCTCGAACGCTCCGGCCATCGAGGTCGTAATGAAGGTGGCGACGAACAGCACGATGTGGATCAAGGGCACTCGCTTGCTGCCGACCTCCGCCGGTGCCTGCGACCAGGTCGCTGGGGCGGGATAGTACTCGTGGACTGCCGGCGAACGGCGAAACAGTCTCATCTCAGCTCACCGTCACGTGCACGCGCGTGCCGCGCGCGGCGGACAACCGAGCCGCCGCACTTGCGTTGCGCGCGGCGATCTCCAGCAATCCCCAGCTCCCCACGATGGCGAGCAACTCCACTGGCGCTGCAGCGTAGGCTGTACTCAATCCGCGAATACGCACCCGACCGATGCTAACGGAAACCCGCTGCGTGGGGAAGCGAGCGAGTTGCTTGCCGGTGATGTTGGTAATGAGGTTGCCGAAGCGGTCGACGTAGATCACTTCCCCATCGATCGCGTTTCGTTGTACCTGCCCCACCGGCAGGTGCAGCTCCACGGGATCGCGCACAACCGGACCAACCGCCGACACCGCTGCACCCGTCGACAGCCACGCCGCGACCGGCGCGAAGACATCGCGACCCTGAAAGGTCCGGCTGATCGGTTCGCGCAGCACCTTGCGTTTCAGTAGACGTTCTACGTCGATCGCGCGTACCCCGGTGATCCCCAACGCCTGCGCAGCCGGCAACAGCAATCCGTTGTCGGGCCCGACGAAGAGCGCCGTGCGCGTCGCGACCACGAGAGCCCGTCGCGCACCGCCGACGCCGGGGTCGACCACCGCGAGATGCACCGTGCTGCGCGGGAAGAACGGCACCGCGCTGCGCAACACCAACGCCCCCGCGACGACGTCCTGCGGCGGAATCTCGTGCGTTAGATCCACCAACCGCACGCGCGGATTCGCCCGCAGCATCACGCCCTTCATGATGCCGGCGAAGCCGTCGGTGCGACCGAAATCAGTCAGCAGGGTAACGACGCCGTTCGCCGTGGAGGCGGTCCGGCGGATTGCGGTCATTGCAACGTGAGCGACGACACTAGGCCGCCAACCGGTACGCGCGCGCCTTGATCAGGTTGTGAATCTCGCGGTCCCACTCGCCGGCCCACTTGTCGATCAACAGGTCGGCCGGGCACACGCCGCGCGCCACCAGTTCTTCGAGCCGTTCGAGATGGACGGATTCGTCTTCGCCGCGCTCGTCGAGCTTACGCTGGCGTTCGCAGCCCGCCACCGCGATCGCCACTAACTCGCGCGCCAATTCCTGCAACCGGATGCCGCGCGCGCGCGCGCGCAACGCGTGCTTGTGTCCGTCGTCCCACGCGGCGAGCCGCTCCTCCCACGTCCACGACTTCACCAGATCCCACGCGGCGAGCAGGCAGTCCGACTCGTAAAAAATCCCCTTCGCCAAGGCCGGGACCGCGAGCATCAACTCGGGTTGCTGACTGTCCACCGAGCGCAGCTCGATGTAGCCCTTCATGCGCGCTTCCGGAAACAGCGTCGTGAGGTGAATGTTCCAATCGGCCATCGTCGCGCGATGACCGCGATAGCCGTCCTGCCAAAAGCGGCGGAAGGTCAGATGCGTCATGTCGTGCCACACACCGTCGCGCACGATGAAGTACATCGGCACGTCGAGCGCGTACTCGACGTAGTCAGCGAACCCCCATTCGGATCCGAACACGAAGCGCAACAACCCCGACCGGCGGCGATCGGTGTCGGTCCAGATGTGGCCGCGATACGAGAGGTAGCCGTTGAGCTGGCCGTCGCAGATCGGAGAGTTGGCGAACATCGCGTTGAGCAGCGTGCCGATGCCCATGGCCACCCGCATCTTCATCGTGGCGTCGGCTTCGCTGCCATAGTCGAGGTTCACCTGCACGGTGGCGGTTTGTTTCATCATGCGCTGGCCGAGTGTGCCGACCTGCAACATGTACGGCGCCATGATCCGGTAGCGGCGCTTCGGCACCCACTCGATCTCGTCCAGACGGCTGACGGGCTGCATGCCGAGGCCGAGGAAGACGATCCCGTGGCGCTCGCCGACGGTGACGATCTGTTCGATGTGCTCGCGAAACTCGTGCGCGGCGCAGTGCACGCTGTCGCACTTCTCGCCGCTCAGTTCGAGTTGGCCGCCGGGTTCCAGGGTGATCGCGGCTTTCGTCCCGCCGAGCGCGACCACTCGACCGTCCTCGCGGATCGGCTCCCAGTGGTAGCGGTCCGCCAACTCGGTGAGCACCTGCTCGATACCGTGGGGGCCCGAGAACGGTACCGCACTGCCGTCTTCGATGCGGACCGCGACCTTCTCGTACTCGGTCCCGATCCGCCACTGGTCGCGCGGCTTGCAGGCCGCGACGAAGTACTCGACGAGCTGATCGTAGCGCTCAATCGCCACCGGGGCAGCGGTCTCTGGGACGTACTGCGACATGACACCCTTTCAGCTCAGGGGAGCGGCTCGGAACGATACCCCAGTCCACTTCGCAGTCGCAATGACGGACGCACGACGCGCACGCTACCAGAGGGCCGCCGAGTGGCAAGGGGGGATGATGATTCGTGAAGGGTGACTCGTGAGCAGTGATGCGTGAGTGGTCCGTGCTGATTCAAGGGGGCCTCCATCCGGCCAGTCACAACTCATGACTCACCACTCACCACCCCAGCATTGTTCTACCCGCGAGCGTCGTGATAGAGGCTCTGCGATGGCCACTTTCTGGGTTGGCACTTCGGGCTATAGTTATAAGGAGTGGAAGGGCAACTTCTATCCGCCCGAGATCGCCGAACCGCAAATGCTGCGGTTCTACGCCGAACGGTTCGCCTCGGTGGAGATCAACTACACCTTTTATCGGCTGCCGACCGTGCGAGTCCTCCAGGGCTGGGCAAAGGAAGTGCCCGAGCACTTCACCTTCACGTTGAAGGCGCCGCGCCGGATCACCCACGATCTACGCCTGCGTGATGCCGCCGATGCGGTGAGCGACTTCTGCGATATCGCCCAGGCGCTCAAGCATCGCCTGGGCGTGATCCTGTTTCAATTGCCGCCGTTCCTCAAGAAGGATACCGCCCGTCTGGAAGACTTCCTGCACCAGCTCCCGCCGGGTTTCCGCGCCGCGTTCGAGTTTCGCAATCAGAGCTGGCTCGCCGATGACGTGTACGAATGCCTGCGGCGCTTCGGGGTCGCGATTTGCGTCGCCGAGACGGAGGATCGACAGACGCCGCTCGAAGTCACGGCCGAGTTTGGTTACTTCCGTTTGCGCAAACCCGACTACACCGACGACGATCTCGCCGCCTGGGTGGGCCGGTTGCAGCAGGCGGCCGAGCAGTGGCGGGATGTGTTCGTGTACTTCAAGCACGAGGCCGCCGGCAAAGGACCGCAACTGGCGTCGCGTCTGCGCAGCTTGATCGAAGGTGTGAGCGAGCCGGTCGCGTCCGCCAAAAGTCTCTAGTTCCAAACGTCGCGGGGCCGGCTCCGCTCAACAATGACCTGTTGTGATGGGTCGATCATGCGGATTCAGGCGCGACCGATCGAATGGACCGCCGGCCGCACGGTTTCGGCGCTGATCGGGTACCCCGAGCGATTTCGCGCCGGCCGAACCCCGGCGGTGATTCTGGCCCACGGCGCCGGCAACGACATGAGCAACCCGCTACTCAGCGCCGTGCACGAAGGGCTGGCGGCGCGCGGCTATGTCTCGGTGAAGTTCAATTTTCCCTACACCGAGCGCGGCGGCCGCGCCCCCGATCCCGCACCGGTCCTGGAGGCCTGCTATCGAGCGGTGCTCGATACGGTGCGGGCCGACTCGCAGTTGGCCCCGCCCGGCATCGTCATCGGCGGTAAATCGATGGGCGGTCGCATGGCGTCGCATCTCGCCGCTCAGGGAATCGATGTCGCGGGCTTGCTGTTTCTGGGCTACCCGTTGCATCCGGCCGGTCGGCCGGAGAAGCTGCGCACGGCACATCTCGCCCGCATCGTCGCGCCGATGCTGTTCTTCGCCGGCACGCGCGACACGCTGTGCACGCTCGACCGGCTGCGCGAGACGCTGCGTGGTCTGCCGCGCGCCACGCTGCATGTGATCGAGGGCGGCGACCATTCGTTCAAACTCCCCGCGCGACTGCGTCGCTCCGCGCAGTCGGTGATCGACGAATTGATCGATGTTGCCACCGCCTGGCTTTACACGGTACTACCTATCGATCGGGAGGACTGTGATGGCCGATGAACCCAAGCCCGCCGCCGAGCAGCAGATCCAAGTTCAAAGCGACCCGGCAACCGCACCCGGCGTTTACTCGAACGTCATGATGGTCAGCCACCGCAAGGAAGAATTCGTCCTCGATTTCCTGTTCGTGCAACCACAACGGGGACCGCAGGGTCAGGCCATCGCGAACCTGCGCGCGCGCGTCATCGCGACACCGGAGCACACCAAACGCATCTTGCGCGCGCTGCAGGACAACATTCGCCGCTACGAAGAGGCCTTCGGCCTGATCGAAGAAGCCACCGATCTTCCCAAGGTGATGCATTGAGTGTGGTGACTGGTGATGGTGGCGGTGACTGATGGCAACTGGTGATGGTGTTGGGAATTGATCACAATGAATGACTTCTTCTCCCGACCAACACCAGTCACCACCAATCACCATCTTCCCACCCACCGCCAGTCACCACCACCGGTCACCAATCGCGGCTTTGATCTGGTGCTCTTCGCATATCGCAACGACCTGGCGCGCGAGCGCGTGCTCGACTACCTCGCCGGGATGCCGATCAGCGCCCGCGGACCATCACCAATCGATCGCAGCACCCCGACACCGCAGCGCCTGTTCAACGGCCTGACGGAATCGGACGCCCGCTTGCTGCGTGACGAGTTGGAGCGGCTCGGCGCGCATGTCGGTCTGGTTCCGCTGCACGCTGTTGCCGCGGAGCGCCTCCCCAGTCGCGCGAAGTCGCGGATAGTGCCAACCCTGTTCGTGGTCGGGTTTGGTCTCCTGGGAATCATCGCCTTCACCGCGACGCACCGCCGCCCCGATCCGCCGAGCCTTGCGCCGCGATCGCTGCCGGCCTGGGCGCCGCCGCCCCAGTTGCAATCGATCGCCGAGGAGTTTGCCGGCGTCCAGGCCGAGGCGTCTCGACTCAATGCCGAGGCCGTCGACTTGGCCCAGCAAGGCCGGTACGACGCGGCGATCGAACACCTTCGGCGAGCCCGGCAACTCGCGCCGGCGCAATCGACCGTGCGGCAGAATCTGCAAACGGTGCTGCTCAACAGCGCCATGCACCAACTCGAAGGCGGAGACCCCGGTGCGGCCGAGCGCCAGTTGCACGAAGCACTGAGCTACGGTGAGCGCTTGGATCTCCGGCAGGCGATGGGGGTGACCCGACTGCGCGCCGGCGACCTCGACGGCGCCCGCACCGATCTGGAGCGTGCCGTCGATGGCGGTTCGAAGGACCCGCAAGTGTGGCTGGCGCTCGGGGAAGTGTATTTGAAGCAACACGATCGCCCGCGCGCGCTCGCCACGCTGCAGCGGGCACGGGAAGTCGGAGCGAGCGGCGCGCCGCTCGACGCGCTGCTCGACCGCCTCGGGCGCGAAGTCGACGCCGAGTGGGACTACGCCGTCATGGAGAGCGCCCACTTTCGGATCAGCTTCGCCGACGGCGAGAATCGCACCGCTGCGCAGCTCGTGCTCGACGGATTGGAAGACGCCCGCTCGACCGTCGGCGCCAAGTTCGGGTACCTCCCCGACCACGCGACCGAAGTGGTGCTCTACGGCGCGCAAGACTTCCACGCGATCACCCAGACGCCCGTGTGGGCGGGCGCGGCCTACGATGGCCGCATCAAGGTTCCGGTTGGTGGCCTCACGGCCGACGATCCGGCGCTCGGCCGCTTGCTGCGACACGAATACATGCACAGCTTGGTCGCCGACTTGTCGGGCAACAACTGTCCGGTGTGGTTGAATGAAGGGCTCGCCGTGTGGGCCGAGGAAGAACAGGACGGCCAGCGGCGCGCGTGGGCCGAAGAGGTCGTGCACGGGGCACCCCTGTTCCGCCTGCAAGATCTCGTCGGGCCGCTGACCAAACTGGCCCCCGCGCAAGCGCAGGTCGCCTACGCACAGAGCTACTTGGCGGTGCGCGAACTGGTCGATCGTTCGGGCGCGCGGCGGCTGCGCGAATTCGTCGGCGAGTTGCGACGGCAGTCGCCGGCCGCCGCGTACGCCAGCGTCTACGCCGGCGATCTCGCCGACTTCGAAGATCGTTGGCTGCGCTCGCTCCATTCGTAGCCGCACGCGTCCGACTTGAACGAGGCGATCGGACACGCGATAGTGCCCGCTCACGGAGGTCGCATGCGCCTGCTCCACACGATGATTCGGGTCAACGATTTGGACGAGTCGCTGCGCTTCTATTGCGACACGCTCGGGATGCGGTTGCTGCGCAAGCAGGACTACCCGGGCGGACGCTTCACGTTGGCGTTTGTCGGCTACGATACCGAGGACAAAACTGCGGTGATCGAATTGACGTACAATTGGGACACGCACCAGTACGACGTTGGCAATGGCTTCGGCCACCTCGCGCTCGGGGTCGGCGACATCTACCGCGTCTGCGACGAGCTGCGCGCCAAGGGCGCCAAGCTCGTGCGCGAGCCGGGTCCGATGAAGCACGGCAGCTCGGAGATCGCATTCATCGAAGATCCCAACGGCTACAAGATCGAACTGATCCAAATCCGTCAGGGGGCCGCATGAGTGCAAACACGATCCGCCCTGCCCGCTTCCGCGCCGCCGTGATCGCGTTGGTCCTGATCTCTTCGTGGATCGCGCAGGCCCAGGAAGGTCCGGCGCAATGGCTGGCGCGCATTTTCGATCCGGCAGCGCTCAAGCTCGAACCGTTTCCGGGCGGACAACTCAATCGCAAGCTCAGCACCGACGCGATCGCGCTCGAACGCGGCGGCACCAAGCAAATTGCCGTGTACACCATCGCCCTCGATCAGGTGAAAGTGGCCGCCGATCACTTCGCCAAGCAACTCGGCACACCGCCGCAGGTAATGGGGGCTGGCAGCCCGTTCGAAACCTACGTCTTCGACTTCACCGGCAAAGACGCCGCCGCGCGTTTCAAAGGTCTCCGCGTGCAGGTATCGCGTTCGGCGTTCATCGATAACAAGGGCGAGATCAAGCTGGAATATCAACCGGCGGCTCACTAAGCCGGAGGCAGCGGTCGAGCGCCCAGCACCGCCGCCCCCTTGACCCGACCGATCGGTCGGGTAGCGTGAACTTGCGTTCGATGGTCGAACGTCCGTTCTAATGTCTCCCGTTGCGACATCGACTCGTCTGATAGACGACGCCCGGTCAACTGACCGTGGTCATCGCGGTGCGTGCACGCAATTGAGACAACGCGCGCACATGACCGCAGCGGGTCGACACGCCGTGCGACCATGATCCTCGCCGACGTCTCGGTGCGCCGACCCGTGTTCGCCACCATGGGGATTGCCGCGCTCGTGGTCATGGGCATCTTTTCGTACCGCGCGCTGGTGGTCGATCTGTTTCCGCGCGCCGACATTCCGGTGGTCTCAATCACGACGACGCTGCCGGGTGCGGGGCCGGAGGAAATGGAGGCCCGCGTCACCAAGCTGCTGGAAGAGACCGTCAACACGGTCAGCGGCATCGACGAAGTGCGCTCCGTCACGCTCGAAGGCTTCACCCGCGTGATCGTGTTGTTTCGCATCGAACGCGAACTCGAGGCCGCGGCCCAAGACGTGCGCGACAAGGTGGGCGCGATCCTCGGTCAGCTCCCCGACGGCACCGACCCGCCGGTGGTCGAAAAGTTCGATCCGGACAACACGCCGATTCTCTACCTGGCGGTCGCCGGCGATCGCGATCTGCGCGAACTCACCGAGATCGCCAAGAAGCAGGTCAAAGAACGGCTCGAAAGCTTACCGGGGGTGGGCGCGATCAAAATCGTCGGCGGGCGCGAACGTGAGGTGCAAGTCGTCGTCGATCCGCGGCGACTCGAAGCCTACGATCTCACCATTCGCGACGTCGCCCGCGCACTGGCGGCGCAAAACGTCGAGGTACCCGGCGGGCGCATGGTGCAACAGGGCCATGAAGCGATGTTGCGCACGCTCGGCCGCGTCGGCCGCGTGGAGGATTTCGAGCAACTCGTCGTCGCGGTGCGCCACGGCACGCCGGTGCGGGTGATGGACCTCGGGCGGGCGATCGACGGGGTGGTCGAGCCACGATCGCTCTCGCGTTACAACGGCCACAACGGCTTGACGCTGCTGGTCCGCAAACAATCCGGGGCCAACACGGTGGCAACCGTCGACGAAGTCATCGCGAACCTCGCCGAGATTCGCCGCTCGCTGCCGCCCGGAGTCACGGTGACGGTCACGCGCGATCAAGCCCATTTCATTCGCGTCGCGCTTCAGGAAGTGCAGAAACATCTGATCGTCGGCGCGCTGCTGGCGAGCGTCGTGGTGTTTCTGTTCGTCGGCAACTGGCGCGCGACGCTGATCGCCGCGGTCGCCATTCCCTGCTCGGTCGTTGCCACGTTCTCGTTGATGAAAGCGATGGGCTTCACGCTCAACTGGATGACCATGTTGGCGCTCACGCTCTCAGTCGGGATCGTGATCGACGACGCCATCGTCGTGCTCGAGAACATCTTCCGTTTCATCGAAGAGAAGAATCTGTCACCGTTCGAGGCAGCGCGTGCCGCCACCGCGGAAGTCGGGTTGGCCGTCAGCGCCACCACGCTGTCGTTGGTCGTCATCTTCGTGCCCGTCGCATTCATTCCCGGCATCATGGGGCAGTTCCTCAAGAGCTTCGGCCTCACCATGGCCGGCGCAATCATGGTGTCGCTGCTGATCGGCTTCACGCTGACGCCGATGCTGTGCTCGCGATTCTTGCATCACGCCGGTGGCGGCACCTCGCGCGAGGCGTGGTTCTTCCGGCCGCTCGATCGCGGCTATACCGCGATGCTGCGTTGGGCGATGCGGCACCGTGCGCTGGTGGTGCTGGCGGCCCTGCTGACGATCGCATCGATCCCGGTGATCGGCCGGCACGTCGGCAGCGCGTTCTTTCCGCAAGATGAAATGGGCGACTTCGAAGTCAACGTGAAGACGCCGCAAGGGTACTCGCTCGAACGCACCGATGCCCTCGCCCGCGCGCTCGAACGCGATTTGCAGGCCCTCCCCGGCCTCGCACACATGACCACCAACGTCGGCTCGGCCGACACCGACTCGGTGACGACGCTGCAAATCGTCTGCGTGATGGTGCCGATTCACCAACGCACCGTCGGCCAGTTCGACGTGATGGAACAGGCACGCCAAATCCTCCGCCGCTATCCCGAGCTGCGCGCGAGCGTGGATCAACCGCCGCCGATGTCCGGCACCGGGATGCGCAACGCCGAGGTCGTCTACAACGTGCAAGGGCCGGATCTCCCCGTGCTCGAGCGCTTCGCCACCAAGATCGCCGGCATCATGACCGAGGTGCCGGGCATCGTCGATGTCGACTCCACGATCGAGCCGGGCCGACCCGAGGTGCAAGTGCGCATCAATCGCGCGAAGGCCACCGACCTCGGCGTCGACGTGGCCGACATCGCGATGAGCCTCCGCACCATGGTCGCGGGCGACAAGGTCACCACGTTCAAAGACGGCGTCGATCTGTACGACGTGCGGCTGCGGCTCGACGAACGCGAGCGCTCGGACCCCGACACGATTGCGCGGCTCACCGTGCCGTCGTCGCGGCTCGGCCAGGTGCGGCTCGATGCCGTCGTCGATCTCGTGCACGGCACCGGGCCGGCGCAGATCGACCGGCACAACCGCGAGCGGCAGATCACGCTGCTCGCGAACATGGCGCACGGCTACGCGCTTGGCGATGCGCTGCGAGAGATCAAGCGACGCGTCCGCCAGCTCGATCTCCCGCCCGGCTACCACGCCAGCGTCACCGGGATGGGCAAGCTGCTCGCCGAGACCCAAGCCGGCTTCCAACTCGCGTTCATTCTGTCGGTCATCTTCATGTACATGGTGCTGGCGAGCCAGTTCGAAAGCTTTCTGCATCCAATTACGATTCTATTGTCGCTGCCGTTGGCGGTGCCGTTTGCGTTGTTCTCGCTGTGGCTGATTGGCGGCACGGTCGACATGTTCAGCGCGCTCGGCGTGCTGTTGTTGTTCGGCGTGGTGAAGAAGAACGCGATTCTGCAGATCGATCACACCATCGGCCTGCGGGCGAGCGGTGTGCCGATGTCCGATGCGATCATTCAAGCCAATCGCGAGCGCTTGCGGCCGATCTTGATGACGACGATCTCGCTGGTCGCCGGCATGGTGCCGCTGGTATTCTCGACCAGCGAAGGCGCCGAGACCAACCGGTCGATCGGCATCGTGGTGATGGGCGGCCAGACGTTGTGCCTGTTGATCACGCTCCTGATCACGCCAGTCGCCTACTCGCTGTTCGAAGACCTCAAGGCCTGGCGCCCATGGCGGCGGACCGCAACCGCACCAGTGCAGACGCCCTCGAACGAGGTAGTCGCGCGTACGGTGTTGGAAGCGGAATGAAACGAGGTCCGGTCGCAAAGTTCTTGCGGCCACCGCCCGGTTTTGCGAGCGGGTACTCGTGGCCAGTGCACTCGGAACCTTCACTGGCCGCCGCCTCGGCCGATGGAACTGCGTGTCTATGGCCTTCTTCGCCGTCGCTGATCGAGAGTGGCCTGCAAGATCGGAATGACGGCGCGGTCCTTGGCAGAGTTCAGCTCCTGCTTGATCGCAATCTGCGTCTCCAGGTCGAGTACCCAGACACGTGCGTCGCCGAGGACGCGGCGGCGTGCGTGCGGCAAGAGCGCACGGAAATCCCGGTCCTTGCCGACGACGCCAAGTACATCGAGGGGCCCGTGACGCGTCATCAGCAGATGATGCCCCGGCCCACGGAGTGCTTCTGCCGTCGGCCCGAGATCGGGACGCTCGCGGTAGTGCGCCCGCAGCGCGCTGAGTGCTTCTTCGAGTCGATCGATATTGCGAGCGTCGCGGTCGGGAACAACATCCAGGTCAAACGTGGCGATGGGCGCGCCTTCGACGACGGCTGCCACACCGCCGACGAGCACAAAGCGAACGCGATGGCGACGCAAGGTTGCAAGGACGGCGGCGAAGTCAGTCGGCTGGCGTGGCACGGCGAAGCGCAGCGACCAAGTTGACATGATCTTGCAAGACGGCCAGTCGCTGATTCGGGGAAAGGCGCGCCATCCAACGGATGAGGGACAGGTCCACACTGTTGCGGATCCCCCCCCGCGGGCGCTTGTGACCTGGTCGAGCCGATTTGGCCATCGGATTGTTCCTCATACCGTCAGTGATGACCGGGAACAACCTACCGGGTGACCACATCGCCATCGGCCTTCCCTAGTCCGCTCCGATCCTACGGGTATCACCACGAGGCTCTCGGCTGTTCGGCAATCCGCATGACGCGGCTTCTCTGTGCCTTTGCGCCTCGGTGGTGAAATGATTTTCGCAGCAAGGTTAAACCAGCGCCCGCGGCCGAAAGCGTGCGGCCTCGGGGATCGACTTGACCGCCGCGCGCGCCGCCTTCACGAACGCGTCGGCTTGCGCGCGGGCGGCGCCGGTGAGTCCGCCGTCGGCGCGCACGGCCGCGTCGAGTTGCTTACGGGTCAAGCCGATGCGCGGGTCGGCGGCGAGCCGGTTGAAGAGGTCGTTGGTGCGCGCGCCCGCTCGCATGGCGGACGCCGCGGCTTGCGCGTG
Source organism: Binatia bacterium (assembly GCA_035541895.1). GTDB lineage: Bacteria > Desulfobacterota > Binatia > HRBIN30 > JACQVA1 > DATKMK01. The sequence continues at coordinate 89,689 of DATKMK010000114.1, read as the reverse complement.
CGCTTGAATCGCGGCGTGGGCGCGCTCGCGCCCGGCGCCGGCGCGCACCGCCGCCATCAGAATGGTCGTCGTCGCGAGAAACGGCAGGTACCGGTCGCGTTCGGCGGCGATGACTTCCGGAAAGATCACCAACTCGTCGAGGATCGTGAGGAACGTCTGCAACAATCCGTCGGCGGCCATCATCGCGCCGGGCAGCGCGACGCGGCGCACGACCGAACATGACACGTCGCCTTCGTTCCACTGGTCGCCGGCGAGTCCCATCACCATGTTCAGGTAGCCGCGCAGCACCACGTGCAAGCCGTTCAGCCGTTCGCAACTGCGCGCGTTCTGTTTGTGCGGCATCGCCGACGAGCCGACTTGTCCGGCTTGAAATCCTTCGGAAGCCAATTCGTAACCGCTCATCAGTCGCCACGTTTTGGCGAAGCTGCTCGGTCCGGCGCCAAGCTGATAGACGGCGCTGACGACTTCGAAGTCGAGACTGCGCGGATACACCTGCCCGGGCGCATCGAGCGTGTGAGTGAAGCCGAGGTGGCGCACGATCGCGGCTTCGAGCCGCGTCACTTTGCGCGCATCGCCGTCGAACAGAGTCAACTGATCGAGCTGGGTCCCGACCGGTCCCTTCAATCCCCGCAGCGGGTAAAGTGCGATCACCGCTTCGAGCCGGCGAAACGCCAGCAACAACTCCTCGCCGAACATCGCCAGCCGGCGGCCGACGGTGGTCGGCTGCGCAGCAACGTTGTGGGTACGCGCGGTGATCACGACGTCGCGAAATTCCTGCACCCGTGCCGCCAGCCGCAGCAGGCAGGCGGCGGCCGTGACTCGCAACAGCTGGAGCGAGCGGCGGATTTGGAGCTGCTCGACGTTCTCGGTCAGATCGCGGCTGGTCAGACCTTTATGAATCTGCTCGTAGCCGGCGAGCGCGCAGAATTCTTCGATGCGCGCCTTCACGTCGTGCCGCGTGACGCGCTCGCGCGCCTGAATGCTGGCCAGATCCACGCGCGATTTCACGCGTGCGTAGGCATCGATCGCGCGTTGGGGAATCTCGACGCCCAGCTCGCGCTGCGCGCGCATCACCGCGATCCAGAATTCCCGCTCCAGCACTACTTTGCCGGGGGGCGACCAGATCTCCGCCATCGCCGGGCTGGCGTAGCGTTCGGCCAACACGTCGGTGGGCAGCGATGCGGTGCGAAGCGGGGTCGAGGTGTGCGCGCGCGACTTCGATGCAGGCCGGCTCATGCCTTTTTCTTACCAGTCACGAACACGAATCACCATTCACCAAGCTACGGCTGCCACACACGAGCGTAGAGCTGTTCCTGGCCGTAGGTGCCGGAGTTGTAGTAGATGCGCACGCGCTCATCCGGAAACACCAGCAAGTAGTGACGCCAGAAGTTGACGCCCTCGCCGTTCTGCCGGGCCGCGGGCGGCAGCGCCGCCGGCAGCTCGATCGGGCTCTGTTTGAGATCGAAGCGCCAGCCGCCAACCGGAAACGCCTCCTCGGAGCGCGCCCAGCCGGCGACGCTCGGATCGGGCTCGCCATGACCCTCGCGCACCGGCGTCGCCGAGCCGTTGATCAACGCGATCCATTGCGAATTGCCCGCCGGCAGTAGCTGCATGCCGCCGATCCAGCCGTTGCACCAATGCTTCGCGGCGCTGCCGGGACGCAGAACCGGACCGAGCTTCTCCGCATGCGTGGCCGGCGGATCGAGCACGGCCGCCGCCTGACACGGCCCCAACGGCGAGAGCAGTTGATCGCGCTGCGGCTTCGCCGGATAGGCCATGTAGTAGAGCAGGATTTTTTTTCGATCTTCGAACCAGTACGCGGTCACCGCATCGGCACCGCGACCGTCGAAGGCGTCCTCCGCACCGTTGCGGATGACCGGCTCGGCATCTGCCTGCCACGGCCCGCCGAGGTGGCGCGCCCGCGCGCGACCGATCATCTTCGCGCCGTCGTGCAACGTGGTGAAGAACGCGACGTACTCGTCGTCGATGCGCACCGCCTGGCCGGGCGCCTGCGGGTCCATCAACACCCAGAACTTGTGGCAGAGTTCAGAATGCGGGCCGAGCATCGGCACGCGGCCGACCTTGATCCAATCCCCGCTGTCGATGTGTTTCGGCGTGCGCGCCACCGCCATAGCGGTCCCGACCGCGGTGAACTGCCCGCGCGCCGCAAAGTAGAACATGCGCCAGTTGCGAATATCGGGGTCCCACACGATGCACGGATCGCCGACGACGCCCGCGTCAAACGACTCGGCCGGTCCGCGCGTCAGCACCGGTGGTCCAAGATGTCGCCAGCGCGCGCCGTTGGCGACAAAGTTGGTACAATTCACTTTACGCTCCTCAACTGACGGATGACCGCGATCGCTTGTGACGACGTAGACTGCGAGGGTATCGTGCCCGCGGATTTCAGTCTGCACCGTCGATGATCGATGGATCGACCGCCGATCTCTCGTGAGGACTCGCCGTGCGCGATGTCCTCCTCCGTTCGACTCAATCGCTCATAGCGCAGCCACTCGGAGCCACGCAAGCCGCATCGTGGATCAGACCGCGCCGAGACGCCGTAGTTCGTCGATCTCGCTCGGCCGGTAACCGGCGGAGGCGAGTACCTTCTCGGTATCGGCGCCCAGGTCCGGCGGGACCGTTTGAATCTCACCCGGGGTTTCGCTCAGTTTCACCGGCACGCCGGTGGTCTTGAACGTGCCCAATCGCGGATCGGGCAACTCGACCACCATGTCGCGCGCGCGCACCTGCGGATCGGCCAACGCCTCCGCGACCGAATTGATGGGCCCGCACGGCACCGCGTGGGCGTTGAGCAACTCGACCCATTCGTCGGCATCGCGGGTAGCGAGTCGTTCGTTGAGCAACGCGGTCAGGGTCTCGCGCTGGACCACGCGGCCGATCGGATGACGAAAGCGCTCATCGTCGATCAACGCCGCGCAGTCCAGCACGCGGCAGAGCGCCTGCCACTGGCGATCGTTGCCGCAGGCGATGTTGAAGGCGCGATCGCGCGCGCGAAACACGCCGTATGGCGAGGCAAGCGGGTGATGATTGCCGGCGGGCGGGGGCGATTGGCCGCTCTCGAAGTACATGCCCGCGCTCCACGACAAAACTCCGACGAGCGCTTCGAGCAACGAGGTGCTGACTTCCTGACCGCGTCCCGACTGCGCGCGCTGATACAGCGCCAGCGTAATGCCCCACGCGGCGAACGTGCCGGCGAGCAAATCGCCGATGGCGATGCCGACGCGGAGCGGTGCGCTCTCCGCGGTGCCGGTCACGCTCATCAGTCCCGCCATGCCCTGCGCGATTTGATCGAAGCCCGGACGTTCGGCGTACGGGCCGGTGGCCCCGAAGCCGGAGATCCCGCAGTAGATCAACCGTGGGTTCAACGCCGCGAGCGGCTGATACCCCAGACCCAGCGCCGGCATCACCGACGGCCGGAAATTTTCGACTACGACATCGGCGGTCGTGGCCAGACGGCGGAATACGTCGCGGCCGGCGTCGAGCTTGATGTCGAGGGTGATGCTGCGCTTGTTGCGATTGGCGGAGAGGAAGAAGTAGCTGTCGCTGCCGCCTGGTCCGCGGGCGAACTCACGCGCCCCCGCGGGCGGCTCGATCTTCACGACCTCCGCGCCCATGTCGCCGAGCAGCATGGTGCAATACGGCCCCGCGAGATAGCGCGTCAGATCGAGCACGCGAATGCCGGCGAGTGGTCTGGGCATCAACACCGCTCCGCTGTACGAGCATTCAACGCCACGTCCTCGTCCTCGACGGCGATCAACTGCCACGAAAGCGCGGCGTGCGTTTCTCCAGGAACGCGGCGATGCCTTCTTGGTAGTCGGAGCTGTTGAAGCAGCGAGTCATCGCGGTGTGCAGCGCGTCGACATCGCGAGCCGCCGGCGGTCGCATGGATTCGTGAATCGCCAGCTTGTGCGCCGCCAGCGTCAGCGGCGCATTTTCGGCCATGTGCAAGGCGTAGTCGCGCACCCAGGCTTCGAACTCCCCGCGCGGCACGACGCGGCTGATGAGTCCGATGCGATGCGCCTCGTCGGCATCGAGCGCGCGCGCCGACAGCAAGATGTCCGACGCCGCGGTCGGGCCGACGACGCGCAGCAGTCGCTCGATCGCTTCAAACGGATACGACAAGCCGAGACGAGCCGCCGGGATGGCGAAGCGGGCGTGATCGGCAGCGACCCGGAGATCGCAGGCCAGCGCAACCGCGCATCCGCCGCCGTAGCAGAGCCCGTTGATCATCGCGATCACCGGCTGCGGCGCCGAGGTGATCGCCAGCCAGGCCGCCGCGCTGTCGCGGTCGTACTCCGCCGTCATCGCCGCGTCGGCGCGGATCGCCGGAAACTCCGAAATGTCGGCACCGGAGATGAACGCGTCGTCGCCGGCGCCGCGAATGATGATCACGCGGACCTCTCGATCGCCGTGCAGCGCGCGCAGCGCCGCCGCGAGCGCCTGCCAGACGATGCGCGTCATGGCATTGCGCGCGCGCGGGCGATTGACGATCACCCATGCAAGCGGCGCCTCGCGCCGCACCAGGAGTTCATCGGTTTCCATGACCAACGGTTCAGGAATCCAATCGGTGCGTCTTCTTGAGAAACCGCACGGTCCCGTACGCCAACAGGACGACGACGTAGGCTGCGGCGAGCAGGTGGACCTTTGCCGGGTTGCCCCGATAGCCAAAGCGGAGCACTTGCTCCCAGGTCTCCAGAAACATCGCGGCCGATATCCAGGCGAACGTCGTGCCGTACTCCTTTCGCAGCACCCGCTTCCAATCGAAGGTCATCGGAGCGAGAGTCCGACGCAGCCCCTTGAGTCGCGGCCAGAAGCGATGGACGCGGCGGCAGTAATCGTCGTACTCGGCGCCGAACTTCTCGCGCAGAAACGCCTCTTCCGCACGGATGATCGACAAGATGCCGCCGATGAACAGCGGCAGTGCGACGACGTAGACCCAGCGTGAGTTGTACATTACGGCCAGGCCGCCGAGCAGTAAGAAGTTCCCGAGGTACATGGGATTGCGGCTGTGGGCGTAGAACCCCTCGCACACCAGCTTGGGCGCGTGCAGTTGCTTGTTGGCGCCGCCGCGCACGATGTAGGCGTAGCCGATTACGGTCACCCGCACCGCTTGCCCGATCAGGCAGAGCATCACGCCGATCAGATCGGCCAAGGTGTCGGCGTCCTCGCTGCCGAGCAGTTGCTCCGGGTTCGTCAGCATCAGGATCGACGCCAACCCGGCGGGCGCGAGGTAGTCGCGGAAGCGAAACACAAAGCGACCGACGCCCTGCACGAACGCCGGCGGCGTGACGATCGCGGGCTCCCGAGTCGCGCTCATTTCAATGCCAGCAGGCCGCTGAAATTGTACCACTTGAAGAAGACTTCCGAGCAGCGGAAGCCGGCGTTCTGCAGCAGTAGTTGGTTTTCGCTGAGACGGTACGGGACCAGAACGTTTTCCAGCGCCTCGCGCTTCTGCGCAATCTCGATATCCGAGTAGCCGTTGCGGCGCTTGAGATCGTAGTAGTACTTGATGAACAAACGGTTCATCAGCGATTCATCCGCCAGCACTTTTTCGACCAGGATCAAGCACCCCTGATGGTTTATGCCGTCGAAGATCGTCTTCATCACCCGCTCGCGAAACAGCGGCCGGACGAATTGCAAGGTCAGGTTCATGATCACCACTGACGCGTTCTCGATCCGGAACTCCTCGTTGAGATCCCGGTGTTGCAGTTCGTAGCGACGCGTGAACTTCGCGTCGCGCAGTTCATCGCGCGCGCGCGCCAGCATGTCGGCCGAGGAATCCAATCCGACGAAAGTCACGTCTTGGTCGAGGTTGTGGAGCATGCGAAACGACGCGCAGGTCGAGCAGCCGAGATCGTAGACGTTGGTGCCGTTCACCGCAAAATCGCCGACGATCTCGCCGATCATGCGTTGGATCTCGATGTAGAACGGCACCGAGCGCACCAGCATCTCGTCGAACACGTTCGCCGTGTCGGCGCCGAAGTTGAAATCGGTCACCAGCGGTCGCGGCACCGCGTACAACTTGTCCTTCGCCATCGGGGCTTCCCCGTCACAGATACCCAACCGGCGGGCATCTTGCCAGCCCCCGGGGATGCACTGGTGGAACGCGATCTCCGAGCGCGCTCCGAGGCGCCAGATCTGCGGCACGTCGCTTCCGTCGCCCTTCCGTTCACGTTAAGTATGTCGCATCGCGTGGTGCGGCATGCGGCGACGAGGTGTACGTTCCGAAGCGTCAGGCGCGAAGCCGAAAGACTTCAAGCACCAGCCATTCCGTCAGCTCGGCAAACTGGCTCCCCTCCTTGCCCAGAAGGGGTCAGGGGAGGTTGCGAAGACGCGACGGCACACTTCTTCGCCGGTCGGGCCGATTGATCCAGCTATCGAAGACGACGGCAACGCGTTTCTGCGCGAAATGGCCGATGTCAGACCCCTGAGTCAGCACCATCGTCAACGTGTCGGCGAGCCGCCGCCGGCGACCCCGGCACGTCCGGTGATCAATGCCGACGCCGAGGCGCTCGCAGAGCTGTCTGAATTAGTGACGGGCTCAGGCCCGTTCGACATCACCGACAGCGACGAGCACGTCGAGGGCGTCGCGGCCGGGGTCGATCCGCGACTGGTGCGCCGCGTCCGCGCCGGCGAGTTTGCCTATCAGGCGCATCTCGATCTCCACCGTCTGACCGTTGCCGATGCGCGCAGCGAGTTCGATCGCTTCATGACCGCCGCGCGCCAGAACGGCTTGCGTTGCGTCCTGATCATCCACGGACGCGGGCGCAACTCGAAGGATCAGGTGCCGATCCTCAAACCGCGGGTGGTGAGCTGGCTCGCGCACGGGCAATGGGCGCGCTACGTACTCGCCTTCGCTAGCGCGCGCGCCTGCGACGGCGGCGCCGGCGCGCTCTACGTGCTGTTGCGCCGCGATCGCAAGGCGAAACGCCCGGTGCAGGTGCTGCATGGAGCGAAGTGGTGAGGGGGCGAGCGGTGAGTCCTGAGTGGTGACTGGTCGGACGAGTCACCACTTAAGCCGCAAAAAACGACTGCTCCCCCATCTGAGGCCGCCCACTGACGATTCACTACTCACGACTCACCCAACAACGCCAATATCCGAAATCCGGTTCGCCCGGTGATCGTGAACGGCTTCGCCCAGTTGCCGAACTGGGCATGCTCGACCGCGGCGCGAGCGGCGTGCGCCAGTTCCGCGTCGCGCGCGAGTCGCGCGACGTAGGCGACCGCCGGATAGAAACGCTGGTCACGGTCGGGTTTTGCAACGACCGCCGCGGCATAGGCGCGCAGCCAGCGCTCGATTGCCGGATCGTGCGTCGCGGCGTGCGTAGCAGCCAAGGCGTCGGCAAGGATGCCGACCTTCCAATGGCTCAGATCGGTCGGCGAGGCGGCGGCCATGCCGCGCATCGCGTACGCCAGCGCCGCCTGCTCGTACTGCGCGTCGCCGGTGGCCCGATAGACCGCGAGCAGCGCGACCTGAGGCCAGCCCCATTGCCGCGGATTGCCGCGCAGCATCCCCGCTTTGAGTCGCCGCGTCAGGAAGTCGGCGATTCCCCGCGCGCTCTCCAGCGCTCGCTCGTCGCCCGTGAGGTAGTAGTAAGAAATCAATCCCTCGGTCCACGTGTGGCCCAGATCGACGCCGCCGCGCTCAAAGCTGAAGTGGAGCGGATTCTTCGGGTGATTCATGCCGATCCACTTCGGCCGCGCCGGATGCGCGTGAATCACGTCGACATCCATGAAGTGCCGTGCCGCGGCGGTCATGGTGTCGAAGTAGTCGGTGCGCCCGGTCGCCGCGAATCCGAGCGCGTAGACTTGCGTGAGATCGTATTCGAGATTGCCCCAGGCGTCGCAGCCTTTGGTGGTGTCGTGGAAGCCGGGATAGTTCCAATCACCCCAATTCAACATTCCGAACGCGCCGGTCCGCCGGCGCTCCCGGCCCGGCGGCGGGCACTTCACCTGTGCCGCCTCGTCCCACTCTTCGGCGGCGTTACGAGCGACCACGCGCGAGAACGCCTCACTAAGCCGTTGGAGGAACGCTGACGTACCGCCGTCGGGCGCAACGGCGTTGGGCAGCGCTCCGGACGCGACGATCTCCTTCGGATCGAGTTGCACCACCCCAGGGTGCACCAGCGCCTCAGCGTAGCGCGGCGGCGGTTGCTGCGTGAAGAAGTAGAGTGTGAATTCGTGCGTGTTCGCCGCGCCGACTCCGATCTGCGCCGCGGTGTCGGATGCCCACAAGTGGTACCTGAGTTGGCGCGGATGCACCTCGAAGCTCTGCGGATACTCCTGCCAGAAAAAGCGGCTGGCGATGCCGACGCCGCCGCGTTTGCCGTGCGTCTCGATCCACCCTGCGGTGCGCCCATCGCGCGCGTCGCCGTTGAGGCGATAGTGCAAATTGTCGTCCTGAATCAGCGTGAGCCCGCTTGGATTGATCGCGCCCGCCGCCGATTCCTTCTCTTCGATCCCAAATCGATACCGCGGCGCATCGAACGCCAACGGCACGTCGACGCCGAGTTGCTGCAACCCGACGAATTCGTCCGGTCCGGTCGCAACGAACGAGAAGAAGACCCGCATGAACGGTTGCCCGGCGTAGGCGTGCACCCGCGCGACGTAGTCGAGACCGGGCAGCATCGAGCCGCGCCATTCGATCTCCGCACGGATCGGACCGCGATCGCGGACGATCAGGGTGCGCGGCGCGTTTGGCTCCCGTGGGTTTTGCCCGACCGTCGCCGCAAACACGCGAACCGGGCCGTTCAACAGCGCCTGCTGGTTCAAGCGAACGTCTTGGGCAATCGCGAACTCGTTGCGGGGCACGCGGAAGCGCAGCGGCCCGGTGTCGATCTCGATCCCGTTTGCGCGCTCGTGCACCTGCACGCGCGGAGCCGCCGAGGTCGGCCGGCCAGGAACCAATTCGAGCGCTTGCTCCGTGTGGGCGTCGAGACGAAGCGGGAAATCGACCAGCAGCCACCGCACGCTCTGATCGTCCCAGCGGCTGAGTACTCGTGTTTGCACCGGCAACGCGTGTCCGCCGCGGGCGCGGAGTGCCAGGCGCGTCGGATCGCGAACCTGCCCGCGGGCAAACGGCACGCCGGTCGTGATTGGCCAAGCGGCGCGCGACAGTCCCAACAGCTCGCGCACCTGGAGCGACGCCGCGAAGCCCGCGGTCGCGAGCAACAGCGAGGCGGCGAGTACTCCCAACTGCAGCCAACGCATCATGCGCATCGTTGGCGATATCGGCCACTAACCCACCCGTCAACCCTGGCACCGTGGCCATCCGCTCACCACCACCAGTCACCATTCACCAATCACGACTCACCAAATTGAATTTCCCATCCGTTTGTGGTCTGTGCACGGAGTCTGGCGCAGAAAGCTCCGTCGTGGTCTTGGAGGCTCGCTCAGTGCAATCGGTCGACATGGCGTCTCAACCCGGCGCCGCGCCGCAGTTGTCGGTGGTGATCCCGATCTTCAATGAAGCGGCAAACATCGCCCTGCTGCACGAGCGGCTGTCTCGCGTCATGAAGGATCTCGGGCGTCCGTACGAAATCTGGTACGTCGACGACGGCAGCAGCGACGGCTCGTTGGATTTGTTGACGCAGTTGACTGCGCGTGACCCGCAGATCGGCCTCATCGAATTGACGCGCAACTTCGGCCAGCATGCGGCCGTGCTCGCCGGCTTTGCGGCGGCGCGCGGCGATATCATCATCACACTCGACGGCGATTTGCAGAATCCGCCCGAAGAAATTCCGCGACTGGTCGCGAAAATCGAGGAAGGTTACGAGGTGGTCGGCGGCTGGCGCGAGGCGCGCCAGGATCCGGCCTTCCGCAAATTGGCGTCGCGCGCGGTGAACGAGCTGACCGCATTCACGGTCGGCGTGAAAATGAAAGATTACGGCTGCATGCTGCGCGCGTACCGGCGCGACATCGTGCGCCAGATCATCGACTGCGACGAGCGTTCGAGCTTCATTCCTGCACTGGCCAACTCGCTGGCCAAGCGCACGGCGGAAATCGAGGTGCAGCACTCCGACCGCTTCAGCGGCACGTCGAAGTACGGGCTGCTGAAGCTGATGCGGCTGCTGTTCGACCTGATGACCGGCTTTTCGCTGCTGCCGATCCAGACCGTCAGCGTCGCCGGGCTCGTCGTCGCAATGGCCGGGGTCGGGTTCGGCGTGTTCCTCCTGGTGCGCCGCTTCTTCGTCGGCCCGGAGAGCGAAGGCGTGTTCACTTTGTTCGCGATTCTCTTCGTCTTCATCGGCATTTTGATCCTCGCCGTCGGCCTCGTCGGCGAGTACGTTGGCCGCATCTACCTCGAGGTGCGGCGGCGGCCGACGTATCGGATTCGGGCGATTCATCGTCGTGAGCGACCGTAAGATGCGCATCCACCGCTTTGCCCGCATATTGCGAAGCTAATGCGCTGCGTGGTTTTCGCGTATCACGACGTCGGCTACGTCTGCCTGCAAGAGTTGTTGGCGGCGGGCGCCGACGTAACCGCCGTACTGACGCACGACGACGACCCTGGCGAAGAAATCTGGTTTCGCTCGGTGCGCCAACTCGCCGAGTCGCGCGGCATTCCGGTGTTCGCGCCGACGAACGTCAACGCGCCCGAATGGATCGCGCGGGTGCGCGCGTGGGCGCCGGACTTTGTCTTCTCCTTCTACTATCGCAAGCTGCTGGGTGCGGAGCTACTGGCGATTCCGCTTTGCGGTGCGCTCAACCTGCACGGCTCGCTGCTTCCCAAGTATCGCGGGCGATGTCCGGTCAATTGGGTGCTGGTGCACGGAGAGCGTGAAACCGGCGTCACCTTGCACTACATGGAAGTAAAACCCGACCGCGGCGACATCGTCGCGCAGCGCGCGGTCGCCATCGACGATGACGACACCGCGCTCACGCTGTTCCGCAAGCTCACCGCGGCGGCGGCGGAACTGCTGCGCACGACCTATCCGTTGCTGCGCGACGGCCGCGCGCCGCGCGTGCCGCAGGACCAACGGCTGGCCAGCTATTTCGGCGGACGCGGACCCGACGATGGCAAGATCGTCTGGTCCAACGATGCCGACACGATCCGCAATTTGATTCGCGCGGTCGCCCATCCATACCCGGGGGCCTTCGGCTTGTGGCGTGGGCGGAAACTGTTAGTCTGGGACGCTAGGCGTGCGGACGCGCCGGCTAACGATGCGGCGCCCGGACGCGTGCTGTCGGTCGGTCCGACCGCAACCGACGGGATTGTGGTACAGACGGGAGCAGGCGGCTTGCGCATCATCCGGGCACAGATGGACGGCGACGTCGAGCGACCGGCGAGCGAGTGTGCCGAGCGTCACGGCATCACCCAAGGAGCAATGCTGACATGAGAGTTCTGATCACTGGGGGCGGCGGGTTCGTTGGTTCCCATTTGGCCGACGCCTTCATCGCCCGCGGCGACGATGTCAGCATCCTCGATACCGGCAGCGTCAACAAAGTCCGCCACCTGATGGGCAAGCCGACCTTCCACTACATTCGCGACAGCATCTTCAATCTCGAAATCCTCGAGGGCCTGATCGCGCGCGCCGATCTCGTGTACCACCTGGCAGCGGTCGTCGGTGTCGAGTACTACGTCGGCGATCCGTATGAGGTCCTAAACGTCAACGTGAACGGCACCCAGAACGTGCTCAAGCTGGCCTTCAAGCACGGCAAGAAGGTAGTGTTCGGCTCGACCTCCGAAGTCTACGGCCGCAACGCCAAGGTCCCGTGGCGCGAAGACGATGATCGGGTCCTGGGCTCCACCCGGATCGATCGCTGGTGCTACTCCACCTCGAAGGCGGTCGGCGAGCACTTCTGCTTCGCGTACCACAAGATGGGACTGCCGGTGACCATCACGCGCTATTTCAACGCCTACGGCCCGCGACTCGACAAGATCGACGTCGGCCGTATCATCACCATCTTCATGGGTCAGGTGCTGCGCAACGAACCGGTGACGGTGATCGGCGACGGCACGCAAACGCGTTGCTTCACCTACATTGACGACGTGGTGAAGGCGACGATCGCCGCGGGCATTGCCCCCGATACCGACGGCGGCGTGTTCAACATCGGCACCGCGGTCGAAACCCCGATCGTCGACCTCGCCCGCACCATGATCGAGATCGCCGGCTCATCTTCGACCATCAAATTCGTCACGCAGGAATCGGTCTACGGCACCAGCTACGAAGACATTCCCCGACGCGTGCCCGACAACACCAAGATGATCGGCATCCTCGGCGTGAAGCCGGAAATTTCGTTGGCCGACGGCCTGCGCCGCACCATCGACTGGTTCCGCACGACGCCGTACTGAGGCGCGTGAGACCCGGAAGCTGTTGCGTATGAACTGCGTTCCGTTCTCTCACGCACCCGCATATCGCAGACGGCGGATGGCCGATGGTTCGGATGTCGGACCGGATTCCGCGCTCGGCATTCCGCACTCCGCATTGTTCTCGTGTCTGCCCGCCTGGCTCTGAAAGTCGACGTGGATACGCACGTCGGCCTGCAACGCGGCGTGCCCGCGTTGATGACGCTGTTCGAGCGCATGGGTATCCACGCGTCGTTCTTCATTTCGTGCGGCCCCGATCACTCGGGGCGCGCGATTCGGCGGATCTTTCGGCCCGGCTTCGTGGCCAAGATGCGGCGCACCAACGCCGTCGGCATGTACGGGTGGCGCACGATCCTGTACGGCACGCTGCTGCCGGGTCCGCAGATCGCGCGCGGCTTTCCCGATCTGTTGCGGTCGCTGGAAGCCGCCGGGCATGAAGTCGGCGTGCACGGGTACGATCACGTGTACTGGCAGGACCGCCTCGCGGGCTTGTCGCTCGACGCGGTGCGCGCCGAGTTCCGCCGCGGCTGCAACGTGTTGAGTGAAATCCTCGGCCATCCGCCGCGCTCGTTTGCGGCGCCGGGCTGGCAGTGCACCACACACAGTCTGGCCTGCGTGGACGAAGCGCAGTTGCTCTATCACAGCGACACGCGCGGCAACGCGCCGTACCGTCCGCGCGCGGGCGGGCGCGTGTTCGAGACTCCGGAAATCCCGACGACGTGGCTCACCCTCGACGAAACCTACGGCGAGATCGCGACCGATCGAGCGCAATTGATCCGCTACTACCTCGACCGCGTGCGACCGGGACTGAACGTCCACACGATTCACACGGAAGTCGAAGGGATGCCGCACCTCGATCTGTTCAGTGAGTTGCTCGCCGCGCTCACAGATCGCGTCGAATTTGTGCGCCTCGACCACGAAGCCGCGCGCTTGGAGGCCGACAGGCTGCCGGTGTGCGACGTCGAGCCGCGACCGATCACGGGTCGGCACGGAACCGTGGCCACGCAGGTGAGCAGTCGTGACTGAACCCGAGCAAACGGCGGACGCCGTCGCGCGTCCGAGCGAGATCCCGCTTGGAGTGGTGATCGCCCTGGCAGCCGCCGTGGCGTTCGCATACACCTTCTCGCTCGGAATGGGCGCGCTCGCCGAGCCCGACGAGCCGCGCTACGCCGAGATCGCCCGCGAGATGTTGGCGCGGCACGATTGGGTGACGCCGACGTTGAACTACGTCAAGTATTTCGAAAAGCCGCCGCTGGTGTACTGGCTCAACATGATCGTGTTTCGCTGCTTCGGATTCAGCGACACGTTGGCGCGGGCGGTGCCGGTCGCGTGCACGCTCTGCACGCTGGTCCTGACCGGCATCATCGGTCGCCAGCTGTATGATCGCTGGGTCGCGGTGGTCGCGGTAGCCGTGCTGGCGGCATCGCCGCTCATGCTCGCGATGGGGCAAACGCTCACCCTCGATCCGGCGCTCACGCTGACGCTCACGGCGGCCCTGGTGTGTTTCTGGTTCGGCTATCACGACGCCGCGCGGCGACCGCGGCTCTACCGCACGATGTATGTTTTCGTTGCGTTGGCGGTGCTGGTGAAGGGCCCGGTTGCGATAGTCCTGAGCGGCGCGACCGTGGCGGGGTTCCTACTGACGCGGCTCGATGGGCGGGCATTGTTGCGAGTTCTTGATCCGGTCGGCCTCGCGCTGTTCGCCGCGGTCGCGCTGCCGTGGTTTGTGCTCGTGAGCGTGCGCAATCCCGAGTTCCTCAACTTCTTCGTGATGGATCAACATCTGAAGCGCTTCCTCTCGCCCGAGGAACACCGGCAAGGCATCTGGTTCTTCCTCCCGTTTGCGTTTGCCGGCGTGATGCCGTGGAGCATCGGTCTGCTGATGATCCCCGCAGAGTGGCGAGCGCTGGCGCGATGGCGCACGTGGTCGCCCGGGACGTGGTTCTGTTTGATCTGGGCGGCGGTGATCATCGGGTTCTTCAGTCTGTCGGCGTCGAAGCTCGCGACTTACATCTTGCCCGCGTTGCCGCCGTTGGCGTTGTTGTGTGCGCGGGCGCTGCAACGGATCGTGGCCGGCAATGCGCCGTTCGCTTCGCGTCTCGGCGTCTTCTTCACCTATCTCGGTTGGGCGATGGCGGCGGGCGGTGTCGGTGTCGGATCGGCGGTCCTACTGCAGCGGGCTGACCTTGTGCACGTCGATCCGGAGCTCGCGCAGATTCTGACGCGGATCGTTGTGCCGCTGTTCGCGGGCGGTGGCGCGATGGTCCTCACCGGCTGGCTCCTGGGTCGCAGCGAGAGCGCACCGCGTGGGCTGGCGATCGCTGCGGGCGGCTGGCTCGTTTTGATGTGCGCGGCAATGGCCGGACGTGACGCCACGACGAGTTACCGCGCCCTTGGGCGTGCAATTCACGCGAATATTCAACCCACGGATCAAGTCGTGATTTATCATCACTACGTGCAAGGCATTCCGCTTTACAGCGAACGCCGCGCCGTGCTGGTGGGGGCGCGCGGCGAATTGGCGTTTGGCGCCGAGCAAGGGGATCAGCGGGACTTCTTTTGGCCGCAGGACCAACGACTGATCGAGGCGTGGGCGTCCGCGACGCGGCTGTTTCTGGTCATCAATCGGAGCGAGTTGGAGCCGCTCCGGCTGCAACTCTCGTCGACTCCAATCGAAATCGCGGCCGAGGGTAAGAAGGTGGTGGTGATCAACCACCCGCTCGGATGAGTCCCGATCAAACTGACGTGCCGACTCCGGCCCGGACCGGAGCGACCCGACGCGGCTTGTTCACGGTCGTCGGGCCGATCGTGCTCATCCTTCTTTGGATGACACTGCAATTGTGGGGATTGGGGCGCGAGCCCTTCCATACACACGGGGAGGCGCGAGAAGCACTGGTGGTGCAGCAGATGACCCACCACGGCGGCTGGATCCTGCCGCTGCGCGACGGCCCGACCGGTGTCGAGGTCCCGTCGAAGCCGCCCTTGTTTCACTGGATGGGCGCATTGATCTCGCTGCGACACCGCGCAACCGACGAGTGGAGCATTCGATTGCCCTCGGCGGGATTGTCGCTCGCCGGCGATCTTGTCGTCTACGCGGCCGGGACGGCGCTGTGGGGACCCACCGCCGGCTTCATCGGCGCCACCACCGTGCTGACGAGCTTCGAATGGAACCGCGCCGCCACGGCGGCTCGCGTCGATATGACCCTGACCTTCGGCTTGCTGATCGCGTTCCTCGCGCTGCTGTTCTTTATGCGCAGCGGGAGCAGCCGATGGCTGGTACCGTTCTACGCGGGCATGGCGTTCGCCGCGCTCGCCAAGGGACCTATCGGCGTGGTGCTGCCCGGTGCGCAACTCGTGATCATGTGTGCGTTGGAGCGCGACCTCGCGACGGTGCGGCGAATGCGTCTCGTGCGCGGTTTGATCGCCGTCGCGGTGGTGGTCGGCGCGTGGTACGTCCTCGCGCTGCTGACCGGCGGCGTCGCGTTCTTTGCCAAGCAAATCTTGAACGAGAACATTTACCGATTCGCCGAGGCCAACGAGTACGAAGGCGGACATCGCCACGGCGCGCTCTATCTCCTCGGCGGACTCGCTGCCGGATGGTTGCCGTGGACCCTATTCGTCCCGGGCGTGATCGTGGCGCTGTGGCAACGCCGGCGGGAACTCGCAGCGACGGATCCACGGGTCTACCTGCTCTCGTGGATCGTCGTCGTCTTCGGATTCTACGCCGTCGCCGTCAGCAAGCGGTCGGTGTATTTGCTCGGTCTCTACCCGGCGCTCGGCCTGCTGGTCGGCTGGTGGTGGTCGACCCTCATCGAGCATCAAGATGGCGGCGATCCGCGCTGGCTGCGCGCGACCCTGCGACCGATCGCGGTGCTCGCGGCAGCGGTCACCGCCCTCTTGTTGCTCGTCGTGATCGTGGAGATCGCGCGGCCAGGCGCCGCGGAGGCACTGATCACGCGAGTCAAAGGCACCCCACCGGACGTGCTGCTGAACGCTCGCTGGGTGGCCGCGGGATTGCGCCGATTTGGGACCGTCAGCGTCATCCTGCTCGCGGCGGGCTCGGCGGCACTATGGTCGCTATCGCGCACCCTGGGCGCGGGGCGCTGGACTGGCGCGTTTGGCTCAACGCTGGTGGCGTTTGCGGCCATCGGTTCCGTCGTGAAGCAGATCGTGATGCCCGAGATCGCCCGTCGTGAGACCTACCGCGATTCCATGCCCGCAATCCGGCGCGTTGTGGGTGAATCCGTGGGGCTTTTCTTCTATCGTGCGTTCGACTATGGAGCGGTATTCTATTGGGGTGACCACATTGTTGTCTATTCAGGAGACTTATCGATCGATGCGCCGCGCTACTTACTCGTGCCGCGCAACGAATGGAACGCGGTCGAGGCAGCGCAAGGGGAGCGCTTCGAGTCGGTGACCGTACCGGGACTTGACACCGACGACGATCCGCGACGCTTGTTGTTGGTGAAGCGACGCGACGGGTAGCGCGTCAATACCCATTGACACGGCTGACACCGGCCACGCGGTGCCGGCCGAATTCGACACTCGGGAGTCACACACATGGCCACGAAAATTCCGCTGCTCGATCTCAAGCGCGAGCATGCGGCGATTGGAGCCGAGATCCATCACCTGTGGGCGGAGATGCTCGAGGGCATGCATCTGCTCAAGGGGCCGCACGGCACCGCATTCGAAGAGGAAATCGCCGACTTCATCGGTACCACGCAAGCCGTCGGCGTCTCGTCGGGTACCGACGCCTTGGCCTTGGGGCTCGCCGGTCTGACGATCGGCGCGGGCGACGAAGTCATTTTGCACGCAAACGGATTCACCGCCGACGTCGAGGCCATCCGCGCTGTCGGTGCGCAGCCGGTCTTGGTCGACGTGGCCGAAGGCGGCCTCGGTCCCGACCCCGAAGCGGTCGTCGCCGCGATCACGCCGCGCACGCGGGCGCTGATGGTGGTTCATCTGTATGGGTCGCCGTTGCCGTTGGCGCCGCTGCTCGACATCACGCGACGGCATCACGTTGCGCTGGTCGAGGATGCGTCGCACGCGCACGGCGCCGCACGCGACGGCGTGCGCGTCGGCAGCTACGGCGCGGCCGGCTGCTTCAGTTGCGGCGTGGTCAAGAATCTCGGCGCCTACGGGGATGCCGGGTTCATCACCACCAACGACGGCGAAGTCGCCCATCGCGTGCGGCTCTACCAAACCCACGGGCAAGAGAAGAAGAACCATCACGTTTTGTACGGCGGCAACTACCGCCTCGACGAAGTGCAAGCCGCGGTCTTGCGCGTGAAACTGCGCTCGCTGGAGTCGCGCAACGCGCGGCGGGCGAAGATCGCCGCCCACTACAGCGCGCGCTTCGCGCCTTTGGGGATCGGCGTGCCGGTCGAGGCGCCGAACGAGGTGCACGTCTATCACCAGTACGTGATCCGCACCCCGCGGCGTGATGCGTTGAGCGCGTTCTTGAAGCAGACAGACATCGAAACCGGCGTCCACTATCCGGTTCCGCTCCATCGTCAGCCGGCGTGGCTGCGCGCGTACGGGGAGACCCCGAATTTCCCCCGCGCGGAAAAGTTGACCAGCGAGATCCTGTCGCTGCCGGTGTTCCCCGACCTGACCGATGCCGAGGTCGAGCGGGTGGCGGACGCGGTGGTCGCGTTCTTCCGCCAATGAGTGCGGCCGCCGCGCCGGCGTTGTCGGTGGTCGTGCCGGTCTTCAACGAGGCCGGCAACGCCGCCCGCTTGTGCAACGAGATTCGCAGTGTGTTGCGCGACCTGACGCCCGACTTCGAGATCATCTTTGTCAACGACGGCAGCCGCGACGGCACGCTCGACGAGTTGCTGGCGGTGCGCGCCGAGGAGCCGCGCCTGCGCGTCCTTGATCTCGACGGCAACTTTGGTGAAGCGTCGGCCTTGACGGCGGGGTTTCATGCGGCGCGCGGGGCGCGCGTGATCACGCTCGACGGCGACGGGCAGAACGATCCGCACGACATTCCCCGTTTGCTGACCGCGCTGCACGAGCATCGCGTGCGGGTGGTGTCCGGCTGGCGCCAGCGCCGACAAGAAAGCGCGCTGCTGCGCGTGTTGCCGTCGCGCATCGCGAACTTTCTGATCTCGGCGGTGACGCGGATTCCGGTGCACGACAACGGCTGCGGCTTGAAGGTCTACGAACGCGAGGTGCTCGGCACGCTGCACATCCCGCGGGGGTTCCATCGATTTCTGCCGGCGCTTCTCGGCGTGCGCGCGCATGAGGTCACCGAAGTCGCCGTCAACGACCGCCGGCGCGAGCACGGCGAATCGCACTACGGCATCAGCCGAACGATCATCGTGATCCGCGACTTGCTCGCGATCCGTTTCGCAATCGCCCAACCGCGATTCTACGAACCGGCGTTCGCAGCGCTCGCGATCGGCGCGCTGCTGCCGGCGGCGCTCGCCGCGTGGCGGGGCAGCGCATGGGGAGCCGCCATCGGCGTGCTCGCCGCGATCGTCAGCGGCTTGGTGTGGTGGAACCTCCATCGATTCAATCGCGCGCAGCGGCTCGGCGTGTACCGCGTCCGGCGGGAATTCGGCAACGAGAGGAGCACCACGTGACCGACCTCCAAATTGGCCTCATCGGCTTGGGCTATTGGGGTGGCAACTTGATGCGGACGTTCGGTGGCACGGCGGGCGCGCGCATCGTCGCGGTGTGCGACGGCATCGCCGCGCAACGCGAAGTCGCCGCGAAATCGTTGGGCGACGCCGTCCACGTCTACGATCGCGCCGAGGCGCTGTGCGCCGATCCGGCGATCAACACCGTCGCCGTCGCCACCCCACCGTCCACGCACTTCGAGGTGGCGCGACAGGCGCTACGCGCTGGGAAGCACTGCTGGGTCGAGAAGCCGCTCGCGCTGCGCGCCTCAGAGGGGCGCGAGCTGGTCGATCTCGCGCGCGCGAATCACGTCACCTTGTTCGTCGACGAGACCTTTCTGTACGATCCTCTGATTCAGCGTGCGAAGGAATGGATCACCGCGGGGCGGCTGGGGCGGCTGTATCACTTATCGTTCGAGCGGCTGGGCATGGGACGCGTCCGCCGCGACTCGAACGTGTGGTGGAATTCAGCGCCGCACGACCTGTCGATCTTGCGCTACCTCGCGCCGGCGGAGGTGGCAGCGATTCGAGTCGAGCAGTTCATCTACCTGCAGCCCGGCCTGGCCGATATGTGCGTGGCCACCATTCGCTTGAGCGACGGCGTCTCGGCGCATGTGTATCTGAGCTGGCTCTCGCCGGTGAAAGCCGCCAGCGTGGTCGCCGTCGGCTCGGGCGGCATGCTGCAGTTCGAAGGCCGCTTCGGCCAGCGCAAGCTCACCTTCTTCGACTACACGATCGCCGATCCGGCCGCCGTGAAGGACAACGTCGTGCCGATCTCGAACTTCAAACCGTCGGAAGAAATCAAAGGCGGCGACGAAGAGCCGTTGGCCCTCGCCGCCGAAGCGTTCGTCCGCTCGGTCCAGACCGGCGTCCCCGCACCCAGCGCCGGCGAATACTCGGCGCGCGTCGTCGAGTTGCTGGAAGCGGCAGAGGATGGTGAGTCGTGAGTCGTGAACGGTGCGTCGGACGGTCAACAGACGAGAATTCCGGCCGCTCACGACTCACCACTCACGATTCACTCAAAACGGATAGTCCACCCCCGTAAACACGCTCGGGCCGCTGCCGCTGGTGCCGAAGTCGACGTAGGCCACCACTTGCGGCGCCACGACGGCGCGCAGTCCAACGCCGCCGTCGACGTGGGGGTCGGAGAGCGGAAACGTGCGCGAGGTATTGAATACGCGCCCCATCTCGAGAAACGGCGCCAATTCGATGTGGCCGCGCACGTTGAACTGATCCGTCAGAAATTGCGGCTCCCAGACGTTGCTGCGCAACTCGCCGCGCACGAAGCACCGGTGATTGTCGATGAAGCGGCTGCTGCCGAACCCGCGCAGACTGCGCATGCCGCCGAGCGCGCTGCGGTCGTAAAACGGCGCCCGGTCGCCGCCCTCGATGTAATCGAGCACGCCTTGCATGGCCAAAATGAAGGCTTTGTCGCGTCGGAGCGGCTGGAACGAGCGACCTTCGAGCGTGTACTTCACGTACGAGGCGGAGCTGCCGAGCGCCTCGTCGACGATCTCGATGCCGGCCAGGGCCAGGCTGCCTTCGGTCGCGATCGCACTGGCGTCGCGGCTGTCGTAGTCGATGCTGAACCGTTGGCCGACAATCGTGGTCGGGCTGAGCCCCGGTGTACCGGCATAGCTCGGACTCGCAACGAGCTGGGCGACGGAGTCGACTCCGCCTTTGCGGATGCGTTCGTCACGCACGCGGATCTGCGTTCCCACCTGCAGGTGAAGCGGCAGATTCACGGCGAGCCCGGCCAGCAGAATCGTCGTATCGCCGGTATAGTTGGTTTCGGCGGCGTCGACGGTGCTGTTGCCGAAACCGAAGAAGCGCTCGAACGGATCGTTCTCGTGGAACGCCCGGAAATGCGCGTCGAGCCACCCGTCGAGGAGACGTTCGCCGTCGTACGTGCCCTCGAAGTTCTCGCCGATGGTGGTTGCTTTGCCCGCCTGCAGGGTGAACTTCTGTTTGTCGCTGGGATAGCTGTAGAACCGGAACGTCGGATACCAGCCCGTGATGTGGTTGTAGCGCACGTCCGGTGCAATGAAGCTGCGAATGTCCTGGGTGTCGTTGGTGTTCATGACCACCGCGAGGATCCCGAACGTCTCGCCCTCGTTGGGGTCGGTGATGATCTCCGGGACCGGAATCAAGGTCCGATTGTCTCCGAGGCTGATGAAGCCCCGAACGGGTGTGGCGATGATCGCAGCGAGCGCGACCGTGGCGATCACACCGGCGACTCGGGCGAACCTCGGCGACATGTCACAATCCCAAAGCACAAGCGAAAACCCAACGGAAGCTGCGGACGGGGGCGTGGAGCATTGCCTTGCTTTCACGCTAGCCCGCAGATACTCTTCAACCTCAATCGGCAGAGGGGAGTGGGGCAATGAGCATGAAGACGCTATTTCTGAACCCGCCTTCATACGACGACTTCGACGGCGGCGCGGGTTCCCGCTACCAGGCCACGCGCGAAGTATGGTCGTTCTGGTATCCGACCTGGCTCGCGTATCCCGCGGGTATGGTGCCGAACAGCCGGTTGCTCGACGCGCCACCCGAGCACATCAACCAAGCTCAAACCGTTGCCATCGCCAAGGAGTACGACTTCGTCGTGCTGCACACCAGCACGCCGTCGTTCAAGCTCGATTGTCGCACCGCCGAGATGATCAAGGGGGAGAACCCGAACTGTCTCATCGCCTTCGTCGGCGGCCACGTCACCGCGCAACCGGACGCATCGCTGAAAGCGTCGGCGGCGATCGACCTAATCGCGCGCAAAGAGTTCGACTACGCCATGCGCGACGTCGCATTCGGCGTCGATTGGAAGGAAATTCCCAACCTCAGCTATCGCGTCGACGGCGAGATCCGCCACAACCCGGAACGCTTGCCGCTGGATGGCGGCGACCTCGACAAGCTCCCCTTCGCCACCCAGATCTATGCGCGCGATCTCGACTATCTCAAGTACAACAGCCCGTACTGCCAGTACCCGTACGTCTCGCTCTACACCGGTCGTGGTTGTCCGGCGCGCTGCACGTTCTGCTTGTGGCCACAGGTGACAACCGGCCACTCGTACCGCACGCGCAGCCCGGAGAACGTCTTCGAAGAAGTGAAGGAGATGAAACGACTCTTTCCGCAGATGAAGGAGATCTTCTTCGACGACGACACCTTCACCGCCGATCCGCCGCGCGCACGCAAGATCGCCGAGCTGCTGAAGCCGCTCAACTTGTGTTGGTCGACCAACTCGCGCGCCAACGTCGATCGCGAGACGCTCAAGGTGATGAAGGACGGTGGCCTGCGGTTGTTCGTCGTCGGCTACGAATCGGGCAACGATCAGATCCTCAAGAACATCAAGAAAGGCGTCAGCACCGAGCGTGCGCGCCGATTCACCAAGGACTGCCACGACCTTGGCATTCTGATCCACGGCACGTTCATCGTCGGCCTGCCGGGCGAGACCCGCGAGACCATCGAGCAGTCGATCCAGTTCGCGCGCGAGATGAATCCGGAGACCTTGCAGGTCTCGCTCGCGTCACCCTACCCCGGCACGCACTTCTACGACTACGTCAAGGATCACGGCTTCCTGGTGCAGGACATCTACAACGACGAAGCCGGCTACCAGCGTTGCACGGTGAGCTATCCGGAAATTTCCGGCGACGAGATCTTCGCCGCGGTCGAGCGCTTCTACAAACGGTACTATTTCCGGCCGCAGTACATCTTCAAAGCGGTGAAGAAGATGCTCCGCAGCTCCGATGAGCGCAAGCGCATGCTGAGCGAGGCGGGACAATTCCTCGGCGCGATGCGCAATCGGAAGAACGCCGGCGCGGATGCACGCGCCGGGGCTGCATAGAAACGCACCCGAACAACTTCGCGAGCAGTTGCGTTCAGCTCTTTCGATCGCTCCGCGTCGGTCTCGGCGGCCCCGTTGCGCACGCGCGCCCAGACCGCCGGCCGCACTCGTCACGGGCAGGCGAGCCCTGCAATCTTAATGATCGTATCGAGTGTCTCTAGCAGGGTCTTCAGCAACGCCGGTGTCAACGTTACGCCTTCAAGACCGGGAATACCGTTGAATGTGCGTGCGTTCGCGAGCACGCTCTTCGCTTTGCAGAAGGCACCCGGCGCCTGCTCGATGACCTCCCTCACCGCCGCTCTGATCGGCGCCGGGAGGTTGTCGAGCCGCCTGAATTTCTTGAGATTGTTGAGGATGGCAACGATCTCGTCCTCACTCGCGAGCGCCCGAATCAGCTTCAACGCTCCCGCTCCTTCCCCCAACGCCGCCGCCGTGGTGGCGCCGCCGATGGCGCCGATTGCGGCCAGCAGAGCGGGCAAGCCATAAACCAACAAGGCGGTGATCGCTACCGCCTCTGCAGCGTCCCTGGCGGCTTCCTGGGGAGAACGCCCAATAAGTGTCGAGAGCGCAAAGACGATGATTCCCTCGATTGCCAAGCTAACCACCGCTTCGGCCAACGTCGCGCGGCCTGACGGATCGGCATGGTTGACCGGGTCGGCGTTGGCGTACAGGTAGCGGTGCAGGGAAATCGGATCGAAGGGGCTACCTTCTTCGGGATCCGTCGTTAGGAACCGACCGTTTGCCTGATTGTAGTAGCGCGCTCGCAGATAGTAGAAGCCAACGTTCGCATCGAGCTGTTCACCGTCATAGAGGTACGCGTTCGGCGTCGTTCCGGTCGACGCCAACAACACCCCGAAGGCGTCGTAGGTGTACGCATCGCTCACCGCCCCAGCCGGGGTGACTAACTGACGCGTCGAGCCCTGTCCGTCGAATTGATAGAAGCGGGCCCCGACTCCGGACTGCGTTTGGTTGATCAGTTCCAAACCGTAACTGTACGTGGTGATGGATGACCCGGCTGTCTCCACGAGCACCTGAGGCAGCGGTTCGCCGCCGCCGCAATGGTGTCGACACGACGCGGGCGTGCCGGCGGTCCAGTGCTTATCCACCAAGTAGGTCGTGGTCACCCCACTCGCCGTCCGGCTGGTTCGCATGCCGTCGGCGTCGTAGGTGTAACTGACCAGACCCGGGTTTGGTCCGAGTTGGACATCAGCCGCAATCAGCCGACTCTCGGCGTCGTAGGTATATGTGTCGGTGTGCGTCCCATCGCTGCGACTGAGCGTGTTACCGTTGTTGTCGTACGTGTATATGAGGGTTGACTGGGTCGGTTGCGTCGGCGCGGCGCGCGGGCCGAATTGATCTACCAGTCCGGCGTGCGCAATCGACGGCACGCATACCTGGGTCGCAACCAGCGTGAGCGCGACGAGGCTGCGGAACCGGAACCGACGCCGTGCGCGCCGCCCCATCGGGTTCCGTCGCCGCCACGCCCCCCCGAGCGAGACGGCACCGGCCAAGAACGGCGAGAACGCGTACGCAGTCAGCGCATACCGAATCCCGCTCCCCGGCATGCTCTGCGCAATGGCCACGGTTGTGGTTTCACTCAGCAGTCGATCGTTCTCATCGTAGGTGTACCGGACCTCGGTGGTCTCGGTTCCATGCACTGTGGTCTTGGTGCGGCGGTTGCCGACGGCGTCGTACGTGTACGAGATGGTCACGTCGTTCACGGTGCCGACTTCATCGATGGTTTCCTGGGTGAGGCGGTAAAGCACGTCATACGCGTAGGTCACCGTCCGCCCGGTGGTGGCTGGTCCGTCCTCCACGACCTTCAACCGATTGCCGGCCGGTCCCAGAGTGTAGGTGTATGAGGAGATGAGGCCTCCGGGTCCGGTGTTGCTGACCTGGGTGAGACGGTTGAGGGTGTCGTAGGTGTACACCGTCGTGACGCCATTGGGTGTGGTCTTGCTCGCGAGATTGCCGACGGCATCATAGGTGTACGTCGTCTCGCCGGTAGCATCGCTGACACTCACCATCCGATTGAGGTCGTCGTACGCGTAAGTCGTAGTCCCCTGCGTGGTGGTAACGGACGTCCGATTCCCTGCCGCGTCGTAGGCGTATGCGATCACCTCGGTCGAGGCCTTGGTCTCTTGCACCACCTGGCCCCGCGCATCGTAGAGGTCCAAGTCACCGCCCGCCTGAGTCCGCAGCCCCTCGGACGAATATGCAAACGGCACCGCGCCGCCGCCGGGAAGGGTCTTGCGGATCAGGCGGTCATTGCTGTCGTAGAGCATGTTGATGGTGTGGCCGTTGAAGTCCGTATGACTGATCACGTTGCCGGTGGCATCGTAGCCAAAAGTCTCTTGTTGGCCGCGAGGTCGAATGCGCCGAGTCAATCGACCGAGCTCATCGTATTCGAGTTTGGTGGCGTGACCGTTGGCATCGGTTTGTTGGATGAGGTTGCCGACCTCGTCGTAGGCGTATGTCGTGATGCCGCCGCCCGCGTCGGTCACTCGGCTCAGCCGACCGAGCGGATCGTATCCAAGGTGCGTCGTATTGCCGGCCTGATCGGTTTCGGTGATCTTTCGGCCCATCGCATCAAAGGTCGCGGTCTTGGTCGAGCCATCCGGGAAGGCGGTCTGCTTCAGATCGCCCTTGCTGTCGTGCTCGTAGCGAGTCGTGTGGCCGAGGGCATCCGTCATTTCAATCCGATTGCCACGGCCGTCGAACGTGTAGACGGTGGCGTTGCCCAAGGCGTCGGTGACCGTCTGTTGGTTGGGCGCGTAGCTGAACGTAAGGGCGTGGCCTCGCTCGTCCGTCTGGGAGAGCACGCGACCCACGGCATCGTCCGAGCGACTGGTCGTGCTGCCGCCGGGGTTCGTGGTCTTGATCATTCGTCCGAGCGCGTCGTAGTCGAATGCGCTGACGTGTCCGTCGCGGTTGGTCTGACTGACGATATGCCCCTCGGGGTCGTAGGTGGACACTTTCGCCGACCGGTCGGCGAAGGTGGTCTGAATCAACTCGCCCCGCGAATCGTAGTCCTTGCTGGTGACTCGCCCCGCGGCATCGGTGACGGTCGCGACGTTTTGCCCATTCCCTGATGGATCGTAGGTTGCCAACAAATTGTGCCCGAGAGCATCGGTGACTTTCGTCAGCCGACCGGCTCCGTCGAAGACAAAGAGTGACGTGAGGGTTTGCGCCCCGCCGCCCAGCACTGTTCGCGTGCGGGTCTGGGATAGCACGTTACCCTTGGCGTCCGAGGTAAAGGAGCTGACGTGCCCCATCGGATCTGTCTGAGAAGACCGGTGCCCAAAGGTGTCATAAGCGTAGGTCGTCACGTTGCCGAGCGCGTCGGTGGTCGATAGCCGATTGCCCGAAGCGTCGTAGCTATGAGTTGTGAGTCCACCCTCAGGATCGGTTGATTGCACGAGGTTGCCGTTCGCATCGTAGACGTTGGCCGTCCGGTGTCCTTCAGGATCGGTCAGTGTCAGCACCTGATTTCGCGCGTTGTAGGTGTAGGTGGTGGTATTGCCGTCGAAGTCGGTGCGGCTGAGGATGTTGTTCTGCGTGTCGTAGGTCTTGACCGCGACTCGGCCCAACGCGTCCTTCTCCGTCAGCTCGTTGCCGCGGGCATCGTAGGTGAACTCGGTGCGGTTGCTCAGCGCATCGGTCTTGGCGACGACATTGCCGACGGCGTCGTACTCGAACACGGTGACGTTGCCGTTCCGGTCCGTCACCACCTCCTGCATCGTGTCCAGACCGTGGCTCAACTGGATGCGGTGCCCCTGCGCGTCGACGGTCGCGACCAGCCGCCCGTCCGCATCGTACTCGCTCCGCACCGCGT
Source organism: Binatia bacterium (assembly GCA_035541895.1). Taxonomy (GTDB): domain Bacteria; phylum Desulfobacterota; class Binatia; order HRBIN30; family JACQVA1; genus DATKMK01. The sequence continues at coordinate 63,071 of DATKMK010000114.1, read as the reverse complement.
GGTTGCCCTGCGCATCGCGGATGTCGAGCAGCCCATGACTCCCGTTGTACGAGTAGCGTGTGGTGTTGCCGACTTGATCGGTCGAACTGACCAGATCGCCGTTCAGATCGTAGGCATAGTGCCGTGTTTGACCATCGGGATCGGTGATCGCTGTGATTCTCCCCGCAGAGTCGCGGATGAACGCAACCCCGATTCCCGACGAATGCACGATGCCGCTCGGGCCAAACGTCAGTGTGTTAGCGTTGAGATCGATGATCCGCTTGACCCCATCCACGGGATCGATCTCGAACTGAGTTCCGTCGGTCGCGGTGTAGCGGAACAGGGTCGGGTTGTAGGTGTTGAGCGTGTTCACGTCGACCAACTCGTCCTCCGCTCCCGCATTGACAATCAGGAGGTCGCTGCCGGCCAGCGCATCCAAGTGCCCCAGCGTTCCCGCACGGGGGACGAAGCCGATCACCGAGGTAAGATCGAGCGAGCCGAAGCCGGCCGTCGGCGATAGTTGCATGTCGAATTCTTCAATCTTGCCGTCCGCCAACGTCACAGAGACCCGGTGCTCGTCAGTCGCCAAGAGGGAAACGACCGGACCGGACTGAGCGCGCACCCAGCCGCTCCCAAGTATGCGGTTCGCGCGAATGCGGATGGTCTGAACTCCCAGTCGCCACCCGACACCGAAATCCCCGCTGCTCTTATCTCGACTGTCGTAGGTGCGGGTGACGGTGACCGGCAAGCCGGCCAGTCCAACGTTGAGATCTTGGAACGCGAGCGCGAACAATCCGACTTTCTGTTCGCGCGCGACTTGGACGCCGACGCTGGCCGACGCCTGGTTGCCGTCGCGATCGAACACGGTGAGCCGGAGCGTGTAGAGGTCGTTGAGCAGCAGCGTGGGGTCGAGCGTACCGAGCTTACCGTTACTGACGGGTACCGTGCCGCTGGCGAGTTCGGTGAACCTGTCCACACCTGCGGGTGCATACTCCAGCACGTACTTGAGAAAGTTTGCATCGCTAGCGGCGCCGATGACGTCGATCGGAGCCGTGATTTCGTCCCCGGATGTTGGAGTCGTAATCTCCGCGATCGGCGGCGTCACGTCCGCCACACGCGCGCGCACCGTCAGTGTCGCGCTGCCGGTGATGCCGTTCACGTTTGCCTCGATGTTGGTCGAACCGTCGGACAAACCGCTGGCCACGCCAACTGGAGAAATCGATGTGACCGATCCGTCGGTGCTCGACCAACCGACCATGCCGGTCACGTTCTGACTCGTGCCGTCATTGAAGACGCCGGTGGCGGTGAAGGTCTGCTGCTCACCGACGAGAATCAACGGTGCCGTTGGTTCGACGATGATCGAGGTCAAACCGTCGAGCGAAACCGCGCCGACGGAGACCAGCATGTCGACCGCCGTCGCCAGCGGAACGAGAGTTCCGCCAGCCGGATCCTGACTAATGATCGAGCCGGCCGGCACGATCGCATTCGGGACCGCGCGCACACGTCCAATGTTCAGCCCGATCCCAGTAATCGCCCGCTGCGCAGTTGCCTGCGTCTGCCCTACGACGTCCGGCACCGGTACAGTTCGGGGCCCGGACGAGACGACCAGATTGACCGGCGAGCCGGACGGGACGGTCGTGCCGGCCGGCGGCTCCTGGCTGATCACATGCCCGGCCGGAACCGTCGCGCTCGGCGTGGTAGTGACGCTTCCAATCACGAGTCCGGCGCCGGTCAAGATCGCTTCGGCGCCGTCCTGCGTTTGTCCGACCGCACCCGCCGGCACCGTTACGGCCGGGACCACGTCGATCGCGTAACCTTGCAGGACCGACTGCCCTTGCGAGTCGGTAACTTTCGCCGTCACGAGCTGTCGGCCCATTTGCTCGGCAGTGGGCGTCCAGCGAATCAAACCGCTCGCCGCATCGATTGTCATTCCGGTCGGCGATTGCGGCAACGAAAAAGTCAGTACCTCGCCGATGTCCGGATCGACCGCCCGCACGCCGTACAGGTACTCGACTCCCGGCGCCGCCCGCGTGGGCGGCTGCGACAGAATGGTCGGCGCATGATTCGGCGGCAGAATATCGATGCGCGCGGTTGCGATGTTGGAATCCAAGCCGCCGTCGTTGGCTGTGTACGTGAACTGGTCCTTGTCCTCGGTGCGCTCTTGCGGCAGCGGTACGTTGATGCGGTAGTTGTTCAATCCCGGCGTCAGCCAGTTGATGGCTTCGTGCGCAGGGATCGATCCGTCGTTGTTGACGTTGGTGATGTGGTAGCTGAACTGGTTGTACACGGGTCGCGCTTGCGCCCAGGCGCCGGTCTTGGCGGTATAGACGCGCAGCGCGACGTTGAAGCCGGAATTTGGGGTGATGATCTCGGCGGTGCCGTCGCCATCGACATCGGCGATGATCGGACTGCCGTCGGTGCTGATGCGCGGCGACGTGATCGAGTGCAGCAGCGCCCCGGTCTGTCCGTCGAGGATAAACAATGTGCCGTTGTTGTCGTCCGGGCCGACGACGCCGTTGTAGAGAAGCTCAGGCTTGCCATCGCCGTTGAGGTCGAAGATTGTCACGGTTCGGCCGGAAACGGGCTGCGCGGTGGAATACGGCAGTGGGATGGTGCGGACCGTCCCATCAGGCTTGACGGCGGCGATGCTGTTGTCGCCCATCACCACGATCTCCGGTGTCCCGTCGCCGTCGACGTCCCCCACCGTGAGCAGAGTCGTACCGGGATAGCTGTTGGGCACCGTCATCACCGGCCCCCACTTCCTCACGCCGGTGTGCTCATACACGTAGAGTTCGTTGTAGATGTCGAGGTAGACGACCTCGCCGAACGGATCGTCGTCCAGATTGGCGACCGCAACGTCCGAGATTGCGAATTGGAACCCGATGTCATCGGTGGCGCTCCAGCGCAAGTTGCCGCTGTGATCGAAGACGTCATTCTGAAACACGATCTCCAGGTTGCCGTCGAGGTCGATGTCCTGCGCGATGACCGCGCCGTCGCCCGCGGATGGAACGCTGCCTTGAGCGGTCCACACGATATGCCCTTGATTGTCGAAGACGGTCACGAACTTCGCGCCAAGCGGCGCATTGGGTCCGTAACCCACATAGCCGATGACGATCTCGGGGTTCGCGTCTCCGGTGATGTTTGCAATCAACGGCTTGGTGAACGATCCGCTGCCGCTCCCGATCACGCTGTCGACCAGCACATGATCGATCACGCTCGGACTTCGCCATTTCTCACTACCGTCATGGTTGAACGCGATTAGTTGCGTGCGATCACCGGTGATCGGATCGGTGAGCGGCGTCACGACTTCCGGAAATCCGTCGCCGTCGAGGTCACCTGCCGCAAGCGCTTCTTGGGATAGTACGAGAGGAGGCACCGCGGTTGGTTGGTAAACGTCAACCGAGAACGCCTGCGAACCATCCTTCCCATGCACCGCGATCAGCCGGCGCTGGAGAAACGAATTCCAGGCGGTGAAAATAATTTCCGGCGAGCCGTCTTTGTCGAGGTCGACCACCACCGGTTGATTGACCGCGTACGCGACGACACCGTCGGGATCGGTGAAGCCGAATTTGAGTAGCGGCTCGTTTGAACCCGGCGGCGGCCGCGAGGGCGTGTAATTGAACGAACCGCCCGGCTGCAGATCGAGCACACCTTTCACGGGCCCGGCAACCAGCCGCGCCGCAAGCGCGTCGCCGTCGGGATCCGAATCGTTGGCCAGCACGCCGGGCCCGGCAACCGCGAGCATCTGATCGCGCCGAACGCAGTAGCGATCATCCTGCGCCGTCGGCGGCCGGTTCGCGTGCGCGGGAGTCACCGCGATTCGGAACGACTGCGTAGCGTTGCCGCCATGTCCGTCGCTGACCTGAATGGTGGGATGTTGTGTCCCGGCTTGAGTGATCAGTGGCAGCCAAGCAATCGCACCGGTCGTGGAATCGATCGTCATGCCGTCGGGCGCGCCGTTGAGTGAATAGATCAGCGCGTCGCCGTCGGGATCGGTCGCGACGACTGCATAGGTATACAGCGCATCGACGGCTGCGGTCGTGATCGGCGTCGAAGCGAAGGCCGGCGGCTGGTTGACGTGAGTCGGCGTCGCGCTCGGCGGTGCGGTCAGCGTGGCCGTCGGCGCCAGCACGGTCGGAGAAGCTGAGGCGGTGGCCGTCGGCGTCGGCGTTGCCGTCGCGGTCGGCGTCGGCTCAATCGGACAGCCGTTGAGCGCGTTGTTGACGCCGCTGACCAACTCGTCGACGGTCACGCGCGTATTGTGATCCGCATCGAAGTTTTCGCACGCGTCGACCGTGAGATTCGCCAGCGCGATGTTGACCCCGGTGACCAGCTCATCGACCTTGACGCGGCCATCGCCATCGCAGTCGCCGACGCACGCCGCATGCACGTTCGCGGGCGCGCTGCCGAGCAGCAACGCGGCGATCACGAACGCAGCAACCATCAGTCGCGCGATCCGCACGCGTCCCCCCGTCGGGAATGTCGGGACGCGCGACGCTACTCCGTCCGCAACTTCAATGTCAATGTAAATTTTGTCGAGGGCGCGTCACCACGTACCGAGCGCGGCGACCAGTTCGCGGTGATACGTCGCGTCGCCGTACGCCAACTCGTTCCACTTGGCGCGCTTGAACCACAGATGCATGTCGTGCTCCCAGGTGAAGCCGATGCCGCCGTGCATTTGCACCGCGCGGTCGGCGGCACGCATGTACACGTCGCTGAGACGTGCCTTGGCCATCGACGCGGCGCGTGACGCCTCACGCGGCTTGCCATCGTAAGCGTACGCCGCATACCACACCAACGAACGCGCCGGCTCGATTTCGCTGACGATCTCGGCGGCGATGTGCTTGATCGCTTGAAACGAGCCGATCGGCCGCCCGAACTGCTCGCGCACCTTCGAATATTCGACCGCCATCTCGAGGCACTTTTGAGCGCCACCGAGCGAATCGGCGGCCAGCAACACGGCGGCGGCGGCGAGCACCCGCGCCAGGCGTGGCCAGCCGGCGCCGACTTTGCCGAGCACGGCCTCGGCGGGCACCTCGACGTCGTCGAATGCCACCTCGTACACGCGCCGGGTCTGATCAATCGTCGGCAGTGCGGTGAGCGTCAGCCCCGGGGCATCGCGCGGGACCAGAAACAGGCTCACGCCAGAGGCGTCTTTTCCGCTGGTTCGAAACGCGGCGACGATCACATCGGCCGTCGCCGCGTCAGCGACGAACAGCTTCGTGCCGCCGAGCCGGTAGACACCGCGCGCCGACTTTGCGCGCGTTGTGATACCGGCGGCATCCAGACGGTCGTTCGATTCGAGGAACGCCAGCGTTCCGACCGCTTCACCGGCCGCTAGTTTCGGCAGCCAGTGCTTCTTCTGCGCAGCCGATCCCGCGTGCGCGACTGCGAGGGTCGCCAATGTCGAGGCGAAGAACGGCCCCGGCATCACTGCACGGCCGACCTCCTCCATCAAGACCGCGAGATCCAGTAACGCCAGTCCGGAGCCGCCGAACGTCGCGGGCACGATCAAACCAGTCCATCCGAGCGCGGCGATCTTTTCGTAGAAGCCGCGGGGGAATCCGTCATCGTCGCGCATCACCTCGCGCACGAATGCCGGCGGACACTCGCGAGCCAGGAACTCGCGCGCGCTACGCTGCAATTGTTCTTGTTCGTCGGACAGACCAAAATCCATGCGATGCTCCCGATGCAGTGACCCTCGCGTCGATCGCGTGAGTGCTTCCGCATACCGACTCCTCGTCTGAAAGTCCAAAGGCGAAACACGCTGGCGCGGATCCCCGCGCTCGTCCTCCGGAGTGGACAGCTATCGACACGACCCGTCGACGCGGTCAGACACGGCGGGTACGTGTTCTGGGGCGACGCGTGCGTCACAAAGGACGGTTGCAACTTGGCAAGCCGGTTGCCTATAGCAGTGCCTCCCGCTTGAGGAGGTCGCTATGTCGCTGATCGATTGCTTCGGACCGCCAGGAACAGTCCGCTCGCTGCTGTTCGTTCTGTTGCTGGTATCGGCTCGGCTGTCACATGCGAGCGCCGCCACCAATGAATGGACACTCATTGGGCCGGACGGAGGCGAGGTAGATGGGCTCGCGATCGACGCGACCGACTCCACGATCATGTACGCCAGCAGCGACGTCACAGGACTCTTCAAGAGCACGGACAGCGGCGCGAGTTGGCAACCCTTGACGACCCAAGTCGCATCGGGAGACGGCGGAAACCCCGCGCCGGTGGCCGTCGATCCCATCAGCCACAACACGATATTCGCCGGAGGGTACGGCGGCGTGTTCATGAGCACGGACGCGGGGGGGACGTGGTCGGACGTCACTGGGGACCTTACCGATACCCCCATCGCGCTCATTGTGGCGCCGACAACACCGAGAACGGTCTACGTCGTCGGCTACGCGGGTGGGGTCTACAAGACGACCGCCGGCAGCGATGAATGGACTGAGCTCGACCAAGATATTCCCGACTCGACGATCGGCCTCGCCCTGTCTCCGCTGGCACCCAATACACTCTACGCCGCCACCTATTCGAGCGGCGTCTACAAATCGACCGATGCGGGAGTGAGTTGGACCGACGTCAACACCGGGCTCGACGACACCGCCACCGAAGCCATCGCGGCGTCGGCGACCAACGCCAGTCTGGTGTACGTCGCCACCGACAGTGGAATCTTCCGCACCGGCAACGGCGGCGGGAGATGGTTCGCGACCACGGATGTCGGCGCGACGGGAACAATTACAAATTTGGTGGCCGCCCCGAGCAACTCGGCATATCTGTATGCCGCCACCGACAACATGGAACTCTTCCGCACCACCAATGGTGGCAGTCAGTGGACCGAGGTTGATGCGGCATTGCCGGCGAACTATGCGATTCACGCGATCGCGGTCCGCGCCGCCAACCCAAGCGCGGTTTACATCGCCACTGATGCAGGCATTTCCGCCAGCACCGACGCCGGCGACAACTGGCAAGACTCCAACCACGGGATCATCGGCGTCGCCGGCGTGACGACCCTCGCCGTCTCCGCCCAGAGTCCGGCAACCGTCTACGTGTCGACCGATTTGGGGCTCAGCACGAGCAGCGATGCCGGCGCCAGTTGGCAGATCAATCGCGGCCTTTCTCCCATTACCCTGGCGATCGATCCGACCAACCGTAACGTCGTATACGCCGACCTCGGAGTCTCGGGTGCAAGCGTCGCGAAGAGTATCAATGGTGGCGCTACGTTCGGAACTCCACAGGTGCTGACCGCACACGCCACATCAAGTGTTTGGTCGATCGCCATCAATGCCACCAATTCGAAGATCCTCTATGCCGCCGTCGTGAGTTCACCGCCGAGCCCTGATGATGACGGCGTTTACGTGAGTACGAATGGCGGCATGAACTGGGTTCGGAGCAACGTCGGCCTCACCAACACCAGTGCGCTGGTCGTTGCGGTCGATCCAGTCAACCCACAGACCCTCTACTGTGGAACCGACGGCGACGGCGTGTTCCGGAGCGACGACGGCGCCAGCCACTGGATGCCGGCCAGTTCCGGAATTCCCTCACCCCGCGCAATCACGGACATCGCCGTCGAATCCGCGAGCCCGGGGACGCTCTATGCCACCGCTTTCGATCGGTCGGGCGGACAAACCGGCCTGTACAAGAGCGCCGACCACGGCGACAGTTGGTCGTTGCTCGACCCCTATCTGTTCGCGCCTCTCCTAGTGGACCCGGTGCATGCCGGAACCGTTTACGCACAGAGCAGCTACGACCTGGTTCAGAGCACCGACGGAGGCAATACCTGGAACGACATCGGATTGGCGGACTATACGGTCGTCAATCTCGGGATTGACCCGTCGAACCCTTCGCAGCTCTATGCCGCCACCGACTCGAGTGGCGTGTTCGTCATCGACTTGAGTGCTAGCTCTGCCACCCCAACGCCATCGCCGACGCCGTCACCGACCCCATCCAGCACGCCGGTGGTATCCGGGTGTGCGGGCGACTGTGATGGGAACGACAAGGTGAGCGTCGACGAACTGGTCATCGGCGTGAACATCGCGCTCGGCAACCAGCGCGTCGAGGTCTGTGGCGCGTTCGATCACGATCAGAACGGGAAGGTCACGGTCGACGAGCTAGTGCTAGCAGTGAATGCGGCACTCAGTGGGTGCTCTATGTAGAGTAAATCGTCGTCGAAAATAAAATGCAGACTTAGCTGGGCGAACTTTAGGATGACCTATTTTGTTGACTGGATTGATAGTGACCTGATACGAAAAGCAGACGAAATCATCAACGATCAGAATTGGGGGGAGAAATGAAAGCGCGAACCGACAGGCTTCCACAACTCACACTTGGCGCACTGCTGCTGCTCAGCACGCGGGTCAGCTTCGCCGCCACGCCGGTGGCCAACACGGTCCACGACCTTTGTGGGGATACCGGGGACTGCGCCGTCACGAAAAAGTTTGCCATCACCGACGACCCGGCGGTCTTCGATCTAGGCGCGCGCAACTTCCACGTCACGGCCAGCGGCGGACTGATCGGCAACGGCAACGAAATCGACATCCGCACCGACGGCACCGTCACCCTCGATAAGGGCTCCGTAATCAGCAGCATCGGCAAAGGGATCGATGGCGGGGCCGTGAGTGTTGCAGGGTCGACGAACACCTCCGCCGGGCCGTGTACGCTTGCGGGGAAGATCCAAGCGAACGCGGCAATGAGTGCCGGCCTTGGAGGTAACGGGGGAAACGTTGAGCTGCATTGCACGGGGGCGCACTTGACCGCCAGCGCTGTTCTCGAAGCGAAAGGTGTCAGCGGGTATGGCGGGAGCGTCTCCCTCGACGGCGACCAAGCCGCCATCGGCGTCGACAAAGGAGCGAAGCTCGACGCCGGCGGAGCCGGTGGAGGAGGCGGCGAGGTCTTGCTCAACACCGGAGGAACCTGCGGGACGCCCAGCAGCCCGATCGCCCCGAAAATGCTCGCCAGTGCTGCGGTCGCCGCAGACGTAGGCGGAGATGGTGGCAGCATCGCGATAGACTGCGAGGACGGCATTGCCCTTGATGCGGCGACTTCGCTCGAAGCCAATGGGGCCGCCGACTCCTCCGGCGGCGGTCAGGGGGGAAGCATCGATCTCGAAACGCAGGCCGGGCCAATCACGGCGGTCAAAGGCTCCAAAGCCAGCGCCCAAGGCAAAGCGGAAAGCGGCGGCACGGTGACCATCAACGCCGTCGGGCCATGCGTTCCGTTGGCCTTGGCAATCCAAGCCGACGGCAAGGAGACGGTCAACGGCGGCGGCGATGGCGGTCAGGTGAATATTACGTGCAACGGCCCGATCAACATCGCCAAGGGTGGCAAGATCGTGGCCGGGAGCGCGAAGGACGCGAACCCGGGGACGGTCAACATCTCGGCACTGGGACAATGCGGAGGCGACGCCAGTCCGTGCACCGCATCGGGCGACTGTAGCGGATCCGGCTCCTGCGATTTAGCCGGCGGACATTGCAGCGTCACCACCGGCCAAACCTGCGCCAGCGACCCCGATTGCCCGACTCCGACGTGCGACAGCGGTCAATGCAGCAATGACAACAGCTCGTGTACGCTGGCGAGCGACTGCCCGGTCGAGTCGTGCGTCGGCGCAACCGGAACCTGCAGCGGCCTTGCGATCGCCTGCCAGACGGATGACGACTGCAACACCTGCATCGTGCCGGGCTTTTGCAAAGACGGCGACGGAAGTCAGTGCACAACGCAGAGTGGACCCGGATCGTGCTCGGTGGGCCCGTGCTATTTCCCTGGACACTGCACTTCCGGCGACCAAACGTGTTCTGTGGACGCGGAGTGTTCAAGCGGGACCTGCATACCAAGCCTGCAGATCGACAACGGCACCACGGTGCAGAACGATGGGAGTTTTTTTGAGCAATTCGATCTCGCCATCAGTCTGCAATCAATCGGCCCCTGCAGCGCCAACGGCAAATTACAGTCCGACGCAATTGGATTGACGCTTCTCGGCCCCGGCAGCGATTACGGGGGAGAGATTCAACTCAAGTGTAGCGGTGTGACGTTGGGGAGCAAGGCGGCCGTCGAAACCAACTGCCCTGGCGACACCGCCGGCACGTTGTTGGTCGACACGATGGCCGCCGTCGACAACGGAATCACAGCGAGCGCCTGTGACATCGGCGGGACCATCACCGCCAAAGCGCCGGCGATCTCGGATGCAAATGGATCGCAAGACGGCACGGGTGGCAACGTTCTGGTCTTTTGCGGAACCAGCCTGAACATGAGCGCGAAGGCTGATGCGAGCGGCAGCAACGGCGGCCAGATCTCCCTCGCCGCCAGCGATGCGAGCAACCTCAGCGGTAAGCTGACCGCAAAGGGGAGCAGTACCGGCACCGGCGGAGAAGTCGACGTCTTCGGCGTCGGGATCACAACCACCGTCACCAGCGCCATCGATGTCAGCGGCAATCTAGATGGCCCCGGAATTGTCATTGTATCGGAGGATCACAACGTCGTCGCGGGCAACGCGGTCCTGAACGGCAGCGTGGCAGCCAAGGGCAGCGGACCAGGCAATACGGGCGGCTTCGTTTACGTCGAAGCCTGCGGCGTGTCGCTCGGCACGAAGGCAACGATTGTCAGTGACGGCGCGACCGGCGGCACCAATTCGCTCATTGCGCACAAGGTGCTCACGCTCGATCCCAAGGCCAAGGTGTCGGCGCTGGTGGGCGGCTTCAATGATCTTGAGTACGGTCAGACTCCGGCGCCATCGACCACCAACGTCAAACCGGCCTCGCTGCCCCTGTCGTTCTCATTCACGGGCGACAATTGTCCGTGACCTCTACCCGCCGGTCAGCGCGCCGGCTTCCGCTGGCGCGCTGACCGGCGTTGCACCCCCGTTCGACCTGGATCCGCGATTCCACCGCCGCATCTTCGTCCGCACCCCCATCGCTTCTTCCACTCGCGGAGGGAGTCGCGGAACCGCCCCGCACATCGCACAGCATATGGCTAGCGCCGCCGCCTAGTCGATATTTTTGTTGATTGGCTATGTGACGTTCTTTATCTGAGTAGAAGCACCCTGCGCTCAGCCGGGTCGGAGGGAGATCGTCAATGAGAAACCGAACGCGTCCCATCGTGTCGATACTCGCGACCTGCGCGATCATGCTCACGGCGCGCACCGGCTTTGCGGCGATGCCGGTGGCGCACACCGTCAGCGACCTGTGCGGGGTGAGTGGCGACTGCGCCGTCACGAAAAAGTTTGCGATCACCGACAACCCGGCGGTCTTCGATCTAGGCGCGCGCAACTTCCACGTCACGGCCAGCGGCGGAATGATCGGCAACGGCAATGAGATCGACGTGATCACGGCCGGCACCGTCTCCATCGACAAGGGAGCGTTGGTGACCAGTCTCCGCAAAGGCGGGAATGGCGGCACGATCAAGATCACCGGCCCGATGGACACGCACACTGGCTTCTGTTCAATTCTCGGTAAGATTCAGGCCAACGCGGTCAAGAGTTCGGGCGTCGGTGGCAACGGAGGCAGCGTCTCGTTTTCGTGCGAAGGCGCCCATCTTGGCCCGAACAGCGTGGTCGAGGCCAAGGGCGCGCTCGGCCAGGGCGGGGTCATCCTACTCGATGGCGACGATGGCGCGATCAGCATCGACAAGGGAGCCAAAGCCGACGCCAGCGGCTCGGGCGCCGATGCCGGCGAGATTGAGATCGTCACCACCGGCACCTGCGGGACAGCCAGTGCGCCGATCATTCCGAAGCTCCTCGCCAACACCGCCGTCGTCGGTGATTCCGGCGGAGAAGGCGGATATGTGGGCGTGCTGTGCGACGGCGGGATTTCGCTCGGCGCCAACACCTCCGTGCAAGCCAGCGGCGCCGCCAGTTCCACCGACAGCGGCGCGGGCGGCTCCCTCGAACTGCAAGCCGCCGAGGGTCCGCTCAATGCGGTCAAGGGCGCCAAGCTCCTGGCGCAAAGCAAGGGGGATCAAGGGGGCAGCGTGAGCATCACCGCCCTCGGCCCCTGCGTCCCGTTGGCCCTGACGATCCTGACCAATGGCAAGCCGAACGCCGACGGCGGCGGCGACGGTGGTCAGGTCACCGTCGAGTGTCATGGACCGCTCACTCTGCCCAAGGGGGCCAAGATCCAAGCCGGCAGCACGAAAACCGCAGCGGCCGGAGAGGTCGCCCTGCACGCGTGGGGACAGTGCGCTGGTGATCAAAGCTTTTGTAGCAGCGATGCGGACTGCGGAGGCGCGGGAACCTGCGACAACATCGGCGGCGGACACTGCAGCGTGACGACCAATCAAGCCTGCAGCGACACCAGCGACTGCCCGCTTGGAACCTGCCTCAGCGGACAATGTACCAGCGACAACAGCCCGTGCACGATGGACGGCGACTGCACCGCGACGGAACCCTGCGTCGGCGCCAGCGGCGCATGCAACGGCCTCGCGATCCCCTGCCAGGCCGATAGTGATTGCCAGACGTGCCAGGTCCCCGGAGTGTGCGACGACGGCACACAATGCGTGATGGCCAGCGATTGCGCGCACCCGCTCGGCGGCTGCAGCACGCCGCAACATTGCTCGACGACCACCACCCAGACCTGCTCGGTCAATGCCGATTGCCCGGACACTCAGACCTGTGTTCCTCAATTGCAGATCGACACCGGCGCCGTCGTTCTGAACGACGGTGGCGAGCCGGATCCGCTCGTCGTCGCCGTCGACCTCAACGCCATCGGTCCGTGCGTCGCCAACGGCACGTTCCAGTCGGACGCGAAGGGATCGTTCGACCTCGGGCCCGGTGCCGTCTTCGGTGGCCTCGTGAATGTCGAGTGCGGCGGCGTCACGCTCGGCAGCAAAGCGAAGGTGGAAACGATCTGCACCGGCGATGCCGCCGGTGGCTTGTTCGTGGACACGACGACGGATGCGGTGGCCGCCGCTGCGGCCTGCGATATTGGCGGTACGATCACGGCCAAATCCGCCGCGATATCCGACAAGCTCAATGGAGTTCAGGCCGGCGCCGGTGGCGACGTCGAGATCGCCTGCGGCACCACGTTGAAGATGAGCGCCAAAGTCGAAGTCAGTGGCGGCGGCGGGGACGGACTGAATCAAGGTAATGATACCAACGCGGGCCAGGTCTTGCTCATCGCCGGCGACACGATCGACGTCAGTGGTAAGGTGACGGCAAAGAGCGCGAAGGGCGCGGGGGGGACCATTGGGATTTTCGGACACGGGGTCACCACGACTGCCGCCAGCGTTTTGGAGGTCACCGGCAACGTACCCGGCGAACTACCCGACGGCTTCGCGGGCAACATCGACCTGACCGCGCTCGACGGCGACGACCTAATCAGCGGCAGCGTGACCGTCGGCGGTAGTCTCCTCGCAAAGGGATCGGGGAGCACCAAGCAGGCCGGCGCCATCTCGGTGGAAGCCTGCGGCGTCGCGCTCGGGTCGAAAGGCAAGCTCGTCAGCGACGGCGTCACCGCCGGCACCAACACCCTCACCGCACACCAGCAACTCACGCTCGATCCCAAGGCCAAGTTGTCGGCAATGAAGAACGGCGTCAACTCTCTTATCTACGGACAAGGATCGGCACCGGCGACGTCCAACGTCAAGCCCGCGACGACGCCATCGCACCAAATGTTTTCCGGCGACAACTGCCCGTAACCCCCGTGCGTCGGTCAGCGCAGTAGCCTCGGCGGCCGTGCTGACCGACGCCGTCGCGGACTCATCAGAACAGCGACTCGCGCGCGGCGAGCATCTCGTGCACCATCGCTTGGATGCGGCGGCGAACCTGCTCGGCAAGTCGCGTGGCGGTCTGCCGGCGCGCCGCACGGAGCTTCGGATCAAGATACAAGCGAATCGGCTCGCCGAAGCGGATGTGCCACTTGGTCGGCAGCGGCACGACGCCGAGGAGGCCGAACAGCGGAAACAACGGCGTGATCGGAATGTATGGGACGTTGAGCATCTCTTTGAGCGGCCCGAGCTGCGTCCATTTGCCGATCACCGGATAGATCTCTTCGGCGCCGACGACCGCCACCGGAACAATCGGCACCTGAAGCGTAAGACTGAGGCGGATGAAACCGGTGTGAAAGCGTTGCAACCGGTAGCGTTGGCCAACACCCTTCGCGACCCCGGCGACCCCTTCGGGAAAAATCCCGACCAAAGCACCCGTCTGCAGTACGCGATACGCGGTCAAATACGAAGCCGGCACGGCGCCGAGGCGATTGTACGCGGGCCCGACATACGGCATGTCCGCGACGAAGCGATCGTAGAGGAATCGCACCAACCGATGTTGCGGATGATCCAGATCCACCGCGGTCGCGATCATGCTGGCGTCGAACGGAATGCCACCGGAATGATTGCCGACGATCAGCGCCGGGCCGCTGCCGGGCACATGGTTCAGTCCATCGACCTGGACCCGCCAATAGCGCCGATACAAGAATTCGGCGTACGGCCGCACCCGTCGATGGAACGCGGGATCGTATCCGAAGGGATCGGGACGCCGACGGCGCGGGCGCGCGAGTGCGGACACAGCCATCACGCGATGTTGGACCAGAGCGAACGGGCGAGCAAGTGTCGCAATTTCAGACGCTGATTTCGAGGTCGCCGTCCCCCATCGTCAAGAACCAGTTTCTGGGATCGACGAACGTTCGAGAATCCATGTCAGACGTGTCGGCGTCCGGCCGATACGACCGCAAGTAGCCCCCCACACTTTGTCGGATCGGAAGAAACCCGTGGCGATAGAGGACGCCGCGAAACGGCGGCACGATCACGCGGCACGTGAGCCATCGCGTCCCATGATGTTCGAGGCGGGCAATCGCGAGCGACAGCAGTTGCGAAAAAACTGCCGTCGACCGGTCCGCAACCATGAAGTCGACCAGATAGCCGCGACCGGCATCGTCTTGTTGCAGTTCCCGGAAAACCAAATAGCCGACCAGATCGCCGCCACGCATGGCAACGAGGATTCGATAGCGAGCATCTGGACGCTCGGCGAATCGCCATTGCAGATACCGCCGGTCTCGCACGAGGAGCACGCGATAGTCACGCCGCGCGCGCTGCCACAACTCGTCGAAGCGATCGTCGAATCCGCAGGTTTCCTCGACCGTCACGCCCGCGACCGAGGTCCGGTCTCGCAACCGCCTCAGGAACGCACAGGTCGACATCGTTGTTGCGCTCGCAATGCGGCCCGCGAGGCGGCTGCCGCTCGCGTCTGCAATAACGTCGCCGACTGCCAGCACGCGAGTGAGCGGGCTCAGGCGAAGGATGCCGCTGTTGTCGCCGATCATACCGGGGGAAAGCCGCCGAGAGATCTCGTTCTGCCAGGCGAAGCGCACCGGCCAATCCGGGCGCTGGCGGTCGAGCAGTCGCCGCGCCATTCGCCGCCCACGATGATCCGGTCGCATACTCCAATCACACAGATGCCCGACGATGCGCTCCCGGCCATCGATGCACATGCGCACGGACATCACCCCGAGCATGCCGACGATCTGGCCGCCGTCACGCCACAACAACAGGTACGGCTCTCCGTCGCGGTTGAATGGATTGGCTTCGTACTTCCAATCCCATTGCCGCTGCAGCCGCGCGCTCAGCTCGGCGGGATGAGCGCGATCGAGCAACTCGAACACCTCAGCTCGATCCGCCGGCGTATAGCGGACGATCTCAGTCGCGTCGTCCATGCGGTCGAACCGTCTCGGCGTAGAGTTGAACCAATTCATCCAACACCCGAGCGGGATCGTGTTGGGCCAATGGATACGACGGCGAACCGGTTTCGGCGGCGACCTGTTCGAGCGCACGGCTGATCGCCGCAGCGCTCACTTCGGTCAACACCGACGCGGGCAGGTGCCGTCCGAATTCCGGGATGCCGGGCGGACTGATCACCTTGGTGCCCATCGCGATCGCTTCGAGGATCACATAGGGCAATCCCTCGCTGTGCGACGGAAGCACGACCACCGCCGCCTCACGCATGAGCGCGATGGTCTCGGCATGGGGCACCGGACCCAAGTACACCGCACCGGGCGTCTGCTGCACCTGACGAATGAATCGTTTACCTTCCCAATTGGTCCCCGCAAGCGCCAACGGCATTGAGCCATCCGATCGCCATGCTCGGTAGCCTGCCAGCAGCTCGTACACGCCCTTCCGCCGCGTGATCTCGCCGGCGAAGAGGACGTAGTTCTTGGGCGTGAGGTGGTACTGCTCCGCAATCGTCGTCGACGACGCGGCGGCTGGGAGCGCCAGCGGCAAGGGGACGAGGCGCACCTGCGTCGCCGCAACGCCGTCCCGGATCGCAAACTCGCGCACCCCTTCGGCGCAGCACAACACCACCTGCGCAACGTGCGCGGCACGGCGGGGCGGCGTGAGCTTGTCGTGGAGGTTCGCAATGACCGGCACGCCGGTGCGCCGCAGCGCAGCGTACAGGACGCGCCCGCGATAGCGTGCGTGCAAGTGAATCACGTCCGCACCGATTTGGCGCACAAGCGGCGCCAGGTTCCGATGGAACCACCATTGCGTGCGAACGTATCCCAGCGCGCGGCGCCACTGCTGGCGGTACGCGAGACCGACGTGGCGCGGTAGCCGGCGCACAATCCGCAGTGACCCTTCAGTCGGCTCGGTCGGCTCACCGGACAAACGCTCGGTCAGCACCGTGACCCGCTCGACCGCGGGATGGTCACGCAGAGCCGGCGCAATGATGCCGAAATGCGTGGCCGCGCCGCCGATCGCCGGTGGATACAGCGGCGTAACGATCAGCGGATGCATGCGACCGCCGCGTCTTGCACGTGGAGACTGGGGAACCGCGACAAGAACGCGCACAAGCGCTCGAACGTCGCCCACTCATCGAGAATCTGCATGCAGACCGGGTGCGCGAGGATCGTGGCGATGCCGCCGGCACCGACGAGGCGCTCGACTTGCGCGCACACCCGCGCGCACCACTCGTCGCCATCGTACGCCGGTCCGCCCCATTGCTCCGCGGCGGATTCCCGCGGCCATGCGCCGTGCCGCAGGTATTCGTGATCGGGCGTGGTGTTGATCGGGATGACCGTCACACCGCCTTCGTCGCGGTAGGGACCTGATCGCTCAAGGTTGACTTCATCGGACCAGCCCAGAATACCGGCTTCGGCAAGGAGGCGCGGCGTCGATCGGTCGTGGCGATACGCATGATTGCGCCAACTGACGACGCGACGGCCGCTCCAGTTGGCAAGGGTCGCGCAGGTGCGGGCGATCATTCGCCGTTGCATCGAGGCTGGGCCATGATGCGAGCCCACCAATCGGCGCACCGCTGCGTACCACACGCGCGGGCGGAAGGCGTTCCACCCGTGCCCGGCAAGTTCGACGTGGTCCATCGGCAGGAGGGCTCGCAGGTCATCGCCATTCTCGATCACCGCACGCCCGGTGATGAACAGCGTCATTTTGAGCCCGTGCTGCGCAGCGATTTGCGCGTACCGGACGGCGAGTGCGGCCTCAGCATGCTCGCAAAACGGTTGATCGGCCGCACCGATCGCGTGGTGAATGTCCCCGGTCAAGATAATGCTCATTGCCCCGCGCGTTCGATGCCCTGCTGCGTCGCGCTGTCGCTTGTTGCAGCTCAGCCGCATGGATTCAAGCGACGCGCGGCGCAGGAGCCGGTTCGATCAGCGACCCGTTGCACAACCGCGCCCGGCACACTATGCAGTCGTCCGACGATGCCGAGCGCACAGCGCACGCACCCCCGCGCCATCGGCGCAAAGGTGTTCGACTGGAACGCCTTGAGCCGCCGAATCACCGCGTGGCGACGACAGCGTCGCCGCATCGTGTTCACCAACGGCTGCTTCGATCTCCTTCACCTCGGGCACATCCGCTACCTGCGCGCTGCCAAGCGCTTGGGAGATGCGCTGGTGGTCGGGCTGAACAGCGACGCCTCGGTGCGGCGGCTCGGCAAGGACGCGCGGCGACCGCTCGTTCCGCAAGCCGCGCGCGCCGAAGTCCTCGCGGCGCTCGAGATGGTCGACGCCGTGACCATCTTCGACCAAGACACGCCGCTGGAGTTGATTCGCTTGGTACAGCCCGACGTGTTGGTGAAGGGCGGGGATTGGAGACCCGACCGGATCGTCGGCGCCGACATCGTTCGCGCACGCGGCGGTCGCGTTCGGTCACTCCGTTTCGTCCCCGGTTACTCAACCACGGCTCTGGTGCACCGAATCACCGGAACCAACTCCAAGATCCACCGTCCAAAGTCCAAAGTCTGACGTTGGACGCTGGACTTCCTACAGGAACAGCGCCATCCCGAGCTGCATCGCCAGCGCGGTGTCGCCGGCGATTCTCACCTGCCCTTGCATGAAGGCGAGTTGAGGGTTGATCGCCTCGCCCTGGAGTTGCTGCATCACCGCAGCGGCCAGCGTCACCCTGGTCTGCGATTCTTCGGGAAACGGGCCGGGACCGAATCGCGTGACGAACGACCACTCGCCGCCGTCGGGCATCCCGGTAACGACGAATCGCACCGATCCGCGGATCGTTCGGAGGCGCTCGATGCGCTGCTTGCCCAGGCCGCGACGCGATGATCCGCCGCCGAGGAATCCCGGAGTCGCGGCCCCCGACACGAATCGCCGCCAGTTCTCGGCCGACTGGGCCACACTCATGAAGGGCGGCTCGATCGCAGCCGGCGCGATCGTCATCGCGCCATCCGCAATGTTGAGGAACCAGGTGCCGCCGCCCTCGCCGTCGACCTGCCACTCGATGCTGCCACGCGCCGCCCGCAGGTCCGCGAGATCACGTTGGAGCGCGTCAAGTTGCTTCGCGGTCGCGGCGACGATCTGCCCGAAGCGCGGGGCGATCGCGGTCTGTAAGTGGGCTTCTACCGAAATGGGCTCATCGGTCGACATGTCGTTGCACCGCTCCCGTCGCTATGCTAGCTGTTTCGCCTTCGCAAAGGAGTACCAATGGCACGCACCTGTGATGTTTGCGGCAAGGGCCCGGTGGTGGGCAATCGCGTCAGTCACGCGAACAACAAATCCAAACGTCTGTGGCGCCCGAACCTGCAGCGCGTCCGCGCGAACCTGAAAGGCACCGTCCGTCATATCTTGGCCTGCACCCGCTGCATCCGCTCCGGCAAGGTGTTGAAGGCCGCGTAAGTCCGTCGCTCACTCCGCTTCGCCTCTCCGTTTCAGCGTCGCAATCGCATCGATTTCAATCCGCGCACCGCGCGGCAACGACGCCACTCCGACCGTCGAGCGCGCCGGAAACGGCGGGCGAAAGCGCGTGCCGTACAACTCGTTGACGCGCGCGAAATCGGCGAGGTCGACGAGATAGATGGTGGTGCGTACGACGTCGTCGAGCGATCCGCCCGCGGTCGCCAACACCGCCGCCAGATTGGCCAGCGCCCGTTCGGCTTCGGCTGCGGTGCCGCCGGAGACCAGTGCGCCGGTGGTCGGATCCAATCCGATTTGCCCCGAACAGAATACCCATTCGCCGACGCGCACCGCCTGCGAATACGGCCCGATCGCGGCCGGCGCACCGGCGGTCTGCACGCGCTCCTTCATGTTTCGCCCTCTCTTGTACAAGCCCTTCGATTGATTCCCACTGTCGGCGGCCACGCAGGGCAGCAACCACTCCGACGTCGACACCTTAGCCGCGGGCGCGGGCGACGCGGGTGACCCCGCGCACCTTGCCGAGCGCCCGCATCACGCGGTTCAACTGTGTCGCGTCGCCGACCATCACCTCGAAGGTGTTGACCGCGCGCTTTTCGGGAATGCTCTTGACCTGCGCCCGACTGATGTTGACGCCCGCGCCGCTGATGGCTTTGCTCATCGCGGCGAGCAGCCCCGGCTCGTCGACGCAGCTCACTTCGACCGTGACCCGCCGCAGCGCGGCTTGCGCGCCGTCTTCCCACATTACCTCGACCCGCCGTTGCGGATCGCTTTCGAGCACGCGCGGACAATCGATTGCGTGCACCGTCACCCCCCGGCCGCGCGTGATGAAGCCGAGAATGCGCTCGCCCGGCAACGGATCGCAGCACTTGCCGAACCGCACCAGCGTGTCTTCGACGCCGCTGACGCGCACGCCGCCGGGCACCTGCTTCTTCACCATGCGGAAGAGGCGCTTGAGCGTGCCCTCTTCCTGTGGGGTCGCCCCGGCCGCCAATACCTCCGCCGGCACCAAGTGCGCCAGCACTTGGTGCGAGGTCAGCTTACCGTAGCCGACGGCCGCGAGCAGCGTATCTTCATCGCGCACCGACACCGCCTTGGCAGCGGCCGCCAGTTGCCCATCCTTACGCAAGCGGCCGAGATCGAGATGGAAGCGCGCCAGGTCGCGTTCGAGAATTTCGCGTCCGATGGCGATGCTGCGATTGCGTTGCTGATACTTGATCCAACTCCGGATGCGCGCTTTGGCGCGGCTGGTCTTGACGAAGTTGAGCCAATCCTGGCTCGGGGTTTGCGTCGCGGTGGTCACGATCTCGACCGTGTCGCCGTTGTGAAGGCGATAGCGGAGCGGCACCAGCCGGCCGTTGACCCGCGCGCCGGCGCAATGATGCCCGACCTCGGAGTGAATGCGATACGCGAAGTCGATCACCGACGCGCCTTCGGGGAAGTTGAGCAAATCGCCGTTGGGGGTG
The DNA here is from genome assembly GCA_035541895.1 of Binatia bacterium. GTDB lineage: Bacteria > Desulfobacterota > Binatia > HRBIN30 > JACQVA1 > DATKMK01. Next base: position 42,550 of record DATKMK010000114.1, on the reverse strand, counting down.
AAGACGAAGACCTCGTCGCTGAACAGATCGTCTTTCACCGAACGCAGAAAATCCTGCGGATCGGGCAAGTGCTGCTGCCACTCCAGGAGCTGGCGCAGCCACGCGAATCGTTGGGCTTCGTCCGCCGGCGTGCCGGGGCCTTTGTATCGCCAATGCGCGGCGATGCCCGACTCGGCGACGCGATGCATCTCGTGGGTACGAATCTGCACCTCCATGCGCTCGCCGTACGGGCCGATCACCGTGGTGTGCAGCGACTGATAGCCGTTGGCCTTGGGCAAGCCGATGTAGTCTTTGAAGCGGCCGGGCACCGGCTTCCACGCCGCGTGCACCACGCCCAGCGCCTCGTAACACTCGCGCACGGTGTCGACGATGATGCGGAACGCGACCAGGTCGTAGATCTGATCATAGAGCAGGTTTTGGCTCTGCATCTTCTGGTAGATCGAGTAAAAGTGCTTGGGCCGGCCCGACAGATCGGCGCTGATGCCGGTGGCCTCCAGCCGCTTGCGCAACACGTCGAGGACTTCTTTGATGTAGCGTTCGCGCGCGGCCTTCTTCTTCGCGACGTTGCGTTTGAGCTGATAGTAGACCTCCGGTCGCAGGTAGCGCAGCGCGTTGTCTTCCAGTTCGCTCTTGATCCAGTAAATGCCGAGCCGATGCGCCAGCGGCGCGTAGATGTCGAGGGTCTCCTCGGCGATGTCGTGTTGCTTCTCCGGCGGCAAGTGCTCCAACGTCCGCAAGTTGTGCGTGCGGTCGGCCAGCTTGATCAAGATCACGCGGATGTCGCGCGCCATCGCCAAGATCATCTTGCGGAAGTTCTCGGCCTGCTTCTCTTCGCGGCTGGTGAAGTTGATCTGGCTGATCTTGGTGACGCCGTCGACCAGCGTCGCCACCTCGGGGCCGAAGTTCCCTTCGATCTCCTCCAGCGTGGTGAGCGTGTCCTCGACCGTGTCGTGCAACAACGCGGCGCTGATGCTCGGCACGTCCAGACGCAGGTCGGCGATGATGCCGGCGACGGCGAGCGGGTGGGTGAGGTACGGCTCGCCCGATTCGCGCTTTTGGCCCTTATGGACACGGGCGGAAAAATCGTACGCGCGCCGCACCACCTCCACGTCGGCGTTGCTGCTGTACGTCCGCACCTTGTCGATGAGATCGGCGATCTTCATGGCACCGATCCGTCGCCGTTGCCGTAGCGCTCACGCGCTCGTTTGAGGATGACCTCCGCCAATGCTTCCGGTGTGGCATCGTCGGTGAGCAGCACCAGATCGTAGATCGACGTGTCGCTGAGATCGAAGCCGTAGATCGCGCGATAGCGGCTGGCGTCCGACTGATTGCGTTCGCGGTTGTCGTGCAAGATCTGTTGCCAGTCCCCGTTTTCACGGGTCGCCACGCGCCGCGCGCGGGTCTCGTCGCTGGCCGTCAACCACACCTTGAGCGCGTCCGCGCCCTCTTGGCGGGCGACGAACGCGGCCAAGCGTCCTTCGAGCACGACGTTGCCGGCGCGCGCGTATGCCGCCATGCGTGCGTCGAGATCACGGTCGATCGCGTGATCCTGCTCGGAGAGTCGATTGAACTCGGCCAACGACAGCCCGCGCCGCTCGGCCTCGGCGCGGTAGAGGTCGCCGGCATACACATGCGGCAGGCCGAGCCGCTGGCTCAGTAGCTTCGCCACCGTGGTCTTGCCGCTGCCGGGCGTGCCCGAAATCGTGATGAGCATACAGCGCCATTCTAGCCATCTCTCCGCCCGGCGCCAACGGAGTCTTTTCGGTCACGACGCCGCGGCGCGGCCGTCGGCCACCACCACCGTTCGCCCGCGGCGCTCGAGCCACGAGAGCGGCGAAATGTGGATCGCGTCCCCGTCGCTCAAGTGTACCGCGGGGTGCTGCCGCTGCAGATGTGCCCGCGCGGCAGCGGCAAAGTCCCTGGCCGTCGCTTCGCTCCGCCAGTGCGTCGTCCACCGCCACCGAACGTCCTCGCCGCGCACGCACACCTGCAACCGATCAGCTCGCCAGCCGGCGGCGCCAAGCATGGTCTTCGGTAACATGCGCAGCAGCGGCGGAATCTGAAACGCGCCGATGCGTGTGTCGACGGCGCGATCCCACCCTTCGGGACACGCGAACGGCGGATCATCCGCGGCGGCGGCGGACCAGGCGTCCGGTTCCAATAGCGCCCCCGTCGCTCGGGGCGGACGATCGAGCAGTTCGTTTAACGTTTTCCACCCGCCCGACCGAACGATCCCGGCGAGATAGCGTGGGGTGCATGCGTAACGAAACTGCCAGTCGCGGTTGCGTGCTGGTTCTTGCCCGGCGGTCGTCGCCATCCGCTGTCGCAGTTGCTGGTAGGAATCGAGCGCGCGCTCGTCCACGCCGTGTTGCAACAGCGCGACGGTCGTGACTTCCGCATCGCCCTCGATCAGCGCGTGCTGAGTCTCCCATCGGTCGATGTCGTCGCTCGGCGCGAACAGCGCGGGGAAGTGACGGTGCTGCCAAGCGTGCGCCAGTTCATGGATGATCACGACGTCGGCGAGCGTCTGCCCGTCCCGAAGAAACTCTCCCAAGTCGGGCACCACGGGCGTCTCCAGCCGAGCGCGAGAGAGAAACAAGGTGTCGTCGCTCGGGCTGTAGACCCCGAACGAGTTGTCGGTCGGCAGTTTTCGCACGGCCCCGAGCGGATCGGTGGTCCATGGATCGCCGAAGGCCCGATCGACGATCGAACGGACGCGTAAGATGCGCAGGCTTTCGTCGCGCGCGCGGACGCGCGTCACCGCCGCGGCCATCGCGTCGCGATCGAGGACTTCGACGCGCGGCGGAGTGGCGAAGTCCCGTTGGCGCAATTCGGCAATGGCTTGCGTGATCGCGCGCACGCGATCGGCGTTGACGGCAATGCCCGGGGCCGGCACCCGGCATGCCGCAAGCAACAGGATCACGGAGAGCGCACCAATTCGCGTCGAGGCAAGCATGACGCGCGAGTGTGCCCACTCAGGCGTGCACATTCAATCGGCTCGATGTTCGAGCCGGGCGAAGACATGCTATGGAGCGCCCGTGGCTTGCACATGTGTCCCGCTCGGCAGCGCGGCAGACGCCTTCGCCCACCTTATCGAATGGTTGCCGTCTGCGGACGCGCCGCTTGCTCGGCGGGCGACCATACTGTGCCGCAGCACGCGTGCGCACGTGCTGCGGCGCGCCGTCGCAGTCGAGCGCGGCCAACCCGGTCGACTCGCCGGCGTGTCCTTCCTCGACCCGGTCGTGCTCGCCCACGAGGTGCTGGTGCGGAGCGGAGCGCCGCGCGAACGCGGCTGGGAAGCGGTGCGGCGCCTGCGCATTCACCTGGCTTTTCACCGCCGCGAGTTGCGGCAGCGCCTCCAATACTTCGACGCCGATCAACTGCGCTCCGGGCGCGGCTACGCCGACGCGTTTGCGCGCGTCATCGAGGAACTCGAAGGCAGCGGTCTCGATCCACGGTTGACGGAGGAGGCGGCAACAAGGTTGCGCGCAAGCGATTCGCTCGCCGGCCGCCGTCTCCACGACGTCGCCGCGGTGTGGTCGGCGGTTGACGCCGATCGCGGCACGCGCTGCAGCGTGGCGCAGTTGCTCACTGATGCAGCGGCGGCGCTGCACGCCGATCCGCGACCGGCGCAGCCCTTTGGGGCGATCGCCGCGTTTCTCACGTCGTCACCGTCAGCGGTCCTCTTACGATTCCTCGACGCGCTCCCCGATTGCACCATCGTCTTCCTCGATGCCCGCCCGCTGCGAACCGGCACACAGCGCTGGCGCGCGTCGGTGGTGAGCCCACCGGCAACACACACATCACCCGCCGGGGAATCCGCGCGCAACGAACTGGCCCTTGCGCAGCGCTATCTGTTCATGCCGTCCGACGTCGCCGCCGACCCTGCCCGACCGCGTTCGGCTGGTCCGGACGGCAGCGTCGACTTCGAAGCCTATCCGAGCGTCGAGGACGAGCTCCAAGCCGCCGCGCTGTGGGTGGAAGAGCAGATCGCCGCCGGCATCCCTTTGGAGCAGATCGCGCTCGTCGTCCCCGCGCTCGACCCGCACGCGCGCTTGCTGATCGATCGACTGGCGCGCCTCGACACAACCGACACGGCCCCGATCAACGTCGTCGTGGCCGGCGGTGTCCCGTTCATCGATTCACCCGCCGGGTTGCGGCTGTGCACGGTGCTCGAAGCCCTGGCGCGGGGGCTGGAAGCGGAAGCCACGATCGCGCTGCTCCCATCGCTGCGGCGCGCCGGCGACGCCGAAGGTCGATCGCGCTTGAGCCCGTCACGCACGGCGGAGATTGTCTATGGTGCCGGCATTGTTGGCGGCAGTCCGACGCATTCCAACGGTGCGCTCGAGTGGCTGCCGCGCCTGCAGCAGCGACGAGAGGCCCTGCAGCAGGCGTTGAGTGAGTTGCCGGCATCCGACACTGAACCCGAAAAGCGCCGCCACCTATTCACCCGTCGCGACACCGAGCGATGGCTCGCCGATGTCGAGCCGATGCTTGCGCCGATCGAGTCGCTGCAAAACGTCGCCGCCGCCGTCATTGCCGGCGAGCCGCTGCGCACTTTGTGGCCGATGATTCGCGAGTTTGTTGGCACTCAGGTGGTTATGCCACCGCTTCCTGTCAACGCGCTCGGCCTGGTTGACGACGCACTCGACCCGATCTTGGCGGAGCCGTTGGCGGAGGAGGTGCGCGGCGTGGCAGCGGTGACGTGGCTGCTCGATGCCGGCGCCGGCATTCGAATTCCACACGGTCGCATCGGCGAGCCGGCGGTATTCGTCGGCACCGCCGAGCAGGCCGCAGGAATTCCGTTCCGCGCCGTCCGCGTCCTCGGTCTCGCCGAAGGCATCGTGCCCGGCACGCCACACGATGATCCCATCGTGCCGAACGACATCAGAGTTCGACTCGAAGAGCTGCTGCAACCACAGTATCGGTCGGTGGTCGTTCCGCGGCTTGAAGATCGGGTATTGGAGGATCTGCACGCCTTCTTCCGCATCGTTACCGCCACCAGCGACCGGCTGGCGCTCTCCGCGTCGCGCCAGTGGATCGACCGCAGCGAGCGCGAAGTCTCCGGCGTCATGCTCGAAGTCGCCGCAGCGGTGGCGCGTCGGTCCGATGGATCGAGCGAAGGCGATGTGCCCAACGCCGCCCGATTGCGCGCGGCGTACTACGCCCCCGGTCTCGCGGCGCGCGACGATGCGGCGGAGCGGTCGTTGCAAACTCGGGCACGGCTGACGCGCGCGCCCCACCGAGAAGCGTCCGATTGGCGGGTCCCCAGCAACTGGTGCGAGGATTCCGCAAATCGGCTCGACCGAGTGCACGCACTGGTTTCGAGTGCGCCGGCCGCACCAACCGGGCTCGACGGATTCCTCACGGCGGCGTGGCCGAGCGGCACCGTGCCCGGCCTGAGCCGCGAGCGCCCGATCTCCGCGTCCGCGCTCGGCACGTTGCTACAGTGTCCGCACCGCTTCTTGTGGCGATACATTCTAAACTTCAGCGAGCCGGCTGCGCGACCGTCGACCGACGCCATCGATCCGCCGGCGTACGGCTCCTTGTTTCATCGCGTAGCGGAAGCGTTCTTCCGCCGGCATGGCGCGGAGCTGTGCGCGCACGACCGCGATCTCGACGAATGGCAACGGCGGGCGCGCCATGTCGCCGTCGAACAGTTCGAGATCTGGCGGGCCGAGTATCCGCTGCGCGGCGACGATGCGGTCGAGCGCGAACGACACCGCCTGGTGCGGCAGATCGAACGGCTGGTCGAGATCGAATGGGAGATGACGAAGCGCACGTTCGTCGCCGCCGAGCAGAGCTTCGGCGATCCGACGCCCGTGACGTTGTCCGTTCCGGGCGGCGAGCTGTACGTCGCCGGCCAGATCGACCGCGTCGATCGCTGGGGCACCGGTAAGCTGTCGGTGCGCGACCTCAAAACCGGCCGCGTGCACGACTTTCAGGAAGAGCCGGTCAATCCAGCGCGCGATCTGCAGATCGGCTTGTACGTTCTTGCGCTCGAAGCGGAGTCGGCGCACGCCGCGGTCGTACATGCGGCCTACGTGCATCCCTCTGCCGCACAGCAACCGGAACGCCGCTTCGAGCATTCGGACCTGACCGCGCTGCGCGACGCGACGCGCACCTGGTTGGGGATCGCGCGTGGCTTGTTGGCGGCCGGGACGTTCCCGCGCACGCCCGAGCCGTCGGATTGCACCTATTGTCCGTTCCAACCGACCTGCGGCAAAGGCGCACAAGAGCGCAGCGCCGCGCAGTTGGCGAAGGGAGAGCTGTCGCCCGAAGTCAGGGCGTTCGTGCGTATGAAGCAAGAAGGGCACGAGGATGCGGCATAGGCGGCTGCGCTTTGCATGGAGGAGCACAGCGCGTTGTGCCCCTCCGTCTAGGTCGGGCGATGACTGAGCCGGCCAGCGACGATCAAGGCGCCCGCGCGGCGATCGTCAGCGAGCGCGCGCGCAATGTCGCGGTCGTCGCCGGCGCCGGGACCGGCAAGACCAAGACCATCATCGATCGGACGGTCGAACTGCTCGCACCGCGCACCGCCGCTACGACGCCGGTCTCGATCAAGCGGCTGGCGGCGCTCACCTTCACCCGCCGCGCCGCCGGTGAGCTGCGCTTTCGCATCCGCGAGCAATTGCTGCGCGAGCTGGAACACGCCGCACGCAACGCGGACGAGCGCGTCGATCAACTGCGCGACGCCTTGTCGAATCTCGACGCGGCCTTCATCGGCACGATTCACGGGTTCGCCGATCGCCTGCTGCGTTTGCGGCCGGTCGAGGCCAGGCTGAGCCCAGCGTACGCACTGGTCGAGGACACCTCTGAGTTGGTGCGCGAGACCTTCGTGCGCATGCGCCGCGCGGCGGAAGCGGGGACGCTCGCCGACTCGCTCGGCGTCTACGCGGAGACGCTCGATTCGGATCTGATTCGCGAGGCGGCCGACACGCTGCGCGCCGCCAGCCGTGCCGGCTTGCAGATGGCGCGCGCGGAAAGCGCCTACGGCCCGCTGCCGTCGGTCGAGGCGGTGCTGTCGAGCATGATCGACACGCGCGACGTGGAGGTCGCGTTGCCGCCGGTTCCGGATCCCGTTCTCGCCACCGTGCGCGCGGCCGCCGATCGCTTCGCGCAGATGGTACGCACCATGCGCGGGCGCGCCTTTGGCCATCAGCAGTTGCGCCGCTTGAGTCACGCGTTGCGCCGGCTGCACGAGTCCGACGATCCGGCCGAAGCGTTCCGCGTCGTGCAGGAGGCCTGGCGCGGCCGCACGATTTACAAGCGCGAGTTCGACGACGACCAAACCGGCTGGTCGATCTACCAGGCGGTGCGGCCCGACAGCAGCAAGCCCGGCAGTCTCGCCGAGCAATTGCGCGGACCGCAGCGCTGGCTGGCGGTGCGGTTGGTGCGATTGTTCCCGGTGCTGAAGGCGATGTACGAGCGCGTGAAGGACGAGCACGAAGTCGTCGACTACCTTGATCTCCTGGTGAAGCTGCGCAACGTCCTGCGCGATCGGCCGGAGGCGCGCCGCTTTTATCAGGGCCTCTTTGATCACATCTTCGTCGACGAATTTCAGGACACCGACCCGTTGCAATGCGAGATCGTCTTCTTTCTGTGCGAGGACGGCGCGAATGCCGAGCGTTGGGACACGGTGCACCTGGTGCCGGGAAAGTTGACGATCGTCGGCGACCCGAAGCAATCGATCTACCGCTTTCGCCGCGCCGACATCGTCATGTACGACGACGCTACGCAGCGACTGCGTGCCGGCGGTGCGTTCGAGGCGCGCCTCAATACCAATTTCCGCAGTCGTCCCGAGCTGATCGACTTCTACAATCAGCAACTCGCCAAACTGCTGGGACGCGACAGCGACCGTCCGGTCGACGCGGCGACCGGGCGCGCGCACTACGAGCCGCTGACCGCCGATCCGAAACTCGCGCGGACGGGGGTGTGCGTGCACGTCCTGCCGTACGCAGCTTGTGTCGACCGGGAGAAGGGGAAATTGCTCGCCGGAAACGGACGCGCGATCGAGGCCGATGTGGTCGCCAGTTACATCCGAACCCTGTTGGGATCGCAGCGATCGGTGCGTGACCCGGACACCGGCGTCGAGCGGCCGGTCCGCCCGGGCGACATCGCCGTGCTCGCGTGCGTCACCAGCAACCTGCCGTTGTTGTTGGAGCAACTCGACGCGCGCGGCATCGAGTACAGCGCACGCGGCGGGGCGCTGTTCCTCGCGCATCCCGTCGCGCGGCAATACTTGCTCGGCTTGCGTGCGCTCGCTGATCCCGATGACGGCGTGGCCCGCGCGGCCCTGATGCAACCGCCGTTCTTCGCGCTCGATCGCGCCGATCTGGTGCGCGCGGCCGCGGCCGGCGCAACGGAAGCGCACGCTCGCGTCGAGGCGGCCAAGGCCGCGATCCGGGAACTGCGGGCGAAGCGATTCCAGCAATCACCCGGCGCCACCGCGCGCGATCTGATCGAACACACCGCGCTCGGCCGGGCGGTGATCACCGGGCGCACCGGACAGCAAACGCTGGCGGCGCTCTACGAGATCGCGTGGGAACTCGACCGCCGCGCCGCGGTCGATGGGTTGGACTACGACCAAGCGACCGCGCTCGTGCGCTCGTGGGCCGAGGATCCGGTCTTTCTCGACGCCCCCGAACCGCTCGGCGGCAGCGCCGTGCGGGTGATGTCGATCCATCAAGCCAAGGGACTCGAATTTCCGGTGGTGATTTTGTGGGACGGCTTTCAGACGCTCAGCGATCGTGCCGGCGGGTTGTGGAAGGTAGAGCGCGATGGCGCCGCGTGGGCGCTCAGCATCGGCTCGGTGGCGGTCGAACATCCGTCCGGCAATGGACTAATCGAGCGCGAGAAGGTCTTCGGCGAGTCGGAACGACGGCGGATGTACTACGTCGCGGCGACCCGCGCCCGCGACCTCTTGGTGTTGCCGCTTCCACACACCAAAAGCGAACGCCTGCCGTACGCCACCAAAGCGCTCGCCGACCACGTCACCCCCGATCTGATTGAGCAATTCGATCAGTTCACACCCGACGCGCGACCGCGCTGGGCCGTCGACTCCGATGCAACGCGGCCGACGGCGGTGCGCGCCGATCCCGAGTTGCAAGCGCGACTCGACGCAGATGCCGCCGAATTTTCCACACGCCTGATGCGCGCCGCCGAGCCGGTCGCAGTGCCGACGGCCGTGACCGCATTGGCCAAGCGCAGCGAGGCCGCGGGGGGCGAGGATGCAACCGAGGCCGAGCGCGAACGCAAGACCGCCGGCGCGCGCTACGGCAGCGAGTTTGGTACGGTCGTTCATCGCGCGCTCGAACTCGTGTTGAGCGGTGCGCAGTCAAGCGCTCGCGCCGCCGTCGCCGTGGCCGTAGCGGAGGCACAGGCCGACGTGCATCCCGAAGCGTCGGCCGACGTCGAACGAGCCCTCGAGGCGTTGCGCGCCGCCGGCTTGACGAGCGCCAACGGCTGGCAACTGTCGAGCGAGTATCCCGTCTACGACACGCAGCCGGGAATCTTGCTGGTGGGCTTGGTCGATCTGCTTGCCGTCTCCGACCAAGAAATCGTCGTGATCGATTTCAAGTCGGACCAGCCGCGTGACGGAGCCATTGCCGCTGCCTACCCGCAATACGCCGAGCAGCTCCGCCTCTACGGCGCCGCGCTGCAGCACAGCGGTCGGGTCGGAAATCGAATTCTTCGGCTGGGAATGCTGCTAACCGCTACCGCCGAGCTGCGTTGGTTGTAGCAGCCCGTTGAGGACTGGCGTGAGTGACGAGGTGCGATCTGCTTCGTCTCGCGCGACCTTTCAAAGGGATCCCGATTGCTGCGGCGAGCTGATTGCGGAACGCTTCCCAATCGCGCCCCGTGCGACCGAGAACCTGCGCCACGTCGAACCACGAAATTGTCGTTGGCGACTCTTCGCGTAGCTTTGCAACGTCGAGACCCTTCATGGCGATGATGGTCCAGAAGTCGCGAAATCCGCTTGCCTTCGCCTTTTGATGGGACTTCTCCGCCTCACCCGCGCCGACAGATGTTTGATTAGTTGGCTACTCACAGCGGTCGGATTTTCGCAATACCAGCCAATAGCAGTGCTGGCGACGCGTGTGGTGCGCAACTTTCCACTTTGGATCAACAATCGGCCCTTTGCGAACTTTCACAACACAGTCACACGGAACGAACCCAGCCTCGCGCGCGGCGCAGATGAAGTCCACGTGTGCCCACTGGTAACGGTGATTGTGGACGTAGTCGGTGAGTTTGCAAAGCAACAGACCCTCTCGTCTCAACACGCGCATCGCCTCGTTGAGAAAAGCCGGGTATGTGTGCGCGAACGTATAGCCGAACTCCTTTGCGGACCTCCCGCCCAGACCGAACCGCACCGTAAAGTCCTTCGAGCGATCTTGGCCCTGATTTGGCACGTGGGGCGGATCGTAAACGACGACATCGAAGGCACCATCACAAAAAGGCATCAGCTTATTGTCGCCTACCACACTCGGTTGATACTTGTGCTCGATGTCGAGCCCGATGACGGTGCGGCGGCTGCCCTGCCAAAATCGTCCGCTGTTGATCGTGGAGTCCAGAATTCGCCGGGGCTGCTTGCGAGGATAAAAACGGAGGAGCTGCTCCAACAGTTCGGCGTCCTCCTCCCCGATCCAGACTGACGACAAGGGCTTGTATCGCTGCTGTCGGGGCTCCGGCTCAACGCGAGGTACCGCAAACAACTCACGCTGATTCTTGCCGATCACCCTCATCCCACGTCATCTCCCGCTGTGCACGCTCTGGTAACACATGCGGGCTGCAGGTCGCCATAGAGACCACCACCCCCCACCCAGCCGCGCGTTGCGCACTTCCGTTGAATCCACTGGCATGTCGAGCGACGACTCGCTACACATGACGGCGAGGATTCACCCCATGGGAAAGAGTTTACTCGACAAGGTGTGGGACGCCCACACGGTGCGGGAGCTGCCGACCGGGCAGACGCAGCTCTTCATCGGGCTCCACCTGATTCACGAAGTCACCAGCCCGCAAGCGTTTCAAATGATGCGCGAACAGGGCTTGCAGGTTCCGTATCCCGATCGCACGATCGCCACCGTCGATCACATCGTGCCGACCGATACCGCCGCGCGGCCGTTCGCCGACGAGCAGGCGGAAGGCATGATGAGCGCGATCGAGCGCAATTGCGGCGAGTTCGGCATTCGCTTCCTCGATCGCGCGACCGGGCAGCAAGGCATCGTGCACGTGATCGGCCCGGAGCTGGGACTCACGCAGCCGGGCATCACCATCGCCTGCGGCGACAGTCACACCAGCACCCACGGCGCGTTCGGCGCCGTCGCGTTCGGCATCGGCACCAGCCAAGTACGCGACGTGCTGGCGACGCAATGCCTCGCAATTCAACGGCCGAAGGTGCGGCGCATCACGGTGAATGGCGCGCTGGCGAAGGGCGTGTACGCGAAGGACGTCATCCTGCAGATCATCCGAACGCTCGGGGTCAAAGGTGGCGTCGGCCTCGCCTACGAGTACGGCGGCGCGGTATTCGATCGCATGACGATGGAAGAGCGGATGACCGTGTGCAACATGAGCATCGAAGGCGGCGCCCGCTGCGGCTACGTCAATCCCGACGACACCACGTACGCATATCTGCGCGGGCGCGAGTTCGCCCCGACGGATGGTGCGTTGGATCGCGCAGTCGCGTGGTGGCGCGTGATGGCGTCGGATCGCGATGCGTCGTACCTCGACGTCGTCCACATCGACGGCCGCAGCATCGCACCGACGGTTACATGGGGCATCAATCCAGGCCAAGCGCTTGGCGTGGACGAGCGGATCCCCGCGCCGGAGAGCTTCAGCGCCGACGATCGTGAGGTCGCAGAGGACGCGTACGGGTACATGGACTTCAAGCCCGGTGCGCCGATCAAGGGCACGCGCATCGACGTGGCGTTCATCGGCTCGTGCACCAACGGCCGGCTCTCCGACCTGCGCGAGGCCGCGAAGATCGCGCAGCGCGGCAAGGTGAAGCCGCACGTCAAGGCGTTGGTGGTGCCCGGCTCGCAAGCCGTCGCCAAGCAAGCGGAGGCGGAAGGGCTGCACGAGATTTTCAAAGCGGCGGGGTTCGAGTGGCGGTTGCCGGGCTGCTCGATGTGTTTGGCGATGAATCCCGACAAGCTCGTCGGGCGGCAGGTCTGCGCGTCGTCGAGCAACCGCAATTTCAAAGGTCGCCAAGGCAGTCCGTCGGGCCGCACGCTGTTGATGAGCCCGGCGATGGTCGCCGCGGCCGCGATCGAAGGCGTCGTCACCGACGTGCGCGAACTGTTGAATTGAGGCCTCAACCACTCACCAGTCACGAATCACTACTCACGAATCACCATTATGAGCACACTGATTCCCATCACCAAAATCGCCGGCCGGCCGATTCCGTTGCGCGGCAACGACATCGACACCGACCGCATCATTCCGGCGCGCTACATGAAAGCGATCACCTTCGACGGCATGGGCCAGTTTGCGTTCCACGACGCCCGCTTCGACGCCAACGGTAAATCTCTCGGACACGTGATGGACGATCCGAGGTATCAGGCCAAGGGCCCGCGTATCGCGATCGTCAACAAAAACTTCGGATGCGGATCGTCGCGCGAACATGCACCGCAGGCGCTGTTGCGCTGGGGGGTCAAGGCGATCGTCGGCGAATCGTTCGCCGACATCTTCTTCGGCAACTGTGTCGCGCTGGGCATCCCGTGCGTGACTGCGAGCGCGGCCGACGTGGCGGCGCTGATGGGCGCGGTCGAAGCCGATCCGGCGCACGATCTGACGATCGACCTCACCGCGATGACCGCGACGTACTACAGCGTGATCTACCCAGTCAGCCTACCGGACGGCGCGCGCAAGCAGTTGCTCGAGGGGACGTGGGACGCCACTCGCACCCTGCTCGATGCGGCGGAGCAAACGCGCGCCACGGCGGCCCGCCTACCCTACGTCGGCGGATTCAAGTGAAGGCGGTCATCGGGGGGAAGACCGCGCTAGGCTTCGTCGGCCCGGGGGGCGACCCGACGAAGCCTGCTTGCGCGGTGGGTCCGTCACCAATGCCGTAGCGCTGCTGGGGCACAGTGGGGTCCCACTGCGCGTAACGAATGACCCGCCGCTCAGGTTGACAGCGAGGTGGAAGATTTTCCCGCTGCGGCACCACCGGCCAGATAGCCGGTGGCCCACGCCCACTGGAAGTTGAATCCGCCGATGCGACCGTCGCAGTCCAGCATCTCTCCGATCAGATACAACCCCGGTACTTTGCGTGACTCCATCGTTCGATAGTCGATTTCCTTCAACGGCACCCCGCCGGCAGTGACTTCAGCGTAGTCCCACCCGCGGTCACGTTCGATCGGCAGCGTCAATCCCGTGATCGTATGCACCAATGTCCGGCGCTCCTGGCGCGCCAGTTGGCTGATCGGGAACCCCGAATCGATACCGGCCGCGCGGGCCAGCGACCCCGCCAGGCGAGCCGGCAACCGCTCCGCCAACCAGCGACCAATCGAGAGCCGCGGTCGGGTCGCGGCGACCTCGACGAGCTGCCGCTCGATGCTGTCAAAGGTCTGCCCCGGTAGAACATTGCAACGGGCCACGGTCTGCAATCCGCGCCGGCGCGCCGCGTTCCAATGGCGGCTGGCATCGAGAACGACGGGGCCGCTGACACCGAAGTGCGTCCATAGCAGGCTGCCGGTGCGTCGATCGATCAATTTGCCGCCCGCAAAGATCGACAGCTCCACGGGATGCGACACCCCGGACAGCTCGGCGTGAAACATCCCGCGCGCCAGCACCAGTGGGACGAGCGCGGGAAAGGTATCGGTCACCTCATGGCCGAGCCGACGAACGATGTCCCATCCGGATCCGTCGCAACCGGTGCGTGGAAGCGAGCGCCCACCGGTTGCCATGATCACGCTGCGTGCGCGCAGAGTCCCGTGGGCGTGCTCGACAACAAAACGGTCTCGCCGCTCGTCGTCAATCACGGAGAGCTGATGGACGCGATGGCGCAGACGGATCGCGACGTCGAGTTGGTGACAGCGCCGGAGTAACGCCTCGACAACGGTGGCGGCTCGATCGCTGACCGGGAAGAGTTTGCCGGTCGCTTCGCGTTTGAGCGGCACGCCGAGCGAGGCGAACCAGCGGACCGTGTCCTGCGCGCCGAACGCAGCCAAGACGTTGCGGACGACGGGGCGCGCGCCGCTAAAGTCGTCGGGTTCCACCACCGCATGTGTGACGTTGCAGCGCCCGCCCCCCGAGATCAAGATCTTCGCGCCGATCCGGGCCGCGGTTTCGAGCACCTCGACCCGCACACGCGATTGACGATGGGCCGCCGCCTCTGCCGCGAAGATGGCCGCCGCCAAACCTGCCGCGCCCCCACCGATGATCGCGATGTCTGCCCGATCCATGTATCGACTCAGCGGCGGGCCGATACGGCAATTGCCGGCAAAATGCTACCGGATTGCGCTCACGAGCGAGCGGCGACTTCCTTGACACTGCCAATCGCGGCGGTTAGCCGTGCCGCATGCGGCAACTTCGGCCACAGCTCGCCTTCGGTCCGTCGGTGCATCCGATCGATCTCCCGCGACTGCGACGCGTGGGCATCACCGCAGTTCTGTCGTTGCAGCAGCCCGACATCGATCTTCCGCGTCGCGCCGTGGAGCGCATGCGCGCGGCCTGTGGCGAACACCAGATCGCGTTTCACAACGTCGGCGTGCACGACTACGACCCGGACGCGTTGATCGCCGCATTACCGGCGGTGTTGGCGGTGCTCGACCGACTGATACGCGGTGGGCGAACCGTCTACGTGCACTGCACCGAGGGGATCAACCGGGCGCCGTCGTTGGCGCTGGCGCATCTGGTTCGCCACGAATTGCTTGATGTGGATACGGCTCTGGCTGAGTTGCTTCGATGCGACGCAGGCGTCCGGCCCTACCCGACGGTTATCGCCTGGCTGCGCGGGGGCTTCGCCGAGCGACCGACGTAGATAGAATCGAGTCGCTCAATGCGCAACCTGTTCCCAGCCCGATTCGTCGCGTGCCCGCAGGCGCTCGGGAACGGCGAGGGTGACGCCGTACGTGCGTTGAATGAGCCGCCGTACCCGTGCGATCAATTCGGAGCGATTGAACGGCTTCCCGAGATAGTCGTCGGTGCCGGCGAGGAAGCCGCGCGCGCGATTGCGCGGGTCGTCGAGCGCCGTCAACATGATGATCGGAACGAAGGCAGTACGCACGTTGCTGCGCAGGCGCTCACAGACCGTGAAGCCGTCCATCTCGGGCATCATCACGTCGAGTAAGATCAAGTCGGGAGGATCGGCCTCGGCTTGCGCGACCGCATCCGCACCGCAGGTCGCCACGGAGACCGTGATACCCAATCCGCTGCGGGTGAGGGTCATGGAGAGGAGGTCGCGGAAATCCCCCTCGTCATCGACGATGAGCGCGCGGAACTGTCGGCGCGGCTCGGCCTCAGTTCCCTTTCCGTTGGGCGGTGCCGCGCTTGGAGCCCCCGTCACGCCGCGCACGGTGGCGCAGTAGGGGCACACGTTCCACTCCTTCTGCAAGCGACCGCCGCAACTACGGCAGGTCTGCCGGAGTTGCGTGGCGCACTGGGGGCACACCGCGAAGGTTTCCTCGACCGGGCAGCGACACGACGGACAGATCTTGCGATCGTCGGCGACGTCGACCACCCGCAGCACCTCTTCAATGGTGGTGAGTCCCGTGGCCGCCTTCTCGGCCGCATCGGCTGCGAGCAACCGCATGCCCTCGTCGCAGGCGAGCGCGCGGAAGCTGCCCTCCGGCGCCTTGCTTTCGATCAGCGACGCCATGCGCCGGGTGATCGGCATCACCTCAAACACCGCCAGCCGACCGGAGTACCCGCTCCGCCGGCATGCGTTGCAGCCCTTGCCGCGTCGAAAGGTGCCGCCGTCGGAAAGGCGCATGCTACTCAGCTTCGCCGCATCGGGTTGGTACGCCTCGCCACAGTGCTCGCACGTCCGGCGCACCAGCCGTTGCGCCATGATCAAGTGCAGCGATGACGCCAACATGAACGGCTCGATGCCAAGATCCAGCAGACGCGTCACGGTGGAGACGGAATCGTTCGTGTGGAGGGTGCTGAGCACGAGGTGCCCGGTTTGCGCCGCGCGCAGCGCAATTTCCGCGGTCTCGGCGTCGCGAATCTCACCGACCAAAATCACATCCGGGTCCTGACGCAAGATCGACCGCAGGGTCCCGGCAAACGTGAGACCCTGCTTTTCGTTGATTTCGACCTGATTGACGCCATGCAATTGGTATTCAATCGGATTTTCGATCGTCACAATGTTGCGCGTCGGCGAGATCAACTCCGCCAGCATGCCGTACAGGGTCGTCGTCTTCCCGCTGCCCGTCGGGCCGGTTACCAACACCATGCCTTCGGGCCGGCGGAGGGCCCGTCGAATGCACTCGAGATCACGCGTCGACAAGCCAAACACATCCAGGCCGCTGGGTGCCGAGCGCGGATCTAAGATGCGCATGGTGAGCTTCTCGCCGAACTGCGTTGGCAGACTGGACACCCGCAGATCGATCATCGCCTCGCGATGCAGCAGCCGAATGCGCCCGTCTTGCGGGACGCGACGCTCGGTGATGTCGAGCTTCGACATCACCTTGCATCGGGCAATCAGCGGATCCTGCACCCACTTCGGGAGTCGGAAGGACTCTTCGAGCAAGCCGTCGATGCGGTAGCGAACACGGACTTCGGAGGCGCCCGGCTCGATGTGTACGTCGCTCGCGCCGTTCCGAATGCCGTCCAGCAAGATCAGGTTTGTCAGCTTGATCACCGGCGGCATCGCCGTCCCACGCATCAGGCTCTGGACATTTGTCGGCTCGTCGCTCAGCTCGGCGACCGGCAGCTCGCCTTCGTCGGGGACGCCTTGGAGATACTCGTTGAGCGCCTGATCGAGGTGATACGCATGCCGCAAAGCATCGCGCACAGCGGTCGGCGTCGCCACCGTGACCCGCACCCGCTGGCGGGTCGCGAATTCGACCGCGCGCAAGGCCTCGCGATCCAACGGGTTCGCGGTTGCGACCAGCAACCCTTCTTCGGAGGAGCGCAGCGGCACAATCTTGTGCCGCATCGCCACTTCCTCCCGGACGAGATTCACGACATTCTGATCGAGCGACTGGGCGGCGAGGTTCATGTACGGCAGTCGCAACTGGGCTGCGAGCGCCTGCGCTAGTTCTTCCTCACCCGCGATGTTGTTGCGGGCCAGCCACTCGATGATCGAAAGATCCTTAGCCTTGGCCGCGATCTCTGCGGTCGCGTTTTGCGCGACCTCGCTTGATACCAGGCCCGAGCGAACCAGGAGCGTTATCAAGGCCGACTGCGGGTTCTCACTCATCACACCACCTCGGCCAACGACACAAGGCAAGGGACATGCCACCTGCCCACCAAACCGCGGCTGGAGAAGCGCAGCTTGAAAACGCGGTCCGCCCTACCGCAAAGCGGCAATCGGGGAGCACAACGCGTCACCCGCGGGCCGCAAAACGGAGCACTGCAATGAAGTTTCGGTTTGAAACTTCGTATCGCGCATCTATCATGCACCGCGATGATGCGGATGGATCAGTGATCAGACTCAACCATCTCTCGCGCGCGGTATTCGACTTCTGCGATGCGCGCGATTGGTATGTCGCGAGTCTCCGCCGCGGGCCCGAGTTCGAATTGCCCGAACGCCGAGTGGCAGCGGTGCAAGACGACGCAGAGTTCACGTCGATTTTGGCTGAAGCCCGAACCGACGTCGCCCCCGCCATGTCCACCTTCGCCGACGCGGTCGACGACGTCGAGAGCTGGCACCGCCGCCTCTCGCTGCGGGAGATCCTCTTTGTCTATCCGCCTCGGCGCAATTGCTGGGGGTACGGCGCCGCGCTGCTCGATCCCGACGGCTACCGCATCCGGCTGTCGGACGAGAAATCGATGCGCGAAAAGGGTCAGCCCTAGTGGCCGCCGTGGGTGCACCACGCACCTGGCCGAAGGACGGCACGTGTCGGGTGCCGTTCTGGGTCTATTCCGATCCGGCAATCTACCAGCGCGAGCAAGAGCGCATCTTCGGCGGACCGAGCTGGTGTTACGTCGGGTTGTCGGCCGAAATCCCAAACCCCGGCGACTTCAAGCGCACGTTCATCGGCGACCAGCCGGTGGTCGTCGTCCGCGACAAAGACGGCGGCATCAACGTGGTCCTCAACCGCTGCGCCCATCGCGGTGTCCAGTTTTGTCGCAACGACTTTGGCAACGCGCGCGAGATCATGTGTCCGTACCATCAGTGGACGTACGACTTGAAGGGCAATCTGATCGGGGTGCCCTTCCGCACGGGCGTGCGGAAGCAGGGTGGGATGCCGCCCGATTTCACCCTGGCCGAGCATGCGTTGCGGCGGCTGCGGGTTGCCGAGCGTCACGGAGTGCTCTTCGCCTCGTTCGCGGCCGACCTACCGGATCTCGAAGCGTATCTCGGTCAACCGATGGTGGCGCTGTTCGATCGGGTCTTCGACGGTCGCGCGCTGCAGGTGCTCGGTTACATGCGTCAACTGATTCCGAGCAACTGGAAGCTGATGTTCGAAAACATCAAGGACCCGTATCACGCCAGCTTGCTGCACGTGTTCCTGGTCACGTTCGGATTGTTCCGCGCCGATCAGCCGGCGGCGGTCCAGATGGACGAGACCGGGCGCCACGCGGCGCTGATCTCGCGCCGCGGCGAGCAGCGGGCCTCTGAGGGTACCGCCGAGATGAAGTCGTTCCGCGCCGACCTCGCCCTCAACGACCCAACGCTGTTGACCCCGGTGAAGGAGTTTTCCGGCGACGCCACGGTGGTGATGCAGACGATCTGGCCCAACCTGATCGTGCAGCAGCAATCGAACACGCTCGCGACGCGCCAGTTGATCACCCGTGGCCTCGAAGCCTTCGAACTCGTGTGGACGTTCTTCGGCTACGCCGACGACAGTGAAGACCTAACCCGCATTCGACTTCGCCAGGCCAACCTGATGGGCCCAGCGGGCTTGGTCTCGATCGACGACAGCGAGATGATGGAATTTTCTCAAGCCGGCGTGCGGTTGTCTGCCGATGACGGCGCGGCCGTCGTCGAGCTGGGCGGACGCGACTGCGCTAACACCGATCACATGATCACCGAGACCGCCATCCGCGGCTTCTATCGATACTATCGCGAGGTGATGGGGGTCTAGGCGACACCGATGGATCTGCATAGCGAAGTCGAGGAGCTCTACGCCGATTACGTCGCCTGTCTCGATGAGGGCGGGTTGGAGCGGTGGCCGGAGTTCTTCACCGGCGAATGCCTGTATCTGATCATTCCGCGCGAGAACTACGAGCGGAACCTGCCGCTGGCGCTGATGCGATGTGAAAGTAAAGGCATGCTTATCGATCGCGTGGCGGCCATCCGCCAAACGAACGTGTACGGTCCGCGGCGTGTGCGTCACGTGGTTTCGAGCCTGCGCGTGCAGACGGCCGGCGCTGCGGTCGCCGCGCAGGCCAATTTCGCCCTGTTCGAGACCCCACTCGACGGGCCGACGCGTGTGTTCAACGCCGGACGCTATGTCGACCAGCTCGTGCGCGTCGATGGTCGCCTGAAGTTCAAGGAGAAACTGTGCGTACTCGACGGCGCGCTGATTCAAGGATCGTTGATCTATCCGATCTGACGCTCAGCGCACGCGCACGCTCAGCACGTGATAGGGCCGATACGCAATCTCGTACGTGTGTCGATCGACTCGGGTGACGCGTCCGTTCCGGTGCTCGAGGAAGTCCACCAGATCGACAGCCCGCGGCGCTGTGTACAAGCGGAGCCGCGCGGTGCCGGCGCTCCCGTTGGTTTCGTGCAATCGCAGGATGAATCCATCGCTCTGCTCTGCCGGCATCACCCAGCTTGGAACCAGCGTGCCGAGGTTCTCCATCGTGAACGGGGCGGGCAGCGGGGTCGCGCCGGTGCAGACGACGAGCGGAGTGAACAACGCGTCGGCGGCCGCGGCGGTGCTGAGAATGTCTCCCGTCGTGTGCGTCTCGTGACGCCCGATCGCGAAGCGAACGCGATGCGTGCCCATGTCCGCGGTCGGATCGGGCTCCTTGGGACTGCGCAGCAACGTCACGCCGAGGTTGCCGTCGCGACACGAGAAGCCCGACTTCGCTTCCGTGACCAACGCGAGGCCGGCGCCGTCTTCATGCGTAACCGCCGCCCAGCGGCTCCCGGGCACCTCCCACATCGCTTCGTCCGCCGGTAGACCCGGGAGTTGCGGCCGTTGAATCGATCCGAATGGACACCCGAAGCGCGCCCACCGACCGCGATAGGCCGTCGGGACGTGAAACTTGAGCAGCCGGTGCGACTCGTTCCAATCGATGTGCGCGTCGATGCGCAGATAGCGCGCGCCGGCTTCGAGGATGTACTCGACCGTGAGTCGGCTGCGCGCGCCGATTGGTGCGCTGCCGCGTAGTCGCGCGCGCAGCGGGCCGCGCTCGCTCAGCGCCAATTTCAAATCGGTTGCCGCCCGCGGGCCGGTTTGAAAACTGTAGTGATCGATGTCCCACGCGTCGAAGTTCGCCGGTTGGTCGTGGTACAGCACAAAACCGGCTGCGCCTTCCAATGCCAACCGCACGCCGTCCACACGCAGTGCACCCAACTGTCCGCGGCGATCGAAGTGCGCCTGCACGATGCCGTTGTCGAGCCGGGTGGATGAGGCGCGCACCGGCGCGCCGTCGAACGCCGGCGGTGCGGGGGCGGTCTCCAGCCCGCCGATCCTGACGAAGCTCAAACCCTGCGCCGCCGTGCCGTTCGCCGGACGCTCCACGACCGCCGTGCGTGGCAGCGGCAGTGGATTGAACGCCACCCACTCGCGCCGCTGGCGGCGCGAGCGCACGGCGCGCTGCAACTCGATGGTCGCGGCCTGGCGCTCGTTCTCGCCGATCGCCGCGAGTTCCGCGTTCAGTTGTTGGTAGACGAGATTGATCGAACTGCCGGGCAGCGCGTCGTGGAACTGACAGAACAGAACGCGCAGCCATGCCGGTTCACCCAGCGGGCGGCGGCGCGTGACGACGCGCACCGCTTCATGCGATTGCAGCGCGATCTCGGCGGCCCGGTAGAGTCGCTTGAACTCCGACTGCGTGGTGTAGGTTCCGCGATGGTATTCGAGGTACAATTCACCCTGATACACGGGTAATCGCGCCCGGGTGCGATCGAGCCTCCGGAAGAACGCTTCGCCCGTGGTCCATCGTGCACGCGGTACGCCGGCAAGGTTGGCCAGGCGACGCGCTCGCTCGCACATCGCTTCGGTCAATCCGCCGCCGCCGTCGCCGAATCCGGTCGGCAACAACACCTCGGGATGTACGTCCGCTTGGCGATAATCGCGCGAGGCGGCGATCAAGTTGTCAAGCTCAACCGCGCCGTTGTAGCCGGTCGGGCACAGGTGCGCGAGCACTTCGCTGCCGTCGGCGCCGCGCCAGACGAAGCTGTTGTACGGAAACTTCGTCACCTGCGACCAGGTCATCTTGGTCGTGAAGAAATACTTGATGCCGCCGAGCCGTAGAATCTGCGGCAAGCTGGACGAGTAGCCGAACACGTCGGGAATCCAACACACCGGCGACGGTGCGCCGCGCAGCTCGGTGATCTTGCGCTGTCCGTAGATCAGCGAGCGCGCTAACGCTTCTCCGCTGGGGAGATTGTTGTCGGGCTCGACCTCGAAACCGCCCATCACTTCCCAACGACCGGTGGCAATCTGCGCGCGGACTCGCCGCATCAGTTGCGGCGCTTGGCGCGCGACGGCGCGATACAGCGCGGGCTGGCTCTGGACGAAGGTGATTTCGGGATAGCGCTCCATCAAGCGCAATTGCGTGGCGAAGCCGTGCACGCCTTTGCGTTCGGTCGCCATCTCGGGCCACAGCCACACCAGGTCGAGATGCGCGTGCCCGCAGAGCGCGGCAAGGGGTTGCCAGAATTCCGCCGGCATCCGCCGCGCGAGGCTTCGCAGCGCCTCGCCGAGTGCGGCCAGTCCGCCCTCGACCCAGGCGTCGCAGGCATCGTCGAGGCCGCGCAAGAGCAGGCGCAGCAACGGCGAGCACGAATCAATCGACGTGATGTGCCCGAACCCGCCGGTACTGCGCACGCCGTCGCGTTCGAGGAGGACGTTCATCAATTGAATGAACGCATCGAGGTCCCAACTCACGCACCACGCCGGCTGGTTGCGCACCCGCATCGCACAGCGATCGAAGCGTAGGCCGTAGCGGCCAATCTGCTGCTCGGTCGGCGACACACCGGGAAGCCAGATACCGGTTTGCCACGTGGAGCAATCGAGCCACACGGTCGTCGCGCGATCCGGCAGCGGACAGGTGCGATGCGCGAGATCGAGTCCCGCCCACGGCTCGCCGTCGACGTAGGCTGTGGTTTCGCCCTGGCAATCCCATTGCAGAAAACGCTGGCCGCGCTCGTCTCGACGCGCCGCCGGCACTCGCACGCGGAACCACCGTTGATGCCAGCCGCCGCGTGCAGGGCCGAAGTGTTCGCCCGAGCGCACCGGGCGCAGCCGCTGTCGCGTGCCGTCTCGGAGCGGCCTCGGCTGCGCGTTCAGCGGCCCGCCGTGAACGTCGAGTGATCGCGTGCGCTCCCACTGCATCGCATCGACGTCCGCCTTCACGCGATCCACGCGCTGCGGGATGAGCTGGGGCAACGGGTTGCGCACACGTCGCATGCGCTGCGCGACATAGCGCGCGACCGCAAACGCGGTCAACGTCGACGCCGAGAAACGCCTTCTTTCTCGGTCGCGGGTGCGCTAGATTCGGCCCACATGAGCCAATGGGTCTTCGATACCAGCGATCGGGGCTTCGAAGCCGACGTCATTGAACGCTCGCAGCAAGTGCCGGTCGTCATCGACTTCTGGGCACCGTGGTGCGGCCCGTGCCGCACGCTCGGACCGTTGCTGGAGCGGCTCGCGGACGAATCCGGCGGCGCGTTTGTGCTCGCAAAGGTCAACGTCGACGAGAATCCGGGACTGGCGCAAGCGTTTGCGGTCAGCAGCATCCCAATGGTGTTGGGTCTTCGCGAGGGGCAAGTGGCAGCGGAATTCGTCGGCGCGCTGCCGGAGTCGGGCGTGCGCCAATTTCTGTCGCAACTCTTGCCGAGCGAGGCCGATCAAGTAACCGCCGAGGGGGAAGCGCTGCGCCAGGCCGGCAACCTCGACGCGGCCGCCGAACGCTTTCATCACGCCCTCGCCCTGGATTCGCGCTGTGATCGCGCACTCGTCGGACTGGCCGCCGTTCTCTCCAAGCAGCAGCACGACGACGACGCGCTCGCGCTGCTGGATCGGGTTGCACCGGGAACGCCCGCACGCACGGAAGCCGATCGCATCGCGGCCGCGATTCGCATCCGTCAAACCACTGGTGCAGATGAAGCCGGCCTGCGCGCAAAACTTGCCAACGATCCCAACGATCTCGAGACGCGATTCGCGCTGGCGCATGTGCTGGCGGCGAGCGCGCGGTACGGCGAAGCTCTCGACATGTACCTCGAGATCGTCGGCCGCGACCGCGCCTTCCGCGATGACGGCGCACGCAAGGCCATGCTCGATATCTACGAACTACTCGGCTCCGAGAGCGAGATCGTCCAACGCTCACGCTCGGCCCTGTCGCGGGTGTTGTTCAGGTAGTGAGTCGTGAGGGGTGAGTTGTGAGTGGTCGGATCACCACATTGGGATTGAGCGCTCGCAATCCACGACTCACGATTCACCGCTTACCCTTCACGACTCACGACTCACCAGTCACGACACCATCTCATGCCCCGTCCGGTAGTTGATTTCGGTGCAGCGGCCGACGACTACGGCCGTCATCGCCCGGGTTTTCCGGACGAATTTTTCGATCACGTGGAGCGCCACGGGGTCGGCCGTGCTGGACAGCATGTGCTCGATCTCGGCACCGGAACCGGCACGCTGGCGCGCGGCTTCGCACTGCGTGGGTGTCGATCGGTGGGACTCGATCCGTCGCCCCGCATGATCGAGCAGGCGCGCGCGCTGGATCGCGCGGCCGGCGTGACCATCGAGTACGTCGAAGCCGGCGCCGAAGCGACCGAGCTGCCGAGCGCATCATTCGACGTGGTTTGCGCGGGGCAATGCTGGCACTGGTTTGAGCGCGAGCGCGCCGCCGCGGAGGTTGTCCGGTTGCTGCATCCCGGCGGCATCGCGTTGATTGCGTACTTTACCTACCTGAGTGAACCTGGCTCCCTCGGCGCCGCAACCGAAGCCGTCGTCTTGAAACACAATCCGACGTGGCCGTTCGCGGGGAGCGACGGACGGGCGGTGGGATTCGTCGCCGACCTGACAACGGCGGGGCTGCATCACCTCGATACCTTCGAGTTCGATCTCGATGTCGTCATCAGTCACGAAGCGTGGCGTGGGCGGTTGCGCGCTTGCAACGGCGTGCTCACGTTATCGCCCGAGTCGATCGCGGCGTTCGATGCGGATCTCGCCGCGCTGCTCGCGCGCGACTATCCCGACCCGGTGTCGGTGCGACATCGCGTGTTCGGGATCGTTGCGCAGAAGGAATAAGTTCGACGCCCACAGTCCAGCGTTCAAAGTCGACTCCGCCGACCTCGGCTGGATGTGTCGTGACCCGTCCGGGTGAACACGGCATCGAAGTGCTGCTCGTGCATCCGCGCGGCGCGACCTTCAAGCGGCCGCTGTTCGGTATCCCGAAGGGGCTCCTTGAGCCCGACGAAACCGCTGAGGCGGCGGCGCGACGCGAGACCTTCGAGGAAACCGGTTTGCGGGTGCGCATCCGCGGGCCGCTCGGCACGGTCCAGCAGAAGTCGGGCAAGATCGTGCACGGCTTCTGGGCCACCGTCGAGCCCGAAAGCCTATCGGCGATCGATTCGCTCGGGCGATGCACCAATCCCGACAGCGAGAATGACGTGTGCCGCTTCTACCCGCTGACCAAGGCTGCGGAGTTGATGATTCCCGCGCAGCGCGAATTTCTCGATCGGCTACCACCCGATTCCCGGAGCGGCGTGAACGACTCGATGACCTTGCGCGAACGGTGACGCCGCAGTAGTGAGGGCCATCACGCGCGCAGGAGGCGGCACCGATGGCTGACATTCGCATCAAGACACTCAAGGACGGCCCGTACGAAGTGAAAGGCGCGATCCAACTGGTCGACGCCAAGCGCGCCGACTTCAAATTGAACGAGGATCCCATCTACCTCTGTCGCTGCGGCCAATCGGCGAACAAGCCGTTCTGCGACGGCACCCACAGCAAAATCGGTTTCAAGTCGGAAGAACCCGCGCGCTGAGCGTCACGACCACTCACGACGCACCACTCACCAGGAGACCACCATGCGCTTTGGATTGAATGCGGGCTACTCGGGCGCGCGTATGGCGCTGAACATGGAGATGATCCAGGAGGCCGATCGCCTCGGATTCCATTCGGTGTGGACCGCGGAAGCCTACGGCTCCGACGCGGTAACCCCCGCCACGTGGATTGCGGCCCAGACCAAGCAGATCAAGGTCGGCACTGGAATCATGCAAATGCCGGCACGCACGCCGGCGATGACGGCGATGACCGCCACCACGCTGGATCAACTCTCCGGCGGGCGTTTCCTCCTCGGCCTCGGCGTGTCCGGCCCGCAAGTCGTCGAAGGCTGGCACGGCGTTCCCTACGGCAAGCCGCTGAAGCGCACGCGCGAGTACATCAAGATCCTGCGTGCGATTTGGGCGCGAGAAAAACCAGTCGAGCACGCCGGCGAGCACTACCAGATTCCGTATCGCGGGCCCGGCGCCAGCGGACTCGGCAAGCCGTTAAAGAGCATCCTGCACGGCCGCCAGATTCCCATCTATGTTGCGGCGACCGGGTTGAAGAGCGTCGAGCAAGCGGCCGAGATCGCCGACGGCTGGTTGCCGATCTTTTACTCGCCGTATCGCGCCGAGAAGGTGTACCGCCCCGCACTGGAGGCCGGCTTCAAAAAGGCCGGCGACGGCAAGAGCTTGGCGCAGTTCGACGTCGCAGCCGGTCCGACGGTAATTCTCGGCGACGATGTCGCGGCGTGCCTCAACTTCATCAAACCCGTGCTGGCGCTCTACGTCGGCGGCATGGGTGCGCGCGGCAAGAACTTCTACAACGACCTGGCCTGTCGCTACGGGTTCGAAGCCGCGGCGAAGAAAATTCAAGACCTCTACCTCGACGGCAAGAAGGAAGACGCGGCGGCAGCCGTGCCGGACGAGCTGGCGGACGAGGTCTCGTTGGTCGGGCCGAAGGAACGCATCCGCGATCGGTTGGCGGCGTGGCGGGAATCGAGCGTCACGACCATGATCTGCGCTACCATGCAGATCGAAGCCGTGCGCGCGTTGGCGG
Source organism: Binatia bacterium (assembly GCA_035541895.1). Taxonomy (GTDB): domain Bacteria; phylum Desulfobacterota; class Binatia; order HRBIN30; family JACQVA1; genus DATKMK01. The sequence continues at coordinate 16,205 of DATKMK010000114.1, read as the reverse complement.
AAATCGGCGAGTGAAGAGAGAGTAGGCAGAGGGCAGTAGGTAGTCCGGCCCCCGGCCCGCTCCTCTGCCCTTCCGCCTTGATCCAATTTTGAGCGCCAGATAAATGAGGGCAGCACTTCACTCAATCAAGGAGGAGACATCATGGCGATCAAAGCAGGCGATCGTTTGCCCGGCGACCTGAAGTTGGCCGAGATGGGCGAGAGCGGCCCCAAACCGGTCACGGTCGACGAGTTGTTCAAAGGGAAAAAGGTGGTCGTCTTCGCGGTGCCCGGCGCGTTCACGCCTACCTGCTCAATGAAGCACTTGCCGGGATTTCTCGAGCAGGCCAGTGCGATCAAAGCCAAGGGCGTCGACGAAATCATCTGTCTGTCGGTCAACGACGCGTTCGTGATGGGGGCATGGGGCAAAGCGAACAGCGCAGTGGGCAAGGTGCGCATGGTCGCCGACGGCAACGGCGACTTCACCAAGGCGCTCGGCCTCACGCTCGATGCCAGCGGATTTGGGATGGGCACACGCTCGCAGCGGTATGCGATGATCGTCAAAGACGGGATCGTGCAAGAGTTGCTGGTGGAGCCGGGTCCGGGCCTCAACGTATCGAGCGCCGAGTCGGTCCTCGGCAAATTGTAGAAGTTTCCCCGTCAGGCTCTCTCTCCCTCAGCCCGCTGAGGGAGAGAGAGCCTGACGTTCCAGCGCCATAATCACCGTCTCGCTGGTCGTCACGGTTCCGAGCAGCGGCAGGATGCGCTCGATCGAGAAGCGGTGCAGCTCGTCGGGAACGCTAGCGCAGCAATCTTCCATCACGACGACGTGGAACAATCGGTTGACCGCCCCGCGCACCGTGCCTTCCACGGCGAAGTTCGTCGACACGCCCAGCGCGATCATGGTGTCCCTGCCGAGCGCGCGGAACATCCCGTAGAGCCCGGAGCCGTAGGATGCATCGACGCTGAGAACGCGTCGCAGCACGTGGTCGCCCGGCTGCGGCGCGATGGCGTCGTGCACCGCCGCACCCCACGTGCCCTCAATGAGTATCGGGTGCTGTTTGCTCCACCGGAAAATCGGCGCGTCGGTGGTCGGCATGCCCGGACGACTTTCCTTGTTGGCGTACAGCACCGGCACCTGTGCCGCGCGCGCGGCGGCCAGCACGGCGGCGATGCGCGGCAGGACGCCGCGGTCGTGCACCGCCTTTGCGAGTGCCGCGCCGATTCCTTTCGAGCCGATCTGCGACTCGTGGATCAAATCGTTTTGACACTCGATCACCACCACGGCGCATCGGGCGAGATCGAGCACGAGAGCACTCACAACCGCACGTCCTTGAAACTTGTGCTTAGCCCGCTTGTCACGATAATCGCAACCCGCTAGTCGAGGCGCCGATGGACACGTTGCGTGATCTGTTCGGATTGGACGGACGAGTCGCCGTCGTGACCGGTGCCTCCGCCGGGCTGGGGATCGAGTTTGCCCGCGCGTTGGCGATCGCCGGTGCCGATGTCGCCTTGATCGCGCGTCGACGCGAGCGGTTGGAAGCTCTCGCACAGGAACTCCGCACGCTCGGTCGTCGCACCGTGGTCGCGACCGCCGATCTGACGCAATCGGCCGGCATCGCCCGCGTGGTCGCGGAGATCAGCGACGGCCTCGGCGAGATCGATATTCTCGTCAACAACGCGGGGGTTGCCCCGACAGGTCGCGTCGAAAATTATTCCGCGGAGAAGTGGCAGCACGCGTTTGACGTCAACACGCACGCCGTCTTCCATCTGTGCCAGCAGGTCGGTCGGCGCATGATCGCGCGCGGACAAGGCGGGCGCGTGATCAACGTCACGTCGGTGCTCGCCGCGCTCGGCTGCGGCATCTATCGCAACGCCGGGTACGTCGCGAGCAAGGCGGCGACCGAAAACCTGACGCGTCAGCTCGCGATCGAATGGGCACCGCACCGCATCACGGTCAACGCGATCGCGCCGGCGTGGTTTCCAACCGAGATGACCGAGGGTGGGCTGGCAAAGGGCGACAATCAAGCGCGGATGGAACGCGCCACGCCGCTCGGCCGATTGGGACGGCCGGAAGAGGTGCGCACCGCCGTGGTGTTTCTTGCCTCGCCGATGTCGGGCTACGTCACCGGCTCGGTGGTGTACGTCGATGGCGGCTGGACCGCGTGGTGAAATGAGCGACGGCGGGGGCATTCGCCTCGACAAGTGGCTGTGGGCGGCGCGCATGTTCAAGAGCCGCTCGCTTGCGGCCGATGCGTGCGACGGCGGCAAGGTGCACGTCAACGGCAGCGCCGCGAAGCCCCACAAGCTGATTCGCGTCGGCGACCGCCTGGCGATCACGCTCGAACGCGGACGGCGGGATCTTGAAGTGCGCGAGTTGTCGGAACACCGCGGGCCGTTCGCGCAAGCGCAGCGACTGTACATCGACCACACCCCACCTCCGCCCCCGCGCGCCGAACGCGAGCCCGCTCTGCTGGCGCGCGAACGGGGCAGCGGCCGACCGACCAAGCGTGAGCGCCGCCATATCGATCGCTTGCACTGGTGACGCCGCAGGCTCGCCCACCTACTGCGCTCGTTCGATCGCGGCCGTCGCGGGTCGCTCGATGGTGATCAGCACCACGCCGACCAGGATCGCTGCGCCACCGACGATCACTCGCGAAGTGATCGGCTCAGCGAGCAGCAACCAAGCAAAGATGACCGCGAACACCGGGATCGAGGCCAAGACGATCGCCAGCGCGCTCACGTCAACCAACTCCTGCGCGCGTGCGTAGGCGGCGTACACGCTCAGCGTACACGCGACCACCAGCACGAGCAGCATGATGGTCGGCTCGATGCCGGCCGGGTTGTACCACGCGGCGGGCAACAGTAGGCCGGGCACTGTCGTCACCGCGGCAACGAAAAAAATCGGCGTCACCAATTGAAACAGATTGCCGCCGCGCGGCACCTTGCGTTGAGCGACGGCGAATACCGACCAGAAGACACCCGCAAGCATCACCAGCACGTTGCCGATCAATCGCTCGCGCGCCACGAGATCGCCGAGGTGTATGCCATCGAGGCCGACGTAGATCGCGCCGGCCAGCGTCATGGCCGAGCCCCACGCACGGCGGCGCGTCAACCGTTCACCGAGCAACCAAACCGCGAGCGCGATGGTGGTCACCAACTCGATGTTGATGACCAACCCGGAAACTCCCGCGTCGGTCAGCCGCAGCCCGTAATTGTACACGACGAAGTCGGCGCCCAGGGCGATTCCCCCGATCCACGACCAGATGCTGCGCGGCCACAGGTGTGCGCGCGTCCCCCCGAGGATGCGAAACAGCATGGCAGCCGTGCCCAAGCGCAGCACGCTGATCAATTCGGGCGAATAGCCTGCGAGCGCTGCCTTGGTCGCAACTGGTGCCAGCCCCCACAGCGCAGCCGCCAGCGCCGCCAGCCCCAAGCCCCACCAGTGCTGACGCGCAAGGGCGGCGGGGTCCGGCGGCGGCGCGGCCCGCTGTGTCCGCCGCTGATGCGGTCGTTGGCGACGTTTGACCGGCTCCAATGAAACCACCTTGGCCATCTCTGTCTCGGGGCGCAGAGTCGAAGCGGCCCGCACCGCAACCAGTTATGGGCGACGCACCGATGAATCAAGCCCGGCGATCTTTCGCCTTTACCTTCTCGTGCGCATGCAGTACCTAATCCAGAGATTACAAGCTGAACGCGGCGCGCGGGCGCAGCCGACAGAGGGAGGAGAGACGCGAGATTGATATGCGGGGGAAGCCGATCGTATGCTTCGCGACGGCGTGGGTAGTGATGGTGGGACTCGCGGGCTGTGGCGGTGGAGGGGGTGGGTCATCGGGCAGCAATCTGCCGGGTGGCAGCATCGGCGTGTCGCCAATGTGGCCGCAACCGGATGGGAGTTCCAGCAGCGTCTTGCCCGACGCGGTGAAGACTCTGCGTGTCGTATTTCAATCGAATACCGGATACGCCTGCTGCTTGGCGGTCGATCCGCTGAGCGTGCCGATCAACGCCGGTACGGGACAGCGGGCACTGGTGCTCGATCAGCTCCCGCCGGGGTCAGGCACATTTCAGATCGCCGGATTCTCAACCGACTTTGCGCCGGCGGTTGACGGCGTTACCAGCACCTGTGCGACGCTGCCGCCCGGAGTCGGAGAGCAATGCGATGCTACACGTCCAGCGACCGCCGCATTCGAGAGCGATCCAATTTCAGTCAGCATCGTGCCCGGCGCCCTGGTACACGGCAGTGAAGTCGACATTCACTCCCTGCCGTTCGCGTTCGATCTCAATCCGGATCTATTCGCAACCAGCGCCAGTCCGGTCTCGCTGCACTTCACCGCAGCCGATGCCACCAGCGGCATCGCCGAGGGTTCGATCGCGGCGGAGGTTCTCTTCCGTTCATTGTCGAAGCGGAGCCCGCTAACGCTGTCGCCGTGCGACGACGGCGGTTCATCGCCGTGCAGCCAAGAGGGTGCGCTCAAGGTGAAGGGCTTCCGCGCGGTGGGCGCGCCGTTGCACTTACCCGAGGGACCTGCGGAGGTACACATCACCGCGCAGAGTCTCAGCACCCCTCCGCGGGCGCTCGACTTCACGTACCCGTTCACCGTCTTTCCGGGTACGTCGAGCGTCGACGCGGCAATCGCCGCTGCCGCAGGGTCGCCGATGTCCGTGCCGCTTCACCCAAGCGCCGCGCTGCCGCCGCGACCGAGCGACTCGGGCGCGCAGGCAAGCGGTACGCCAGCCGACAGCTCGCAAGCCCCGGCGACATCCACGCCGATCATACCGTTGGCAATGACACCCACACCCACCGCCACTCCGACACCGATCGAGGGCCAATGACATGACAAGAACGATGCAACGAGCGTTGGTGGTGCTCATCGCCGGCGGGTTGGCGTCGGCAAGCGGAATGGCGCAGGCCTCCGAACAATCCAAGCGGCTCACCGGCCGCGGATTGATCGAGTTCCATGCCGGGCGCTACTCCGAGGCACTGCAGTTGTTCGACCAAGCCGTCGCCGACGATGCCGCCGACGCGTACGCGCGCTATTATCGCGCCGTCACCCGCGGGCGTCTCAATGATCTGGACGGAGCCATCACCGACTTGCGCGTCGTGCTGGCGACCAAACCCGATCTCGATCAAGCGGCCCTCGAACTCGGCGTCGCCTTGGTGCAAACCGAACGCTACCAGGAAGCGATGCCGTTTCTGCAACAAGCTCAACGCAACGAAGAGGTCGCCGCGCAGGCCTCGCTGTTTCTCGGCATCGCGCAGTTGCGCTTGGCGCGAAACGACGAGGCCCGCGGCAACTTCGAGCGCGCCGCCGCCGACCCGCAGCAACGCCTCGCCGCGCGCTACTACCTCGGCATCGTCGAGTTCCAAGCCGGCAACTGGTCCAAAGCGGTCGAGCAGTTCAACGTCGTAGTAGACCAGGAGCCAAACTCCGCCATGGGTCGCGAAGCGGGCGTGTTTCTCACCCGCATTCGACAAGGCCGCGGCGGGCTGCGACCGTACCAGGTTTACGGATCGGTCGGGATGCAATACGACAGCAACGTCTCGCTCACGCCCTCCAATGCCAGTCCGTTCATCAAGCAGGTGGGACAGTCCGACGGACGGATCACTCTCGCAACCGGCGGCACGTACGTTCCGTTGCGCAACGACTGGGCGCAACTCACGTTGGGATACGACTTCTATCAGAGCCTGCACTTCCACCTCACCGAGTTCAATCTGCAGGACAACGGCCCCAGCGTTCAGCTCGGCTTCAACACCGGGCGGGCGCAGTTCGGCGTGCTCGCACGCTACGACTACTATCTCGGATCCACCAACAGCTTTTTGCAAGAAGCGACCGCGCTGCCCTGGCTGACGATCCCCGAACGGGACTACGGCCGCACCGAGATTTCCTGCCGCGTGCGGCGGCGCGATTTCAAGCAAGCCGCCTATTGGAGCCAGGACGCGTTCAACTTCGCGCCGAGCGTCAAGCAGTTCGTCTACCTCGGCTCGGTCGAGCGCTACGTCGAGGTCGGCTATCAGTTCGACCGTCAAGACCCGGTGATCAACGGACAGAGGGTGAAGCGGTCCGACGCCGAGATGTTCGGCTACGACGGCAACGAGATCAACACCAGCTTCGGATGGGGATGGCCGGTCTTCACGACGCAGCTCGGTTATGCCTACCGGCACGAGAGTTATGACAATCCCGCAAGCCACGGCCGCCGCGATGACGAACACCACCTCATCTTTGTTGCCAGATACTACGCAAACGACTATCTTGATTTCGTGGCCGGTTACTATGGGACGTTCAACAACTCGAACCAAACTCCGTTCACCTATGACCGCAACATCGGCTCGTTGTCGGTGGAAGTGAGGTATTAGCCATGCGATCGCGTCTGACAGTCGTTGTGTTCGTGTTGCTCGTCGCCACGCCGATGATGTGGGCGCAGGCACAGGAGGTCGGCACCATCGCTTCGATCGACGGCCGCGCCGAGATCGGGCGCGGTGGGGCATGGTCCGATGCCGCAGCCGGGGCGGCGATCCAACTCGGCGACGTCCTGCGTACCGGCAAGCCGGGACGCGTCCGCGTGGTGTTTCAGGACGATAGCGTGCTCACCGTGAGCGAAAACTCAGAGGTGCGGGTCGACGAGCAGACGTTCAATCCGAACAAGGGCCAAGCGACGTCGCTGATGGGCTTGCTGCGCGGCAAAGTCAACGCCGTGGTCAGCGAGTACTACCACAACTCCGCCAATGCGTTCGAAATCAAAACTCCGAACGCCACCGCCGGCGTGCGCGGCACCGAGTTCACCATCGGATATGATGCCGACGCCGAGCTCACCGAGGTCGTCGGCATCAGCGGTCACATCACGGTTCACAGCGCGCTCGATCCCAGCGGCCCGGGCGTCTTGATCACGGCAAGTCAAACCACGACCATTTTGAAGAACCAGCAGCCGACTGCGCCGCGGCGCATCAACGAAGAGCTGTTCCGGCAGCAACTGGAAGGATTCGACTTCGTCGGCGGCGGTCGGCCTGAGAGTCTCGTCGCGAACAACGCGGTACGCACCGGCGCCAATGTGCCAGCACCCGATCGTGCACCGGTCGTGATCGCCGCGGTCGTTCCGACGAACAATCTCGGCACTCGCGGCGACACCACCGACCTCATCGGCCAGCCCCCGCAAGTCGTAAAGGCACTGACCGGCCAGCTCGGGATCGTGCTGCCGAAGTAGAACAACGTCGTTGCGTCGACCCGACCTGAACGTTCCTCGCGTTCCCTAGGTGGAACGCGCACAATTCTCAACGCGGTTCACGGCACATCGAACGTGGCCATCACCGGCGCGTGATCCGACGGCCGTTCGCTGCGGCGCGGTTCGATGTCGATGCGGCACGACGTGCAGGCGCGACCGAGCGACTCGCTGGCCAAGATGTGATCAATGCGCAGGCCGCGATTCCGCTTGAACGCGTTCAGACGATAGTCCCACCAACTGAAGCTGCGCTCGGGTTGTTCGAACAGCCGAAACGCATCGACCAGGCCCGTCGCGACGAGCCGGCGGAGCGCTGCGCGCTCGGGTTCGCTGAACAGCACCTGCCCCGCCCACTCTCTGGGATCGTGCACGTCATAATCTTCCGGCGCGACGTTGAAATCGCCGAGCACGACCAGCCGCGGGTATTGTTCGATCTGCCGACGAACGTACGCCGCCAGCAGTTCCAACCACTCGAGCTTGTACGTAAACTTGTCCGAGCCGACTCGCTCGCCGTTGGGCACGTACACATTGACAACGCGAACTCCGCCGTACGTTGCCGCGAGGAATCGCCGCTGCGGATCGTCGGCCCCCGGCAACTCGCGTTCGATGTCGGTCACAGCCGATCGGCCGACGATCGCGACGCCGTTGTAGGTCTTCTGACCCGCGAACACCGCCCGATATCCCACCGCCTCGATCTCGGCGACCGGGAAGTCGTCGTCGATCAGCTTGGTCTCCTGCAAAGCGACCACGTCAGGCTGCATCGCGGCGAGCCAGTCGATCAACTGCGGCAACCGCACGCGCAATGAATTTACGTTCCAAGTGGCGATCTTCATCATAGGCGGCCGGCAGTATGCAGTCGGCAGTCAGTTCCCGCCTACTGTCACTCCAGTCCCATCCGCCGCGCGATGATGACCTTCATGATTTCATTGGTGCCGGCGTAGATACTCTGCACCGCGGCGTCTGCGTAGTCGGTTGAGATCGGATATTCGTGCATGAAGCCGTAGCCGCCGTGGAGTTGTAGGCACTCGCTGGTGAGCCGCTTTTGCAAGTCGGTGGTCCACCACTTGGCCATGCTGACTTCGATCACGACGTCCTCGCCGCGCACGTGGGCCGCGAGCAGCTTGTCGACGAACGCCTGGCCGATTTCCACCTCGGTGGCCAGCTCGGCCAACTTGAACTGCGTGTTCTGAAACGTCCCGATGGGCCGGCCGAAGGCGTGACGCTGCTTGACGTAGGCGAGCGTATCGTCGAGCGCGCGGCGACACGATGCCATCGACGCGACCGCGATGCATAGGCGCTCCTGCTGCAGCTTCTCCATCAACATCTTGAAGCCTTGCCCTTCCTGGCCGAGCAGGTTGTCCAGGGGCACGATGCAGTCTTCGAACGCCAGCTCACTGGTGTCCTGGCCTTTGAGTCCGAGCTTGTCGAGCTTGCGGCCGCGAACGAATCCCGGGCTGTTCGCTTCGACCAGCAGCAGGCTGACACCGCGATGCGCCGGCTTGGCGTGCGGATCGGTCTTGGCGACGACGATGAACAGGTCGCCGATCTGGCCGTTGGAGATGAAGATCTTGGAGCCGTTCAACACGTAGTGATCGCCGTGCCGGATCGCCTTGGTCTGCACATTGGCGAGATCCGAGCCGGTACCGGGCTCGGTCATGGCGATGCCGAGGAGAATCTCGCCGCGAATCGCGCCCGGGAGGTAGTTCTCCTTCTGCGCGTCGCTCCCGTAGGTGGCGATGTACGGCATACAGATATCGGAGTGCAGCGAGATCATCATGCCGTGGGCGCGGATCCGCGCCATCTCTTCCATGACGATCGCGTCGTACAGGAAATCGGCGCCGGCGCCGCCGTACTCGGCGGGCGCGTTGGCCCCGAGAAATCCTTCGGCGCCGGCGCGGCGCCAGGTCTCGCGATCGCTCATCCCGCGCGCATTCCAGCCCTCGACCTTGGGCACGATCTCCCTCTCCGCGAAGCGCTTGAACTGCTCGCGGAATTGCTGATGCTCTTCGGTAAAGATGTCGCGTCGCATGATGCCTCCTGTGACGAGTTGATCCGTACTGGTTGCGCGCCGCTGCTTCAAGAGGACCCGAGCTCTCATGATCGCCGTTGAGGTTCACGGCCCGGCGTCGCGGGGATGAATTGCCTTGACCCTTGCAGGTCGCTCGATATACGAGCGACATCGTGAAGGGTGCCGTGCACAGTTCGCGCGCATGCCTCTCGGCCTTCGTCATCCTGTTGGTCGCCTGTCTATTCGTCGCGGCATTGAGGCGCGGAGATTACCTCGCTTGCTGCCACGGCCGAACTGCGGCGGCGAGACATTCAGGTCTGACGCGCTCACCGGTTCGGGGCGCAGATGGCTCATGGTACCTGGAGCCGGTCAGCGACGCCGAGTTCGCCGTCTTCCGCAATCACGAGCTGCAATCAACTGCGACTCGTCGGATTCTCCGAGTCCGCCAGCGCGCCTTCACTCCAGTCGCAATCCGTCGACTGAAGCTTCCTCCTTCGCCCAACGATCCCCTCTAACTCCGCCTGAAGCATTGGTGCCGGCACGTATTCCCGCCAGTCACGGCGGTGTGTCGTCGCTATGACACGGCCTCGGGTTCGCCGCGAACTCGCGACCAATGGTTGCGGTTCTCCCGACCCCGAGAGGTCTCTAGCCGGAGAGAATCAGGTGAAGGAGGACGTCTGGCGCACTTGAAGAATCGCACCGCGTTGACGAATCGAGTCTCCCCGCGGCGCTGAACGAGTAGACGAGGCACGATGACCTGCGTGAGCTGCGGACAAGACAGCCCAGCGGAAGCGCGTTTCTGCATGCACTGTGCGGCGCCGCTGCCACGGCGGTGCGTCCAGTGCGGCGGCGCGCTGCCGGCGGTGGCCCGCTTTTGCCCCCAGTGTGCGCACCCAGTGGCCGCGGTAACCGCTCAGAGTCCCGTGCACGCCGCCACGAGCGTCGAGGCGCGCAAGGTCGTGACCATTGTCTTCGCCGACTTGATCGGGTCCACGTCGTTGCACGAGCGGCTCGACGCCGAGTCCACCCGCCGGCTGATGGAGCGGTATTACCAGGCGCTGCGCGAGGCGATCGAAGCCCATGGCGGGACCGTGGTGAAGTTCCTCGGCGACGGCGTCATGGCGGCCTTCGGCGTCCCGCAGGTCGCCGAGGACGACGCGATTCGGGCCGTGCGTGCGGCCGTCGCCATGCAGCACGCGTTTCGCGAACTGCGTGCGAGCACCACCACCGCACTCGTCGATGTCGGGCTGCGCATCGGCATCAACACCGGCGAAGTCATCGTGAGCGCGGACAACACGGATGTGGTGGGCGATCCCGCCAACGTCGCCGCGCGCCTGCAACAAGAAGCACGCGACGGCGAAGCGATCATCGGAGAGGCGACGCGGCGGCTGGTGCGAGAGTTGGTGACACTGGAATCGATCGGGGTGCGCGCACTGAAGGGCCGCACCGAAACCGTTGCGGCGTACCGCGTGGTCTCCCTCGATCGACCGGCCGGCGCAGCGGCCGTTGCCTTCGTCGGCCGTGACGACGAACTGCGCCGGCTGCTGGCGGTCTATCACACGGCGGTGGCAGACTCCCGCACGCGGCTCGCGATGATTCTGGGCTCGCCGGGGCTCGGCAAGTCGCGGCTGCTTGAGGAAGTAACGCGGCGTGTGAGCAACGGTGCCATGGTGCTGAGCGCCCGCTGCGAGTCGGCGGGCGGCGCCACCTTTGCGCCGATTGCACGGGCGGTGCGGGTGTATCTGCGAAGCGACCTCGCAGGCGGAGTTCAAATCCCTCTCCCTACCAAGGAGGGGGAAGATCTGCGCGCGGTCGTCGCGGCCGCCCTGCCCGACACCACCGAGCGTTCCCGCATCGCCGACGGCGTCGCCGCGCTCCTCGCCGGTACGCCGGCCGCACCTGAAGAGACGTTCTTCGTCGTACGCCGCTTTCTCGCGGAACTCGCCGCCCGGCAACCGGTGGTGCTGGCGGTCGACGATCTCCAGTGGGCAGAGCCGCTGCTGCTCGACCTGATCGAGCATTTGGTGCAATGGGGCACCGGCATGCCGGTGCTGGTACTGGCCGCGGCCCGACCGGAACTGCGCGCTCTACGTTCCTCACTGACGGTCCCCGGCGCGCTCGCTCGCGAGGTGGTGATCCTCGCGGGGCTCGACGCAAGCGCCGCGATGCGTTTGGCCGCCAATGTGATCGGAACCGATGTGCTCCCGGCGGCGGTGGCGGGGCGGGTGCTCGCCACCAGCGAAGGCAACCCGCTGTTCGTGGCGGAATTGGTGCGCATGCTGGTCCACGATGGCGCGTTGAAGCCGGACGGCGGGCGCTGGACAGCGGCGGTCGACCTCGCCACGCTCGACATGCCGCCGACGATCCACGCGCTGCTCGCGGCGCGCATCGAGCGCGTGCGCGCGGAGGACCGCACCGTGCTCGAACGCGCCGCCGTGATCGGCCGGCAGTTCTCGCGCGGGGCGGTGGCCCATCTCCTGCCGCGCGAGGTTTGCGACCTCGACGCACGGCTCGAAGCGCTGCGGCGCAGCGAGCTGATCGAGCCCGACACGGCGTGGTTTCTCGGCGAGCCGGCGCTGCGCTTTCACCACGGCCTGACCCGCGACGCGGCGTATCGCCGGCTGTTGAAGGAAACCCGCGCCGACCTGCACGGGCGGGTCGCCGAGTGGATCGAACACCGCGTCGGCGACTCGATCGAGCACGACGAGATGATCGGCTGGCATCTGGAGCAGGCGCACCAACACCTGCGCGAGCTGGGGCCGCTCGATGCCACGGGGACAGCGCTCGGCGAGCGCGCCGCGCGCTACCTGGGCGCGGCGGGCCGGCGCGCGCTGGCGCGCGACGACGTCTCGGTCGCCGCCGATCTTCTGGGGCGCGCCCTACGCGCGCTCGACGAAGCGAGCCCCGCCCGCGCGGACCTCACCCTCGACTGGTGCGAAGCACTGCTTGCTGCGGGCGACGTCGCGCACGCCAAAACGGCAATCGATGCACTGGGCGGGCTCAAGGGGTTAGGGGTCAAGGGGCTAGGGGTTATGGGAGGAGATCAACCCCTGACCGCCAACCCCCTAGCCCCTAACCCCCTGCGTCTTGCCGCCTGGCACATCTGCTTCACCGCACAACTCGCGGTGTTGACCGACCCACAAGCCCTGCGCGGAACGGTCGAGGCGCTGGCCGCCGCGGCAAGTGAGCTGGCCAGGCTTGGCGATGTTGCCGGCGAGGCGAAGGCGCACCAAGTGCATGCGTTGGCGCTGCAGCGAATGGGGGCGATCGGCACAGCCGAGACGGCGCTGGACAAGGCACTGGCGGCGGCGCGGCAAGTCAACGATCGCCGGCGCTCCAACGCCGTACTCGCCGGCGCGCCACAAGCGGCGTTGTGGGGACCAAGTCCGGTGACGCGCGCGAGCGGCCGCTGCCTCGACGTCGTGCGCGTGCTGCGCATCACCCAGGGCGCAGCTGCGGTGGAGGCCGTGGCGTTGCGCTGCCAGGCAGTGCTCGAAGCGCTGCGCGGACGCAGCGATGCCGCACGACGGATGATCACCTCGGCACGCAAAATGGTCGAGGAGCTGGGGATCACGCAGCAGGTGCTGGAGACCGACTTGTACAGCGGGCTCATCGAGCTCATCGAAGAGAACGCGGCGGCGGCGGCACGCAGCCTCAGCATCGCGTACGAGGGCTTTCGGGCCAACGGGTTGGCGATCGATGCCGCGCGGGCCGGGGCCCTGCTCGGGCGCGCACTGTTTGTCCAGGGTCATGCGAATGAGGCGGAGCGGGTGAGCCACGAGAGCGAAGCGCTGGCGGGCGACGACTTGCAAGCCGCCATCGCTTGGCGGCGCGTGCGCGCGGAGACGCTGGCAGCACGCGGGGAGCACGCGGGCGCAGTCGAGGTGGCGCGCACCGCGGTTGCGATCGCGGCGGCCACCGACGCGTTGTTGCTGCACGCCAACGCGCGCATCGCACTGGCGGCAGCGCTGCGCGCCGCCGGGAGAGAACGCGAAGCGACCGCCGAAGAGGCACGCGCCATAGAGCTGTGGGAAACGAAAGGCGCCACCTTGCTCGTCGAGCGCGCGCGTGCGGCACAAACGACAGCGCAGGGACGCACCCTGAAGCCTGCGCCTACCGGCCCTACGGAGAGTGCTCTTGTCGCCGCACCCATCAGGGCGCGCTCCCTCGCGGAGGAGCACCCCTGTGCGTCTCCCCTAGGCAAGGGGAGCATCGAAGAGGGGACGCTGCGCACCGCGCGCCGCGTCCGGTTGAACGCGGCAACCGCGCACGCGTCCCGCGTCACGGCTGCGGTTGCCGCCGGAGATGCCGACGCACTGGCAGCGCTCGTCGCTGACGATGTGGAAGTCGTGGACCACACCACCGGCGCCGTCATCGACCGCAACGGGGTGCTCATCTCGTATCGCGCCCTCCTGCGCGCTCAAGACCCGACCTGCAGGTTCGAGCCGCTGGCGATCCTCGGCGATTCCCTTGCGCTGTGCCGCCAAACGTCATCGGCGAGCGGCTACACCGGCGGGATCGTCGACGTCGATGCCATCGAGGGGGAGAAGCTGAGCCTGATCGAAGCGGACGCGAAGGCGCGCGCCCGCCGGACAGAGGATTTCGCCTCTAATCGGTTAGGCGACGCGGTCGTCCGCCTGTACGAGCGCTACGCCGAGCTGCTGCCCGACGGCCCCGAGCGCACGCGCGCCGCGACGATCGCCCACTCTATCGGGGTGATGACGCAGGCGTATGACCCAGAAGCCTTCGCGGGGGCATGGGCGGCTAACATCGAGTACGCAGACCACCGGACGGCCGGCGTTGGCGCGCTCACGGGGATTCCGGCGATTCAGCAATGGCTCCGCAGCCTGCTCGACGACGCGGAAGACGTCACCAACCGCATTGAAGAGGTGCTCGCGGCCAATCCCAGCGCGCTCCTCGTCCGCAATACGAACACCGGCGCCTTGCGCGTGAGCCGCGGCCCCTACGAGCGGCCTTTCCTCCAACTCATGGTTCTTGGGAGCGAGGGCCTGGTGGCCCGCATGGAGCTCTTCGACGCCGAACGCGCAGCCGAGGCGCTGGCGCGTTTCGATGCGCTGGTCAACCCCTCGGTGTCTCCCCTTGGTAGGGGGAGAATGGAAGAGGGTTCGCGCGAGCCGCATTTCGCCAACGCCGCCACCCGCCTCAACGAGCGCTTCACGCGTGCCTGGTTGGCGCGTGACTGGGACGCGCTTACGGCGCTGCACGCCCCGACCTGTCAAGTCGAAGATCGCCGCCGGCTCATGCGCGTCGAAGGTGGAATCGATCTCACCATGGAGAATTTCCGCGTCTACTTCGAGGTGCCGAACAGTCGCTGGACCATCACCCCTCTGGCGACGCGCGGCGAGCGCCTGGCGCTCAGCCGTTTGCTCTTCGAAGGTGAGGTCGTGGAAGGTGGCGGCGACCTCGCCATCGACTATCTCTGCGTCGACGAGGTCGACGGCGAGGGCCGCAGCATCGCAATCCTCGTGTTCGACCCCGACGACCTCGACGCCGCCTACGCCGAGTTGGATCGGCGCTACGACGCGGGGGAAGGCGTCGCGCTCGGAGGCCTGAACACGCTGCTCGGACAGAGCATCGCCAAACGCGATTGGGAGGCGTTGGCCGCGCTGTGTGCTCCGACGCTCGAAGAGCACGATCACCGGCGCATCACCGGTCTCGGCACGACGCGCGGTGTCGAGGCGTGGGTGGAAAAGAACGTCCGCGTTTGGATCGATCTCGCTCCGGACGTCGTCGGCCGCTTTACACACATCCGCGGCTGCGATCGCGGCTTCCTCCAACAACTCGTGCTGCAGGGCTCCCGCCACGGCGGCTCATTCGAGATTGCGTTCGCGGGCGTCGTCGAGCTGGACGCGCAACGCCGGATCGAGCGCATCGACATCTACGACCTCGACCAGCTCGACGCGGCGAGGGCGCGCTTCAACGAGCTGACCGGCGGGCCACAAGAACCTCTCCCCCTACCCCTTTCCCAAGCGGAGAGGGGAGCGATTCCCCCTTCCCTCGCAGGGAAGGGGGCCAGGGGGCTAGGTTCCGCGCCGCCGGCCGTCCGCTTCGAGAACGCCGCGACGCGCATGAACGACCGCATCACACAGGCCTGGGCTGCCCGTGACTGGGAAGCGGTTGTGGCGCTCCACGCGCCGGGGTGCCGCGCAGACGATCGCCGCCGACTCATGCGCACGCGGATCCCGCTCGGGACCCATTTCGAGCAGCTACGGGTGTTCTTCGACGGACCGCACAGTCGCTGGGTGATCACGCCCATCGCCACCCGCGCCGAGCGCCTGTCCCTGAGCAGGATGAGCTTCGAGGGCGAGGTGGAAGCCGGAGGGGGCGCACTGGCGATCGACTACCTCGTCCTCGACGAGGTCGATGACGAGGGTCGCTCACTGGAAATCGTGCTCTTCGATCCCGACGACCTCGACGCCGCCTACGCCGAACTCGACCAGCGCTTCGACGCCGGCGAAGCCGCTGCATACCCACATGTGTTGAAGGGGCATCAGGAGGTGGAGCAGGCCTTGGCCACGCGCGACTGGGAGCGGTTTACCGCGGCCCTCAGCCCCGCAGTGGTCATCGAAGACCACCGCCCGCTCGGATACGGGGCCTTCGTGGGTGGGTTCCGCTCGCGCGACGAGTACGAGGTCTCCTTCCGCGCCCTCCTCGAACTTGCACCCGACGTCACGCTGCGCGTCGATCATGTCCTCGCTCTCGACGATCGCGGCTTGCTGTTGATGTTCCGTTGGCTCGGTACTCGCGACGGTGGCCAATTCGAGATTCCCATGGTCATCGCGAGCGCCGTCGGTCCGGACGGATTGATCCAGCGGGTCGACGCCTACAGCCTCGATCAACTTGATGAGGCCAGAGCCCACTTCGAGGAGCTGCGGCCCGACCCGCTCCGCATCCCGCCGAACGCGGCGACGCGGGCGGGCGATCGTTGGTTGGCATGCATCGAAAACAGGGAATGGCAGGACCTGACAGATCTGTTCGCGCCG
>DATKMK010000113.1:0-28310 GCA_035541895.1 Binatia bacterium | reverse complement strand
CCAATAATGGTGCCGGGGGTCTTCTTGCTCTTTTCTGGGCGACTGCCGATGGTAATCTGCCGCACCAAACAACTGGCCTTTCGAGCCAACAAGGGAGAAAGAGTATGCAGAGACGGATGAAGAAGTTCGAGACGATGGGTGTGGCGGCAATCTACCTCACGCTCGGCGTAGCCGGTTGCGCCAGCATGTCCAAGGAAGCGGCGCCGGCGCCGCCTGCGGTGGCCGCACCGCTTCCGAGTGGCACCGTCGCGGAGAACCTCGTAACCGCGACGGCCAAGGTGAAGGCGATCGACCTCAAGACGCGTCACGTCACGCTCCAGCGCGCCGACGGTTCCGTCGTGAAGTTCGTCGCCGGCGACGAGGTGCGCAACCTGCCACAGGTCAAGGTCGGCGACGACGTGACCGTCACCTACTACGAGTCGCTCGCCTACGAGGTGAAGAAGCCGGGTGATGCCGCGCCGGGCGCGAGCGTAGCGGCCGCCGCCGGGCGCGCGAAGGAGGGGGAAAAGCCAGGCGCGGCCGCCGGCCGGGTCACGACGCTGACCACGACCATCGCCGCGATCGACAAGACCGCCAACACGGTGACCTTGCGCAACCTCGACGGCGAGACCACCACCGTCAAGGTCCGCAATCCCGACAACCTCAATCGCGTCTCGGTCGGCGACCTCGTCGACATCACATTCACCGAGGCGCTGGCAATTTCGGTCGACACACCGACCAAGAAGTGAAGGCAGTTACCGGTTCGGCGGAGGTTCTCCGTCGGGGAGTCTCCGCCGCGATCCTTTTCACGGAGCGCGATCGTTGCGACCTGCCGTTCCGCTCATCTGTAGTCCAACCAAGCGAGCGACCAAGATCGCCAGGTAGAACTGCCCGGTGATTCCCTCGGCGACCGCCGCATAGCGCGCCTCTAAGCTCAACGGGAGGATGTCGCCAAAACCGATCGTTGAGAGAGTGGTGAGGCTGAAGTAGATGAAGACCGGAAAGATGGATTGTCGTTCCGGCGTCAACGCCGGGGTCGGCACCGTCGACCCGCCGAAGCTGAAGGCGTCGGGATGCTGCTGAAACAGAGCGATGTATAGCATGCCCCACGTCAGCCCGATGAGCAGGTAAATCGAGACCGCCATGGCAATGGTTTCGCCGGTCACCTCTCGATGCTTCAGCAGCGTGCGCAACAGGCTCCAAGTGACAAAGGCGAAGAACGCCAGCCAGCACAGCATAGCGACGGTGAGCAATCGCGCGCTCGGATTCACCAGGCTGTAGAGTCGCTCCGCTATCGCCACGAGACCGAGGGGCCACGCGATCAGCCACCGCCGCCGGCGCTGATGCACAAGGACATCTCGATCGCCGACCAGGTCGTCGACTTGTGTGGTGTACAGTGCGAGCAGGAGCAGGGCCAACAACGCGACGCTGAACACCATCAGCGCGACCGGACCCTCGCCGAAAAGCGGGCGGACGAGAAACGTCGTGACGATGACGACGAGCAGTATCGTGTGTCGTCGCGCCAGCAACCGATCCATCATGATACAGCGTTCCGTCTCTCACTTGTCGGGCGACGGCTTGCTCTTCTTCGCCGCGGACTGTCGCCCGTCGGGCTTCGCCCCGGACGGCGCCGGTTTGCTGTCGCCGCCCGCCAGCGCGCGGATGGCCGTGGCGATGTCGGCACTGACAGTGGCCAGCGCGCGACTGTGCGCCGCCGCCAGCGCATCGAAATCCTTGTCCGCAACGGCCTCGCGTCCGATCGTGCGCCCCGAGCGCGTGGCGCCGCCGGCTGTCGCGCGCACGGCCCACACGGCGTCGATCAACGCCGTCTCGCCCGGCGTGGAGTCGAAGCGCTGGACATCGATCGTGACCACGTATGCGGCGTTGAAGTTCGCCAACGGCGCGGTGGCGACGTTCGGCGTACCGAGGAGCATCGCGAGGTTGCCGGCGACTGCTCGTGCGATCGCGTCGCCCAGCGGCGCCGCCCAGCGATTGAACTCGTCGACCTCGACACGGTTCGACGCCACGTGCACGACGAACTGGGGCCGGTCCACCTCGCCCGGGATCGACACCGGCCCAACCACGACGGCGTAGCGCACCGCCACCGCTTCGTTCGCCGCAGCGGTCGAAGCGAGCGTGTAGAAACGTGCCGGCGGCGTGGCGCTGCACCCAGCGCCGGCCGCAACGAGGACGATCGCGAGTACATGTCGGGTACGGCTGGCCATCACTGGGCCTCCTCTGTTTTGCCGCGAATCAACGCTTCGGGATGACGCTCGAGGTAGTCCAACAGCAAGGTCAACGACCGCGCGGCCCGGCTGACATCCTGGAGTGTCCCGCTCAACTGCGTTTCGAGAACCGAGTTCGGCTCGATCAACTTGCCGGCGTTGTCGAGCGTGTTCTGCCCGCTTTGCAGCGTTGCGCGGGCGCTGACCAAGGTGCGGTCGAGATCCGCGAGCGCCTTGTGGAGGTCGTCGCCAATTGCCTTGATCGGCACCTGGTCGAGCTTCTTGATGATGTTGGCCACATTCGCCTCGATCCCCTCAAACTGACCGGGAACGGTCGGGAGGTGAACCGGACTTTGCGACCAGTTCAGCGTCGTCGCCGGCGCATCGGGAAAGAAATCGAACGCGATGAACAAGGCCCCCGTCAGCAGATTTCCCGTTCGCAATTGCGCGCGCACTCCGTGCGCCACCAAACTGTCCATCAACTGCCGGCGAATCGAGGCTGTATCCGCACCTGGAGCCAGATCGACGACCTTGACCCCCAGCCGCTGAGCTTCCAGGCGGACGGTCACCGGCGAGGAGAACTCGAACGTCTTGGCATCGATCTGTGCGTCGATCTGAGTGACCTCGCCGATCGCAATGCCGCGAAACTCCACCGGCGCACCGACCGCGAGACCACGGACGGATTCCTTGAACACCAGCCGATAGATCTGCGGATCGCGCTCGGGCAGCTTGAACGCTTCGGTCCGGTTCGCGAACAGGGTAAATTCCGTGTCCGGTTCGGCCGCCGGCAGGACCGAAAGGGTCGGGGGAGTCTCGAAGGCGATACCGCCGACCAAGAGGGACAACGCCGACTGGGTTTGCACGCTGAGGCCGCTCGCCGACAGCGACACGTCGATCCCACTGGCATGCCAGAAGCGCGTGTCGAGCGTGACGTACTGATCGTAGGGGGCGTTGACGAACACGCGAATGTTCAGGAAGCGGCCGTCCTTCGCGAGTTCGTACGACGCCACCTGTCCAACCTGGAGTCGCCGAAAGAACACCGGCGTGCCGGTATCGAGCGAACCGAGGTCGGGAGTTTTCAAAACGAAGAACCGGCCGGGAACGTCGCCGGTGACGACCGGCGGGGTTTCAAGCGCGACGAAGTCGTGCCGGTGGTGCCCCGAGTGACCGATGTCCATGGCGATGTAGGATCCCGAGATCAGCGTCCCCAAGCCCGTGACGTTGGCGCCCGAGATGCGCGGGCGCACCACCCAGAAGCGTGTGTCGTCGACGAGAAAGCCGTCGGTCTTGGGCGCCATCTGCGCAGTGGTGATGACGCTCTTGTGATCGTCCGACAGCCGGATCGTCGTCACGGTCCCCACTTCGACGCCGTTGAACTGGATCTTGGTCTTGCCCGCTTCGAGTCCCTCCGCGGACTTGAAGACGATCGTAATCTTCGGCCCTTCGCCGAGAATACGCGTCGCGGCGACCCACGCGCCAGCGATCGCCGCGACAATCGGAATGATCCACACCAGCGATAACCGCGTGCGCTGCCGGCTGTGCGCGCGCGATTCGGGGACCGGAGGGAGCGACGTGTCAGTGTCGGGCATGGCGGATCTCTTTTGCGCTGGCGGAATCCCAAATCAGTCGCGGATCGAACGATTCCACCCCAAGCATGGTGAGCACGACCACTGCAGCGAAGAAGAACAAGCCGGGCGCGGGCGATACCGACATCAAGGGCTGCAGTTGCACGAGCGACGCGGTGAAGGCGTCGACGAACACGTCGACCATCGACCACCGCCCGATGAGCTCGACCAAGCGATAGAGCCGAATCCGCTGCTCGCTGTTCGTCGCCGAGCCGCGCTGCACCGTGATCAGCAGGTACGCGAGCGCGAGAATCTTGGCGCTGGGGATCATGATGCTGGCAAACAGGACGATCAGCGACAACGGCCAGCCGGTCGGCGACCACAACAGGATGACGCCTTGCATGATGGTGTCGGATTCGGGTCCAGCGGCGGTGGTCGTCGTCAGCACCGGCAGCAGATTGGCCGGCAAGTAACAGACCGCGGCGGCGATTAGAAACGCCCAACTGCGTTGAATGCTGTCGGGCTTGCGGAACTCCACGACACACCCGCACCGCGGACAGTGGCCCTCGGTCTCGCCGCGGGCGGGGCGCGAGAGCAGCCCGCAGACCTCGCACCCGTGCAGTCCGTGCTGCATGGCCGTGACGAGCGCGCTCACGTGGTCACCTCGGCCAAATCCGAGTCGACCGCGGCGTCGGCGGCGTTCGCCCACTCGATACGATCCCACACCTCGCGCGGATCGAAGTTCGATTGGATGGCGGCGAAGACGAAAACTAGCGCGCCGAGTGCGAAGAGCGCGAGGCCGGGAATCACCGTCGCCAATTCCGAAATCTTGATCAAGGCGACCAACACGCCGAGCAGCATCACCTCGATCATGCTCCACGTCCGCGTCGCCGGATGATGGCGCAGCAGCTCGCCCACCCATCGCGACGGACGGTGGCGATGCGCACCCAAGACGATCCCGAGCATGAAGGCGATCTGCAACGCCGGCGCTATGACCGCGCTGAACAGGACCAACACCGCCACGATCTGCTGTCCGTCGTTCCACAACTGCAGGGCGCCGCCGAATACCGTCGTCGATGCGCTGCGACCGACGACGGTCAGACCGAGCATGGGGACGGAGTTCGCGACGATGTACAGCACCGCGGCCGTGATCGTCAGCGCCAGCGTCCGGTTGAGCGAGTCCACACGGCGCCGCCAGAGTTCGTGGTCGCAACGCGGGCAGCGCGCGGAACCTCCCGGCGCAAGATTCGGAAGTCGCTGCAACAGATCGCATTGCGGGCAGGCCAGCAACGAGCCGTCGGCGACAGGTTGATTGTACACGGCGGCATTCAAGCGCACTTGCCCGCCGCAGCGCAATCCCAACGCGCGCCGCGTGCGAATGGAGGCGCGGGGAAATTCCGAAGCATTTGAGAGACCATCGTCTGGACTCGGTTCGCCGCCCGTGGTTGAAGAAGCGCGTTTTGACCGTGAACTCGAATCGGCGGCCGAGGTGAATGAGAGCGAGTGACCAAGCCCGAGCAATGAAGCGTTTTCGCCTAGTGGTGGTGGCGCTGATCTTTGGCGCGACGGCGGTCTGCGCCCAAGTCGACGCGAATTCGGACGACCAGACCGAAGGCGACAGGGGAAGCGAGACCGAAGGTGTCACCAGTCGCGAAGCCAAGCTCGCCGAGGAGTTCTCCGATCCGCTCACTACGCTGCCACAGATCTTTCTCCAAGACGCGTACACGCCGGCGAATTACGGCACCGACGCGCCGGCCAACCGCGTCATCGGACGCATCATCGTTCCGCGCGTTCCGCGGATTTCGTTCCTTCCCGCCCAACTCGTCCGACCGAGCTTCCAACTCGTAACGGTGCCGACCGGCAAGGGCAGCGGCGACACCCGGACCGAATTCGGCGACATGCAGTTGTTCGACTTATCGGTGATTCCGTGGCCGAGCCGGGAGACCGGCTTGCTGCTGGGTCTCGGGACCGTGTGGTCGTTTCCGACCGCGACTCACCGCTTGGCGGGCCAGAACTCGTACCAAGTCGGCCCCGCCTTCGCCGCCGTGTACAAGGGGATCCCCGGTGTGATTCTGGGAACGCTCATTCAGAACCCGATTTCGTTCGCCTACACATCCGACACGGCCCAGGCGTCAAACGCACTGCTGGTGCAACCCATTTTGCTGACGTACATCGGGCATGGTTTCTACTTGAAGTCAGCCGATGCAACCTGGGGACTCAACTGGCGACGTGGTACGAGCACGACGCTTCCGCTGAGCTTTGGGATCGGTTACGTGCGGGTGCGTGAAGGATTGCCGCCGCTCAACTTGTTCGTTACCGGCGAGTGGATGGCCTACCGCGAGTACGCACCGGTTGCGCCGCAGACCACGATTCGATTCGGGATGACCATGGCGTTCCCGCAGTTCCGCCCGTGGCGCTGAAGCGTCACCCAGAGCGCCAGAACCAGCGCGGCACCCGGCTCGCGTAGTCGCGCCACTGATCACCGTGCGTGCGCGCGAGAAACGATTCCTCGTTCAGTAGGACGCGGAGGTGGAAGGCGACCGCCACGCAGATTGCGTAGACGAACAGACCCCGAACGCCGAACGACACCGCCCACCCGAGCAGGATGAGCGTGACCGATACGTACATCGGATTGCGTGTGTAACGATACAGTCCGACGATCACCAGGCGAGTCGGCGGCGCCCACGGGGCGAGTGTTCCTTTGCCGGACACGTAGAAGTCGCGCACGCACCATGACAGTCCAGCAAACCCAACAACTAGAAGAACCACGCCCAGCGGGTGCACCAGCTCGGTGTGGTGACTGCTCCACAGCCACATCATCGGCACCGCGATCGCCACGACGCCGGGCAAAACGAGGAAGGCAACCAGCGCACGAATCAGCATCGATCCTC
Source organism: Binatia bacterium (assembly GCA_035541895.1). GTDB lineage: Bacteria > Desulfobacterota > Binatia > HRBIN30 > JACQVA1 > DATKMK01. The sequence goes on along the minus strand of DATKMK010000113.1, from coordinate 21,650 downwards.
GAATCTCGCTGATCGCTTATCGCATATCGTCCGAACGATCTGCTACATGCCATGGGCGAGATGCGATTCGCGCGGACGTGTCGGGCGTATGCGACTCGGCCAAATGAGGTCCTTCCCTGACGACCACCTATGGACTGAGCTTGCAAATTGGGCAAAGTCACCAACGCGTGACACTTTGAGGGGATATCGAACAGGCCCTTATCCTGAGGGCCGCTGGCTATCTGACAACAGTTGGGGCGCTCGACCTGTGGGCGCGAGCGAAAGGGGAATGCATGAAACGGGAAATGCTGTCACTTCTGTTGTTCACGTGTGTGGCCGCGGCACCGAGCGGCGCGCAGCAAGTTAGCGGAACGCTGGGCTCTCCCAGCGCCGCCACGACAATCGACGGCAAGCAGATTCCCGCCCCGGATCTTCCGTTCGGCGGCGAGATCAAGCGCAACGCGCTGGAGTCGAAGCCGTGGTGGCCACCGCGGATCGTGCCGCCTAAGGACGCGCCGAACATCCTGTTGATCATGACCGACGACACCGGCTTCGGCGCCGCCAGCACCTTCGGCGGCGTCATCCCGATGGCGACGCTCGACAAGCTCGCGCAGCAGGGGTTGCGCTACACCAACATGAACTCCACCGCGCTCTGTTCGCCCAGCCGCGCCGCCCTCATCTCGGGACGCAACCATCACTCGATGGGCTTCGGCGTGGTGTCCGAGCAAGCGACCGGCTTCCCGGGCTACGACAGCTTCATCCCCAAGGACAAAGCGACCGTGGGTCGCATTCTCAAAGACAACGGGTACGCGACGTCGTGGTTCGGCAAGAACCACAACACGCCGGCCTTCCAAGCGAGCCAAGCCGGGCCGTTCGACCAATGGCCGCTCGGAATGGGCTTCGAGTACTTCTACGGATTCGTCGGCGGCGACACCAGTCAGTGGCAGCCGAATCTCTTCCGCAACACCACGCCGATCTATCCCTACGTCGGCAACCCCAAGTGGAACCTCATCACCGCGATGGCGGACGACGCCATCCACTGGATGAATCAGTTGAACGACATCGACCCCGAGAAGCCCTTCTTTCTCTACTATGTGCCCGGAGCGACGCACGCGCCGCATCACCCGACGCCCGAGTGGATCAAGAAGATCAGCGACCTGCATCTGTTCGACAACGGCTGGAACGCGCTGCGCGACCAGATCTTCGCCAACCAGAAGAAGCTCGGCGTGATCCCGCAGGACGCCCAGATGACGCCATGGCCCGACTTGTTGAAGAAGTGGGATGACGTTCCCTGGCTCGAGAAGAAAATGTTCATCCGCGAGGCCAATGTCTATGCGGCTTATCTCGCCTACACCGACCATGAGATCGGCCGCGTCATCCAGGCCGTCGCGGATATGGGCAAACTCGACAACACGCTCATCATCTACATCGTCGGCGACAACGGCAGCAGCGCCGAGGGCGGCATGGACGGCACCCCGAACGAGGTTGCCGCGCTGAACGGCGTGCACCTGCCGATGCTGGCGCTCGCCGAGTACTACGAAAGCTGGGGCTCGGACCGCACCTATCCGCACATGGCGATCCCGTGGACATGGGCCTTCGATACCCCGTTCTCATGGACCAAGCAGATCGCCTCGCACTTCGGCGGGGTGCGGCAAGGCACGGTCATCTCGTGGCCCGGCCACATCAAAGACGCGGGCGGCATCCGCAACCAGTTCTCTCACTTCATCGACATCGTGCCGACGATTCTCGAAGTCACCGGCATTCCGGCTCCCGCGACGGTCGACGGCATCCCGCAGAAGCCGATCGAAGGCACGAGCCTGGCCTACACTTTCGACAAGGCGAATGCGGACGCGCCCGCGCGGCACACCACCCAGTACTTCGAGATGTTCGCGGATCGCGCGATCTACCACGACGGCTGGATTGCGAGCACCAAAGTTACCCGACCTCCGTGGGAAATCGCCGGAGCCACCAACCCGGATCCCGCGAACAACGCCACATGGGAATTGTACGATCTCACCAAAGACTGGACACAGCACGATGACGTTGCCGCCGCCAACCCGGCCAAGCTGAAGGAGCTGCAAGACATCTTCTGGAGCGAGGCCGAGAAATACCAAGTCCTGCCGCTCGACTCCTCGGTGGCGCCGCGCGTGGTGGTTCCGAAGCCCAGCCTCGCGGCGGGCAAAAGCACGTTCACCTATTCGGGCACGATGACCGGCATTCCCGGAGGCGATGCCCCGAGTCTGTTGAATACCTCGTACACGATCACGGCCGACATCGGGGTTCCAAAGGGCGGAGCCGAGGGGATGATCAACACCAATGGCGGACGCTTCGCAGGGTACGGCTTCTACGTGCTCAAGGGGAAGCCGGTGTTCTTGTGGAATCTGTTCGGATTCAAGCGCATCCGCTGGGAGGGCCCGAAGCTCGCGCCGGGCAAACACACGCTGGAGTTCGATTTCAAGTACGACGGACTCGGAGTCGGCACGCTGGCCTTCAACAGCGTGAGCGGCATCGGCCAGGGGGGAACCGGTACGCTCAAGGTCGACGGAAAAGTCGTGAGTACCCAGAAGATGGAGCACACAATCCCGATCATCATCCAGTTCGACGAGACCTTCGATGTGGGCGCGGACACCGGCACCTCCGTGGCCGACAAGGAGTACCAGCCGCCGTTCGCATTCACCGGCACGCTCGACAAGCTGACGATCAAGATCGATCGACCGAAGTTGAGTCCGGAGGACGAAAAGCGACTCCGCGAGGGAACCGAGAAGGCGGCCGATAATCGATGAGCCACTGGTCAGCCTCCGAATGTTAGTAGATGGGAGAACTCATGAAGAAACGATCCTACGCATCAGCCGGTCTCGCGTTGCTTGCGGCCGTCATAGCCGGCTGTGCCTCGACCAAGGTGGTGAATCGCCAGCCAATCGATGTTGGCAAGATCCCGCGGCCGCATACCATTGTTGTGTACTACTTCGCCGCGACGCCGGAGGATGCCGCGGCCGCCGATCCGGCGCTCGTTGGCGAAGCGGCTCCGCCGAGCAAACCGCCCACCGCGCAACAAGCGCAAGACGCCCGTCAACTCGGAGTCCTGATCGCCACGGAGCTGGCCGCCGAAATCCAGGACATGGGATTGACCGCGAAAGCGGGCCCGATCGGCACGCCGCTACAGATGAACGACATCGTTATCAAAGGCTATCTGCTATCGGCCGATCCCGGCAGCCGAGCCGAGCGCATGACCATCGGCTTCGGCGCCGGCGCGTCCGAATTGACCACCGCCGTCGAGGGTTTTCAGATGACGCCGCAGGGACTGCGTAAGCTCGGCTCCGGCACGCTCGAAGCCGGCGGCGGCAAGACGCCCGGCGCAGCGGTGGGAGTCGCCACGCTCGTCGCCACCGGCAATCCGGCCGGATTGATCGTGAGCAGCGGGATGAAGATCTACGGCGAGGCCAGCGGCAACAGCACGCTCGAAGGTCGCGCCAAGGCGACCGCGAAGGAAATCGCCGACAAGATCAAGCCGCGATTTCAGGAGCAGGGCTGGATCCAGTAGACCTGCGCCGTCCGCCGATTTTCGTCGGCAATCGTCGGTGGCTACGAAACCTCGCGGACGCGGGGAATCTTCCACGTCCCGTTGAGGATCGACGGCGACTTGTCCTTGGGCCAATACATCCGCAACATCAGGATGAAACGGTCGGCGGGGGCTGGCAGCCAGTTGGCTTCCTTCTCCGGTCCGGGCGACTCGTGCTGAATGTAGAGATCCACCGAGCCGTCGGGGTTTGCGTTGAACTTGTTGCGCTGACTCACGGTGTAGCGATTGAGCGGATTCGCGACGAAGAAGTAGCCCGCGTCGTACATCGTGAGTGACCAGAAGCCGTTGACCGGCGGCAGCTCGCCCTTCTTGAAGTGCATGACGTACTTCTTTGCGCCGCTATAGCTCTGGAGGATGTCGGGACCTTCGGAGGTCGGATAGACCGCATCCTCCGGCCGGTTGGCCCCCAGACCGATCGCCGTAATCAGTGCGCGTTGGCGATACGCCGTGCCGTAGACGCCGGCCTTGGTCGTGAAGAGCCAGCCGTCTTCGAGCTTCATGTCGCGGGCGAGGATGCCCTCCTTCAGCCACGCCATGATCTTGTGCTGCGCGGGCGCAGGGGCGGCGTTGATTCCATCCACCACGGCCGGGTCGAGTTTCGCGGCGTCGAAATCGGTCCCCGGCACGATCCCGATCTTCGCGAGCTTCTTCAGCATCGGCGCGTCGGCCGCGGCAGGTGGATTGGTCTTCATGAGCTGCGCGAGGAGCGTGAAGTACGCCACACCATCGAGGCCGTTCACCTGCTCGCGCACGGGAGTCTTCATGTCGATTTTGGGATCAACGATCCCGGCCGGCGGCGTGTAGGCCTGTCCGTAGGCGCTGAGCGGGACGATCGACACCTGGTCCTGTGCCGCATGCACGGCATCGTAATCCTCGGGTGTTCCGGTGCAGTAGATGCGCCCGAGAATCCAGACGATTGCGGTCGGCGACTGGTACTGCTTGACTCCGTCCGGGAGCGTTCCGCTCCACCCAGGCCCGGTGATGGCGTATTTCTGCGCTGCCGTCCCGGTCGTCCGCTTGGCGGGGACCTGGAACACGTCGGTCCAGCCATCGAGCATCGGGAACAGGAAGAAGCGTCCGGCCATGTCCGGGAGACTGAGAATCCACGGCTCCTTCGAGACGTCGAGCCAAGCGGTGGTGTAAAGCGTATCCGCGTTCGGTGCGGTGACGTCCCTGAACGTGGCGTCCGGATACGTGCGCATTCGCACCAACTGCCCCATCGGGGCACGTGTCCCTTCGGGGGCCGCCACGTTCGTCATCACGCGGCGGGTCATCTCCATGGTGACGAGCGGATAGCCGAAGATGTACGCCTCGATCGCCGTCTCCCGCGCCTCGAACTCCCTGACGTGGCCTAGGATACCCTCTTGTTGCGACCATGCCGCAGACGACCACGCCAGCAACGCCACAATAACTGCGGCGGTCAGCACCGAACTTCTCGAACCCGATGTCATAGTGTCCCCCCGATGAGCGACCCTGGAATACCTCGCCCGTTCAAGTGAGTCCATCGGCACCTCGTCCTAAGCGTAGCACGCAGCGTTTGCCGATTTTGTTCGGGAGCCGAATTGTAGTTCGGCGTCCACTCGCAACCCGTAATATGTGCTGGTCGAAGTGACCGATCTGGAAGCGACGAAGCTGCCCATCGCGCCGATATTGGAGGCGCAAGGCTATGAGTACTTCTGGCGACCCGCCCACGGCGACGATGGCCCGCCATTCTACGCCTGGTTCATAAAGCGGGATCCGCACAGCCGTGTCCGCACCCATCACATTCACATGGTCGAGCGCAGCTTCACCGAACACTGGGATCGGCTCCTCTTCCGCGACTACCTGATCGACCACCCGGCAGTGGCCAAAGAGTACGAGGCGCTCAAGGTTCGCTCGTCCGACTCTCCGCGCGACCGTGTTGCGTACACCCGAGGCAAGACGGAATTCATCGTCCGCGTGACGGAAGAAGCGAAGCGGTACTACGGCGGGACCTGACGCCGCGAAGCGGTGGACCGCGGCGGCGCGATGCGTGTATTGTCGGTGACGATGGGCCATCGTTTTGCGACATGAGGTGCATTGGATGCGTCTTCCGAAGCCGGTCGTACGTATCGCCAACGCGGTTACCAAGCTCGCGCTTCTTGTCGGCATCCCACGGCCTCCGTACACCCGAGAAAACGCGCTCATCATCGAGCCCGTCGGCCGGCGCTCAGGTAAGCGTCGCCGCGTTCCCGTCGGTTTTCTCGACGACGGCGGACGCATCGTCACACACCGCCACTCCCTCGTGAACACCGCGTCGCACCGTTGAAAGGTTCCTCGGTGACCATGACATCCACGATCATCGCTTGCATCGCTTTCGCATGCGTGTTCGGCGGGGCGTCGCTCGGCATGTTCTTGCGGCGCGCGTTGCCCGAACATCATCTGAGTTCGGATTCAAAGGACGTCATCAAGCTCGGTATTGGCTTGGTCGGAACGATGTCGGCGCTGGTGATCGGTCTGCTGATCTCGTCGGCGAAGAGCACGTTCGACACACAAAACAGCGAGCTGACGCAGAGCGCCGCCAACGTCGTCGTGCTCGATCACCTCTTGGCGCACTACGGACCCGAAACACGAGCGGCCCGCGATCTGCTCCGGCGTGTCACCACCGACTGGCTGGATCAGCTTTGGCCGGCGGCCGGTTCTCGGCCCGTCGCGCTGCCCGCCACGAAGGGCGCGCAGCCGCCGATCGAGGCCATTCAGGAAATCATCCGTGGCCTGGCACCACAAAGCGATGCGCAGCGCCAGCTTCAGTCGCAATCGCTCCAGGTCACCGCAACGCTCTCGCAAACACGCTGGCTGTTCCTCGGACAGTTCGGCGGGCGCGGGATTCCGATGCCGTTTCTGGTGATTTTGATCGCGTGGCTGGTCGTCATCTTCATCAGCTTCGGGCTCTTTGCACCCCCGAATCAGACCGTGATCGCGGTACTCCTGCTCTGCGCCTTGTCCGCATCAGGCGCGATCTTCCTCATCCTCGAGATGGAGCATCCGTTCGAGGGGCTGATGAAAGTTTCCGACGCCCCGCTGCGCGCGGCGCTCGCCCAGCTCGATCAATAGTCCGTAGGCGAACCGCATGGCGAGTCATCGCGGTCGTCCGATCGTGCATCGCACCGCCATCGTCGCGATCTTCGGTTTGCTCGCTGCGATCTGTACCGTCGTGCGCGACGCCGCATCTCTCGCCGCGGCCCAGCCCGAGCCGACGAACACCGCCGCCGAACCACGCTACGTCGGGCGCGCCGCGTGCGGCCCGTGCCATCAACGCGAGGTCCAGCGCTTCACCGGTTCGCATCACGATCGCTCGATGCAAGTTGCCGATGCCGCCACGGTGCTCGGCGACTTCAACAACGCGACCGTTACCTACAACGGGGTGACGTCCGCCTTCTTCAGGAAAGACAACCAGTTCTTTGTCCGCACCGACGGCCCCGATGGCGCGTTGCACGAGTACCGCATCGTCTACACTTTCGGCATCGATCCGCTGCAACAATATCTCGTCGAGTTTCCCGGCGGCCGGCTGCAGGCGCTGAGCCTCGCGTGGGACACGCGCCCCAAGAACGCCGGCGGGCAGCGCTGGTTTCATCTCTATCCGAACGACAAGGTGGACTTTCGCGACGTTTTGCACTGGACCGGCCCGGCGCAGAATTGGAACTACATGTGCGCCGAGTGTCACTCGACCAACGTCAAGAAGAACTTCCGCCCGCAGCAGAACCGGTTCGAAACCACTTGGTCCGAAGTGGACGTATCGTGCGAAGCCTGTCACGGTCCGGCGTCGCAGCACGTCACCTGGGCGAACGGCAAACAGGCAGGCCGCGAGATCGTCGACTCGACGAAGGGTTTGATCGTCGATCTCTCCGCGCGCGGCGGCGCGTGGATGTTCGAGGGAACCGCACCCATCGCGCATCTGAGCGGGGCACGCGACACGCGGGTGCAAATCGTCTGCGCGCGCTGCCACGCGCGCCGCGCGCAAATCGCCGAGGACTATCGTCAGGACCAGCCGCTCGGCGAGACGCATCTGCTCTCGCTGTTCGACGAAGGCCTGTACTTCGCCGACGGCCAGATCCGTGACGAGGTGTTCGAGTACGGCTCGTTTCTGCAAAGCCGCATGCACGAGAAGGGCGTCGTCTGCACCGACTGCCACGATCCGCACACCGCGCGCTTGCGCGCCGATGGCAACGCGGTGTGCGCGCGCTGCCACGTCGCGTCGCACTACGACACGCCGGCGCACCATCATCACAAGCCCGCGACCGACGCCGCTCGTTGCGTTCGCTGTCACATGCCGCAGCGCACGTACATGGTGGTGCACACGCGCCACGATCACAGCTTCCGCGTGCCGCGGCCGGATCTCTCGGTCACGCTCGCCACGCCGAACGCGTGCGCCGAGTGCCATCACGACCACTCCGCACAGTGGGCCGCCGACGCCGTCGTCAAGTGGTACGGACCCACGCGCACACGCGGCCCGCGCTACGCGCCGGCGTTTGCAGCCGGTCGGCAACATCAGGCGGGAGCGGACCGGCTGCTCGCGGCGGTGATCGGCGACCGTTCCTATCCCGCCATCGTCCGCGCGACGGCGTTGAGCTTGTTGGCGGAACCCGGCCGCCCGCCGCTGGCCGATGTCGTCGAGCAATCGCTGAATGATCCCGAACCGCTGGTGCGCCGGGCGGCGGCAACCACTTTGTCGGCGCGGGAACCGAATCGACGCTGGCAGATCGGCGGCCCCCTCTTGCGCGATCCGATTCGCATCGTGCGTGTGGAGACGGTCAATGCCCTCGCCGACGCGGCTGGGAGCGTGACGCTGAGCGCCGATCAACGAGAGAGTTTCGATCGTGCCGTCGCGGAGTATCGCGACGTGCAAGCTTTCAACGCCGATCGCGCGGAATCCTGGTTGAATCTCGGGGCGCTCGAAGCGCGACTGGGCAATCGCGAACGCGCCGAGGCCGACTATCGTCGGGCGATCAGTCTGCAACCGTCGTTCATGCCGCCGTACGTGAACCTCGCCGATCTGTATCGCGAGCAAGGGCGTGATGCGGAAGGGGAACGAGTTCTGCGCCAGGCGTTGGCGCTTCAACCGAGCAACGCCGACGCGCATCACGCACTCGGTCTGCTGCTGGTTCGCACCCGTCGGCTCGAACCGGCGCTCGCCGAATTGGCGAAGGCAGCGGAATTGAATGCCGACAATCCCCGCTACGCCTATGTCTACGGCGTCGCCCTCGACAGCGCCGGTCGGCGGGCCGACGCGCTCAACGTGTTGGAGGGTGCCCAAAAACGATTCACCGGCGACCGCGACATCGTGACGGCTCTGCTGCAGTGGTCGGCACAAACTGGGGACCGCGACGGTGCAGCGCGCTGGGCGGAGAAGCTCCGCGAGTTGGATTGACCGGGGTCGCTCTGAGCCGGCGCTTCCGCGACCGACACGCGTTGCTTGGTTACGAGTTCGAACGCCTGGAGTGGGGGACTGGTCCTGGCTCGACGATCTGGTAGTCTACCATCATGACCCGCGTGACGAAGACTCTCCTGATGGCGTGTTGTCTGGCGGCTGCGCCGATGTCCGCCACCGCGATCGCGCAGCAAGTGCCGGTCCAAGAACAAGTGGAGCCGCTCGATTCGCCGGCCGCTGAGCAAGCTCAAGAGGAGCCGGCTGTGGCGCCGGTGGAAGCACCACCCGCGGCGACCGACGTCGAGGCCCCTGCGCCCGAAGAGCCGGCGCCGGAGGTCGAACAACCGGCGGTCGAGCCGTGACCTGCTCGGCGCGACGTCGTGTGAGTTGTCAAGAAAGGACTCTGCAGAATCCGTCGACGCGCGCGGCTCACGCCTGCTTGACGACGTGCAAGTGTGACGGCGGAGGATAGCCGGCGCGTCCGAAGCTCTCGCGGATCAAGCGGTTGGTGTCGAAGTAGACCTGCCAGTAGTGCGCGTTGTTGCAGAACGGTCGCACCGCCAAGACAGGTCCCGCCAGCGTGAAGTCGAGAATCTCGACCACTGGTGCGGGATTGGAGAGGACATTCGGGATCTGCGCCAACCCGTCCTTCAAGAGCTGGATCGCCGCCGCGTGATCGACGCTGCCGGCGAGCTGCGCGGTCAAGTCGACGCGTCGATGCGGATTGGTCGAAAAGTTCTGAATATTGTCGGAGAAGATCTTGTTGTTGCCGACGATCGTGCGGACGTTGTCGGGGGTGTCGAGCGCGGTGCCGAACAAGCCGATCTCGGCGACGGTACCGGTGATGCCGCCCGCGGTGATGAAGTCCCCAACCTTGAACGGCCGCAGAATGATGATGAAGACGCCGGCCGCGAAGTTCGCCAGCAGTCCGCTCCAGGCGACGCCGATGGCCACGCCGCCGGCCGCGAACAACGCGGCAAAGCTGGTGGTCTCGACCCCGAACAAGCCGAGTATCGCGACGATCAGGACGACGGTCAGCAGCACCGCGATCGCCGACCCGAGATAGCGAACCACGGTCGCGTCGACCTTCTGGGTGGTAAGACTACGCGACAGCAAGCCGACGCCGATGCGGATGAGCCAGCGGCCGACAATCCAGACCGCGATCGCTCCGAGGAACTTGAGGCCGACCGTGGTAACCAGCGCCGTCGCCACTTGCATCCCTGCGTTGAGGCCGCCTGCGATGTTCATCGATCACTCCTTGTCCTCGCGGCGCTCGACGATGAGCGCCCCCAGAACCTTCGAGACGAAACGAATGGGCGCATTATCAGCGCTCGATTGTCGCCGTCAAGAAGGCGCTTGCTTCGTGCAGTAGCACCGCCCGTTGTACGATCGTGTGCAACGGCTCCCGCGTCTCGATGCAGAGTGTGGTAGGGTGCCCGCGATGAATCGTGGAAGCGCGGCGCGAGCGGTGTCGGTCGACGAGCCCGTCGCACCGGCATCGGTGGTGACCTATCGGCGGATTTGGGAGCTGGCGTGGCCGGTCAGTATTTCGACGTCGACGGTGACGTTGCTGACGCTGGTCAACCTCTATTGGGTCGGCCACCTCGGCACGGTTGCAGTAGCGGCGGTCTCGCTCTGCGGCAACAGCCTGTTCATCGTGTTCGGGATCTCCAACATCGTCTACACCGGGGCGCTGGCGATCGTCGCGCGGCGCGTCGGCGAAGGCAATCTCGTGCACGCGTTCGAGGCGACGCTGCATGCGGTGTGTCTTGCCGCGCTGCTGGGCGTTGCCGTGGCCGTGATCGGCTACACCGTTGCGCCTGCGATCGTCGGGTTCTTCGGGGCCGGCGCCGCCGTCGACGCTGTCGCAGTTCCGTTTCTGCGCATCTCGTTCATCGGTCAGATTTTCTTGTTCATTTCGGTGGCGCTGAGCGCGAGCTACCAAGCGGCCGGCGACACGCGCACGCCGATGCTCATCAACATCGCGGTCGTGCTGGTCAACGGCCTGCTCGACCCGTTCTTCATCTTCGAGCCGGGTCAAGTTGCGATTTGGGGCGTCTCGCTCGGCTGGCTGGGTTGGGGCGTGAACGGCGGCGCCGTCGCGGCCGCGCTCGCGGGTGCCGGGGGCGGTCTGCTGTTCATCGCGCTGTCGCTGCGTCGCGATCAGCCGTTTCCGCGACCTCGCCATCAGCGCTTGGCGCTGTCACTCGACGACTTCGCGCGCATGATGCGCGTCGGCACGCCGGCGAGTTTGTCGATGATCGCCCGCCCGCTGTCGACCTTCCTGCTGCTCAAGGTGATCGCCTCGTTCGGCACCGCCGCGATTGCGGCGTTCGGCATCGCGCTGCGCTCATTTTCCGTGAACTGGATTCCCTACTCGGGCATCAACACCGCCGTGTCATCGCTGGTGGGACAGAATCTCGGCGCGCGCAATCTCACGGCGGCCACGCGCGCGGTGGCGCACGGCTTGGTGGTCAGCAGCCTGCTCGGCATCGGCTTCTGCGTCCTCTACTACAGCTTCGCGCAAGAGATCATGCTCGCCTTCGATCACGAGCCGGCGGTGCTGGCGGCGGGCGCCCCGTTCTTGAAATTGATGGCGCTGAGCTTTCTGTTCAGCGCGCCGATGCTGCCGCTGGTCAGCGCGATGAACGGCGCCGGCGATACCAAGCCGCCGATGATCACCGCCTTCCTCGCCAACTGGCCGCTCAAGCTGCCGCTGTCGTACGTCCTCGCGTTGCCGCTCGGCTACGGCGTCAACGGCGTATGGATCGGGATGCTGGTCTCGATCGTGTTCGAGACCATGGTAGTGGCCGCGTGGTATCGGCGCGGGTCATGGAAGACAAAGAAGCTGTGACCCGCAGTGCGTCGCGCATGGTGACCGGGATTGCGATGGTCACCTTGGCGGCGCATTGCCTCACCAACGGCCGGTACGACTACTTCCGCGACGAATTCTACTACCTCGCCTGCGCGGACCATCTCGCCGCGGGCTATGTCGACCACCCGCCGCTGTCGATCTGGTTGCTCGCGGGAATTCGTTGGCTCTTGGGCGATTCGCTGCAGGCGATTCGCTTGGCCCCCGCCCTGGCCGCTGCTTGCAGCGTGTGGCTGACCGGCCGACTCGCGCGGGAACTCGGCGGCGGCCGCACGGCGCAAGCGCTGGCGGCGTTGGCGGCAATGATCGCGCCGGTGTTCTTGGTGGTCGGGAACTTCTACTCGATGAACGCGTTCGAAGCGCTGTGCTGGACTGTCGGCGCGTGGCTGGTCGTCCGCATCGCGCGCGGCGAGAACCCTCGCCTCTGGCTCGTGCTCGGATTCGTCATCGGAGTGGGGCTGGAGAACAAGCACTCGATGGCGTTCTTCGCCATCGGTCTTGCGGTCGGGTTGCTGTTGACGCCGCTGCGTCGCCATTTGCTCGAACGATGGCTCTGGCTCGCGGCGGGATTGGCAGGACTGTTGTTCGTGCCCAATCTCGCCTGGCAGATCGCCAATGGATTCCCGACGCTCGAGTTCATGCGTCACGCGCAACTCATGAAGAACGCGCCGCTGTCCCCGATCCAATTTATCGGGCAACAGGTCCTGATGCTGAACCCGCTCACGCTGCCGCTGTGGCTCGGGGGGCTATGTTGGTACTTCGCGACTCCTTCCGGACGGCCGTATCGAGTGCTGGGCTGGATCTACCTCGCCGTGCTTGCATTGCTGCTGGCGCAACACGGCAAAGCCTATTACTTGGCGCCGGCGTACCCGATGTTGTTTGCGCCGGGCGCGATCGCCCTCGAAGCGTGGACGCGTGACCGGAGGCGCTGGCTACGCGGTGCATACGCCGGCGCATTGCTCGCCGGCGCTGCGGCGCTGGCACCGCTCGGCCTGCCGATCTTGCCGGTCGACGCGTTGGCCCGCTACGCCCAAGCGCTCGGCGTGCAGGAAGGCGTGCGCGCCGAGAACAACGCGCTCGGTCAACTCCCGCAACATTTCGCCGACATGTTCGGCTGGCGCGAGTTGGTCGCGACGCTTGCACAGGTCTACCACGCGTTGCCCGCCGACGAGCAACGTCGGTGCACGATCGTCGCTCAAAACTACGGCGAAGCCGGCGCGATTGACTTCTTCGGCAAGCGCTACGGGTTGCCGCGAGCCATTTCAGGTCACAACAACTACTGGCTGTGGGGTCCGGGCAATTCGAGCGGCGAGGTGATCATCGCGATCGGCGCATCGCCCGGAGAGCTCGCGCCGTTCTGCGAGTCGGTCGAACGCGTGGCATCCACGCGCTGCGACTACTGCATGCCGTTTGAAAACGGTCGTCCGATCTCAGTGTGCCGCAAGCTCAAAGGCAGTCTCGCGGACATGTGGGCACGGTTGAAGATGTACATCTGAGCGCGCTCGCAACCGCGCCACCCACTCACATCTCCGCAAGCAGCGAGTCGATCCGTTGGAAGACGGTGTGAATGGTCTCTTCGTCGGGAAGCACGGTGACCCGGAAGTGGTCGTTGTAATCGACGTTGAACGACGAGCCCGGCACGACCAACACGTGCTTTTCATCGAGCAAGCGCATCGCGAAGACGTTGTCATCGAAGTTCGGCAACACATCCTGCTTCGCGCGGATGAAGGCGTACAGCGCACCGCGCGGCGGCGTCAGATCGAGATAGCGAGAGCGTGCCACCGCATCGATCACGGCTTGGCGCTGGCGGCCCAACCGGCCGGTCGGCGCCGTTAGATCGTAGATGCTTTGCACGCCGCCGAGCGCCGTCTGCACCGCCCACTGCCCCGGCACACTCGAACACAGCCGCAGCGACGCGAGCATTTCCAGGCAACTCAGATACTCAGCGGCATGATCGCGGCGCCCGCTGAAAAACACCCACCCGGTACGGAAACCGCAGGCACGGTACACCTTCGACAAGCCGCCGAAGGTTGCACACAAGGTGTGCTCACACAGCGTCGCCGCGGCGGTGTGCTTCGCGCCGTCGTAGAGGACGCGATCGTAGATCTCATCCGAGAACAGCGCGATCTTGCACACCTCGGCGAGACGCACGAGTCGCTCGACGACCTCGTGTGGATACACTGCGCCGGTCGGGTTGTTCGGGTTGACGAGCACCAGCGCCTTGCAGCGCGGGCTCACGAGGCGGGCAACTTCGTCGGGATCGGGGATGAACTTCGCTTCCGGCCGACACGGATAGTAGATCGGCTTCCCACCGGCGATCACCACCGCCGCGGTCCACAGCGGATAGTCGGGTGCCGGGAGCAGCACCTCGTCACCCGGTTCGAGCAACGCTTCCATCGTCATCAGGATCAGCTCGGAGACGCCGTTGCCCATGAACACGTCGTCCGCGGTGACCCCATTGATGCCCCGCATCTGCGTGTCCATGACGACGGCTTCGCGCGCCGGGAAGATGCCCTTTTGATGGCAATAGCCCTCGGCCTGGGAGAGATTTTCGAGCAACGCGAGCCGCAACGTTTCCGGTGGACGAAAGCCGAACGCAGCCGGATTGCCGATGTTGAGCTTGATTACCTCGTAGCCCTTGCGTTCGAGTTCCTGCGCGCGCCGCGCCAGCGGCCCGCGGATCTCGTAGCGAACATGGGCGAGATGTCGCGCCGGCAAGAGATGCGGCAGCGAGGCGTCAGGAGCAGTCATCGTGACTCTGCCTTATGCGTCCGCAAACGCGATTGCGCAAGCGCCCACCGATGTTGGAGGTGACGTCGATCAGTCGGCTCGACGTCACACGCGGCATCGCCGTCAACATGATCGGCCACCGACTGGTAAAGGCCAAGCACATGGACCTCAAGTAGCCGCCGCGCTCCGCCGGCTATCCATCCATCGCGGCACGCGCACGCAGAACGTCGAGCCCTGCCCGACGGCGCTTTGGACGGTGATCGTGCCCCGCAGCGCGGCCACCAAGCGCGTGACGATGTAGAGGCCGAGCCCGACGCCGCCGTACTGCGCGCCGATGGAACTGTCGGCTTGCCGAAACGGTTCGAAAATGTGAGCGCGCGCCGCCGGGTCGATTCCGATGCCGGTGTCGCTCACGGCGAACTCGACGCAATCGTCGTCGGCCGTGACCAGCAGCCCAACGGTGCCGGCGGTGGTGAACTTGAGGGCGTTCGAAATCAAGTTGCTCAACACCACCTTCAGCTTTCCCACATCGGTGTGCAACATCACTCGTTCCCGCGGCAGATCGGACACGAATCGCACGTTCGGCTTGCGCCGCAGCTCGACGGTTCGCGACTCGACGGCGGCGATGAGGTCGTCGAGCCCCACGTCCTGCAGGTCGAGCGGCACTTCCCCAGACTCCAGTCGGCTGACGTCGAGGGTGGCGTTGATCAGATCGAGGAGCTGATGCGCGTGATCGTTCACGCACTGCAAACTTTCGGTCTGCCGCGCCGTCGTTTCGCCCATCTCACCGTCCAGCATCAAACCGGTGTAGCCGAGGATGACGTTGAGCGGCGTGCGCAACTCATGCGACATCGTCGCCATGAACTCGGTCTTGAGCTGATTGGCGCGATTGAGCTGATCGAGCAGCCGCGCGTTCTCGATCGCCACCGAGCCGAGCTGTCCGATGCCGCGCGCGATCCGCTGGTGGCGTTCTGTGACTGGAAGCTGCGTCGGCAAGAACCCCACGGAGAGCGAGCCGCTGATTTCGCCGCCCCGCCGCAAGACGATGTTCATCACGGTGGGAATGTTCGGCGTCAGTCGTCCGAGCGCGGGCATGACACCGCTGGACTCACCGGGCGTCACCATCACCAGCGGTCGTTCGCCGTTCTGACTGATGAGATGGCCCAATAACGAGCGCGGCACCCGCAGCACACGGGTCGCTTCCCACTGCTCGGGATCGCCGCCGTACTCGGCCACCGGAACGAACGCATCGTCCTCCGGCTGCAGCAGCCACACCTGTGCGAACTGACACCCGAGCGCCTCGGTGGTCGCACGACAGAGCCGCGGGAGCAACTCGGCGGTATTGATACCCGCGATGATTTCCTGACCGACCCGCGCCAGGCGCGAACCGACTTGCGCGGCTTCTTCGAGTTCCGCCAGGGCGCGGCGTTGCTCGGTAATCTCGGTCGCCACCCCGAGCACCTGCTCGACGTGTCCGTCCGCCGAGATGATCGGGCGCTTGATGGTGCGCAGCCAGCGCTGCCGACCGCCGATGTCGGCGACCAATTCTTCGGCAATCAACCGCTCGCGTCGTGAGTTCATGACCGCCAGGTCGTCACGCTGAAAGCGCTCGACTTGCTCGCGGTTTGGGTTGAAGTCGTCGTCGCGCTTGCCGATGAGTTCCTCGACCGTGGCACCGTAGACCTCGGCGGTCGCACGATTGACGAGCGTGAAGCGTCCGTCGCGATCTCTCGCGAAAATCAGGTGCGGGTTGATGTCGATGACCTGGCGTAGAAACGCCCGCTGCTCTTCGAGTTCGTCCTCGCGGCGCCGCCGCTGCATCCGCTCGGCTTCGACCAGCCGGCGATAGCGCGCGAACTCGTCGGCGATGTAGATCGAAACGGAGAGCACCACCGCGAGTTCGAGCAGCTCGCGCGGGCGCGCGCCGCTGGTCGGGTGGCCGATCCACGCGATCGTCGCGGCGTAGGCAAGCCCGAGCATGGCGACGACCAGCGTCTGCGTCGCGCGGCCCCACGGAATCAATGAAGCGGCCCCCATGGAAATGGCGACGAAGACAAAACGAGGCGTCGCCCAGTTGCCCGTCACCGCCGCGGCGGACAGGCTGGTTGCGGCGGCAACCGCCATCGCGGCGACGCCAAGCGCAATCGCCCCTCGGCGACCCACTCCCTGCCGCACCGCCCACAGCAGAATGAAGAGCGACAGCAGACAACTCGACTGCACCGCGAGCAAAGTCACTTCGAGTGGGCTGCGGATGATCACCTCACCGGCGGCGAGAATGACCGTGGCGACGATCAGCGTCCGAATCCCAAGCCGAACGCGTTGCAACAGCACCGGGTCAACGGTGCCTTCATCCAGCAGGTCGCGGTAAGCCGATGTCGCCATGTGCACAACTCGCTACTACAGGTCCCAATCCGCCGGCAACTGAGTCCTCCCCGCTATCCTTCGGGGACTGCTGGGTTTCTGTAACCGCAGGCTTTAGCCTGCGCCGAGCCACCGCCGCGGCCTTCCCTGCCAGCGACTGAGCGCACCCTGAAGGGTACGGCTACAGTTCTGGCATTGCAGACGATCTATTCGAGCGCTCTGACTCGGGACACCAGCGAATACAATCGGCGATGCGCTCTACCTGCATCTCGCGGTCGTGAGACGCCGGCGCTATCGACACATCGGCGGTTCCAGCGTGTGGAAGGTCACCGTGGCGGTGTTGGCGCTGTTATCACCGCGCGCAATGCCCATCCGGCCGACATTCGCACCAACCGTGTGCACGCTGGAACCCAGCGCGTCGGCGGTCATGGTGAACGGGGTGAGCTGTCCGAGTTGGTTGCCGCGATCGTCGACCAACGCGAACACGGCCAGCGGATTCGACTGGTTCTGCCACCGGGTGTACTGCACCACCCAATCGTGGCCGACGGCTTGGATCTGCGTCGTCCATCGCAACCACGACTTGTCGGGCATCACGTCGATCACTTTGTCGGCAATGGGACTCGACAGCGCTTGCGTTCGATAGAAGCTCGCGAAGTGAATCTGCCACGAGATCGGCGGACCGCTCGAGGGCCGCTGCGTCACCTCGGTCCATACCGATGCGAAGTGATCGCCGTTCCACGCGATGTCCGGAAATTCATCCCACAGATATTCCTTGCTCGGCACCACCTTGGTCCGCGCGGTGGGCGATGAGCGGGTCGCCAACTCGTACTTCGTGCCGACGCCGCCTTCGGTAATTTGAATGTCCTTCACCATCACGATCGCAAAGCCGGTACCGTCGAAGGCGGTTTGCGGATAGAACTCGTGCGTGAAGTCGAAATCGACCAGATTCATCACGCCGGTGAGCGGCGCTCCGGTGGAATCCAATTTGAACGCGTAGCTGCACGAGTGGCCGAGGCAATCGCCCTCGATGACGCCGAAGAAACCGTCGGGATAGGCTTCGAAGTCGCTGTCGGCCTCTTCATCGTACGATGGATCGACGAACAGCGGTGGGCCAACGGTGCGCTGTCCCGAGAGCACGCCATCCAGCGACATGTTGTAGTAGTTCAGCACCGCACGACTCGCGACGATCACGCCGTAGTGATCGCCGTTCCACGCCACATTGTAGTAGCGATCGCGCGACGGGATGCGCGGCGCGTTAAGAATCCATTTCGGCCCGACCGTGATCTGTCCCGCAAAGTCCACGTGTGCGTAGAACAGGCGCGCCAAGCTGTCGAGGCCGGGGTCGGCGCGCAGCCAGAACACCCCCCATCCGCTGTTCGTGGGCACGGTCTTGGTCAGCCACACGCTGCTGCCGGGCGCCGTATCGATCACCGTCGCCGCTGAGAGATCCCACGCCAAACCGTTCACGCACGTCGCAGTCGCCGTCGCCGTGGGAGTCGGGGTGGCGGTGGGCGTCGTCGTCGGGGTCGGTGTGCGCGTCGGCGTGCGCGTAATTGTCCCGGTCAGCGTAAAGGTCGCGCTCGGCGTCCAGGTCACCGTCGGCGTCCACGTCGGCGTCTGAGTGAAGGTGCGCGTCGGAGTGTTGGTCGCCGTCGGTGTGTTCGTCGGGGTTCGGGTCGCCGTGAACGTCGCCGTGGAGGTCGGGGTCGAACTCGGCGACGGCGTCAAGGTCGATGTGGGAGTTCTCGTCGCCGTGTACGTGCCGGTTGGCGTCCGCGTCGCCGTCCATGTCGGCGAGAACGTGGCGGTTGACGTCGCACTTCGAGTGAATGTGACGGTCGGCGTAAAGGTCGGCGATGCGGTGTAAGTGAACGTTCGGGTCGCCGTCCATGTCGGCGAGACCGTGGCTGTCGGCGTCGATGTCGAGGTGAAGGTGTTGGTCGGCGTGAAGCTCGGCGATGGGGTGTAAGTGAACGTTCGGGTTGCCGTCCACGTCGGGGAGGACGTGGCCGTCAGCGTCGACGTGGGGGTAAAGGTCTTGGTCGGCGTGGAGCTTGGCGTCGCCGTATGTGAAGCCGTGGCCGTCGCGGTCGGCGTGCGTGTACTCGTCGACGTCAGGGTTCCAGTCATCGTTCTCGTTGCGCTCGTTGTCGGCGAGACCGACGGTGTGCCGGTCGGAATGCGCGTCAGGGTTTCGGTCGGCGTTCCGGTCAGCGTCGGCGTGAACGGAGGCGTTACGCTGGCGGTAGCGGTGCGAGAGTCAATCGGTATCGGCGTCGAGGTCGCAGTTCGGGTGGTGGTCGAGGTAGGCGTCGTACTCGCCGTCGCCGATGGAACACGCGTGAACGTGCTGGTGGCCGTCATCGTTGGGGAACGGGTCGCGGATTCAGTCGGTGTCGCCGACGGGTTCCGTGTGCCCGCGCTGGTCACCTGAGGCACCGGGCTATTGGTGCGAGTCGCAGTTGCCGGCCGCGTCTCCGTTGGTGAGGCCGTGGCGGTCCGAGTGGGAGTCGCCGTGGCGGTCGAGGTGGCGGATCGGGTCGCGGTGCTGGTGGCGGTGCTCGTGGGAACATGCGTTGCCGTCGACAGCGGAACATTTCCGGCCAGCGTCTGGGTTCGGGACGGCGTGCGGGTCGGCGTCGACGACGGTGTGCGCGTCGGGGTTCTGGTCGCCGTCGAGGTTGGCGTGAACGTACGGGTCCCGGTCAGCGTCGGCGACGCCGTTGGCGCTGGCGTCCGGGTCGCCGCAGAGCCGCCCGAAATTGACGTCGGGCTTGTAGTCGGTCGGCGCGTCGAGGTTCCGCTCGGGGTCACCGAGGGGGTTCGTGTGAGTGTCTGCGTCGGCGAGTTGGTCGGCAACCACGTCGGGGTGGGGGTGCGCGTAGGGGTCAGCGTCCGCGTCGGCGTGTGCGTGTTGGTGAAGGTCGGGCTGCTGGTCGGGTGCAGCGTCCACGTCACGCGTGGCGACGCACTGGGAGTCGGCGTGGCGATCGCCGACTGCGCGGCAGCCGGGTGGACGCACAGCCTCCCGGCGATCAATCCAATAGTGCCAATAGTGAAGATGGCTGCACGCACCGATTGCTTGTTCCCAATCACCCCACGAAGCAACCCCTATTCCAGCGAGTGATGCGGTTCGAGGCGGATGCCGGTGGCTGCGCAGCGTCACTCCGTCACCGCTGAGCGTGCAAATGTGGCGGAGACCGCGGGTTGTGACACAACGCGGCTCAGGCGTCACATTCCGGTGTGGACTTCGGCGGCCGGGCGGGTTTGACCTCAACGACGTGCGGAACGACACTGATGGCGCCATTGTCCTCGAGAACAGCGAAGCGAACCTCGCTCGGTTCGACGACGCCACTGCGGCGCAGCGCGGCGAACAGATCACTGTGTGTGACCCGCTCGCGGCGCAAGTTGTCTTCCAGCAGCTTGCCGTTGTGGATCAACAGCGTCGGGCTGGGCTCGAGCAGGCGGCGCAATCGCTTGGAGCGATAGGTGACTTCGACGACGGCGGCGTTGAGGACCAAGATGGTGAGGGCGCCGATGATGCCGCCGCCCAGGGAATTGTCATTCCCGATCACCGCGTTCTGGACCACATTTGAAAGGATGAGCAGCACCACCAGGTCGAACGGCGTGAGCTGGCCGACCTGCCGTTTGCCAGTGAAGCGAATTGCGAGCAGCAGGAAGACGTAGATGACCGCCGAGCGCACTATCTTTTCGGCGATCGGAATGTCGGGAACCAACAGGTGCCACATTTGATTTCCCTCGTGCACCTGATTTGCCTCGTGCACCCCGTCGTCACGGCGTCTTTAGAGCACGGGACTGAACCGGGTCACGCGATGTCCGGATTTCCCTTTGGCATCGGTGAACGGCTCGACGATGTTTCGCCCGCCGCATTTGGGGCAGGGGAAATAGCGCGACTCGCCGTCGCGCTGCGCGGTCCAGGCGAGGTCGACGTACAGCACATTATTGCTGTCGACTTCATATCCCAGCAGGCCGCGGCATTCCGGATTGAGGCATTTCAAAACGTTGATGTCCGCGGCTTTCTTCGCCGCAGGTTTGGGGCTCGTCGCTTCCATTCGCGCGACTGCATAGCAAAGTTCCGCATCCGCCTCCATCGCGTTGCGCGCTGAGCTGCGGTACACAGCCCTCGATGAGGCGATCGGACGAACCCCAGCGCGCAACGGACGCCGACGCCGGTGTATGGCACGGGCGTTCAGTGGCGCGGCGGTTCGTGTCGCCAGATGGCTTTACGGTGTTGGTCGGGCGCACCGCGGGCGACAATGACGTCCTCACCTTCAAGCTCGGCGAGCCGCACGACGTGTGGATGCACGTCGGGGCGGAGTCCGGATCACACGTCGTGGTCCGCAATCCCGACCGCCTCGAACGGCTCCCGCGCGAGACGATTCGCTATGCGGCGGCGCTCGCAGCGCGCTATTCGAGAGCGCGCCATGCCGGGCGGGCGGCGGTGCACGTGACGACCTGTCGCGACGTCAGCAAACCGCGAGGCTTCCCGGCGGGCAAAGTCTTGCTGAGACGATTCACCACCGTGCACGCATCGCCCGCGTCTGACGATTCCTTGTTCACGCCAGACACATGAGGAGGGTGGGGTCGAGGCAGTTGGGGGCGGTGAGCTCGGGGGTGCCGTCGCCGTCGGTGTCCACCGCCACCGACTGATCCGCGTGATAGGTCACCGTCGCCCCGCCGGGAGTCAGCGTCAGCGTCCCCCCCGTCGGACAGTTCGCCCC
>DATKMK010000112.1:0-14991 GCA_035541895.1 Binatia bacterium | reverse complement strand
GCGGGGACGGAGATGGTGATGCCGGGGGACAACGTGAAGTTGGCGATCGAGCTGATCACGCCGATTGCGATGGACGAGGGGCTGCGCTTCGCGATCCGCGAAGGCGGCCGCACCGTCGGCGCTGGCGTCGTCACCAAGATCATCGAGTAGGAGCTGCAGC
Organism: Binatia bacterium; assembly: GCA_035541895.1. Classification (GTDB taxonomy): domain Bacteria; phylum Desulfobacterota; class Binatia; order HRBIN30; family JACQVA1; genus DATKMK01. The sequence continues at coordinate 14,831 of DATKMK010000112.1, read as the reverse complement.
GCTGGAAGCAAGCGGGAGCCGAGTCACGTGAACGAGAAAATTCGCATACGCCTGAAGGCATACGATCACCGCTTGCTCGATCAGTCCGTGAAGGAGATCGTCGAGACCGTGCGGCGCACCGGCGGTCGGGTGGCGGGTCCGATCCCGCTGCCGACCCACATCGAGCGCTTCACCGTAAACCGCTCGCCGCACGTCGATAAGAAGTCGCGGGAGCAGTTCGAGATCCGCACGCACAAGCGCTTGCTCGACATTCTCGAACCGACGCAGCAAACCATCGATGCGCTCGGCAAGCTTGATCTTGCCGCCGGCGTCGACGTGGAAATCAAACTGCAGTAGCCGGGGTGAACGACGGATCATGGCACTCGGTCTCATAGGGAGAAAGTTGGGCATGACGCAGGTGTTCAGCGCGCAAGGCGAGCTGATCCCGGTCACGGTGATCCACACCGGCCCGTGCACGGTCGTCCAGGTGAAGACAGCCGCTAGTGACGGCTACCCAGCAGTGCAGCTCGGATACGGCGAGAAGAAGGCGCAGCGCGTCTCCAAGGCATACAACAATCACTGCAGCAAGGCTGGCAAGCTGTTCGAAGTCCTGCGCGAATTCCGCGTCGACGGCGAGACCGAACTGACCACGGGCCAAGCCGTGAGCGTCGACACGGTCTTCAAGGCCGGCGATCGCGTTGACGTAACCGGCACGACCAAGGGTCGCGGATTCAGCGGCGTCATCAAGCGACACCGATTCGGTGGCTTTCCCGGCAGTCACGGCACGCACGAGTACTTCCGCCACGGCGGATCGATCGGAAACCGTTCGTACCCGGGCCGCGTGTTCAAGGGCAAACGGATGGCGGGGCAGTACGGCAACGAGCGGGTCACGACGCAGAACCTCGAAGTCGTGGCCGTGCGCCCGGAGGAAAACGTGCTGCTGATTCGCGGCGCGGTTGCGGGCGCGCGCTCCGGCATCGTGTTGATTCGCCCGGCGGTGAAACATGGCTGAGCCGATGAACGTTCCCATCGTGTCGCAAAGCAACCAGCGCGTCGGTGAGTTGACTCTGCCCGAGTCGGTGTTCGCGCAGCCGGTGCGGAAGCACTTGCTGTACGAGACCGTGAAGATGCAGGACGCCAATCGTCGCGCCGGCACATCGGCCACCAAGACGCGTGGATTCGTCAGCGGCGGTGGCAAGAAACCGTGGCGACAAAAGGGCACCGGCCGCGCCCGCGCCGGTAGCACGCGTTCGCCGCTGTGGGTGGGTGGCGCGACCTTGTTCGGACCGCAGCCGCGCGACTACTCGTATCGCATCCCGGCGAGCGCGCGTCGAGCCGCCCTGGCGTCGGCCTTGGTGCTGAAGGCGCGCGAAGGCAAGTTGTTGGTGCTCGACAAGATCGAGTTGGAAGCGCCCAAGACAAAATTGGTGGTCAAATTGATGGCCGATTTGCAGGTGAAGAGCGGCCTGATCGTTGTGCCCGCGAAGGATGCCGCGCTCGAACGCGCGGCGCGCAATCTGCCGACGGTCAAGGTGCTGCGTGCGGAAGGCGCCAACGTGCGCGACCTGTTACGCTTCGAGCACTTGATCCTCACGCCCGAAGCGGTCGATGCCCTCACCGCGCGGGTGACCGCGTAGGACGGATGCGCCCATGAGAGATGTGTACCGGGTCGTCACCACGCCGCTGATCACCGAGAAAGGGACGCTCGTCAATCAACTCGGCAATCAGGTGGTGTTCAAGGTGTTGCCCAGCGCGAACAAGACCGAGATCCGTCAGGCCGTCGAATCGCTGTTCAAGGTGAAGGTCGAAAAGGTTCGCACCGCCAAGTATCTCGGCAAAGAGCGCCGCGTCGGAAAGAGCGTGGGGCGCCGTCCGGCCTGGAAAAAGGCGTACGTCACGTTGGCGGAAGGCCAGCGCATCGATTTCTTTGAGGCCGTATAGCCATGGCACTGCGTCAATATCGACCGACATCAGCCGGCCGGCGCTTTCAAACGGCGGCGGATTTCTCGGACGTCACCAAGAGCGAGCCCGAGCGCAGCTTAATCGAGCCGCGTCTGCGTAGTGGCGGCCGCAATTCGCTCGGTCGGCTGACCAGCCGGCACCGCGGTGGCGGCCATAAGCGGCGCTACCGGGTCATCGATTTCCGTCGCGACAAGGATCTCGTGCCGGCGACCGTGGCGGCGATCGAGTACGATCCGAACCGCTCGGCGCGCTTGGCGTTGCTCAACTATCGCGACGGCGAGAAGCGCTACATCCTCGCGCCGCTCGGCCTGCGGGTCGGCGATTCGGTGGTCGCCGGCGACGGTGCCGACATCAAACCAGGCAACGCCATGACCCTGAGACAGATTCCTTTGGGCACCATGGTGCACAACGTCGAAATGAAGCCGGGCAAGGGCGGACAACTCGGCCGCAGCGCCGGCACGGCCATCCAGCTCATGGCGAAGGAAGGCGATCACGCGCTGCTGAAGCTGCCGTCGGGCGAGTTGCGCCAGGTACAACTGACTTGTCGCGCCACTATCGGACAGGTGGGCAACATCGAGCACGAGAACGTCTCGATCGGCAAAGCCGGTCGCAACCGGTGGAAAGGCTGGCGTTCGAGTGTGCGCGGCGTCGCGATGAACCCCGTCGATCATCCGCACGGCGGTGGTGAGGGACGCTCGAAGGGCAACCATCCGCAGTCGCCGTGGGGACAGCCGGCCAAGGGCTACAAGACGCGGCACAATCCGCGCACCGATCGGTACATCGTCAAGCGGCGGAGCAAGTAGGAGACGACGTGGCTCGGTCCATCAAAAAAGGTCCCTTCATTGACCACCACCTGCTCAAGAAGGTGGAGGCGCTCAACACCAGTCGCGAGAAGCGAGTGGTGAAGACCTGGTCGCGCCGTTCGACCATCATCCCCGAAATGGTCGGGCATACCTTTGCGGTCCACAACGGACGCAAGTTCATTCCGATCTTCGTGACCGAAAATATGGTGGGCCACAAACTCGGCGAGTTTGCGCCGACCCGCACGTTCCATGGGCATTCGGGCGATCGTAAGGCCGAGGTAAAACCCGCGGCCGCACCGGCCGGAGCCAAGGCGTAAGTCGATGGAAACCCGCGCCGTCAGCCGTCATCTCCGCATCGCGCCGCAGAAAGCCCGTCTGGTCGTGGATCTCATCCGCGGCAAGAACGTCGGCGAGGCGATCAACATTCTCGAGTTCATGCCGAAGAAAGGTGCGCGCCTGGTCATCAAGACGCTCAAATCGGCCGTCGCCAACGCGGAGCACACGCAGAACGTCGACGTCGATCGCCTGTACGTGAAGCACATCAGCGTCGGCGCCGGCGCGACCCTGAAGCGATTCACGCCGCGCGCGCAGGGCCGCGCCACGCCGATTCGCAAGCGCACCAGTCACGTCACCATCGTGGTCGACGAACGGGCCTGAGGGACACATGGGACAAAAGGTACATCCAAAAGGCTTTCGCCTCGGCGTCATCGAGCAGTGGGACTCGAAGTGGTTTGCGCGGCGCGAATACGCCACGCTGCTGCGCGAGGATTTGCGCGTGCGCAAGTTTCTGAAGGACCGGCTCTACCACGCCGGAATCTCGAAGGTCGAGATCGAGCGCGCGGCGAACAAGGCGAAGATCAATATCTACACCGCGCGGCCCGGCATCGTGATCGGGAAGAAGGGCGCGGAAATCGAGAAGCTCAAGGGCGAGTTGGCGAAGCTGACGGCGAAGGAAACCTTCATCAACATCCACGAAGTCCGCCGTCCCGACGTCGATGCGCAACTCGTGGCCGAGAACGTCGCGTTGCAGCTCGAACGCCGCGTGGCGTTCCGCCGCGCGATGAAAGAGGCCGTCGGCCGCGCGATGCGCATGGGCGCCCAGGGCATCCGCGTGCAATGCTCCGGCCGCCTCGGCGGCGCGGAAATCGCACGCACCGAATGGTATCGCGAAGGCCGCGTTCCGCTCCACACGCTCCGAGCCGACATCAATTACGGCCATGCCATCGCGAAGACTACGTACGGCGTGATCGGCGTGCGCTGCTGGATCTTCCGCGGAGAGGTCATCACCAAGGAAGAAGAGCAGCAGAAGACGGCGATGGGCGCGTAAGGGCCGATCATGCTCGCACCGAAGAAAGTCAAACACCGCAAGCAGATGAAGGGGCGCCGCCGCGGCACCGCGTTTCGCGGTTGCACGTTGGCCTTCGGCGATTACGGCCTGCAGGCGACCGATCGCGCGTGGGTGACCGCGCGCGAACTCGAGGCCGCCCGCGTGGCGCTGACCCGTCACATCAAGCGCGGCGGACGCGTGTGGATTCGCGTGTTTCCCGACAAGCCACTGACCAAGAAGCCGGCCGAAACTCGAATGGGAAAAGGCAAGGGCTCGCCGGAGTTGTGGGTTGCCGTCGTGAAGCCGGGCCGGATTCTGTTCGAGATGGAAGGCGTCACGGACGCCATCGCCAAAGAGGCCTTCCGGCTCGCCGCGCACAAGCTGTCGGTGCCGACGCAAGTGCGCACGCGCTTAGGGGCGGTCCATGCAGGCTAAAGAGTTGCGCGACCTGAGCGACCAAGAGTTGGCGACCAAGCTCGGTGAGCTCAAGGAGTCGCTCTTTCATTTGCGCCTGCGCAAGGGCGCCAACCGCTTGGAAGCGCCGGCACAGGTTCGCAAAACGCGGCGAGACATCGCGCGCGCGCTCACCGTGCAACAGGAACGCGTGAAGGGAATCAAACGGTCATGAGTGGAACAGAGCGCGGCAACGCGAAGGTTCGCCAGGGCGTCGTGGTCAGCGACAAGATGCAGAAGACGGTGGTCGTCGCGGTCGAGCGTCTGGTGCGACACCCCAAATATCGCAAGTATCTGCGCCGCCAAAGCAAGTTCAAGGCGCATGACGAACAGAACCAGTGTGGCATCGGCGATCGCGTCCTGATCGCGGAGACGCGCCCGCTCAGCCGCGACAAGCGGTGGACCGTCCGCGCGATTCTCGAGAAGGCGGTGTGAGGAGGCGCGTCGGCGTGTCATTCGACTCCCGCGTGAACGTGACATGGTGCAAGCTGAGACAGTTCTCGACGTGGCCGACAACTCCGGCGCCCGCAGCGTGCTCTGCATCAAGGTGCTCGGCGGCACCCGGCGCAAGTACGCCTCGCTCGGCGACATCATCGTCGTCTCGGTGCAAGAGGCCATTCCCAACGCGAAGGTGAAAAAGGGCGACGTCATGAAGGCCGTGATCGTGCGGACCGCCAAGGAAGTCGGACGAGCCGACGGCTCGTACATCAAGTTCGACTCCAATTCGGCCGTGCTGATCGACAACGCGCGCGAGCCGATCGGTACGCGCATCTTCGGACCGGTGGCGCGCGAGTTGCGCGCCAAGCGGTTCATGAAGATCCTGTCGCTGGCGCCCGAAGTGATCTGAGACGATTCCATGCGTGCACAGATTCGCAAGAACGATACGGTCATGGTCATCGCCGGGCGCGAGCGCGGCAAGACCGGCAAGGTGCTCCGGGTCATTCCGGATCGCGAGCGCGTCTTGATTGAACGCCTCAATGTGGTCAAGCGTCACACCAAGGCGCGCGGCGCGCAGAGCGCCCAAGGCATCGTCGAGAAGGAAGCACCGATCCATCGGTCGAACGTCATGATCATGTGCGACAAGTGCAACGCCCCCGTCCGCATGGGAAAAAAGCCGCTGCAAGACGGCCGAAGCGTCCGAGTCTGTCGTCGCTGCGGCGAACAACTGGATAGGTAGTGCCGTGGCCTCGCGACTGAGAGAACGCTACACCAAGGAACTGCTGCCGAGCCTGATCAAGGATCTCGGCTGCCGCAACGTCTGGCAAGCGCCGCGCTTGGAGAAGATCATCATCAACATGGGACTGGGCGAGGCGCTCCAAAACGTCAAGGTCCTCGACGCCGCAGTCGAGGAGTTGACGGCGATCAGCGGCCAGAAACCGGTGATCACGAAGTCGCGCAAAGCGATCGCCAACTTCAAGCTGCGCGAGAATCAACCGATCGGCTGCATGGTGACGCTGCGCGGCGATCGGATGTATGAATTCTTCGATCGCCTGGTGAACGTTGCGCTCCCGCGCGTGCGCGACTTTCGCGGCGTGTCGGACAAGGCCTTCGACGGCCGCGGCAACTACGCCCTCGGCGTGCGCGAGCAGATCATTTTTCCGGAGATCAATTTGGACAAGATCGACAAGGTGCGCGGCATGACCGTCTGCATCGTCACCACCGCCCGAAACGACGCCGAAGGCAGGGCGCTGTTGAAGGTGATGGGCATGCCGTTTCGAGCGTAGGAGGATCGAGTGGCCAAGACCTGCTTGCGTATCAAGGCGCAACGCCCGCCGAAGTTCAAAGTGCGGGCCTACAATCGTTGTCCGTTGTGCGGGCGGCCTCGCGCGTACTACCGCCGCTTCCAGATGTGTCGTTTGTGTCTGCGCGATCTCGCCCGTCGGGGACAGATCCCGGGGCTGATCAAGGCGAGTTGGTAGGTGTTGTCATGAGCATGACGGATCCGATCGCCGACCTGCTGACGCGTTTGCGCAACGGCGTGCGCGCGCGCAAGACGCAGGTGGAAGTACCGTGGTCGCGGATCAAGGAGCGCCTCGTCGGTGTCCTCATCGCGGAGGGATACCTGTCGGAATACAGCGTGGTCGAGCAGGGGAGTCACAAGGTGTTGCGGGTGTGGCTGCGCTACGATGCGCAGAACCGCCCGGTGATCACGGGTATCAAACGGATCAGCCGGCCGAGCTTGCGAGCCTATGTGGGGTCACGCGACATTCCGTCGGTGCGCGGCGGACTCGGCGTGAACATTCTCTCCACCTCGGCCGGCGTGTTGGTCGACCGTGAAGCCACCAAGCGCGGCCTCGGCGGCGAGGTCTTGTGCTCGGTGTGGTAGGGTTCGACGATGTCACGTATCGGTAGACTGGCTATTCCGGTTCCCAAGGGCGTTCAGGTCGACATGACCGACGGCCAGGTGACCGTGCAAGGCCCGAAAGGCAAGCTGACCCACTCGCTGCCCGCCGGAATTGCGGTGACGCGTGACAGCGACGTGCTGCGCGTCGCCCGCGCCGGCGAAGGTCGCCAAGCGCGGGCGCTACACGGGCTGACGCGCAAATTGATCGCCAACATGGTGCAGGGGGTGAGCGGCGGTTTCAGCCGCACGCTCGAAATCAACGGCGTCGGCTATCGCGCCGACGGGCGGACGAACGCGTTGTACATCACCGTTGGTTACTCGCATCCGATCATGTACCAGTTGCCGGCGGGTGTGACGGCGAAGGTGGAGAAGCAGACGATCGTGACGCTCGAAGGGAACGACCGACAACTGCTCGGTGAAGTCGCCGCCGGCATTCGCGCGTTGCGACCGCCGGAGCCGTACAAGGGAAAAGGCATCAAGTACGCGCAGGAAACGATCCGCCGCAAAGCCGGCAAGGCGGCCGGTGCGGCGGGTGCAAGCTGATGGCAACGACGCGACTGACGGACACGACACGATGGTAGGAAACGAAAAACGTATCGCGCGCCAACGCCGTCAAGCTCGGGTGCGCCGCCGCCTGCTCGGCAGCGATCAGCGCCCGCGCCTGTCGGTGTATCGCAGCAACAAACACATGTACGCGCAGGTCATTTCGGACGAGACCGGCCGAACCCTCGCGGCCGCGTCGACGCTCTCGCCCGAGTTGCGCGAGGGGCTGAAGAACGCCGCCACCCGCGACGCGGCCAAACAGGTCGGTGCCCTGATCGCGAAGCTGTGCGCCGAGCGGGCGATTCGCGAGGTGGTGTTCGATCGCAACGGCTTTCTTTACCACGGCCGCGTCAAGGTGCTCGCCGACGCCGCGCGTGAAGCCGGGTTGAAGTTCTAAGGAGCGACGATGGCATTCGGAAGAGCGCGCGAACGTATCGAAGCGCACGGCATGGAGCTCAAAGAGAAGGTCGTGCAGATCAACCGCGTGGCGAAAGTCGTGAAGGGCGGACGCCGATTCAGCTTCAGCGCGTTGGTCGTGTTGGGCGATGGCAACGGGCACGTCGGTTACGGACTGGGCAAAGCCAACGAGGTGCCCGAAGCGATTCGCAAAGGCATCGAACACGCGAAGAAGACCTTGCTGACGGTTCCGTTGATCGGCGGCACGATCCCGTTTGAAGTCCACGGTCGATACGGTGCCGGCCACGTGCTGCTGCGTCCGGCTGCCGATGGGACCGGCGTGATCGCCGGCGGCGGTGTTCGCGCTGTGGTCGAGTTGGCGGGGGTCCGCAACGTGTTGACCAAGTGCATCGGGTCGAACAATCCGCACAACACGGTGAAGGCCACGATGGAAGCGCTGCGCACGCTGCGCCTACCCGACGAGATCGCGGCGGCGCGCGGGCGCGAGCTGGCCGAAATTCGAGGCCAAGCATGAGCGAACCGCGAATGCTGAAACTGCGGTTGGCGCGCAGCCCGATCGGACAGAATACGCGGCAACGCGACACGCTGCGGGGCCTGGGTCTGACGCGCATCGGTCGGACGGTGATCGTGCGCGACACCGATGCGGCGCGCGGCATGCTGCGCAAAGTGCAGCACTTGGTGCAGGTGGAGTCGTAGATGAATCTCAGCAATCTGTCGCCCGCCCCGGGCGCCAACAAGAAGCGCAAGCGGGTCGGTCGCGGTCCGGGCTCCGGCCACGGCAAGACCTCGTGCCGCGGGCACAAGGGGCGCGGCGCGCGCTCGGGCGGCAACACGCCGCCGGGATATGAGGGCGGGCAGAACCCGCTGCAGCGGCGCTTGCCGAAGCACGGCTTTCACAATCCGACGCGGCGCGAGTTCTCCATCGTCAATCTGGCGACCTTGGAAGAGCGCTTCGAGGCCGGTGCGACGGTTGATCCGGCCCAGTTGATCGAGCGGCGGTTGGCGCGTCGCGGTCTACCGGTGAAGATTCTCGGCGAGGGAAAGCTCACCAAGGCGCTCACCGTGCAGGCCCACAAATTCAGCGGCACGGCGAAGCAGGGTATCGAGGCGGCCGGTGGCCGCGCGGAGGTCATCGCCGGTGCTTGAAGGGTTCCAAAGCGCGTCGAAGATCCCCGAACTGCGGCGGCGGCTGCTGTTCACGTTCGGGATGCTGGCGGTGTACCGCCTCGGCGTCGCCATTCCCACGCCCGGCATCGATGGCGCCGCGATGGCGGCCTTCTTCGCGGCCCAGCGCAGCTCGATCTTCGGCTTCGTGAACATGATGTCCGGCGGCGCGCTCGAACAGTTCTCGATCTTCGCGCTCGGCATCATGCCGTACATCAGCTCGTCGATCATTCTGCAATTGCTCACGGTCGTCGTCCCGTATCTCGAAAGCCTGTCGAAGGAAGGCGAGATGGGCCGGCGGAAGATCACGCAGTACACGCGCTACGCCACGGTGGTGCTGTCGGTGATCCAGAGCCTCTTCATGAGCATCGGCTTGGAGCACGCGCAGACTCCCGGCGGCGGCTCGGTGGTGTTGTTCCCGGGTTGGACCTTCCGTTTGATGACGGTGATTACCCTCAGTTCGGGTACGGCGTTCATCATGTGGCTGGGCGAGCAAATCTCCGAGCGCGGCATCGGCAACGGGATTTCGCTGATCATCTTCGCCGGCATCGTCTCGGCATTCCCGTCGGCGGCGGCGACCACGATCGAATTCATGCGCGAGGGCGAGATCAGCATCTTCGTCCTGCTCGGCCTCCTCGTCTTCATGGTGGCGGTCATCGGCGTCATCATCGTGATGGAACGGGGGCAGCGGCGCATCCCGGTGCAATACGCGAAGCGCGTCGTCGGGCGGCGGATGTACGGGGGCCAAAGCTCGCATCTGCCGCTCAAGATCAATACCTCGGGCGTGATTCCGCCGATCTTCGCGTCGTCGTTGCTGGTGTTCCCCGGCACGATCGCCGGCTTCCTCGAAACGCCGTGGGCTCAGACGGCGGTCGAATACCTGCGTCCCGGCAGTTGGGTGTACGAGATCGCGTACGTCGGCCTCATCATTTTCTTCTGCTACTTTTACACGGCGGTGACGTTCAACACGAGCGACGTGGCCGAGAACATGAAGAAGTTCGGCGGCTATATCCCGGGAATTCGACCGGGGCCGCGAACCGCAGAGTACATCGATCGCGTGCTGGCGCGCATCACCCTGGGCGGTGCCCTCTATGTTGCGGCGGTGTGTGTGTTGCCGACGGTGCTGATCCAACGGCTGAACGTTCCGTTTTTCTTCGGCGGCACCGCGCTGCTCATCGTCGTCGGTGTGGCACTGGATACGGTTGCGCAGATGGAGACGCACTTGCTGACGCGGAGCTATCAAGGCTTCATGCGCGGCGGGCGTATCCGTGGCCGTCGCTAAGGGTGCCAGTCGAGGCCGTGTGGTGCAGGTGGTGCTCATTGGGCCCCCGGGTTCCGGAAAGGGGACGCAAGCGAAGCTGTTGCAGGAGCGATTGGAGATACCGCACATTTCGTCCGGCGACTTGTTGCGCGGCGCGGTGAAGCGAAAGACCCCAGGCGGCGTGGAAGCCAAGCGATTCATGGATCGCGGCGAGCTGGTGCCCGACGGCATCGTCGTGCGGGTCATCGAGGAACGGGTGCGGAAGGATGATTGCCGCAGCGGCTTCATCGTCGACGGATTTCCACGCACGGTTGCTCAGGCGGAAGTTGTGGCGCAGATGTTGGCACCGATGAACAAGCACATCGATCACGTGGTCAGCCTGGTGGTCAGCCGCGACGAGTTGATCAAGCGGTTGAGCGGCCGGCGTACGTGCCGCGAGTGCGGGGCGATGTATCACATCATCTTCGATCCGCCGGTGAACTCCGGCCTGTGCAATAAGTGCAACGGCGAGCTATATCAACGCGATGACGACCACGAAGACACCATTGCCGCCCGACTCGACGTGTACGAACGGCAGACGGCTCCCTTGATTTCCTATTACACGGCACGCGGCCTCCTGCGGACCGTCGACGGGCTCGGTAGCCCGACGCAAGTGTTCGACCGCATTTTGCAGGTGCTGCCCGCGCAATGATCATGCTCAAGTCCCACGACGAGATCGAAGTGATGCGCCGGGCCAATGCGATCGTCGCTGAGGTTCTCGCGGAATTGCGCGCGCGAGTTCGGCCGGGCGTCACCACCGGGGCGCTCGACGCGGTGGCCGAAGAGCTGACGCGCAAGCGGGTGGCGCGGCCCGCGTTCAAGGGCTACGAGGTCGCCGGCCGGGTCTATCCGCGGAGCGTGTGCATTTCCATCAACGAGGAGGTGGTGCACGGCATTCCATCGGAGGAGCGGGTGCTGCGCGAGGGCGACATCGTGGGCCTCGATTTCGGCGTCTGCTACGAAGGGTACTACGGCGATGCGGCGATCACCGTGCCGGTCGGCCACGTGACCGTCGAAGACGAACGGCTGATGCGCGTGACGCACGAGTCGCTGCTCGAAGGCATCCGAGAGGTCGTCGTCGGCAAGCGCGTCGGCGACGTCTCGGCCGCAATTCAGGCCCACGTCGAGAATGGCGGGTACTCGGTGGTGCGCGACTTCGTCGGGCACGGGATCGGCAAGCGGTTGCACGAAGATCCGCAAGTCCCGAACTTCGGCACGCGCGACCGCGGCGTGCGATTGCGCGCGGGCATGGTGCTCGCCATCGAGCCGATGGTGAACCAGGGCGGTCCGGAGGTGTTCATCAAGGAAGACGGCTGGACGGCGGTCACCCGCGACGGCCGCCGCTCGGCACATTTCGAGCATTCGGTGGCGGTCACCGACGACGGGCCGTACGTGCTGAGCGCCGCGTAGAACGGAGTCGATTGTGAAAGTTCGAGCATCGGTGAAGAAGATTTGTAAGAACTGTAAGGTGGTGCGCCGCCAAGGCGTGGTGCGGATTCTGTGCACCAACGCGCGCCACAAGCAGCGCCAAGGATAAGCGAGGAACGGTATGGCACGTATCGCAGGCGTCGATCTGCCGCGCAATAAGCGGATGGAAGTGGCGTTGACCTATATCTTCGGCATCGGCCGCTCGAGCGCCAACCGCATCTTGGCGAATGCCAAGGTCGATCCGAATCTCAAGAGCGACGCGCTCAGCGACGACGACGTCGTCCGCATCCGTCAGGTCATCGATCAAGGCTTCAAGGTCGAGGGCGATCTGCGCCGCGAGATTGCGATGAACATCAAGCGGTTCATGGAGATGGGCGCCTACCGCGGCCTGCGCCACCGCCGCAATTTGCCGGTGCGCGGTCAGCGGACGCACACCAACGCCCGAACCCGCAAGGGGCCGCGGCGCACCATCGCCGGCAAGAAGGCGGCCCCACCGAAGGGCTAAGTCGTACACGGAGAGGATCGCATTGATGGCGAAAGACGAAACGACCGAGAAGGCCAAGGGTGGCGCCGAGAAGCCGGCCGCGACGCCCAAGCGCAAGAAGACCAAGCGCGTGGTTAGCGAAGGCGTGGCGCATATTCACTCGACCTTCAACAACACGATCATCACCATCACCGACCCGACCGGCGGCGTGATCGCCTGGGCGACTGCCGGTTCCGTCGGGCTCAAGGGTTCGCGCAAGGGCACGCCGTTCGCGGCACAGCTCGCGGCGGAAGCGGCCGCGAAGAAGGCGATGGAATCCGGCGTGCGCTCGGTGCAGGTTTTCGTGAAGGGCCCGGGCGCCGGCCGCGAATCGGCGCTGCGCGCGTTGCAAGCCTCGGGCTTTGCCATCTCGCTCATCAAAGACGTCACCCCCATTCCACATAACGGCTGTCGTCCGCCGAAACGGCGGCGTGTGTAGTACCAGGAGGCATTCATCGTGGCTCGATATACCGATTCCGTCTGCCGGCTGTGTCGCCGTGAGGGATTGAAGCTCTTCCTCAAGGGCGAGCGGTGTTACACCGACAAGTGCGCGATCGAGCGCCGCAACTATCCGCCCGGCGACCATGGGCAGGGACGCGTGCGGTTCTCCGAGTACGCCGTGCAGTTGCGCGAGAAGCAGAAGGTCAAGCGCATGTACGGGCTGCTCGAACGGCAATTCCGCCGTTACTTCGAGATGGCCGAGCGCTCGCGTGGGATCACCGGCGAAGCGCTGCTCCTGCTGCTCGAACGCCGGCTGGACAACATGATTTATCGAATGGGGTTCTCCACCTCGCGGGCCGAAGCCCGCCAGCTCGTGCGTCACGGCCACTTCGCGGTCGACGGCCGCACCGTGAACATCCCGTCCTTCCTGCTCAAGCCGGGTCACGTGGTGACCGTGCGCGAGAAGAGCCGCAACGTCGCGCGGATCCAGGAGGCGTTGGCGCAAGCCGAGCGGCGGGGTGTGCCCGAGTGGCTCGAAGTGCAGCGCGAAGCATTTGCCGGGCGGGTCAAGGCGCTGCCGACCCGCGCGGATTTGACCATGCCCATCAACGAGAAGCTCGTCGTGGAACTCTACTCGAAGTAGGCGCCGTCGCCCGTCACTATCGCGGAGGTACCAAATGCAGCCACAACGCAACTGGCGCGATTTGCTCAAACCGAAGAAGCTCGAAGCCGAAGACAAGGAGCTGAACGCCACCTACGGCAAGTTCGTCGGCGAGCCGTTCGAGCGCGGCTTCGGCATGACCATCGGCAACGCACTCCGGCGCGTCTTGCTCTCGTCGTTACAAAGCGCCGCCGTCACGGCGGTGAAAATCAAGGGCGTCCTGCACGAGTTCTCCACGCTGCCCGGCGTGCGAGAGGATGTCACCGACATTGTCCTCAACTTGAAGGAGGTTCGTCTGCGTTTGCATGACGGCCTGCAAGCCACGGCCCGCATCGAAGCCAAGGGGCCGACCGAGGTCAAGGCGCGCGACATTCAAGGCGGCCCGAACCTGGAAATCCTCAACCCCGATCTGACGATCGCGACGCTCTCGAAAGAGGGTAAGCTCGATGCGGAGCTGACCATCCGTACCGGGCGCGGCTATGTGCCGGCCGAGCGCAACAAGGAAGAAGACGCGCCGGTGGGCACGATTCCGATCGACGCGATTTTTTCACCAGTCCGAAAAGTCAACTACACCGTGACCAATGCCCGCGTCGGGCAGCGCACGGACTACGACAAGTTGACCTTGGAAGTGTGGACCGACGGGAGCGTGCGCCCGGACGACGCGGTCGCCTACGCCGCGCGCATCCTGCAGGACCAGCTCAGCGTCTTCATCAACTTCGAGGAGACGCCGGAGTTGGCGGAAGCCGCCCAGGAGGCCCAGCCGACGCTGAACGAAAACTTGTTCCGCAGCGTCGCCGAATTGGAACTGTCCGTGCGCGCGGCCAACTGCCTGCAGAACGCCGACATCAAGTACATCGGCGAACTGGTGCGCAAGACCGAAGCCGAGATGCTCAAGACCAAGAACTTCGGCCGCAAGTCGCTCAACGAGATCAAGGACATTCTCGCTGAGATGGGCCTGAGCCTGGGAATGAAGCTCGAAGGCTTCGTGCCTCCGTCACAGCCGCCGAAGCCGGCGGACTCCGATGTGGATGAGAACCGCATCATGAGCGACCGCGGCGGCGCGGAAGAGTTTGATGATTCGGACGATATCGAGGATTAAGAGGGATTTATGAGACACGGAGTAGATGGCCGCAAGTTCGGCCGAAACACCTCGCACCGCGTGGCCATGTTCCGTAACATGGCGAACTCGGTGATCGAGAAAGAGCAGATCGTGACGACCGTCCAGAAGGCGAAGGAAGTTCGCCGCGTGGTCGACAGGCTCGTGACACTCGGGAAGATCGGAACGCCGGCGGCTCGCCGCCTGGCTTTCGATCGTACCCGGAGCGAGGACGTCGTGGCGAAGCTGTTCACGACGCTGGCGGATCGCTACAAGAAGCGCGCGGGCGGTTACACGCGCGTTCTCAAGATGGCGGATCGCCGCTGGGGAGACGCCGCTGAAATGGCGATTCTCGAGATGGTGGATCATCCGGAGATCGACCGCAAGCGC
>DATKMK010000111.1:0-3536 GCA_035541895.1 Binatia bacterium | reverse complement strand
CATCCGTTAATGGTTCCTGCAGCCGGATGCGGATTGCCGGCGCGCCCAAGTTGATCATCCGAGTCAGCGTTGAAGCAAGTGAGTTGTAGCAACCCACGCCTCCGCCGCATCCCCCGGGCTGCACGGCAGCCGCTTCAATCGTGAGCTCCAGGCCAGCTTCCTGCATGTTCGAGAAACATGTTGAAAGGCTAGAGTCGTCCCCGGCATTGAGATCGGCTACAAAGGACCCGAGGTCTGACGTGACACTCAAGACGTTGGGCCATTGACTCATGTTGTTACATGCATCCAGGAAGGAGTATGGGTACCCACCAAACTCTGCCTTGGGAATCAGGCTCATGGATTGACCGCGCGCCACAGCTGCGAAAGTGAAGCTCGCGAGCAAGAAGACGGCCCATGTAAATCTTGTTCTTGTCATTGCTCCTCCTAACCTCCAATCACACAGGACGGTTTCGTAGGATTCTGGTGGGCGACGGAATTAGGAGCAACGTTGAAGCGTTGCTGAATCGTGCTCTCTGATTCAGATTCGTGACCTGGGATTGACGGATGGGCTAGCGCAGATGAGCTCGACGAAAGGCCGTAGGGGTCGAACGGTGAAACCTGGCGAAGTAATGATCGAGTTGACCCGTCGAGTAGCCAACCCGTGCAGCAACTTCCTTGATGCTCAGGTTTGTGGTCTTGAGTAGGCTTACGGCTTCGTGAGTACGACGGCTGTGAAGATGGTGCAAGAACGTTCGGCCTGTTTCCCGCTTAAGCAGTCTTGTAGAGCGACAGTGATATTGACCCCCTCGCGACACTAATTCTGACCCCCTCGGGGAGGAGGTCGAATGGAGTTCGAGGCAGGTGTTCTGGTATCTCCAGCCGCGGAGGTACCGGTGATCGACGGCGACATCGTCACAGCGATTCGCGATCTGGCGAGTCGCGGCGTCGGCAGCAAGACCATTGCAAAACAGCTCGGTATCGCGCGTAACACCGTGCGGCGGTATCGACGCGCGCCGGTGACCGCCGGCGTGCAGGTCCGGCCGGCGGCGCGGAAGCTGTCGGACGCCGATCGGCAGATGGCCCGAGAGCTGTACGCCGGCGTGGCCGCGGGGAATGCTGTGGTCGTTCGCCGGCTGCTGACCGAGCGCGGCGTGGTCGTGGCCGAGCGCACGATCCAGCGCGCCGTCGCGGACCTGCGGCGGACCCAGCGCGCGGCGGCGCTCGCGACGGTGCGGGTGGAAACGCCGCCGGGTGACCAGCTCCAGATCGACTTCGGCCAGAAGCGGATCGTGATCGCCGGCGTCGCGGTGCGCGTGTTCCTGCTGGTGGCGGTACTTAGCTATTCGCGTCGTCTCTTCGTCAAAGCGTTTCTGAATGAGCGCGGCGACGATTGGCGTGAGGGCATCGCGGCGGCGTTCCGCCACTTCGGGGGGGTTCCGCGCGTGCTCCTCGGCGACAATGCCCGGGCCCTCGTCATCGGTCGTGATCGCGCGACGGGCACCGCCAGCTTCCATCCCGCGTATCTGGCGTTCTGTCGCGATTGGGACGTCCAGCCACGGGCCTGCGCCCCGTATCGCGCGCGGACGAAAGGCAAGACGGAAGCCGGCGTCAAATTCGTCAAGTGCAACGCGCTCGCGGAGCTGACGTTCGACTCGTTTGCCGCGCTCGAGCAGCACCTGGTCACGTGGATCATGCTGGCCGACCAGCGCCGGCACGGCACGACGCGAGAAGCGCCCATCGTCCGATTCGAGCGCGACGAGCGCGCGCAGTTGCGCCCGCTACCCGACCGCGCGCTGCCACGACGCGTGCAGCGCGTGCGCCGACGGGTGGCGCTCGACGCCTTCGTCGATGTCGACACGGTCCGCTACAGCGTGCCGCATCGCCTGGTGCGCGACCACGTCGACGTGGCGGTGGGTGATGACCGCGTGGAGATCTTCCACGGCACCGAGCTCGTCGCCACTCACGCGCGATCGACCGAGCCGTTTGCGCGCGTTGTCAATCCGCAACACTACGCCGGGCTCTGGCGCGTCGACACCGCCCCGGTGCCGGGCGCGTCGCTGGCGCCGCTGGGCCGCGACCTCGCCGACTATGCGGCCATCATCGCGGGCGGTGGCCAATGAGCGCCGTGACCCAGGCCCGCGTGGTCGAGCACCTCACGCGGCTACGCCTGCGGTACGTCGCGGACCGCCTCGATGCCGTGCTCAATGACGCCGCCCGCACCGAGCCGACCTATCTCGATTTCCTGGACAGCGTTCTCCGCCAGGAGGTCGACGCGAAACAGCGGACCCGCGTGGCCATGGGGCTGAAGATCGCGCATTTCCCGACGGTCAAAACGCTCGACGAATTCGACTTCAAATTCCAACCGTCCGTCGATCAGCGCCTCGTCCGCGAGCTCGCCACCGGGCATTTTCTCGCGCCGGCCGAAAACGTCCTGATCTTCGGCCCACCCGGTGTGGGCAAAACGCATCTGGCGATTGCTCTCGGCCGTGCCGTCGTCGAAGCCGGCCACTCGGTCCTCTTCACGAGTGCGACCGCCCTGCTGGCCGCGCTGTCGAAAGCCGAAACCGACGGCCAGCTCGCCGACCGGCTGATGTTTTATACGAAACCGAAGCTGCTCATCATCGACGAGCTCGGCTACTTGCCATTCGAGCGGCGCAGCGCCCATCTCTTCTTCCAGCTCGTGGCACGTCGGTACGAGCGCGCCAGCCTCCTGATCACGACCAATCAGCTCGTCACGCAATGGGGCACCGTCTTTGGCGACGACGTTCTCGCAGCCGCGATCCTCGATCGGCTGCTCCATCACAGTCACACCCTGATGATTCAAGGCGAGAGCTTTCGTCTGCGGCAGAAGAAGAAGGCCGGGTTGCTCGCCCGCGCACATCGAAACGACGGCTAACGTGGATCGATTCGCACCTGGGCAGCTTCGGATGTCTGTTGGCGCTCGCCGGCGCTGCCGGCTCGCGCTGATCAACGAAACACCAACGGATCGGAGGGGGTCACTCTTCGTGTCGGAAGGGGGTCAGTTTCTCCTGTCGCTTGACACCCGCTGGTGGGGGGGCAGTCCTCAGTAACGCCCTAGCGTTTACCGATGTGCCGGGCCTGCCCACCAGAGAGACCGAAGCAGCGGCAGGGACGCGATTCGGCAGAAAGACGGTAAAGATGGCATCCGCCTCAGGCGGTTCTCCAAGTCTCGCGAAGCGATTGCCAGCAAATCAGCGCGCACCCGAGCGAGACGCTCGATGAAGATCAACCTGACTGACCGGGGTTGAGGGCCACCCCTCGGGCCGGGGTTCAGGAGAGGGGCCGCGCGGTCGCCTCATCCGTTACTTTCACCCAATCGCCGCTCGAGGCCAGCGCGAACATCACCTGGGCGCTACAGTTCATCCTCACAAACGGTTGCCCCGTGCCGTTCAAGGTCCGTTCGCAACAACTCGCCAAGCTGCACGGCCTGCCACCGTAGGTCGAACCGCCGGCCGATCTGTAGTTAGAGTCCCTGCACGTGGTGGAAATTCAGTAAGAGCGGCGGCGTAGACAGCGAGAGTCGCCATCGCGCATCT
>DATKMK010000110.1:0-41887 GCA_035541895.1 Binatia bacterium | reverse complement strand
TGACCCAACACGAACACGGTCATCATCAAGGAATATTTGCCAAGCACCTCGACACCTTGGAGTCGGCTGATCGCCAGCACCAGCGCCATCGAGAACAGCGGCGAGAGCAAATTGCTTGCCGTCAGGAACGCGAAGTTCTTGTGCAAACTGCTCATGTACCGGTTGCCCGTGCGGGTTCGACGGGGGGTAGATACCCTGCTTGCGCCAGCCACCGTTCGCAGCGCTGCATGCCGTCGACAAGCGACACGCGCGGGTCATAGCCGAGCAGGCGTCGAGCTCTTTCAATACTCACCGCGGTGTGTTGCGTCATCAGCGAGAGGTCCATGCCCTGCAGGCGGCGCGGGCGCTGAGCCAGTGTTCCGTATACCCGCAGCCACTGCACCTCGATCTGCGCGCGCCGCAACGACACCGTCGGCGGCGGCGGTTTGCCGCACATTGCGGCGAAGTAACCGAGATACTCTCGCCACGTCACCGGCTGGGGACCGGAGATCAAGAACGCTTCGCCCGCAACCGGCTGGCGCGCCGCCAGCCACATCGCGTCGACGAGATCGTCGACGTAGACCAAATTCGCCAGCCCCTTGCCGCCGTCGATCAACGCGACTTGCTCGTTCTTCACGCGCTCGAAGTAGGCGAGCACCCACAGCGGCGAACGTGGTCCGTAGACCAACGTCGGTCGCAGCGCGACCACCTCGATCCCGAGCGCGTGGCCGCGCTCGAACGCCACAAGCTCACCCTCGGCTTTGCTGATCCCATACGCGTCGCTATGGAGATCTAATGGCGCGTCTTCGCTCAGCAGCGCACCCAACCGGTAGCCATGCACCGCCATAGAGCTGAAATGAACGACCCGCCCCACGCCAGCGGCCGCCGCTGCCTCGATGACGTTGCGCGTACCTTCGACGTTGATTTGGCGCTGCTCGTCGAGCGTCGTGCCGCCCCATGCGCAATGAAACACCACGGTGCATCCCGCCATCGCATGGCGCAGCGAAACCGGATCGGTGACGTCGCCGCGAATGAGTTGCACACGGGCTTCTCGGCGGAGTGTGATGCTACGCCGCACCACACCGCGCACGTCCGCGCCTAGCGATGCCAACCGGGTCGCCGCGCGCGAACCGATGAACCCACTCGCTCCAGTGACGAGGACTCTCATGACTATGCTGCGTGTGCCTCTTGTTGTCGGTAGCAGCGTTCGATCACGTCGATCACGCCGCGCACCTCATCGGCACGAACGGCGAACTCGTTGCCGGACTGCACCGCGTGGCAAAAATGCGCGATCTGTCCGTCGTACATCGATTCGTCGGCGAGCTGGAGCTGTTGCACTCCTGCGTGCTGACAGAGTCGCGCGCTGCGGCTGAAGAATGTCAGATCCGTCGGGCGATACAGTGCCGCGGTCGCCCAACCGGCAGTACCCCGCACCGTCAGCGCACTTTCGAGGGTGCGAGTGAAACTGGACGCGAGCATCGCTCGAACTCCTGTGCCGAACTCCAACGCCACCTCGGCATCAGTCTCAACTTCCCACTCGGCGGCACGCGTCGATTCGTAGGCGACGTTCACCGGGTGGTCTGCGACGAGCCACATCGCCAGGTCGATCAAATGGATACCAAGATCGAGGAGCACGCCGCCGCCGGCAAGTTGCTTTTGCCGGCGGAAGTCTGTCCGCTGCGTACCGGACTCGTAGCGCCCACCGATGCCGCCCGAGAGCTCTCTGACATCACCCAGCCAGCCCGTCGCGATCGCTTGCTTGAGCAGGGCGAGGTTCGGACTGAAGCGCAGGCAATGCGCAGCCATCAAGCGTGCGCCCGAGCGCGTCGCGACGTCGAACATCCGTTCGACCTCAGCGCGCGTGCTGCTCATCGGCTTTTCGCACAGGACATGGACGCCGGCTTGCAACAACCCGCAAGCGATATCCGCGTGGGTGTGATTTGGCGTCGCAACCAGCGCCGCGTCGACGTGTCCAATCAGATCGCGGTAACTCGCAAACGCAGCGCGCACGCCGAATCGACGTGCCACGCTCTGCGCCCACGCCAGATCGGTGTCGACAACCGCGACGAGGTCCACCTGCGAGCAATGTCGAATCGCCGGCAGTTGATAAAAGGTGGAGATGGCGCCGCAACCGACAACGCCGAAACGCAACCGGCTCACGCTGCACCTCCCCGCCGGGACGCCAGTTGACGGCGAACGTAACCCGGGATCTTGTGCACGTTCCGCCGTCCGGTCGCGAAGTCGTATGCAAGCGCCCGTCGCGCGTCGATGATCCGTTCGCGTGCCGCATGGGTGCGTGCGCGCCACATGGATGTCGCGTAACCATCCAGAGAGGGGAGCGTGCTCTGCAGTGTCACATCCGGTGGGATCAGCTCGTGCCGCGCGAATCGCCGCAGCGTGGGCAACTCCATCGGAGCAATTCCCGTTGCAAGCGCGACCGCGTGATCGGCTGCGATGTCGCTCGTGCTCACCGCCCACCAGCACTCTGCGGTCGGCTCCGTCCAGCTCATCGTGCCGCAGGCGATCGAAAGGTCCGACGCGGCCAACCGGTGCGCTTCGTACGCCAGCACGTCGTCGCTGTATGCGTTCCGCAGCCGGCGCAGCGGGTCAGCTTGGGCATCGAGCACCGCCGCCACCCGTGCCGCTGGGTCCGGATGCGCGGCGGCGACGGTGATGAGGTGGAACGACTCGAACCACAGGCGCGGCACTCGCAGTCCACGCGTCGCCGCCAACCCCGCAACACCAAGCGGTTCGGCGGCCGCAACATCGTATAGCGCGAACGATCCCCACTCGCGGCGGCCGTCCGGGTCAACGATCTCGACTTTCGCCCTGGGTTGCCGATCGTGAAGAAACACGGCCAGTGACCTCGCTGTCGCAACCGCGAGTTGCGTACGACAACGCTGGCCGATCTGAATGACGAAGCGCGCCGCGTCGCCGGGAATCCATGCGAGCGCTGCGACACGGTCCCACAGGGAACGCAACTGCACCGCTTCGTCGGCCTGCCATGCCAACACCGTCGGTGCCTCGTTGTGTTGATTGATCATGTGCTTGCTGGTTGCCGTCGATCTGCGAGCACCCGCCAGAGGAATCGAGCGTTCCCGGCGAGGTATCGACGCCACAATCGGCCGGGCTCGACGCACAAGCGAAAGATCCACTCACTTCGCAGCCGGCGTATCCATCGCGGAGCGCGCACCACTCGCCCGGCAAGGTAGTCGAACAGCGCGCCGACGCCGATCGCAACGGGTACCTGCAACTCATCCAGGTGCGTCGCGATCCACCGCTCCTGCAGTGGATTGCCGAGCGCGACGAGCAACACGTCGGCGCGCTGCGCGCGGATTGCGCTGAGGACCTCGCGCGCATCGCCGTAGCCGTGCTCCGCCCCAACGATCTGGATCCCCGCGCATCGCTTCACCAGCTCACGGCCGGCGGTGACGGCGACCCCGGCCGACGCGCCGTACAGAAACACGCGCACGCGCGGCTGCGCCAGCGACCGCAACAGAGCGGGCACGAAGTCGGTGCCCACGAAGTTGTTGCGCAAGCGCCGACCCGCAAGCATTGCCGCCAACTCGATGCCCACGCCGTCACGTAAGACCAGATTCGCTTGCTGCAAAATCGAGCGGTACCCCGCATCGTCGACCGCACAGTTCAAGGTATGGGCGTTCGCCAGCACGATGTGGTGGACTCCTGGACCGCGGAGCATTGCCGCGATGTGGCGCTTCGCTTCAGGGTACGTCAGATCATGAAATGGCACGCCGAGGATCCGAACGACGCGGGGGTCGGGAACTCTCGTCGATACGAGCGTCCGCGGACCCACAGCGACGTCGATGGTCGCGGGTCGGCTTGCTTCAGGGCTCACTGCGTCACCCAGGGCGTGATGCGTCTCTGGATCACCGCGGCAATCCGCTCGCCGGCGTGCCCATCCCACAGCGGCGGCACAGTGCCGCGCTTGCCACCGCCGCCAAGGATGCGCTCGGCCTCGCGCACGATCGTGGCGGTATCGTTGCCCACCAGGACGCTCGTCCCGTGCGAAATCGTGATCGGCCGTTCGGTGTTCTTCCGCAACGTGACGCACGGCACATCGAGGTACGTGGTCTCCTCCTGAATGCCGCCGGAATCGGTTAGCACCAGCGTCGCTTGACTCACCAACCGTACGAAGTCGCAGTACGCGAGGGGTTCGATGATGCGGACATTCGTGAGCCGCGCCCGCAACGCGCGCAAGCCCTCGGCGGCGAGACGCCGTTGCGTTCGCGGATGAGCCGGAAAGACGATCGGCACACGGGCTTGGATCGACTCCAGCGCGGACAAAATCGGCGCCAGCGTCTCGTCGCGATCGACGTTACTGGGACGATGCAACGTCGCGACTGCGTATCGCTTCGGCTCCAAGGCCAACGCGCCGAGAATGTTCGATGCCTCGATCTTCGCGCGCGACGCCACCAACGAATCGATCATCACGTTGCCCACGAAATGAATGCGGTCAGCCGGGATGCCTTCGCGACGCAGATGCTCGTCGGCGTCGGCTGACGGCGTGAACAGGAGATCGGCAACATGGTCGGTCACCACGCGATTGATTTCTTCCGGCATCGTGCGGTCGAAACTGCGTAGGCCGGCTTCGACGTGAGCCACCGGAATGCCGAGCTTCGATGCCGCGAGCGTGCACGCCATCGTCGAGTTCACGTCGCCGAAGACGACGGTGAGGTCCGGACGCGATTGCATCGCCAACTGTTCGTACTGGGTCATGATCGCGCCGGTTTGCGCCCCGTGCGACAGCGAGCCCACGCCGAGGAAAGCATCCGGTGCGGGAATCGCCAGATCGGCGAAGAACACATCGGACATGTTCGCGTCGTAGTGCTGGCCGGTATGAACGAGATGTACGTCGAGTCGGTCGCGATGGCCGCGCAGCGCGCGGTACACGGGAGCGACTTTCACGAAATTCGGTCGGGCACCAACAATCAAATCAATGCGCGGCTGCGGCGCACCCATCGACATGGTCTGAAATGATCCGACTTCGCGACCGGATCGCGCTCAATGAATTGCACGCGACACGTCTTGTGGGAAGACGACTGCCGGTTCTTCGGTGTGCTCGATCGCGGCGCTCCGCGTCGATCCGCGCGGCAGCGCGAGCAGCACGCTGGTGCCGGCTTCCAGGGTTGGCAGCAGCAACACCGTCTGTCCATCCATGCGTTCGACCACGACCCGTACGCCGGTGATCGCCCGCTCGGCCCCGTTGGTGAGATGCAGCGTGGTGCCACGCTCCGCAAGGAGCAACGCCTCGCGCGCCAACCACCAATCGACGATGCGCTCCATCCCGTCGAACCAGACCCCTGGCTGGCGCAACTGGCGGCACACGAACCCGAGATGCTCCTCGCGTTGAGTCGCGTCGCGGTCGCCAAACACGCCGCCGTGCACACGCGCGACGTAGAGTCCGCCGGTTTGACGCACATAGGCGGCCTTCGACTCGACGAGCGCTCGCAACTCCGCGACGCTGCTCCCCGTCCGCAGCGATTCGATGCAGTCAGGCGCGGACAGCGGCAGCTCCAGGCAGCGGCTTGGTCGGAGTACGCCGGAGACGTCGCGCACGCCGGGACGGAACGGCAGATTGAGTCGAACGCCGCCGCCGAAGTGATGAAAGTTCTCGCGGTCGACGTCCGGCCACGACGAGTCGAACCGGAACTGTTGTTGATCCAGCGCCCATGCGAGATCAGCCGAACGGTGCAGTCCGGGACTCCGATACCCATTGACCACAGTGTGGACGCGCCGCTCCAGGTGCGCACGCGCGACTTGCAGCGCAATGCTGATTTCTTCACGACCACCCACGTTTGTGCCGCGATGATCCAACCCATAACAGACGAGGCTCTGACTCTGCAGGCGAGGGACCGTCGATTCCGGCAAGTAGCGATCGGTCGTCTCCGCGCTCAGACCGACGGTCGCGGGATGCCCGACCGCGGCAATGTAGCGCAGCAATCGATCGAGACCCTTGGTGTAGGCGTACCGTCGCGGCGCGATATCGTGCGTCAGCGTCGCGGCGGCATCGTACGGCGCGGGCCAGCGCTCGATACGGACCAGCGACCCGGCGGCGTGAATGATCAGCCGCTTGAGCAACTCGATGATCAGCCACCCGGTTGCGTCGACGGGATATTCCGAGACTTGATCGCCATAGCCCCGCAGCCGCCGCTCGAGCAGGTTGTGAGAGCGGCGTTGTACCCAGTTGCGGACAAAGTCCGGGGCGCCGTAGTACGCGTGCCCCGCGAGGCGCCGCATCCGTGCACGCAAGGACGATGGCGCCGCGGCGCGCGCCGGCGCCGCCGGCAGATACGCTTCAGTCATGAGGTTGGCAAACGCAGACCCCAGATCGACCGCCGACCAAACGCAGTGATCGCGGCGCGCCACCGCCGGCGCTTGGGCGTGTTGGGAGCCATGTTGGAGCGACAGCGCCGCGAGCGGCGCCGCATCTCTCAAAGCCTCGACTTCGCACACCGGCGCGATCGGGAGACGCAGCGACACCTTGCCGAAGCTCGCGGCCATTTGCATCACGCGCGCCGGCCATAGGTTTTGCGCCAAGACAATCGCGCTCGATCGCCGGCGCACGGTAGCCCTTGTGGCCCCCAGCATCGCTCGCGCAAACGCGCTACCCCCGTTCAGCACCACGGCAGTTTGCCCATCGAGACAGGCCACCTCCGCCGGCGACAGGTCGCCGCCCGCGACCAGCACCAAGTCGCCCGGCTGCGCGTCCAGGCTTGTCACGCGCCGATAGGGGATCTTTTCGATGTCGAGGATCGACGTGACACCAAAGATCGAGTGTTCGTCGTGTCCGAAGAGGGCAATCATGACCGTGCTCCGAGCGGCACTTGCGTCAACGTCGGAGGGTCGGATGCCGATCCGACGGACGCCGACGGCACCGCGCGACCGCGGGCCGCTTGCGGGATACTTGCGGCCTCGACATCGACCCATTCCCACGCGCCTGACCGCACCGATCGGTACGCGGCATCGACCGCCGCGACGGTCCGCAGGCATTCCAGCGGGGTAATCCAACGCCGGCGGGCGTTGGCAATGACTTCTTTGAACGACGCCGTCATTTCTCGATAAGCCAGCGCCGTGTCGTAGCCGGCGCCGATCTGGCGAGGGTCTTGCCCCGGCAGCTTGAGCGCCGCACTATTCCAGCCAATTTCGATGGCGCCGCGGGCACCGTGCACGACGACATACGCTTCGCGGCCGATTGCCAAGCTCCAACTCAGATCGACCCGCCCCACGACCCCATTTTGCGCTTCGACCTCAATGGTCACCGAATCTTCGACGGCCAACCGCTGCAACGGCTTCAGCACCGTCGCGTGCACGCGGGCCACGGCGCCCAGCAGAAAGCCGATGACTTCGAACGCATCGCAACCATTGTCAATCAAGACGCCGCCGCCCGACCGACTCGGCTCGGCGTTCCAACGGCGCGACATATCAACCGGCGCGCAGAAACTGAGTTCGAATGCCAGCGGCTCACCGATGGCCCCGTTGCGAATCAGTTCGCGGGCGCGAATCACCTCGGGCACGTGGCGCAGCTTGGTTGCCAACGACAACTGGCAGCGCTTCCGGGTGGCCGCACGGAACATGGTCACGGCTTCCCGCGTACTCACCGCCAGCGGTTGCTCGCACAAGACGTGCAGCCCCCGTTCGAAGCACTCGACCGCCTGCCGCACGTGGTCGGCCGGCGGCGTGCAGATGCTGACCGCGTCGAGGGTCTCGTTGCTCAGCAGCGATTGAAGGTCCGCATAAGCCTTCATCCCCTGAGTGAGTGCGGAACGACGCGCCCCAGGTGCGGGGTCACACGCCGCGACAACTTCGACACCCGGAATCGACTTCCAGGCGTCGAGGTGAGCGGTCCCCGCCCGCCCCAATCCGACTACCGCGATGCGCACGGTGTTCCCGGTCTGCATCATGACGGAATCGCGCCTGATTTGTCTTTCATGACGCCTCGCTTGGAAATTGGTGGGAGAAATGTCCGCCGGCCAACGGCGACCGCGGTCAAGCCCAGCAAGTGCATGTGTGCGACGAGCGCATCGCCCACGCGGAGTTTGGGTTCACCAAATCGCCGCGGTTCAAGCCGCATCGAAACTTCGCGGACGACGAAGCCGAACGACATGGCTTTGAGCACAATCTCAGCCAGCGCCGAGGAACCGTTGGCACGAAAGCGAATGCGCTCGAGCGTGCTTCTGCGGTAAGCGCGAAACAGACAGGTGAACGTCTGGACATCTTGTCCGACCAGTGATCGACAGATGTGCGAGAGGCCTTGACCGAGCGTATGCCGGAAGCGAGTGGTCGGAGCTTCTTGACCCGCCGGAACCCAAGGGGAGGCTGTCGCGATGTCGGCACCGTCCTCGATGAGTGCCGTCAACTCCGGCAAACGTTCGGGCGGCAAGGTGCAATCGCCGCCGACAGTGCAAATGATCGGTGAATCCGCGTGTGCGACGCCGGTGCGCAACGCGGCGCCGAGGCCGAGGTTCTCGTGGTGTCGCACGACATGGAGCCACGACTCGTCGCGGGCCGCTCGTAGCAGCGCACTGAACGTCTCGTCGGTGCTGCCATCATCGACGAACACGGCACCCCAGCCCCCGGCCCGCGAAAACTCCGGCATCGCTCGCAACCGGCCCAACAGCGTCGGCAAACCCGGCGCTTCGTTGAAACACGGCACGATGACCGTGACCGGCGGGTGCGAACCGATGGTGTTCAATGCGCCCCCTGCCCCGACAGTACGGCCGGGATAGTTTTCACAAGAATGCGCAAGTCGAGCGCGAGCGACCAGTTGTCGATGTACTCCATGTCGGCCTGAATCCACTCGTCAAACTTCGGCCTTCGACTGTTCACTTGCCACAGGCAGGTGATGCCGGGCTTGACGCTGAAGCGGCGCTTGTGCCAGCGCACGTCGATGCGGCTCACGTCGCGTACGGGCAACGGTCGCGGGCCGACCAGGCTCATTTCGCCCTTGAGCACATTCAGGAGTTGCGGAATCTCATCGATGCTCAAGCGACGGAGCCAGCGACCCAGACGGGTGACCCGCGGATCATTCTCGATTTTGAAGACGGGGCCGTCGGCCTCGTTCAGTGATTCGAGGGACGCCTGTAACTGCTCGGCATCCGTGACCATCGTGCGGAATTTGAAGGCGCGGAACCGGCGGCGATTGAACCCGACGCGCTCCTGCGCAAAGAAGATCGGCCCTTTCGAATCCAGCTTCACCAGGATCGCCACGATCAGCAGCAGTGGCGCGAGCAGCACCAGCGCCAGCGTGGCGCCGACGATGTCGATTGCGCGCTTGGCGACAAGACCGAACGATTCCGGCGGTCCGCTGTGGATCGTCAGCACCGGCTGGCCTTCGACCGCATCGACCACCGCGCGCGCCCACTGCAGGGACGTGACGTGCGCCATCAGTCGAATGGTGATGCCCTGCTCCTCGCACAACCCGATCAGGTCTCGCGTCATGAGTTGAGATGAATCGAGCGGCAGCGCGAGGAACACCTCGTCGATCGGTTGGCGTTCGATCAAGAGTTCGACTTGGCGAATGGCCTTGGCGGCGCCGGCACCGTTATCCGCCGCGCCCGGCTCAGCTTCGATCACGTCGACCACGTGGTATCCGAGGTCCTCGCGACGCGCCAATCGGGAGGCGAGGTCGAGGGCTTGGCTGCCGGTGCCGACCACGATCACGTTGCGCAAATTACGCCCATAGTGTCGCAGCCGGCGTCCGAGACTCCGCAACGCGCGTCGTTCGAGGATCAGGGCGATCAGCGTCGCCCCGCTGAAGAAGAACAAGAAGTCGACCGTCGCGAACTGGAAGTGAAACAGCACCGCGGCGGGCACGAGCGGCAGCACCCCGGTGATCACCGCGAGGCTGAGATCACGCAACTCGCGCGCCGCCGCCGAGAGCCGGTACGATTGATACAGACCGCGGCTGCGCAACACACCATGCCAGAAGCCGAGATACACGGCAGTGAACAGCAGATTGCGGATGCTGACCCGGACTTCGAGGATGTCCAGGCTACCACTGAGGTCACGCGCACCGCCGGTGGCAGCGATCGAAATCAGCAAGCTCAGCACGACCATGCTGAGGTCCGAGATCTTCAATAACGTCAGAATGATTCGGCGTCCGAGAGTCATACGCGATGCCCTCCCCGCTCGGTGTCAGTGATTGTCGCCGATGAAACGGCGTAGCCAGCGCGGCCAGCGGTCGCGGCGACTTTGCAGCACCACGCCGAGCGTGCGGCAGCCAACGGTTTGGGCGCGTTGCGCCGCTAAGCGCAGCGCCTCCCGTAACGTCACTTCCGATTGCGCAATGATCACCAGCCCATCGCAGGCGCGCGCCAACAGGGCCGCATCGATCGACTCCGCCAGCGGCCGCCCCTCGATGATGATGAAGTCCGCGACGGTTCCCGCGCCTTCGAGCCAGTCCGTCAGTTCCGCGGGCGCCGCCTTCCCGCCGAGGTCGGGAGGAATCTCGTCACCCGCGCCAGGATGCAGATCCGCGTCGCGTGTTCGACTGCGCAGAATCGGGCGACCACCGACATCGGCGAGCTCGGCCATCAAGACCCGGAGGCCCACGCTCTCGACGTGGGCTGCCAAGCCGGTCGTAACCGTCCGCACCGCTTCCGCGCTGGAAGCTCCTGCGAATACCAGCGTGCGCACGGGTTGGCCTTCGCCGAGCGCGCGGATGTTATCGAATAAGGTAACGAACGCCGCGGACGTCTCGTCACGCCGACTTGTAGATCGAGGAGAAGGGGCGGCCGGACGTGGTCGCGCCACCGCGGTCGAGGTCGCCGTGTCGCGCGTGTTGCGGTTCATCACGCGTGCCGTGGTCGGGACATCGCGCTCTGGTTGCGTCCCCTCGATGCGCTTCAAGACGCGGAAATATTCACTCATGATGACCTTCTGCCAGCGTTGCGGCGCCGGCGACGGATGGGAAACGCAACACGTCGCCGGCCAGAATCCGATCGGGATCGACGATCTTGGGGTTGGCGAGCCGTACGCGGTTCAGCAACGTCGGCGACACCTCGCCGTAGACCTCGCGAACCAACGACCCCAACGTGGCGCCGTGCGCGATATGCACCATGCGGTCGCCTTGCTGAGCGGATGTCGCGTCTTGGGCCGGTGGCGCTCCGGACTCGCCGGTGCTCGGAGCCAGAGAACTCGCGTCGACGTCTGGTTCGGTGCGTGCCGGGTCGATCAAGAGTTCCGCGCGCGCGACTCCGGCCGAGCCTGTCAGCGGTGCATCCGGTGCTGCTGGGCTCACTGTGGCGGACTCCTGTTCAGCTACAACCACGGATGGATGAACGTCGGATCCACGCGGCTGCGTGCGCCCATCGCTCCACTGCATACCGGCAACGACGCCGGCCGCCGCGGCGGTGGCAATGCCGGCGGCCGGTCTGAGCCACCGGGATGCGACGGTGCGGCGCGCGTCGGACGGCGCGGTCGAGCGTCGCTCCGTGAGCCGCACCAGGCCGCGTCCCTCGCGGGCCCGCACCGCGGCGCGTACCATCGCCCGTGACACCTGCCTGGCGTCGCGGCCGTAGGCGAACAGCAACGCGTTGTGACACAGGATGTTGATCCGGCGCGGGATACCTTGCGCATGGCGCACGATGGCGCGCAGCGCACTCTGGCTGAACAGGTCGATCGGTCCTCCGGCGCACCGCAAGCGATGCGCGATGTACTTGATGCTCTCGGCGCGGCTCAGCGGATTGACGTGACAGCGCACGGCGATGCGCTCGGCCACTTGTCGGAGGTTGCGTCGGCGCAGTTTGCTGTCGAGTTCGGGTTGGCCGACCAGTACGATTTGCAGCAGCTTACTGGTGAAGGTCTCGAAATTCGAGAGCAGGCGAATATGCTCGAACGCGAGGTCATCGAGGTTGTGCGCTTCATCGATCACCAGCGCCGCCGTCGCGCCTTCGACGGCACAGCGCTGGAGGAACGAATTGAGCGCCGCCAACAACTCCACCCGATCGGAACTGGCACAGGATACGTGAAAATCCGCGAGCGCCTGGCGCAAGATGTCGTCAAGCGACAACAGCGTGTTGGAGATGTAGGCGGTGTGGATCTCGGGCCCCAAGTCGCTCAGCAAGGAATACAAGAGCGTCGTCTTTCCGGTCCCGACTTCTCCGGTCATCAGCATCAGTCCCCGCCGGCCGCGCAGCCCGACCTTGATGGCGGCGAGCGCCTCGGCATGCCCGGGGCTCTGATAGAGAAACGCCGGATCGGGCGTCAGGCAAAACGCCTCGGCTGTGAGTCCGAAGTGCTCGACGTACATGGGGTGTTGCTCGACTTCTCAGGATGGGATGTTCGCTAAGATCGGCAGCCCCGTGATTCGCTGTGCTTCGGCCCCGCCTTTGAGCGCGGGGTCCAGTCGATCGCGGACGAATGCCAAACCGATTCCAACAAACAGGCTCATGACCGATCCGAGCACGAGGGTGAGCAGTCGCTTGGTGGGCAACGGAGCAGTCGGCACCACTGCCGGTTCGACGATGCTCACGTTGACGATCCGCGACTCATCCAAGGCATCGGAGAAGCGCGCCTCTTCTCGCTTGCGAATGTACGTGGTCGACGCCTCCTTAGCGGTAGCCACTTCCTGTTCCAAGCGTTCCTGCTCAGAGGCGATCTGACCGAGATGCTGGAGTTTGCCTTCACTTGCCGCGATGCGTTCGCGCAACGCGTCGCCCCGCGCCCGCAGGGCGGCAATGCGCGCCTGTGTCTGCGCCAACTCCATATCCAGCTTCTGCTGCTTCGAATCCGCCATGTCGGCTGCGACGCCGCCGGACTTCTCTTCCTGTGCGAGCAGACGTCGGGCCTCTTGGATCTGGCGGTCGATGTCCTGAATTTTCGTGCTGGTCGGCGCGAACTTCGACAGCAGTTCGCTGCGCTGCAGTTCGAGTTCGAGCACGCGCGACCGGATCAGTTGCAGCGGGCCAGATTGCGCTTTGCCGGGCTCAGCGGACTGGCTGCGCACGTGCGAATTGAGCGTTTGGGAGAGGAACTTCACACGCGCCTCGGCGCCGGCCAGGTCGGTTTCGGACTCGGCCAGGCTGGTCCGAAGGGTGCTAAGTTGTTCCGTCAAGCCGTCGCGCTGTGTGTCGCCGGGATCGACGCCTTCGCGTTGATAGAAGGCCTGCAACGCCGCATCGGCATCATGCAGTCGCTCGCTTAGCAACCGTCGCTGACTTTCGAAGAATCCCAGCGCGTCCGATTGCTGGTTGAGTTGCACGTGCCGCTCGACATGACGCTTCACCACCGCGTTGACCAGGTCGGCGGTCCACTGCGGGTTGGCGTCTTCGTAGGCCACCTCGATGAGATTCGAACCGCGGAGTTCTGAAACCGAAAGCCGCTTCATGACTGACTGCGCCCAGTCCTCCTGCGGGCTGGGCGGCGGGATCTTGTACAGCGTGCGATAGATGGCGCCCGGAAGGTGAAGCGGATACATCACCAGACGCACGAGGTTGCTGCTGTGGCCGGATGTGTCCATCGTACCGCGATACGACTCCAACACTTCGCGGACCAAGGGCATACTTTGCAGTAGCGCGACTTCCGAACTCAATTCCTGGTCGGTGACACGATCGATCGTCGGGCCGTCCTTGGGGTCGGGGGACACGGTAATGCGCGCTCGCTTCGACGAGACCATGAGTTTGGCGGCTGCCCGATAGGCCGGGGCCTGCAGAAACGAGAGGACCAGACTGGTGATGACGCCGCTCGTCACGACGCAGGCGATCAACGTGCGGTTGCGAAACATGATCGCGATGAATTCGCGCCACGGAACTTGTGCTGTCTCTGGTTCGTTCATTGGCGTCCCTACTAAAAGGTCGTGAAGCCGATACCGGGCGTGATCGGGAGGTTGTTGCGGATGTACTGCTCGACGAAGATGTTCACGTCGACCACCTTTGAGGTCGGCACGACGACGACGTCAGTAGGCCGAAGCAGCACGTCGTTCTCCGGATGTTCGCCGCTGGCGATCGGACGGATATCGACGATCTGCCCTTTGGGTAGGGCGTTTTCGTCACGCCGAATCAAGACGACATTGCTGCGCTGGCCGGTCTTCAGCACCCCACCCGCGGCCTGGAGGGCTTGATAGAGGCTCAATCCACTCGTCATCTGGATGATGCCGGGCTTCCCGACTTCGCCGCCCACATAGATCTGGTTGCCGCCGAGTTGGCGGACGATGACGCTGATTTTCGGCGACGCGAGCTCGCTGGCGTAGAGCTGGGTCAAGGTCGCGCTGAGCGCGGCCGGCGTCTGCCCGGCGGCGTGCACGTCACCGATGAGTTGCAACGAGATCATTCCGTCCGGCCGAATCGCGACTTCCTCGTTGAGTTCGGGGTTGTGGTAGAATTTCACGGCAATTTGATCGCCGACGTGCAGCGTGTACGGCGGCGGCATTGGCGCTTGCGCGGGGAACCCTGGCGCTACCGGAACCGGCGAGTGACTGGAGCAGCTTGCGATCAGCACGCTCACAAATGCGAGCGCGATCCACGCGCGTTTGGTCGTCATCATCACTCTCACAATTTCCTTCGCGGACGTGCCGCTCACGCGCGAACAATCCACCGCTCCGGTAGCTCCACGAGGGTCGAGCGCTGCAGCAGGTCCATCAGTACGCGCACACGTTCGCGGGCGGGCAATCGCTCTTCGAGCACGGCGTTCAAACCGCGAAATGGGCCGCGAACGATCCGCACCTCGCCGTTGATCTCGATGCCGTTGTTGTAGCGAATCAAACCGTCTGCACCTTCGCGTTCGCGCAGACATTCGATCACCTGGTCTTCCACAGATGCAATCACACCGCCCAAGCTGACAAACGCCTTAACTCCAGGCGTCCAACCGACACGCGCAAATCCGTCTGGCATCGAGCACCGAACAAACAGATACCCGGGGAACATCGCGACCACCGGACTACCCACCGCCGGTCTGGGCCACTGGAGAATCTGGGGCAGGTAGCTGCCGATGCCGCGCTCTTCGAGATGTTGGAGCGCTGCTCGCTCGCGGTGACGCTTGGTCTGAACGACGTACCATGCGGTTCGACTATTCGGCGCCACATTGTTGGTTGCTTCGATCGCGGACATAGCTCCGCCCTACGCGTTCGCGCTCTGCATCGGTTCAAACTTTCTTTGCCCACCCCTCACCGTACCCAATCCGGTCATCTGACGCGGTCGAAGCTTGACCGTGTCAGCCGCATTACGCTTCGTCGCTGAGCAACGCCTATCGAGCGCTTTTCGCCGGTCGCGGTCGCCTCCGGCCGTGATTCTCCTCGGCTCGTCTGACTCGGTCGTCGACGTGTGGCACGAACGCCTCGATGGCCTCAAGATCGATCTTGTAGAGGCTGCTCAACTCGACGGGCGTCAGCAAGAAACCGGCTCGCGCCACCGCACCTTCAGCGTCGTCGTAGAATTCCCGACGGAAGCCGTCGTCGCAGATCAGCTTGCCCAGCGCTGCTTCCAGAGCGCGCTGGCTCATAGGTCCCTCCCCGTGCGTGTGGGATTCACTATGTTTGTGCGTCCCGGGCCCATCTTCACGGGGTAGCAAGAACCAAGAATTGGTCCAGCGAATGTGCGTCGGCCAGCGCTCGCTTGCGCAGGGAATGCTCATCGAGGCACTGGATTGGATGCTCAAACCAAGTGGCTCAAATGAGCCACTATACCCGAGAGTCACTTGGCCGCGATTCAGCGGCCGCGAATGCCATATTTCTTCATGCGGTATCGCAGTGTTGGTCGGTTGAGACCGAGCAAGCGAGCCGCCGACGAGACATTGTGCCGAGTGCGTTCCAGCGCTTGAACAACCAGCGAGCGATTCAGCTGCGGGAGATCGATTCCATCTTCCGGGAGTTGGATCAGTTGGTGCTGAGTTGGTCGCCCGGGCGCGCATTCACGATCGAGCCGCCGAAAGTCGGCAGAGGTTAGCAGGCTGCCTTCGCTCATGATCACGGCGCGGACAATTGCGCTCTGCAGCTCGCGCACGTTGCCGCGCCAACTACGCGCCGTCAAATAGTGCACGACCTCGCGGGAAAGCCCGGGAGACTTCTTGCCGGTTTCACTTTCGATGTCACGTAAAAAATGATGCGCGAGCGGAACAATGTCGTCCGCCCGTTCGCGCAGCGGCGGAATGTGCAGCGGGAAAACCGAGAGGCGATAGTACAAATCTCGACGGAACGTGCCGGCCTCAACCCGCTCGACGAGGTCCGCATTGGTCGCGGAGATCAACCGAACGTCGGCCGTGGATGGCCACAGGCTGCCAAGCGGAAAGTAGGTTCCCTCTTGGAGAAATCGCAGTAACTTGGCTTGCGTGCTGAGCGGCAGCTCGGCGACTTCGTCGAGAAAGACGGTCCCCGCATCGGCGGTTGCGAGCAGCCCTCGCTTGTCACTATCCGCTCCCGTAAACGCGCCCTTTCGATAGCCGAACAGTTCGCTTTCAAGCAGCGCCTCGGGGATGGCCGCGCAATTGATCGATACCAGCGGCCCGGCCGCACGCGTGCTGTTGCGGTGAATGGCGCGCGCGAGGAGTTCTTTGCCGGTTCCGCTCTCGCCGCTGATCAGCACCGTGGTTTCGCGCGGCGCCACGCGTCCGGCGATCGCCAAGACGTGCAACATCTGGGGAGCGCGGGCGATGATCTCCGAGAAATCGTATTGTTGGCGAAGCTGTTCTTCGCGCTGCTGAAGTTCCTGCAGCGCGCGCACCGCCCCGCACATTTTTCGCACTGATTCGATCAGCGCATCGCGTTGAATCGGCTTGAGCAGGAGATCCGCCGCGCCCGCCTTCATTGCGGCGACCGCGGCGTCCACCGCATCGCGCCTACTGAGCATCAAAAACTCAGCCCCGGGCGCTGCGTGCCGAACCGCTTGAATCAGTTTGACGCCGTCGAGTTGGGGAGATGCGAGTTCAGCGATCGTAACCGGGAAGAAGCTCCGCCGATGATGTGCTATAGCATCCGAACCAGACTTCGCTTCGACTACCGCCCGCCCATCGTCGCGCAACCACCTGGTGTATTCGCTTCGCTCTCTCGCATCCGGGCATACGATCAGCGTGGCATCTTCCATCAACTTTCCCTTCCCAGATCGGAATCAGCCACCTCATCCGCCTTAGCTCCCCATGGCAAGATAGCCGACAATAAATAGGAAAATCAACCTAAACGTTTGCATCCGGCGACTTCATCATGATGAACGACACCGTCAGCTAGACTCGAGCAACATGATTCGTCGCATGTCATGAATCATGCCGTTTGCTTCCCGATCGGCTTTTCCGCTCTTTGGAACCGCAGCTTGCGCCGATGCGCGAGCGCCTTGCAATCTGATCACCCGCGTCTCGGTCGGATGAACTCCCAATGCCAGCGCAAATACCGCGCGGCACTGCGACTATTTTGGCGACCTTCCTTGTCATCAAGTAAAATCCACCGCATGCCGCCGCTGGCAACCTGCCGAATCAACTCCAACGCCCGCGCACAAACGAAGGCGCCATAGTGAACGGCGCCCAAATGAATTGCGGCATAACGCGCCAACCCCTCCCAACGCAGACGATCATCGCGCGCGCTGCCCCGCGTGGTCGAGGCACCCCCGAGATGCACGACCGCGACGCGCGGATCGTAGAGGACCCGCCAGCCGCGATCGTGCACGCGGCGACACAAATCCGCGTCTTCAACGTAGAGAAAAAATTGCTCATCGAAACCGCCAATTTCGCGCATTGCATCCATGCGCACCAGCATCGCCGCGCCGTCAACGTAATCGACTGCAGTGACAACCGTCGGAATCAGATCCGCGAGCGCGATCGCATTGCATAACGATCGCCATGCCGACGGAAAGCGACGCGCGCTGCGTTGCACTCGACCGTCAGGCAG
This sequence comes from Binatia bacterium, assembly GCA_035541895.1. Lineage (GTDB taxonomy): Bacteria > Desulfobacterota > Binatia > HRBIN30 > JACQVA1 > DATKMK01. The sequence goes on along the minus strand of DATKMK010000110.1, from coordinate 24,081 downwards.
AATCAATTTGCAGCCGACGATTGCGGCGCCCGGCGATGCATCCAATGTCGCCGCCAGCGCTGACACAACATCGGCTTCGAGTCGCGTATCGCTGTTGAGGAGGAACGCGAGTTCGGTCGACACCTCGGCCAAGGCACGATTGTTCGCTGTACCGAATCCAACGTTTGAGGGATTCTCTACCAATCGCACTTCCGGAAATTCCTGCGCGACCATCGCCGCACTGCCATCGCGCGACGCATTGTCGACCACGATGACCGGAACGCCGAGCACATGATCACGTAAGGACTCCAGGCAACCGCGCAAGAGGTCGCGGGTATTGTAGCTGACGATGACGATCGTGGTACGCGCGGCCATCGAGATGATTCCGGTCTGCGCGAACGTCTCAAGACTGTCGCGCGATCCGGGGAATGTCTGCGCCGTTCTCCCGAGGATGGGAAGATTGCTGGGCCGACCCGACGCCGGCGGGTCGGTCGCCGCGGAACGGCACCGACTCATTCCGCCCGACGATGCGCTCGACGAATGCCCACACCTTCAACGCGCGACCGAGCAGATCGAAGAGCAGAAATGCAGGCAATGCACCGCGAGCCCCACCGGGTCTTCGGCGTTGCGTAGTCAACACCTGCCGACTGACCATGACGACATGGAGCAGCAAGGGGATCATGCTCGCGAGCGCGAGCCAGCGAGACCACCGCCACACCGCCACCGCCAGCGGCGCGCCGACGACCACCAGCGTACTCTTTCCCGCTTGCAGACCCGCTTCGCGAAACGGCAGCAGCCGCATGAGCCCGCGGCGACTGCGCAGCATCGTGCGCAAGAGACCGCGCAGCGTCCACGGCACCAAGGTGGTTGCGCGCGCCTCGGGCGCATAGGCGATCTGCCATCCGCGATCTCGCAACATTCGACCGAGGTACAAATCGTCTTGCGCGCTGACATCTGCCGGCAGCAACTGATCCAGTTCCGCGGCCGGCAGCGCGGCGCGCGGCAGCGCCGCGAGCTCTCCGCTCAGATTGCCGTCGAAGTGTACCTGCTTCACGATTTGCCGGTTCAACTCCCAGTAGCGCGAAACCCAGGTGTCGATGCGTGGCAATGCCGCCCCGTGCACAACGCAGTGAGGATCTCGGTGCAGCGCGCGTAGCAACTCATCCACCGCAGCCGGTTCCAACTCCGTATCGGCGTCGACTAGAACGATCACATCCGCTTGCGCCCGCCGGCAACCGGTTTGGAGCGCGACGTTCTTGTTTCCACTCTCCAGTTGCACGACCTCGAAGCGCCCGAATCGCCCCTCGCCTTCCCGTCGAGCGATCGCCGCCGTCTGATCGGTTCCGGCCACGACCACGATCACCTCAAGTGACTGTGCGCCGACGCTCTGCTCGCGCAACGCGCGCAGACAGCCGCCGATCGCGTATTCCTCGTCGCGGGCCGGAACAACGACCGTCGCTGGAAAATCCGTCGCAGCCATTCAGCGCTCGGGCTGGTTCCCTGCCGCCGTCCTGAACGGAAGTGGGGTTTCCGGGCGCTCTCCACGAAAGATGTTCAGCGGCCGTCGTCCCACCACCCGTTCGAGGAAGGCCCACAATTTGAGTCCGCGCGCGATCACGTCCAAGGTAGCAAACAGCGGGATATCGAGCCGATAGTCGCCATAGCCTCGCCGGCGCAACGACTCGACGCGCCACGCAAAGGAGGCAACATGCACGAACAGCGGCGACGCGCACACAACGGCCCACTTCGCCGAATACGACCAGAGCGCAATGGCGATCGGTAATGCCACCACCAGCACCGCACTCTTCGCAGCCTGCGGCACGGCTTCCATCCACGACAAGGTCGCGATCGCCGAACGCCGGTTGCGCAACTGGGAAGCAATCAAACCGCGCACGGTCCAAGGAAAGAGCGTCGTCGCCGTTGCGGCCGACGCATACGCCGTCCGCCATCCGTGCTGACGCAGAATCCGACCAAGGTAGGCGTCGCAGTTTGGGCCGACGTTGTCGGGGAAAAACGTCGCGAGATCGTCCGCCACCGCCGCGCGCGGCAGCGCGATCACCTCGCCGCTGAGATGCCCGTCGAAGGACAGTTGCTTCACGAGCTTGCGATTCAACTCGCTGTAGCGGGCGACCCACGTGTTGATGCGCGGGTGCATCGCTCCGTGCGCGACCGTACGCGGCGCGCTGGCGAGCACTCGAACGAATTCTTCGATCGCCGTCGGTGCCAGCTCGGTGTCGGCATCGAGCAAGAGCAGGGTCTCGCCGGTCGCCCGCGCGCAACCCGCGCGCAACGCAGCATTTTTGTCGCCTTCCTCCAGCCGCACGATCTCGAATCGCCCGAACTCGCCGGCATCGGCACTCGCCGCAACCGCGGCAGTCCGATCATCGCCGGCAACGACGACAATCACTTCCAGCGCTGTCGCACTGACGCTCTGCTCCCGCAGCGCCCGCACGCACGCAACGATCGTCTGCTCCTCGTTGCGCGCGGGAATCACGACCGATACAGGCAGCATCATCAGTCGGGTGCTTAACGCCGATCGAACGGAAAGAAAAGTCGTCAACCGAACGGCCAGACATTCGGTCGGTTGAGCTGCCACTTCACCCACAGCAGCAGCCGCCAGTCCTTGGCATCGCGCCGGATCCGCTTGATCGTGGCCGCTCGCCCGTGCCGCCGCATCGCACCGAGCAAATAGATGGCTCGACGCACCGCGCCTACTACGGTCGAGGCCGGAGAGTGCTCGGCATGTGCAACCGCCGACTCTCCGACCGAGTCCACATGCGGATGATCACGGAGGACGCTTTGGATCTGTTCGAGCCACACGGCGCTCATCTGTTCGACGCCATAGCGCGTTCGGGCGATTGCGAACGCTTGCTGCTGGATTTTGGTGCGGAGATGCGGGTCCTCGATCAAACGCGACAATGCGGCATACCACGCACCCGGCTCCGGCGACACCAGCAACCCCGTCCGGTCATGCTCGACGCACGATGCGTAGACATCGACGTTCGAGTACACGCCCGCGATCCGCGCTGCCGCGTATTCTCGAAACTTGTTGTTGGACTTCGAGCGGTGGAACACATCATCGGGAAGCGGCGCCAATCCGATGTCGAATCCGGCTCGAACAAATTGGTGGAAGAAACGGTCGTAGCTTGGAACGAACGACCGGAATTCCACGCCGGGGTGCCCCCTGAGCTCGGGTGGGTCGAAGCCCCAGAAACACACGGCGACCCGGTCGGCGTACGCGTCGAGTATCCGCTGCAGATCGGCGAGGAATAGCCGGGCCAGCTCGTCGTCGAACCGACTGGTGGCGTAGACGATGCGAACCCGCCGGGGATCGCGGCGCGGCGGCGAGGTCGGAACCAGGCTCCAATCGATCGGTCCGTCGACGCGCCCGACACGTGGATTGTACTGCAGCGCTCGTTCGAGCATCGGCTGCGAGTAGACGCGGACGGCTTCGGCTGCGCGCAGATAGCGTTCGAGTTGTTGCAGTCGCTCGGCGTTCAGATAGCGGCGCTCGCGCGGATAGAAGGTCGGCAGCTCAAACAGGTTGTCGTCGATGTCGTAGATCACGGACTTGCCGAGCGTTCGCGCAACGTTCAACCACTGGCCGTATTCAGGCTCGGCATTGCGGCTGAACACCACCACATCGGCGCGCTCGACCTGCCGCGCTGATCCACGCGATTCCAGGGTGATGTCAGCGGTGATTCGCCCGGCTCGGTGCAACCACACCAACGGCTTCACCACGGTCAAGATGGTCGACGGAATAAACTGGGGCAGCAGCGCCAATACGCGGATCGGCGCGGGATTGTGAACCGGTGCGGCGCTCACCGGGATAGCCATTCGCGAGATGACTCAATCAGCATAGACCGGCAAGAACGCAGGCAGCGCGCGAGAGATCGGCAGGTTGAACCAACTGCGCGCGCGTCGATCGAGGCGAGCCACGAGATGATCCGTGGGCGTGAAACCACGCGGCGCCACCTCCCAGAAGGCGAACCGGCCGCTCGCAAGTTGCGTCGACACCATAACATCAAAGCGCTGATTCGCCGACTGCGCGATCGGCTCGAATCCGATCTTGAACCATCCATTGTCGACGACGTCGCTGAGGGCGAAACTGACCTGGCGCAGCGTTTTCCGGCGGTTGTGTGATCGGATGAGCAGCGTCACAGTCCCTTGTGGTGAAGTGTAGTAGGTGCCGACACTGAATTGGAGGCCGCACAATCGATCACCAAAGGCATTCATTTGGTAGCGTAAGACGACACGCCCGGCATCGGGCCCGATCACCAGCGTGTGGCTGGGATCGGTTGCCAGCGGGTTGACGCACTGCGCGAGCTTCGGGCCGACCCTGACCCGTCGGCCGCGCAACCCGGATTCGCTCACGCGAAAGAGCTGGCTGCCGGCGGAGGTGGCGATCTCGGCTCCGCGCAGCATGAACTCGATCAAGCGATATGCGGCGATCGCTTCGGAGTGCTCGTGAATCAACACGGATCGAGCGCGTTCGATCAATTGCGGCCAGCGCTCGCGTTGCATCACCGCACGGCGCATCGCCGCCGTGAGCGCGTCGAGCGAAAACCCGTCGACCAGAAAGCCGGTCTCACCGTCGCGCACGAGTTCGCCGATTCCGCCCGCCGGGCACGCAACCGCCACGAGACCACCCGCGATCCCTTCCAGCAACGTCATCGGCAGGCTCTCATCGATCGATGGCATGAGCAGCAGATCGTTCTCTTCGACCACTGGTCGAACGCCCTCCACCATACCGTGGAACCGAACGCGGCCATGCAGTGCGCCGGCCGCCGCGAGCGACTTGGCGTGCGCCACGTAGTCCGCCATCATCGGGAGTTCGTAGCCGTAGACGTTCATGGTGAGATCAAATCCGTCACGGAGCAGCCGCTCAAGTGCTCGGATCGCATCGGCTTGCCTCTTGCGCGGCTGTATCGTTCCGACCACCGCGATGCGAATGGGCAGAGCCGATGGCGTCGACCGAGCGGGTCCAAATTGCTGCGCTTCGACGGGGTTCGGAACCCGCGCAACCGGCGGCGCGAACCAGCGCGACCACTGGTCGCATGCCCATCGACTGTCTGAACACACCCCGGCGGCACGCGCCCGGAACGCGGTGACTCGGTCGAGTTCATATCCCCAGGGGGAAAACAAGGCGAGATACACCAGTCGATCGTCGCTGGGCGCAATCAGCGGTTCGGTGACAAGCGCAGAGCACAGCACGAGATCGACCTCGCGATCGGCGAGCCACCGGCGGAATTGAAGCGCGTACGCATGCGCTTCCGATTCGGCCACCGAGAAGCAGCCAGTGCCGATGCCGTAGTCGGCGCGAATCGCTGCGACCAAGCCACGCTGTTGCAGCCACGCGTCGATGGCGGACCCGTCAGCGTCCGGCCCGTAGCCATGACGGACCGGTATGCACACCATGACGTCGAGCCCCAACCGATCCAATTGCTTGGCGCACAATAGCCCGAACATCTCCGAACCCGACAGCATCGGACTGTTCAGCAGAACCGCCGCTTTCAGCGAGCGTTCGCCCTTAGGCGCCCGCACCCGCTCGACCCGTTTCGTGAGCAGAACGGTCAACGCGATACTGGCGATATGCAACGCGCGCGCATCCGGGCGCGATGTGTCTCCAAGCTGCGCCAGCCGCGCTCGCAACGACCGCACCGACGTTTCGAGCATGGCCGGTGACACGGCGTCGATCGTGCGAATCGCGTCGCTACCGAGGCTCAGCAAGCCCCCCCCGGCGCGCGCGAGATCTTCCTCCATCAGCCGCTGATGATAGGGCGCGTACAACGCTAGCAGCGGCTCCGGAACAACTAGACACGTGTCGCGGAGTGAAGCCGCCACGGTGGGGATGGTGTCGCTGGTGAACCGAATCGCGCAGCGTTCGCCAAACTGCGTTAGACTGGCGGGCCACGCCGAGTCTGATAGTACGTAGATGGTCCAGCACCGTTCGGACGCCGTGCGACTCAGCAACTCTTCGACGGCTTTGATGGTGTCCGCCGACAACGTGCCGGCGTCTCCGAGGTAGATCGCACCACTCACCCGATCGCAATCAGCCGCTTCGGGAAGCGCGTTGGTGACCCACTCGAGTTGAAGCGTCCGTTTGCCAAACGCCTCCGGCGAACCATCGGCCACGCCCACCCACACGACCTGATCGCTCAAATCAATCAGGGCGCGTGCACCCGCCCGCTGGTCGGCCGACCACGGCAGACCCGGCAGTGCAAAGTAGATGTCCGCGCCGAGCGACTCGCAGACGACCGGATGGCGGCTGAAATCGAGCGGACGCAGGACGGCACGAGCCTCGCTCGTCGCATCATCAAGGCCGTGAGTGACGACATAGATGATCGGCACGCCGGAGTCGTGGAACGGCTGCATCCACGTGCGCACAAACGGCGCCGTGCAATCGAACAACACGACCAAGTCGATCTCCGCCGGGAGAAACGACGAGACCTCCCACTCGAAGCAACCTACCGCAGTCGCTCCACCATGCGTCGTCAGCGCGTCGCGCCATTCGCGCACCACGCGACTGAATCGATTGGAGACCAGTAGCACTCGGCGACGCTCAGGGTTTACCGGAAATTCCGGATTCAGCGCGATGCCTTCCGGCGGGACGCTGTAGCTGTGGTTGTGAAAGACCGGCGGCTCGTAGGAATACTGCGGATGGCTGGTGAAGTAGGGCCGGTAGACACGCCGCTCCACGTCCGCCCACTCGGCGGCACTGCGCAGATACGGCAGCAGCCTCTCGGCATCGAAGACGTCGTAGTCGGCAATGCGCCCCGGCGTCAGCGCCGCGACGCGCTCCGCGAGCCCCTGCTCGCGGGCCAGATACGGGTAGGTGACCTTGTAGTCCAACTCGACCGACCGGCCGAGCGACGCCATCGAGAGCGGCCCATACTCCGTGCCGATTGTGCGATCCAAATGTCGGAAGGTCGCCCCGCGCCGCAGGGCGCGCAGCCACAGATCGAAATCACACAGCCTTCGGATGATGAGGTGCGGATCGTAGAGGCCGTGGGTCTCGAAAAACTCGCGACGACAGAGTACGCCACCGTTGGGAATGCTGTTCCGGTGGGTCAGCAGTTCGAGCGTCAACGGCCATCTTCCGACCAACACCGGCTTGCCGTCAGGTTGCGCCAGCTCGATGTTGGCGTACACAACGTCCGCCGGATCGCTCGCCATCGTCTGCCGGAGAGATGCCAACGCGTCCGGTTTCCACACGTTGTCGTCGAACATGAAGGCGATGTACGGAGCCCGCGCCAACTGAATTCCCTCGTTCATTCGGATTGCCGGTAATCCGCAATTCTCCTGATACCGGACGTATACGATTCGGGGATCACGGAGTGCATAACTGCGCACGACGCTCTCGGTACCGTCGACCGAGCCGTCGTCGAGAATGATGAACTCGAACTCGGTCAGCGTCTGCCCCAAGACGGAGTCGAGGCATCGCGTGAGCAGGCCTTCGGCCAAGCGACAATAGGTCGCCATGACGATGCTGATGCGCGGTGCAACGTCGCGGTAACCGTTTTCGAGGACACTGCGCCCGGTGAGAAACTCTTCAACCTTCATCCTAGGCTCTCGCCCCCCGGCGAGCCACGCTTCGTTCGATCACACCTCGTCCGCGAACACGAGGCGCATGTACGGGCTTCCGTCGCGCAACGGAAGCCCAAGTCGTTTCGCGATCTTCTGCCCGAGCGCGCGGGTGGGCCTCGATTCGAACGCGCCCACGTGGTGCGGTCGCGGCTTCACCAGGCGCACCGTGAGCACGAACTGTTGTCCCGCCGTGTCCGCAATGGTCGGGAAGTCGAGCCGAATCCACCAGCCGCTGGCGTCGTGAACCACCAGGTCGGCGATCCCCGCGCGGATCCGATCTCCACGCGAGTCGGTGAGACGAAACTCCATTCGCCCGCGGATTTCTTGCTCCAAAGGTGTGCCGAGCAAGAGCTTGACCGCCTTCCAATGCTGGTGCGACGGCGCCAGGACATAGCGCCGCCACCGGCGGCCGAGCGGAGCGTACCCGAGCGGCGCGGATCCGATCTCTTCGATGATCTCCGTCGGACGAGCGCGATACGTGGCGCCACCGCTCATCGCCGGCGAGCGACGTCCCGATTGGGAGGTCAACGCCAGATCGTAGGTCGACAGCAGGTCGAGGAGTGCTCGCCGCGGATGGAACTCTTGCCGCGCCAGATGGAACGCATTGCGCCGCATCTGTTCCGCCCGAGTCTCGGGCAGCGTGACGGCTCGCAGGATAGCCGCCGCAATCGCTTCGGCCGAGGTCCCACTGGTGAGAATAGCGTTCACGCCATCCTTCATGACTTCACAGATCTCGCCAGCCGGCGACGCAATGACCAGGACACCCGCGGCCGTCGCTTCTCTGATCACATCGGGGAAGCTCTGATCGGTCGATACGGACAACACCACGTCGAGTCGTTGGTAGACGGAAGCGGTCTCCGCTGGATGGGGCTCGAACGTGACGCCGTCATCAAGTTCTAGCCGCTTCGCGGCTTCTTGGCATTGCGCGGCGTAACCCGCCGACGGCGGCGTGTCTCCGATCACTGCGAGTCGGAGATTATAACCTTGACGCACCACGGAACCGACCGCGGCGATGATTTCCAACTGCGAGTTGCGCGGCGCCAGCGCACCCAGCACGCCGAGACGAATCGGGCCGGACTTCCGGTCTCCCTCCCCCCTTCCGTACAACCGCGCGAAGCCGCCCCCGAAGAGCGCCTCGGGTGCCATGCCGCGGGCACACAACCACTCGCTGCCATAGAGCTGCGCCCATTTCCGCGCGGAACGAATACTGTCGGACTGTACCACCGCGCAGTGCTGCTCAGGCATCAGCCCGTCCAGCCACTCGTACGCATCGTCGGCACCGGCGGAGAGTACCACGTGCGGAACCTGCAGTTCGGCGCATACCTTCCCGAAGCTCGATGCATGTCCCCAGCTCTGCACCAGCGCGAGCCGATGCCGCCCGAGCAATGCGCGCACGCTCGCTTCGTCATCCGCGTGTGCCGCGAGGTTCCCACTCGGCGGAGTTCCGGGCAGCACCCGGTAGCGCGCGCAGTCGTACGCGATCCCAGTGGCCTCGAAGTCGCGCCGCAGCCGTTCCCACTCGGCCGTCGACTGCGCCGATTCGGGAACCACTGCCACCGGGGCGATGCCGGCCTTTTGCGCCAAATCGAGTTGCTGCCGCATCAACGCGGCGCCCGTGCCCGTCGCACCCGGCAACACGTACAGCACGCACGGTCGCCCATCGGCCCCGCGAGCGCCGCGCGTCGCCGCATGAAAGAACAAGGCGTGCAGACCTTGTTCGTGCACCGGCAACATCGCCGGGGTCGTGTAGAATTCGCGCACAAACTGTCGCCCACGCTCTCGGTAGCCGTGGTATTCCGTGTCGTGCATCGTCAAGACGCGCTGCATGGCCTCGTACCACGCCTCGGGGCTATTCGGCACGATCACACCGAGGTCGTGAGTCTTCACGACGCCGTAGGTCGCCACGTCGGAGTAGAGGCCAACGGCGCCGGCGGCCGCAGTCTCGTAGACCTTGTTGGGCAGTTTGCCCCGGCGCGGTGAAGGTTCATCGAAGAGCGGCACGAGCGTGGCGTGAAATCCGGCCTGCGTGAGCCGCGTCAGATACTCGTAGTAGTGAAAGGAAAATCGACGACCGGTCACTCCCGCGATCGGCTCGAGAATCTCGTCGGGATTGATTCCCCACAGCTCGAACCGCACCTTCGAACCATGCGCTTCGCAGATCCGTCGAATCGCCGGCCAGAGCATGCGCATCTCGGCGCTGCGGTAGCTTCCGCCGGCATACGCGAAGACAAACGGCATGCGCGGCGTCGGTGCACGGTGATCGCGAAGGAATTCCGCAAGCAGCGAGCCTCCAAAGTGAACGGTGCGCGCATTGTGCGCATGCACGACGTCGCAAACGTGCGGGCCGCCACACAGGACGACATCCGACCGCCCAATCATCGCCACCATTGCGTCATATGCGGCATCGCCGGGACGGAACGTTGCGAATGTCCCGCCAAGCTCATGGAAGTGCAACAGGTCGTCGTCGAGCGAATATGCTACCGGCACCCCGGCCGAGAGGCTGCGTTCCGCCAAGCGAAGGGTTTCCGGATCGACCGTTCGCACCAGGAGCAAGGCATCACCGTCGACCGCCATGCGGTCGTACAATTCGAGCGCGGGGGTGTTGCTCAACTTGAAACCGTTCCGTCCTTGCGCAAAGACATCGAAATTGCGAATGCCGACGTCGACTGTGGTGTCGTAGTGTTCCTTGACACAGACGACGTGCCGCAGCAGTGGAGGCCTCGACTGCACCCATGCAGGCAACCCGTCTGGTAGCACGTGACGGAAGTCGTAGTAGTACGGCAATACGCACTCCACGTACGCCCGCCAGCGTTCAGCGTCGGTGATGCGGCCAGAGAGCGGCTGCAGATCGTCGACGGCATAGTCCCCAAGGCGGGCCGGTACGAGCGCGTCACATCGATCGGCATCGACCCACTGGTAGAGAAGAGGCGGAAAATGCTGCGTGCCCAGCCGCTCCGCGAGCGGCTCGCGAATGGGCTCGAACTGCATCGAGCGACAGATTCGCAGCAAGAACTCTTGTCGGAAGTATGAGCTCAGCACGATGTGCGGGTCGAGTAGGCCGAACGTGGCGAACACCTGACGCGGGAAGAAGACGTTTTCGAAAGGGATACGGTGTCCACGGAACACCGTCGCGATCAGCGGATATTCGATCCAACGCGTCCGGTCGGGGCTCTCTTCTTCGGGATGGAGCAGGAACGGAATTACGCTCGGCTCGCGCTCAGCGAGTAACGACCGCAGTTGGTCGGCTTTCAGCGCGGGCACGTCATGGCGGCTGTCGATCAGCCATATCCAGCGGCCGCCACTGGCTAGGACGCCCTCGTCAAAGCGCAGCGCGTCTAGACCGCAGGGGTTTGCCGGCGCGAGGACGATGCAGCCGCGCGTCCGGCACCACTCCGCGAACTCCGCACTGGGACTTGTCGACGAAGTCGGCTCGATCACCACGACGACCTCTATGTCGGTCGGAGGTGGGGTGAAACGATCGAGCAGGCGGCGTGCGCCCGTCTCGCCGTCCGGTGAGTGACACAGCGCGACGATGCTCAACAGGGGCACCGTCTCGGCCACACGTCCCGGTTGGCTCGACATGAGGAGACGAGCCCGGATCATCGCCCCCGCGGACGGCGGCCGCGGCGCGGCGAGGTTCTCAGTCATCACCGCCGGCACTGAGCTGCTTGCGCATGCGCTTCTGTCCGTCGCGCTCTTCGAGCAGGCAAAAGCCACACGCCCGATAGAGCGCAATCGCGACGTCGTTGTGTGCGAGCACTTCCAACTCGATGTCCCGCAGTCCCAGCTCGGCCGCGTAGCGCAGCAGAACCTCGGTGGCCTCGCGCGCCAGCCCCTGGCCGGTTGCTTCGGGCTCGCCGATCAACAACCGGCCGTACTCGGCACGCTTCTGTTTCCGATCGATACGATAGAGCGAGGTCTGCCCGACCGGCTTGTGCAATCGGTGGTGCTCCTCAATGATGAACACGAAGTCGTCGTCGCGTTCGGCGTGCTGCGCAAACCACTCCCGATGTTCTTCCGGCACGATGCGGTTGGAATTGAGGAACCACTTGCGGATGTGGTCTTGATTGCGCCACGCCAGCGTCATCGGCAGATCGGCTTCGGCCAACAGCCGCAAGCGAACCCGCTCCCCGACGAGTGGCGGGATCCAACGTTTCGCCACCCCAACATCCTTACGTCGACGGCTCGAGCGCCTGCACGGCATGCATGAGCGCCGCGCTCACGCGCTGGACATCGGCATACGACAGCCGCAGATGCAGCGGCAGCGAGATGAGCCGGTTGCTGGCAGCGACCGAGCGCGGACAGGTGTCCTTCGCGTAGGCGTACATCCGATAGAGCGTATTGTCGCGGTAGTGCACCCCTGGGTAAATCTGATTCTCGTGCATCGCCAGCATCACTTCGTCGCGGCGATCGACGAGCACTTGGTAGAGGTGTCGAGAGGACTCGCAGTCGGGAGCGACGCCGATGCGTTCGACCGCGCCGCCGAGAAAGCTGTCGTACCACGCCGCGACTTGGCGGCGATACGCGTTGTCTTGATCGACGTACTTGAGCGCCACCAATCCGATCGCAGCCATCACTGAATTGCCGTGGTACTTGAAGCCTTCGTTCTCGACGTCGTAGAGCCACTTGTACGCGCCGGTGCCGACCGTGCGGGTGTAGGTATCCTTGTTGATGCCGAGCCACGTCCACTTGCGCACTTCGGCGTCGAGCTGCGCATCGCTGAAACAAATCATCCCGGCGTCGCCGGTGGGCAGGTTTTTCACCGCCTGAAAACTGAACACCGCGACATCGGACTCGCCGCCGACATGCCGGCCGCGCCACCGCGTGCCGCTCATGTGCGATGCGTCGAGGATCACGCGGACGCCGCGCGCGCGGCACAACCGAACGACCTCCTCCAACCGTCCGGTGTTGCCGCCCATGCCGACGAACAACACCGCTCGCGTGCGCGGCGAGAGCCGCTCGGCCACCGAAGCTGGATCGAGACAGAGATATTCGTCCACATCGGCGAAGACCGGACGCAGGCGCTCGTAGAGAATGACGTGATTCGTCGAAACGAACGTCAGCGGCGTGCTGACGACCTCGTCGCCGTCCTGCCAGCCGTCACGTTCCTTCAATAGCCGCAGCGCGAGATGCAACCCGGCGGTGGCCGAGTTGAGGAAGTGCGCGTGCGGCAGGCCGGTGTAGTGCTTCCACGCTTCCTCGAATTCGACGGTCTTGAAGCCGAGCCCGGTCCAACCCTTCTCCAAGCACACGCGAATCTCCGCCAGCGTCTCGTCGACACGAAAGGTCGGCACAAACAGGTGAATCGGCTCAGTCATGTTCGCTAGTGTCCTCTGGCCGTCTTCTCATCGCAAATCCCGGCGGCGCGCGCGAGCCCGCTTACCAACCTCGGCGGCGACGCTCCACCCCCCGGGGATTCCAAAACCGAGCGCCAACGTGTCGTAGGGAAAGGCGTAGCGTGTGCTCACCAGCAACATCAGCGACAAAGCCGCCACGCCCACGAACGCAGCCGCGGCGATGAGCGCCGCATCCCATCGACCCTGGATCGCCGCTCGGATACCCCATGCACCCAAGCCGATCCAAGAAAGGGTGATCAGCACTTGGTACGCCGAGCTGAGCCCGCGGTGTATCCACCAGCGGATGGTTCGGCGTGACGGCGATTGGTGAAATGAAAATCCGGCGAGCGAATCAACGCGCGGCGGCGGCAGGCACTCGGGAATCGCCGGCGCGACATCGCCACGCAGCGGAAACGGAAAGAGGAATACCTTTGCGGTCTTCGCCACCGCTCGGAGATATTGACCGAGATTGTCGCGCACGCGCTGCCGCGCGCGATGCTGCAGTTCGCGATCGGTCTCGGGTGTCAGCTCCGGCGGAAGCACGACGGTTCCCCCAACGCGATGAAAGTTCGCATATTCGTTGAACAGATACCCGGAACTCCCCGCGAGTCCATCGACACCCCGCTGCAGGTTGAAGCCCAGCCACGGCGCCACCACCACGAGCCAGCCCAGGCCGCTCAGCGACACACCCGCGAACCATGCGCGTCGCGTCGCGGATTGCCCCAACGGCAACAACCACAACACGGCCGCAGCGACGGCGAGATTGGCGCGAACGAGCGTCGCGAGTCCCAACACCGCGCCGCTGGCCGCGCGCGTGACGAGTCGCCACTGGGTCGACGCCACATCCGCCGGCACGGCGAGACCCACCCCCGCAACCAACGCGCATTCCGCCACGCACTCGGTTAGAAGCGATTGTGCGTAGTAATGGCGAAACGGCGACAGCGCCACCACGATCCCCGCGGCCAACGCGGGGCGCCGGCCACTCGTGCGGCGGACCGCCAACCAGATCAACCAGCACGCGCATATTGCCAACCCTTGCTGAACCCACGCCACGCCGTCGGCCGGTGCGATCCAATGACGGCACCACCACAAGAAAATCGGATAGCCCGGCGTGGTGAACAAATCCCAGTCCGCCGTACGGAATCGCCGCGTCAGATCGTAAGCCAGGTTGGCATAGCGAACCGAGTCGGGCCACACGACGGCCGGCGTTTCCCACGCAAAGCTGAAGTGAGCGACGGCCGCCAGCGCCACGACCACCGCCCCATCGTGCCGCGACGTCATCCGTTGCCCTTGTTCACGCTGTCCGCATACGCCCGCACCACCTCGGGGGTCGGGCCGTCGAGCATGACGCGGCCGTGATCGAGCCACAGGGTGCGCTCGCACACGCGCGGGAGGAGATCGAGGCTGTGCGAGGCGAACACCACGATGCTGGCGCGCTCCATCAGATCGTTCATTCGTGCCGTTGCGCTCTCGATGAACGCCGCGTCGCCGGCGGCCATGACTTCATCGAGGAGCAAGATCTCGGGATCGACCGCCGTCGACGTCGCGAACGCCAGGCGCAGCAGCATGCCGGACGAGTAGCAGCGCACCGGCAAATCGAGAAACTCGCCGAGATTGGTGAATCGGCCGATGTCTTCGATGCGCTCCTCGATCTGCGCAGCGGGCATGCCCAGCAACAGCGCGCGGGTGCGGATGTTGTCCCACCCGCTGTCCTCCATCTCGAAGCCGGTGACGAATTCGAACAGCGGACAGACATGTCCGTGCACCTGCACGGTGCCGCGGCGCGGCGGATAGATCTCGGCCAGCACCTTCAACAATGTGCTTTTGCCGGCGCCGTTGGGGCCGATAACGCCGACGCGTTCGCCGGCGCGAATCTCCAACGACACCGACCGCAGCGCGTGAATGATTCGCGGCGTCGTCCGCCGCGGCGCCAGCAACTGCACCAACGTCGACTTGAGCGTGTTGTGCCGCTCGGCGTCGACACGGAACTCGACGTCGACGTCTTTGACTGCGATGTGCGCCATCGAGCGTTCGTTCCCTACAAGAAATATACGATTCGCCGGTGCAGCAGTCGTGCGAGCCACCACGCGGTCACTGCCAGCGCCGTCAGCAGCAGCAGCACGATCACGTAGCTGTGCGCCGGCGCGGGTTCGGAAAACAAGAGCGGATGTCGCACGACTTCGAGCAGATGGTAGAGCGGGTTCAACTCGACCGCCCACGCCAATCCACGGGCGCGCAGCAGCTCGTGCGGCCACAACACCGGGGTCACGTAAAACCACACCTGCAGCGCGGCCGCCGCCATGTACGCCGCGTCGCGAAAGCGCGTGGTGAGATAGGCGAAGATGGCAATCAGCAGCAGCGACGCCGTCGTGAGCAAGACGATCCCCGGCACCACCCACAACGTCCCCCAGCTCCACCCAATTCGGAAGACTCCCGCGACCAACAGATACGCCAGCGAGCTGATCATCGCCGTCACCGTGATGCTGACGAAGAAACGCAAGACGTAGACGTAGATCGGCAGGCCGATCTGTTTGACATAGCCCTCGGATGCGATGAAGGCCTGCCCGCCTTCCACCACCGACGCCGTGATGTAACCCCACGACACCAAGCCCGCGGTGAGAAACGGGAGAAACGTGCGCAGGTCCTGTCCGAGCAAGGCACCGTAGATGAAACCGACCGCTGCGATCGTGATGCCGAGATTCAGGAAGATCCAGCTCGCGCCGATGACCGATCGACGAAAACGCCGCCGGACGTCCTGCAACCCCATGCGGGTCCAGATCCGCCACAACGACAGGGAGCGAATCAGATCGCCGGCCACGGTGTGCCGCGTTCCGGGGCGAACCGCGTCGCCGCGTTCGGCCGCGCTCACGGCGCTCCCAAGATGCGGCGCAACTCGCGTGCCGGCTTGCCCTCGCGAATGGTCGACGCGTAGTCGTAGACACGTCCGAACGGAAACGCGACCGCCAGGGTCCACAGCAACCAACGGAGCGCCGGCCAATGCGCCACCACCTCTACGAGCAGGCCGACACTGAGCGCCACAGTCACGCCGGTTCCCAACGGAATGCGATAGTGATGCGTGGGACGATCGAAGCCGAAGTCTCCGGCTAGTCGTCCGGCGCGCGTCGCGAGCAACGGGTGCACCGCAACTGGTCCCCGTTCAGCCCGGGCGAGCAGCTCTTCGAGCACCATCGATGCACGCACTCGATACAGCGTGATCGTCGGGCTGCAGAAGATCGCCGCGATCGCACCGATCAGCAGCGGCGCCATCGCCTGCTGCTGCATCGCGACGTGCAACCCGAGCGCCAGCACAACCAGCGGCGTGACAAAGTAGTGTGCGGCCACGTCGGCAAAGAAAAAGGTGGCGTCGGCGGTGCCGCTGCCGCGCGCCACTTCGCCGTCGCAACAGTCCAGCACTTCGCCGAGATACATCAACGGGACGAAACACAACGCCACGCCGAGGTGAGGACAGCCGAGGCAGGCCGCGGCAAACACGCCGACGGCGATGTTGGCCGCGCTCACCGCCGCCGCCGGCACGCGCAAGCGCAACAGCACACGCGTCACGTGCTTCGACACCGGGCGGCACAACCGCTGCGTCAGACCGACGCTCTCGACCGGCTGCAGCGCCTCGATTTGCTCCACAGTGAGTGACGGCGCCGGCGAATCGTCTCCCATCCATACCGCTCGCAGCGAAGCGCTGCTTAGCCTTGATGCGAGAAAAAGAAAAGCAACGCCGCGGCTGATCCAATCGATTGCCGCTCGGCGGACAACGGTGTAGTCGGTGCTCTGACATGCGCGCCGCGGGCTCCGAGCATCACGCAACGTTGGTCGCAGTCTATCGCCGCACGATTCGTGCGTCGCTCACGCGCATCTGGGAGAACGTGCTCGATTGGGAGCATCTGCCATGGCTCCACCGGTCGTCGTTCCTGGCGATCCGTTTGACGGCCGCCGATCGCGACGGGTGGCGCGCAGAGGTGACGGTGCCGGGTCCGCCGGCGTATGAAATCGGGCTCGAGGTCCGACTTGATCGCGCCAATCTCTGCTACACCAGTTCCACGATTGCGGGACGCGGCGCAGGCACCGAGATTCTCACGCGCCTCCAGCCAGTCGCCGCGCACGTAACGGACATCGCCGTCGAGTTTCGCGTCCCGGGTGTGTCAGACGCACGCGCCACGGCGGTTGGTAACGCGTTCGTCGCCTTGTACACGCAGCTATGGGGCGAAGATGAAGCGATGATGATGCGGCGGCAAGCGGTGCTCGACGGCCGGCTCGGACGCCGCGCCGATCCGCCGGCCGTGCGGCTGTCACTCGGTGAGGTCGCGGCGGTGCGCGCCCGCGCACCGTTCACCGTCGACATGAACGGGCAACGCGTCCGCGTCGTCGTGGTCGACGGGGCGCTGGTCGCACATGGAACGGTGTGCCCACATCTCGGCGGCCCGCTCGACGACGCGCCGATCGATGACGGCGGCATCACCTGTCCGTGGCACGGCTACCGGTTCGACGTCCGCACTGCCCAGAGCTGCGACGGGCGCAGCTATCAACTCGAGGCCACGGCGCGCATCGAGATCGACGCCCACTCGCAGGTCTTCCTGACCTGCACCTAACGCTCGCGCACTGCGCTGACGCCTGCTAGACGGATGCGCGATCATGAAGGTCACCAGCGCCACCTTTCTCGCGGCGGCCGGCGACCCGCGGCATCTGCCAAGACCGCACGGGCCGGAGATCGCATTTGCCGGACGCTCGAATGTCGGCAAATCGTCGTTGCTGAACCGACTCGTGGGTCAGCACAAGTTGGCGCGCGTCAGCAAGACTCCGGGGCGGACGCAGCAAATCAACTTCTTTGTGCTCAACGACGCGCTGGTGTTCGTCGACCTCCCCGGCTACGGGTTCGCGCGCGTACCGCCGGCGGTCAAGGCGCGCTGGCGGCACTTGGTCGAATCGTATCTGACCGGGCGCCACACCGTACGGGCGGTGGTGGTGTTGATCGATAGCCGACGCGGCCTGCAACCCGATGATCGACAGCTCCTCGATTTTCTCCACGGCCACGACATCTCGCCGATTGTCGTCGCCACCAAGGCGGATAAGCTCACCCGCAGCGAGCAGGCCAAGCAGCTCGCGGCGCTGCGCGCTGCCGGCCGGTTCGAACCCTGCATGGTCTCGGCCCACACCGGCAGCGGCATCGACCAGTTGTGGACCGTGATTGAGCGACATTTGCGCAGTTGACCCGGTGTAAGTAAGGTCGCGTCGATGCCGTCGATCAGCGTCATCATCCCCACCTTCAATCGCCGCGACCTCGTGTGCGAAGCGGTGGAGTCGGTCCTCGCGCAACGCGATGCCGACCTCGAACTCATCGTCGTCGACGACGGCTCGACCGATGAAACGGATGCGGCGCTCGCACGATTCGGCGACCGCCTGCGTTGCGTTCGCCAAGATAATCGCGGCGTGTCGGCGGCGCGCAATGCCGGCGTTCGCCATGCCCGCGGCAAATGGATCGCCTTTCTCGACTCGGACGACTTGTGGCTCCCCGACAAGCTGGCGGTGCAATGCTCGTTCGTTGCGGCGCATCCCGACACTCGCATCTGCCAGACCGGAGAGCTGTGGCTACGCAACGGCGTGCGGGTCAACCCGTGCCGTCATCACCGCAAGCCCGACGGCGACGTATTCGTCCCCAGTCTCGAACGCTGCGTGGTGAGTCCGTCGGCAGTCATGCTCCGCCGCGACCTGTTCCAAGCCGCCGGGGGTTTCGACGAGGACCTCCCGGCGTGCGAGGACTACGATCTCTGGCTGCGCCTCGCGCACGCCACGCCGGTGGCCTTGATCGACCGCCCGCTGGTGATCAAACGCGGCGGCCACGCCGATCAACTGTCGCGACGGTTCTGGGGAATGGATCGCTTCCGCGTCCAAGCGCTGCGCAAACTGCTGGACGATCCGGCGTTGCGCGCATCGCTGCGCCCGGCCGTACGCAAAGTGCTGGCGCAGAAGTGCGCGATTCTCGCCCACGGCGCGGCCAAGCGGGGACGCACCGCCGAAGCGGACCACTACGCGCAATTGGCGACCGATGCCTGACCATTTCGTGAGCGATGAGGTCCGTGTGTTCGCGGCATCGCGGCGCTTCTCCGCAACGACCCGTGATCGGTGGTTGCGATCGACCCCGGGAGATCAGCGGACCCTGCTCGCAGTCGCGCAGCGGCTGCGGCTGGGGGAGAACCAATTTCGCGACCTACTCGATTGGAGCGAAGAGATCGCCGTGCGCGACGGCTGCGCCATCGCGGCGGTGTGGGCGCGCGAGCCGGTGGCTTCGGCGCTGGCCCGCGACCTCGGGCGCAACGAGCTGATCGCTGCAGTGAAATCGGCCCTGCGGCAGTTGCGCTTCCCGCTACTCGCCGCCGCGGAAGCGCGTCTCGCTGAGTTGACGCGACAGCTCAAGCTCCCGCGCGGCGCGCACCTGCACCTCCCCGCGCATCTCGAAGGCGACGAAATCCGCATCGAGATCCGCGGGCGCAACGCGGCGGCGTTGCGAGAGCAGGTCGCCGCCGTGCAGTCGGCACTCAGCCGCGCCGAATTGGACGAAATGTTCCGCACGTTGGAGCAGGCACCGTGACGCGCTGGACTCCCGAACACATCTGGATCGAGCGGGGCGCGGAAGCGTCGGCACTCGCGCAGCGCGTTCGGCGGCGACTACCGGCGACGCCGACGGTTATCACCGACGATGTGCGCACCGCCGACGTCGACCGCTTTGGCGACGGCAAGCGGCGTTTGGTGTTACAGCCCCACCGCGGCGGATTTCTGCGACACTGCCCGGCCGGTACCGCCGGCTTGGTGTGCTGCAACTACATGGTCGTCGACTTCGCATCGAACTGCCCGTTCGATTGCAGCTACTGCTTTCTGCAAGAGTATCTCGCCAACAACTCTGCCGTGAAAGCATTCACCAACGTCGATGACGGTCTGGCCGAAATCGCCACGGTCCTGCGCGCGCATCCGCAACGCCAGTTTCGCATCGGCACCGGCGAGTTGGCCGACAGTTTGGCGCTCGACGACGTCACCGGCTTGACCAGCGATCTGGTGCCGTTCTTCGCCGAGCAGCGCAATGCGACATTGGAGTTGAAGACCAAGTCCGACTGCATCGACAACCTGCTGGCACTCGATCCAAAGGATCGCGTCGTGGTGTCGTGGTCGATGAACGCGCCGGCGATCGTCGCGAGCGACGAAGCCGGCACCGCATCCCTCGCCGAACGCGTGGCGGCGGCACGCCGGGTACAATCGGCAGGCTACCGCGTGGGGTTCCATTTCGACCCGCTGATCGAGCATCGCGATTGGGTCGAGGGCTATCGGGAAACGGTGGCGATGCTGGCGGCGGCGATCGATCCGGAGCGCGTGGCGTGGATCAGCCTGGGCTCGCTGCGGTTGACCCCGGCGCTGCGCACCGCGATGCGCGCGCGCGCGGCGCGCACCCAGGTGCTCAGTAGCGAACTGGTCCCGAATGCCGACGGCAAGCTGCGCGTGTGGCGCGGCTTGCGGATGGAGATCTACCGCACGGTGCAGTCGTATCTGCGCGAAGCGTTCCCGTCGGTGCCGACCTATCTGTGCATGGAAACGCCGTCGATGTGGCAACAGGTGCGTGGTGAAGCCCCCAGCGACCGCGAGGTCGCTCAGCGCTTGGTGGGCGCAGCTCCGTGAAGACCGCTCGCACGTCGCGAGCCGGCGGACGCCGGCCGGCTCGCTCGTCACTCGTCATTCGTCATTCATCATCGTCGTCCCGCGACGGCGCCATCGGCGTCTTCGATTCCGGGGTCGGCGGCCTCACGGTGCTCCACGAGTTGATGCGTGCCCTGCCGCGCGAACAGTTCATCTATCTGGGGGATACCGGCCGCTATCCGTACGGCAGCAAATCGGCGGAAACCGTCAGCCGCTACTCGATCGAAAACACCGAGTTCCTGCTCGACAAGGGCGTCAAGCTGCTGGTGGTCGCCTGCAACACGATGTCGTCGGTTGCGCTCGATGCCATTGCCGAGCGCGCCGCAATGCCGGTCGTGGGCGTCATCGATCCGGGCGCACAAGCCGCCGCGCGCAGCACGCGCAATCGCCGCGTCGGGGTCATCGGCACCGAGGCGACGGTCGCCAGCGGCGCCTACACCCGGGCTCTGCGCCGCTTCGCGCCTGACGTGGAGATTTACACCCGCGCCTGTCCGTTGTTCGTGCCGCTCGCCGAGGAGGGGTGGGTCGACAATGACATCGCCCGCGCCACCGCGCGGCTGTACCTCGGCAGCCTGCGCCAGAGCGGCATCGACACGCTCATCCTCGGCTGCACCCACTACCCGCTGTTGCACCAAGTGATCGGCGAGGTGATGGGGCCGAAGGTACGGCTCGTAGATTCCGCGGCGTCGACCGCGCGCACGACCTGCGAGGTACTCGCGCGCGAAGGCCTCGCACGTTCGCGCGGTGCCGGCTCGGTGAGCTTCTTCGTCACCGACGTGCCCGACCGCTTCATCAAAGTGGGGCAGCGCTTTCTCGGCGAGCAGGTACAGTCGGCGGTCCGCATCGAACGCTAACGACTCAGCCGGCCTTGAATTTCGCAGTGGACAGGCGCGCGGCCGTAGTGAAAACTTACGGCAGGCAACTGTGTATGGGTGGATGTGATCAGCGGGTACGGCTCGCCTGCCGGACGAGCCCAGATCGCCCGCATGACCGGCGAGATCAAATCGCGCGATGGGCGGCGATCGTCGCGATGATCATGTCGCTGCTCCCGTCGGTCGCCGGCGCGACGCATTCGAATCCTCAGCTCAAGGGGGGACCGGTACACGTGCTCCCGGTGCAGGTTCCCCGAGCCAACGCCGGCGGCGCGGCGGCGCGGACCCCGCATCTGACGTACTACGGCGGTCGCGTCGTCTCCAATCTCCAAGTCGTGATGGTCTTGTACGGGACCGGTAGTTACCTGACCCAGGTGGCCAATCCCGCATCGCCCAGCCTGGCAACTTTTTTTCACGGGGCGCTGAACAGCCCGTACATCGATTGGCTGACTGAATACAATACGAACATTGTCCCGGCCGGTGGCGGCTCGGGGACCAGTCAGATCATCGGCCGCGGCAGCTTCGTCGGGCAGTACCTCATTGCCCCATCGGCAGCGAACGGCGGCACGACCATCGATGATACCAACATCGGCAACGAACTCGCGGCCCAGATCCTCGCCGGCAATCTCCCCGCACCGACGAGCGACGCGGCCGGCAACAACAACACCTACTACGCGATCTTTTTTCCGCACGGCATCACCATCACCGTCGGCGGTTCAACCTCGTGCGTCGCGGGCGGCTTCTGCGCCTATCATGCGACCATCGCCAATGTCGGTGGCCACGAAGTCTATTACGGCGTGCATCCTGACCTCCAGGCGGGCTCGGGCTGCGCGACCGGCTGCGGCGCAGGGAGTACGTTTCAAAACCAGACCTCGGTCGCCTCGCACGAGATGGTCGAGACCATCACCGACGGTGAGATTGGCATCGCGACCACCTACGCACCGCCGTTGGCCTGGTATGACCCGCTCTACGCCGAAATCGGCGACATCTGCAACGCTCAGCAGGGGACAGTCGTCGGCAGCGACGGCGTGACGTATACGGTGCAGAAGGAATGGTCGAACGCGTTGAACGCGTGCATTGTGGCGAAGTCGACTACACCCACGCCGACACCGACACCGACCAGCACGTCGCCCACGAACACCCCAACCAGAACGCCGACCACCTCGTCGACGCGCACGCCAACCAGCACGTCGACTCAAACGCCGACCACCACCCCGACGCGCACGCCGACCACGACCGCATCGCCGACCGCTAGCGCCACGAATACTCCGACCACCACGTCCACGCCGACACCAACCATCACCAACACGCCGACCCAAACGGCAACGCCGGTTCCGACCAACACCGCCACGTCGACGCAGACGGCAACACCAACTGCAACCGCCACCGAAACTCCCACACCGACCGGCACGCCGACCGATACGGCCACCCCAACCGAGACACCGACAAACACGCCGACCGACACGGCAACTCAAACGCCGACGATCACGGATTCACCCACCGTCACGGCCACGGCTACCAACACCTCGACGCCAACCGATACGCCGACGGCAACACCAACCGAGACCGTCACTCAAACACCCACCATCACCGATTCGCCCACGATCACGCCCACCGACAGTCCGACACCGACTGCAACTGACACTGCAACCGACACACCGACCTTGCCGCCAACCGCCACCAGCTCCGCAACCGACACGCCGACGGAAACAGCAACCGCGACGGAGACAGCAACGGCACCACCGACGGAAACGCCGACGACCACCAACTCACCCACGGTCACGCCGACACAAACACCAACGGCGTCGCCGAGCGAGACGCCAACGGAAACCGCTACAAGGACGGACACGCCGACCAGCACTGCAACGCCAACACCAAGCGCCACGGGCACGGCAACGGAGACGGCGACGTCCACCCTGACGCCGTCATTTACTCCGACCGACACCCCGACTCAGACGGCCACGATCACGGATTCGCCGACGATGACGCCGACGCACAGTCCGACGCCAACCATCACCGATACCGCTACCGAAACACCGACACTCACACCGACAGCAACGAGCTCTGCGACACGTACGCCGACGGCGACCGCGACCGAGACCCCCACCGCAACCAGCACCGCAACTCCAACGGCGACCGAAACCGAAACGCCGACGAGTACGTCGACACCCTCGCCGACACACACACCGACGAACACACCGACCGATACGGGTACACCCACAGCGACCGCGACAATGACAGCGACCAGCACATCGACGGTGACGACGACGCCGAGCACTACGCCGACGGTCACACCGACGCGGACGCCGACCAATACGAGCACCAACACGGTGGGTCCGACCGCGACGCCGACGCCGTGGACGGGTATGCGAGCGTATTGGCGTTTCGACAACGGTAGCGGGAGCACCACCGGCGACAGCAGCGGCAACGGCAACACCGCCACGCTGGGGAGCGGCGTTGGCTACACAGCCGCGGCCGCGGTCGGCCCGTTCGCGGTCCAATTCAACGGCGCGGCCACCTCGCGACTCACCGTCGCCGACAGCGCCAGCCTCGACGTCGCCGGCACCGCCTTCTCCCTCGAAGCCTGGGTCTACCCCACCGGTTGCAACGCCGCC
>DATKMK010000109.1:0-217818 GCA_035541895.1 Binatia bacterium | reverse complement strand
CGTTAGGCTTCTCGGAAGGGGTGTGGACGTTTTGCCGACGAGCGACATGACGCGACGCGACGTTCTAGCAACACTCGCCGCGCTGGGGGTCGGAGCTTGTGCAAGCAGATCGAAAGTCGCCGTCGATCAACGGCAATCGGTTCTTGGGAGAACAAGCATGAAGATCGGACGCATCTATGCGACCCCGGACGGGGAGTCTCACATCGGCGAGTTGGAAATCGGGGTCGCGCAGAATGAAGGGCGGCCACTGTTTTTCAACTCTACGCGATTCGCCGCGAGGACCGTCGGCTTCCAGCACGTGCGGGTGGGCGGGGCGACTGCCTGGCACAACCCCCCGCAACGTTGGCTCGCGTTCATTCTCGTTGGAACCTGGGCGATCGAGGCAAGCGATGGCTCGCGCCGCCAATTTCCCGCTGGGAGCGTATCTCTCGTCGAAGACACGACCGGCAAAGGCCATCGCGGCTGGGCGGCCGGGGACGTTGATGTGCTCGTGGCCGCTGTTGGCCTGCGGGATGAGGTAGTGATCGCGTAACATGGGCAGACGGATCAGCCTAACCCGGCGATGGAGCCGACCGGCTTGAGCGGCGCTGCCAAGAGGTGGCGCTCTTCGTCCTCGGAATGCTCGGGATCGGGAGTGGTGATCGACAACGGATTGCCGAACACCGTGACAGCTTCCTCGAATGTCACCCGGTGCTTGCGGGCGTTTCGCAGCGCTTGTCTCTCGTTCCATTCGAACTTCATCGAACTTCCCGCGAACCTCGCGCGAGTTACCACGATTTCGGATGTCACACAGCTAGGGAAGAAGACGCCCGTACAGGCGGCGCCTGAGTCAAGCAGCGCGTTTGGCGTTTGGCGTCGCATCCGTGCTGGGTGTGGTGATCGGGAAAGCCGCTGCGACGGTCTCTACGTCCGCGGAATCGCCTTGACTCGTTGGGAGGTGCGGGCTATGAGTCGCGCAACTTTGTGCGGAGATCAGCAAGCAGCTTCGAGGACGACTGTCATGTGGAGCGGGTGGCGATACTGGCGTACGGAGGATGAAAAAACGTCTTGAAGGCTTGCTTCAGCACGCATTGTCTCGAGCCATAAAGGGGGGAGCGCTGAAGTCCGAAAGCCTCCCCCCTTTGCTTTTCGAGGTTCCCAAGAATCCCGCCTTCGGCGATCTGGCCTCGACGGTGGCGCTCGCCTTGGCGCGGCCCGAGCGTCGTCCGCCCCGGCAAATCGCCGAGATCGTCCGCGAGCACTTCGGCGATCCCGACGGTCTGCTCGCGTCGGTTGAAATCGACGGGCCCGGATATCTCAACTTCCGCTTCTCGCAGAAATTCTGGACCGAAACACTCGCCGCGATTCACCCGGATCAGCCGGTGACCTTCGCCAATCTCGGCAATGGTCAGCGCGTGCAAGTCGAGTTCGTTAGCGCCAATCCCACCGGGCCGCTCACCATCGGCCACGGGCGCAACGCGGTGCTGGGCGACGCGATCGCGCGCGTCCTCGAAGCCACCGGTCACACGGTCACCCGCGAGTACTACTTCAACAATGCCGGGCGGCAGATGAAACTGCTCGGCGAGTCGGTGAAAGCACGCTATCTCGAACTGCTCGGCGAGCCGCTCAATCTCCCCGAAGAGGGGTATCAAGGCCAGTACATCGTCGACATCGCGCGCACGTTGGTCGACGACAACGGCGATCGCTTGCGCCACGAGCCGGGCGTCGGTCGCTTCAAAGACGCCGCCGAGCGCGCGATCATGACCGACATCGAGCACACGCTCGATCGCATGGACATTCACTTCGACGGCTACTTCAACGAGGACACGCTCTATCGCGGCGGCCAGATCGACGAGATTCTGCGAGCGTTGCGCCAGCGCAGCCTGGTCTTCGATCGCGACGACGCGGTGTGGCTCGCCGGCGAGCCGCTCGGGCTCGATAAGGATCGCGTGCTGGTGAAGTCGACGGGCGAGCCGGCCTACCGCTTGCCGGACATCGCCTATCACAAGGAAAAGCTGGGGCGCGGGTTCGACCTCATCATCGACGTGCTCGGCGCCGATCACATCGCGGAGCATGAGGAAGTCCGCGCCGCGATCAAGGCGCTCGGGCTCGATGCCGAACGCATCCAGGCGATCATCTACCAGTTCGTCACGCTCACGCGCGGCGGCGAGCAGGTGAAGATGTCGACGCGGCGGGCCGAGTACGTCACCGTCGACGAACTGCTCGATGAAGTCGGCCGCGACGTCGTGCGCTTTTTCTTCCTGACGCGCAAGGCCGACAGTCACCTGGAATTCGATCTCGATCTCGCGAAGAAACAATCGTCGGACAATCCGGTGTTCTATGTCCAGTACGCCCACGCGCGCATTTGCAGCTTGCTCAAGCAAGCGGCGGCCGCCGGCGTGAGCGCGGTGCCGGCGGCGTCGGCGCACCTCGATCTGCTGACGGCTCCCGAGGAGGTAGCGGTGGTGAAATTGTTGGCGCGCTATCAAGACACCGTCGAAGAGGCGGCCCGCGCGCTCGAACCGCACCGCATCGTCTTCTACCTCATCGACCTGGCCAGCGAGTTCCACCGCTTCTACAACCATCATCGCGTGCTCACCGAGGACCTCGAACGCACCGCGGCGCGCTTGTTCCTGGCGCGCGCCGTCGCGACCGTGGTTCGCAGCGGATTGACGCTCCTCGGTGTCAGTGCGCCCGAGACCATGTGACGACTATGGCGCGCCGCTCGCAGTCATCCGGGTTGACCATCGGACAAGTGCTCACCTTGACGCTCGGATTTCTGGTGGCGTCGCTGCTGATTTTCGTCTTCGGCATTTGGGTGGGTAAAGATCTCGTGGAGCGCCGGCTGGCGCAAGAAGAGCGCGTCGTTCGCAAGCCGGCGGATCGCACCGAGCTGGCCGAGGCAAAGGGAGCCGAGCCGGTCGCCGAAGTTGACGTGACCGCGCAGGAGAAGACCAAGGTTCCGGCGGCGCTAGCTGCTGCGCCAACTGCGACGGTACAGATGCTGATCGCGGCGCCGACGCAGCCGGTCAGGCTCGTCCCGGTGACTACAAACCCTGCGATGGCAACGGCCGCGCCGACCGCACCCGCGCGGCCCACGCGGCCAGCGGCGGTGCCGACGCAAGCGCGGCCCGCTGCGCACGCGGCCGAGGAGTGGGCCGATGCCGGCTGGACGGTGCAGGTCTACGCCACCACCGATCCGAATCAAGCCACGGCGCTGGCGCGCAAGCTCTTGTCAAAGGGGTACGACGCCTACACGCTGCAAGCGCCGATGCGCGGCCAAACCTGGTACCGCGTGCGCGTCGGCCGCTTCAGCAATCGCGATCGCGCGCGCGAGATGGAATTGAAGCTCAAGAAACAGGAAGGCCTCGAAGCCGCGTACGTCACGGCGCAGTGAGAGGGGCAGAAGGCAGCGAGAAGGGACACCCACGACTCACCAATCGCGAGTCACCAATCACTGACCCCACCGTCATGACCACCCCCGAGTTCGACGAGTTTTGTCTGCTGGCGGAGCGCGGCAACCTGGTCCCCGTGTACCGCGAGATCCTTGCTGATCTGGAAACACCGGTCTCGGCGTTCCTGAAGATCGACGAGGGCGGAGATGCCTTCTTGCTCGAAAGCGTCGAGGGCGGCGAGAAGTGGGCGCGGTACAGTTTTCTCGGCGTCGCGCCCGAAGTCGTGCTGCATAGCAAGGGGCGCACGCTGACTGAGGCGCGCGCCGGACAGAGTCCGCAAGAGCGCATCGTCGACGATCCGCTGACCGCGACGCGCGAATTTCTGCGGCGCCACCAGGTCGTGCCGGTGCGCGGGCTGCCACGATTCTCCGGCGGTCTCGTCGGCTATCTGAGCTACGACATCGTGCGGTTCATCGAGAAGCTTCCCGAGCGCGCGGTCGATGACTTGGACATACCCGACCTGTACTTGGTGCTCGCCGACACGCTGTTGATCTTCGACAATGTTGCCCAGAAGATCAAAGTGGTCTCGCACGCGCACACCGCTGGCAGCCGCGATCGCGCCGCGTTGCGCGGCGCGTATGATACCGCCTGCGAAAAGATCCAGCGGTTGATCGACCGCCTCAACCGCCCCGTCGAAATCCCGCGCGCACCGGCCATACGCGAGCCGGGACCGGTCGGGTCGAATTTGACCCAGGAGCAGTACGAAGCGATCGTGCGCAAGGCGAAGGAGTACATCGTCGCCGGCGACATCATCCAAGCGGTCTTGGCGCAGCGGTTCGAGTGTCCGCTGCGCGCGCATCCGTTCAACATCTATCGGTGTCTGCGCGCGGTGAACCCGTCGCCGTACATGTTCTTCCTCCGCCTCGGCGGGCACACCGTGCTGGGCGCATCGCCGGAAGTGATGGTGCGGCTCGAAGGGCGCGAAGTCACCGTGCGGCCGATCGCCGGCACCCGCCCGCGCGGCACCGAAGAAAAGCAGGATGCGCAGTTCGAGCACGAATTGGTCACGGACCCCAAGGAGATCGCCGAGCACATCATGCTGGTCGACCTCGGGCGCAACGATATCGGCCGTGTCGCTCGCATCGGCACGGTCGAGGTGACCGAGCGGCTGATCGTCGAGCGCTATTCGCACGTCATGCATCTGGTGTCGAACGTGCGCGGCAAACTGGCGGAGGGATTGGATTGCTTCGATGCGTTCCGCGCGACGTTCCCCGCCGGCACATTGTCGGGTGCGCCGAAGGTGCGGGCGATGGAAATCATCGAAGAACTCGAACCGGTGCGCCGCGGGATTTACGGCGGCGCGGTTGGGTACTTCGACTTCTCCGGCAACATGGACACCTGCATCACGATTCGAACCCTGGTGGTCGCCGGGCAGACCGTCTACATTCAAGCCGGTGCCGGCATCGTCGCGGACTCGGTACCGGAACTCGAACACGCCGAGTGCGTCAACAAAGCGCGCGCCGTCATTCACGCCGTGCGCATGGCGGAGGCGATGTGAAGGTGGTGACTGGTGTCGGGGTTGGTGACTGGTGTCGGTGACTGGCAGAGGAATTGGACACTACGATGCATCGTCGATCCGAGCAGTCACCATCACCAACACGAGTCACGAGTATCCCATGCTCTTGATGATCGATAACTTCGACTCGTTCACCTACAACCTCGTCCAGTATCTCGGCGAGTTGGGTGAGGACGTGCGCGTGTTTCGCAACAACGCCCTGACGGTCGAACAGGTCGGCGAATTGCGACCGGAGATGATCGTGATCTCGCCCGGCCCGTGCACGCCCAAGGAGGCCGGCATTTCGCTCGGAGTGATTCAACGCTATGCGGGTGCCATCCCGATCCTCGGCGTGTGCCTCGGCCATCAGGCGATCGGCGACGCGTTCGGCGGCCGCATCGTGCGCGCCGGCCGCATCATGCACGGGAAGACGTCCCCGATCCTTCACGACGGCCGCACGCTCTTCAAAGACCTCCCGAATCCGTTCGATGCGACGCGCTATCACTCGTTGCTGATCGAACGCGCGACGATTCCGCCGTGTTTGGAGATCAGCGCGTGGACGGCCGAGGGCGAGATCATGGGGGTGCGGCATCGCGAGGTCTTGGTCGAAGGCATCCAGTTTCATCCCGAATCGATCCTGACGCTGTCCGGCAAGGCGTTGCTGAAGAATTTTCTCGCAGTCGCGCGCCCGGGCAGCCCGGGAGCCGCAGCGCGTTTGTAGTCATGGAGATCCAAGCGGCGCTGGCGCGCGTCGTCGAGCGCCACGATCTGACCGCGGAGGATGCGGAAGCCGTGATCCGCCACGTCATGCGTGGTGAGGCGACGCCGGCGCAGATCGGCGGTTTGCTGATTGCCTTGCGCATGAAGGGCGAGACGGTCGAGGAGCTCACGGGCGCGGTGCGCGCGATGCGAGGAGCGGCGGTGTCGATTCATCCGCGCGCCACCGTGGTCGTCGACACCTGCGGTACCGGCGGCGACCGCCGCGGCACCTTCAACATCTCGACGGCGACCGCATTCGTCGTGGCGGGGGCCGGGTTGACGGTTGCGAAGCACGGCAATCGGGCAATGTCGGGCACCGTCGGCGGCGCCGACGTGCTCGAAGCGCTCGGCGTGTGCATCGATCTTTCGCCCGAGCGAATCGCCGCGTGTATCGATGAGATCGGCATCGGGTTCCTCTTCGCGCCGACGTTCCACCCGGCGATGAAGTTTGCCGCCGGGCCGCGGCGCGAACTCGGCCAGCGCACGATCTTCAATCTGCTCGGACCGCTGTCGAATCCCGCGGGCGCGCAACACCAAGTCGTGGGCGTCTTCGCGCCTCAGTGGGTCGAGCCGGTGGCGCACGTGCTCGGCCGACTCGGAAGCGTGCACGCCTTGGTGGTGCATAGCGATGACGGCTTGGACGAGATTTCGTCGGCAGCGCCGACGGCGGTCGCCGAATGGTACGCCGGCGGAGTGCACACGTACCGGGTCACGCCGGACGAGTTTGGGTTGGTGCGCTGCAATGCGGCGGATCTCGCCGGGGCCGACACGGCGCAAGGTGGCGCACGCATCGTACGCGACGTGCTCGACGGGCGTCCGTCGCCGCGATTGGAAACCGTGGTGCTCAACGCGGCGGCGGCGATCTATGCCGGCGATGCGGCGCCGAGCCTGCGCGACGCGATTCCGATCGCGCGCGCCGCGATCGACAGCGGGAAGGCGGGCGCCAAACTGGACGAACTCGTTCGCTTCACCAACGCATGATCCTCGACGACATCGTGGCTCACAAACGGGAAGAGCTGGCGGCGCGTACGCGCGCAACCCCGCTCGCCGCGTTACGTGACCGCCCGCTCTATCACGGGCCGCGGCGTGGCTTTCGCGCCGCGCTGCAAGCCCGCGGAGCAATCATTGCAGAGGTGAAGAAGGCCTCGCCGTCGAAAGGCGTGATCCGCGCTGACTTTGATCCGGTGCGGATCGCATTGGCCTACGCGGCGCACGGCGCGGCGGCGATGTCGGTGCTGACCGACGAACGCTACTTTCAAGGCCGACTCGATTACCTCGCGATGATTCGCCAGGCGGTTGCGCAGCCGCTGCTGGAGAAGGATTTCGTCGTCGATCGCTATCAGGTCGCCGAGGCCCGGGCCTGCGGCGCCGATGCCATTTTATTGATCGTGGCAGCCCTGACCGCGGAGACGCTCGCTGAACTGTCGGCCGAGGCGGGTGCCGAAGGATTGGACGTGCTCGTTGAGGTACACAATCAGCACGAACTCGACACCGCGTTGCGCCTCAACCCCGCGTTGCTGGGCATCAACAATCGCGACTTGCACACGTTTGTCACCACGCTTGAAACGACCGAACGGCTGATGCACAGCGTGCCCTCGAACTGTACCGTCGTTGCCGAGAGCGGCATCGAGACGCGCGCCGACATCGAACGCTTGTTGCGTGCCGGCGCGCACGCCTTCCTAATCGGCGAAACCCTCATGCGGGCGCCTGATCCAGGTCGCAAGCTGGACGAGCTGCGAGGCGTCGCCCGCGCTCCGACCAGGGCCTAGAGACCCCAGACCCGATGGTGCGAGTAAAGATCTGCGGTGTGACGCGCGTGGCCGACGCGCTGGCGGCGAGCCAAGCCGGTGCGTGGGCGATTGGGCTCAATTTCTATCCGCGCAGCCCGCGGTGCGTGTCGGTACAGACGGCCGCGGCGATCGTTGCCGCGCTGCCGACTTCCGCCCTGGTTGTAGGCGTGTTCGTCGACGAGGCGCGCGCGCGCGTTGCCGACATCGCCCAGGTGGTTGGTTTGCGCGCGCTGCAGTTCCACGGCAACGAATCGCCCGACGACTGCGCCGGCTGGTCGCTGCCGGTGATCAAAGCGATCCGTGTGCGTGATCGCGAATCGGTCGCGGCGAGCACGGCGTACCCCGTTGATTTCGTCCTGCTTGACGCCTATGTGGAGGGGCACGCGGGGGGGACCGGTCGCCGATTCGTCTGGGAGTGGGCGGCAGCATGCGATCGGTCGCGATTGATCCTGGCCGGGGGATTGACCCCCGATAACGTTGCCGCCGCGGTCCAGTTGGTGCGGCCGATGGCGGTCGACGTGGCCGGCGGCGTCGAGCGACTCCCGCGCGAAAAAGACGCGCAGCTGATGACGAGGTTCATCGCCAATGCACAGACTGCCTGACGCCCACGGTCACTTCGGGATCTTCGGCGGCCGCTATGTCGCCGAAACGTTGATGCCGGCGTTGATCGAGCTTGAGACGGCCTACCGCAAGCTCCGTCGCGACGCCGATTTCCACCGCGATCTGAAGGCGTATCTGGCCGATTACGCGGGGCGTCCCACTCCGCTGTATTTTGCCGCACGACTGACCGAGCGCCTCGGGGGCGCGAAGATTTATCTCAAGCGCGAAGATCTTTGTCATACCGGTTCACACAAGATCAACAACGCGCTCGGCCAGGCGTTGTTGGCGCACCGCATGGGCAAGCGGCGCGTCATCGCTGAAACCGGCGCGGGACAGCACGGCGTGGCGACCGCGACGGTGTGCGCGCTACTGGGATTGGAATGCGAAGTGTTCATGGGCAGCGAGGACGTCCAGCGGCAGTCGCTCAACGTCTTTCGCATGAAGCTGCTGGGTGCGACCGTGCGCCCGGTGAACAGTGGTAGCTGCACGTTGAAGGACGCCATCAACGAGGCGCTGCGTGATTGGGTCACCAACGTCGAACACACCTACTATCTGGTCGGCTCGACGATGTCCGCGCATCCGTATCCGATGATGGTGCGGGACTTCCAAGCGGTGATCGGCACGGAGTCGCGTCGCGAGATCCGCCGGCGCGAGGGGCGGCTGCCGAATTACCTGGTCGCGTGCATCGGCGGCGGCAGCAACGCGATGGGACTGTTCTATCCGTTCCTCGACGATGCGGAGGTGCGGATGGTGGGAGTCGAAGCCGGCGGCGCGGGGTTGGAAACCGGACGGCACGCGGCCGCCATCTCCGGCGGGCAAGTCGGCGTGCTGCACGGAAAGAAAACCTACGTGTTGCAGGACGAACTCGGCCAGATTCGCACCGCGCATTCGATCTCGGCCGGGTTGGACTATCCCGGCGTCGGGCCCGAGCACGCCTATCTGAAGGATACCGGTCGCGCGACGTATGTCGCGGTGGACGATCGACAGGCCGTGGAAGGCCTGCGTCTGTTGTCCGAAACCGAGGGGATCATTCCAGCGCTCGAAAGCGCGCACGCGATTGCGTACGTCGCGCAACTCGCGCCGACGCTCGCTCGCGATCAGATCATCATCGTGAATCTCTCCGGCCGTGGCGACAAGGACATGAACACGGTTGCGGCCTATCTCGGAGTGAAGCTCGATCAATGAAGGGCCGGATCGAGCAGTGCTTCGCCACCCTGCGCGAGCGTGGGGAGCGAGCGCTCATCGCGTTCATCATGGCCGGCGATCCCGACATGGCTGCGACGCGGGCGCTGGTTCATGCGGCGGCGGCCGGTGCCGATCTCATCGAACTCGGCGTGCCGTTTTCCGACCCGACGTCCGACGGTCCGGTGTTGCAGCGCTCGGCGGAGCGCGCGCTGCGGCGGAACGTTTCGCTGCCACGCGTGCTCGAACTGGTCCACGAACTGCGGCAGGAATCGTTGACGACCCCGATCATTCTCTTCGGCTACTACAATCCGATTTTTCGCTACGGGTGCCAGCGCTTCGCAGAGGACGCGGTGCAGGCCGGAGTCGACGGAGTGCTCGTCGTTGATCTACCGCCGGAAGAGGCCGGAGAACTGCGTCGTTTCACCGATCCGGCGGGGCTCGACGTCATCCACTTGCTGGCGCCGACGAGTGACTCGGAGCGCATCCGCAAAGTACTCGCCCGGGCCCGCGGCTTTGTGTACTACGTGTCGCTGACCGGCGTTACCGGCGTGCGCGCGGTCGACCCCGCAGAGGTTCGCCCGATGGTCGAGCGCGTCAAGCGCCAGACGCGGCTTCCCATCGGGGTCGGCTTCGGCATCAGCTCACCGCAACAGGCCGCGGCCGTCGCCCAGTTCGCTGATGCGGTGGTGGTGGGGACCGCGATCATGCGCATCGTTGAAGAGCATGGGGGCGATGCCGATTTGGTGGAACGCGTTGGCGCGTTCGTTCGCAGCTTGAAGAGCGCCATCCGTAGCGGCGCCTCCAACGCTAGCTCCGCGGGTTGAGTGGTGTCCGAATACTCCGACACGATTGCCTGGCTCTACAGCCTCGAAGCCGCGCGCGGGATGGACTTCAAGCTCGAGCGTGTACAGTTGGCCTTGGCGGCGCTCGGCAATCCGCATCGGCAGTATCCGTGTGTGCACATCGCCGGAACCAACGGCAAAGGTTCGGTGGCGGCAATGGTGCACGCGATGCTGCGTGCCGCCGGCCGCTGTGCGGCGCTCTACACGTCGCCCCATTTGATCCGGTTCACGGAACGCATCCGCATCGGCGACGACGACATCGGCGAGTCGGAGGTCGTCGAACTCACCCGCGAGATTCGCACCGCGGCGACGATCCGTGGGATCGAGCTCACCTTCTTCGAGTTCGTGACGGTGCTGGCGTTCTCGGCGTTTGCGCAACACCGCGTGGACAGCGCGGTGATCGAAGTCGGCTTGGGCGGGCGCCTGGATGCCACCAACGTGATCGACCCGGAAGTGTCGGTGATCACGACGATCGGACACGATCACGAGCAGTATCTCGGAAGCACGTTGGAGTCGATCGCGGCGGAGAAGGGCGGCATCATCAAACCCGGCCGGCCGGTGGTGTTCGGACGCCTGCCGGCAGGTGCGGCGGTTGTCCTACAGCGGATCGCCGCGGAGCGAAACGCACCCGTGGTCGAGGCGCAGCGAGTTATCCAAGTGAACGGGATCTCGCCGCTGCAGTTTGAAGGACTCGGCTGGGCGATCGGCGACGTTCGTCTCGCACTGCGCGGCCGGTATCAAGTGGAGAACGCGACTACCGCGCTGGCGACCGCGGCACTGGTGCGCGATCGCTTGCGGATCACCCCCGCAGCCGCGCGCGCGGGATTGCTGTCCGTCCGTTGGCCGGGCCGACTCGATGTCGTCGCCACGTCGCCGCTGACGCTCGTCGACGGTGCGCACAACGAGGCCGGCATCGCCACATTGATCTCGGAGTTGCCGGCGATTGTCGGGCCGCGGCCGATTCATCTGTTGTTCGCGGTTATGCGCGACAAGCGCTGGCGACCGATGGTGGCGCAACTGGCTCCGCTGGTGAAGAGTGCGACGATTACGACGGTGTTGCCGCCGCGCGGTGAAGATCCGGAACCGGTCGCTGCTGCGTTTCGCGGGTATTGTCCGGTTGAGATTGTGCCGGACGCCGCCACCGCGCTGGCAAGCTTACGCCGCCGCGCGGCGCCTGGATCGGCGGTGCTGGTGACCGGGTCGCTGTTTTTGGTCGGCGAGGTGTTGACGGCGCTGCCGCGTGGCGATGCGGGGGATGGGATGTGCGCGCAGCCCTGACTGAGGCGGCGGTGGCGGAGGCGGCGTGAGGAAACGACTTGCGAGTTGGCTGCTGATCGCCGCGCTCGCCGGACCGGCGAGGGGGCAACTGCTCGAACGGGCGGAGTCGGAGTCGGAAGAGGTCGCGATCGATGCGAAATCAGTTGCGTACGATCAGCGGACCAACACCGTGCACGCCCATGGCGCTGTCGTCATTCGACGCGGCGACACCGAGGTTCGCGCGGAGGATGTGACCGTCAACCGCACTACCAACGAGGTCTTCGCTCGCGGCGGCGTGAGCGTGACCGATCCCGCCGGGACCCTGCTTGCCGACGAAATCAAGCTCAATCTCGACGAAGAGACCGGCAACATCGAAAGAGGGACGGTGACCTCGCAGCGGCTGCGCTATTCGCTGCGCGGCGACCGTATCGAGAAGGGAGTCGGGCAGAGCTATCACATCGAAAACGGTCGCTTCACCACCTGCGATTGCGACGGGGGGGCCCCGAGTTGGAGCGTGGCGGGCAAGCAGATCGACGTCGACCTGCGCGGCTACGGGACAGTGAGCGGCGGAACGTTCAATATCCTCGATACGCCGGTCTTCTACCTTCCCCACGCCGTGTTTCCGGTCAATCAGGAACGTCAAACCGGATTGTTGATGCCACGCTTCAGTGTATCGAACCGGCGTGGCTTTCAGACGCTGGCGCCGTTTTACTGGGCGATCAATCGCAGCCAAGATCTGACGCTGGCGGCGGACGTCGAAACCGGAGCGCGTGTGGGAGGGGTCGGCGAGTATCGCTACGCGTTCAGTCGCGACTTCCATGGCGAGATCGACGCCTCGTACTTCAACGAGTTCTTCCGCGGCACGACGGTGGAGAACAATCAAACCGTGCCGACGGACCGGTGGAGCGTGGTGACCGAGCACACCAATGCGGTCGGCCCCGCGACGGCGTATGCCGACCTGTTTCTGGTCAGCGACGACGCGTTTCTGCGCGAGATCAATACCTTTACGTTCGACCGAGTACGCGACACTAAGATTCGCACGCAGCCGTTCACCGTGTCGCGATTTGGCCTGCTTCAGGATTGGGAGCGAGCGGTGTTTCGGGTCCAGGGCACGTATTACCAGAACCTGGTTGAGAGCATCCCACCCTCCAACCCGAACCTCACGCCGTATTCGGACGAACTGACGATTCAACGCTTGCCGGACGCCCAGGTGTGGGGCCAGTGGCTATTCGGCCAGCACCTATTGGCCCGTGCGAACCTCGAAGGGTCCGACTTTCAACGCACCGAGGGCATCGACGGAGCCCGCCTTGACCTTCTACCGGAAGTCATGGCGCCGGTTCATCTCGGCTACGGATTCTTCGGTTCAGTTCGCGCCGGTTTCCGTGAGACCGGTTACTATCTGACCGAGACCGAGATGAGTCGCGGCTTCCGCGGCGACAATCCGTCGGCGCCGTTGATCGATCTGCCGCGTACCAGTCATCGCGAGATCTTTACGCTCGATACCGAGGCCGGTACGTCGTTCAGCCGAGTGTACGAGTTCGATCGGTTCGGCATCAGCAAACTCAAACACACGATTGAGCCGCTCGTCGAGTATTTGTACGTGCCCAGGGTGAATCAGAATGACTTACCGGTTTTTGATGGCGACGATCGCGAGCGCGAGCGGAGCTTGTTCACGTACGGATTCACCAGCCGATTGCTGGCCAAGTACGCGGCTGAACCGTCGAGTGGCGAGTCGTCGGACGACGATGCGCAGCCTCGCGGGGTCCGCGAGCTTGCGCGCCTCTCGCTGACGCAAAGTGCGGATACCGAACGAGTGATTCCGCCGGTCGGCCAAACCACCGGACCGGATCACGTCTCCGACGTGGACATGGATCTGCGAGTTCAGCCGAGTGATATCCTCACGCTCCGTGCGGCCGGTGGATACAACATCGGCGCGTCGGACATCTCGTCGGTGACGGTTGGGTTCCGCTTTCGCGACATCGATCGGGACGACGATGAAGCGAAGCACTTGAGTATTCGCAACTCGCTCGGCGTGACGTATCGGTTCATCACCAACAATTTGCTCCAGCAAGTCGATTCAGCGCTGCAGGTGCGGATCACCGACACGCTCGGATTCGTTTACGCGGAGCGGGTCGACATACTCAACGATCGGTTCCTTGAAAACTACTTCGGCTTGCGCCTGTTGTCGCAGTGCGATTG
This sequence comes from Binatia bacterium, assembly GCA_035541895.1. Classification (GTDB taxonomy): domain Bacteria; phylum Desulfobacterota; class Binatia; order HRBIN30; family JACQVA1; genus DATKMK01. The sequence continues at coordinate 204,257 of DATKMK010000109.1, read as the reverse complement.
TTGGGGTGTCGACTTTGCGGTGATCGACAAGTCCAACCCGCAGGAAGTCGAGGTCCGTGCGCAGATCACACTGGTCGGACTCGGATCGAGCAGCCGTTCGCAGCCGGGGGAAACTCGAGCATATCCCTAGCCAAGAGGGAAGCGGCGGGCAAAAAAAGACCCGGGAGATTTCTCTCCCGGGTCTTTTTTGTTCAGGCTTTGTTCGGGAGGGCTAGAAGCCCAGCGGCGGACCGATGTCGATGAAATCCGATTGTGCGGGATCGGTCGCGTTGACTGGCTGATAGCTTTGGACGTTGCGAGCCGTCTTGAATCCATTGAGCACGCCGTTCTGGGCTTCCCAGGTCTCTTCAGCGATGGCCAACACTTTGTTCGCCTTGCTGGTGCCGGGGACGGGGCGGATGCGGGTTTGACCCGTGAGGGTCCCCTGTACGGCCGCGCTGAAAATCGACGTGACGTCGTCTGCCGACCCTTGCCGCGTGTCGATGTCGGAAAGCTTGGTGTCGCGGTAGCAGCTCACCTTGGTCGAGGTCGAGAAGCGCTGCTCGAATTCGTTGTAGATCAAGAATTGCAGCGTGGCATCGCCGTAGTGTGCATTTTGATGCTCGAAATCTTCGCTGCACGGCACGAATACGACATTGGTAGCGACACCGCCGTTGACGGTGTTCGCATGTGTCGTCACAGTACCCCCGTTGCTGTCGAAGAAGTGGTCGAGTACCAGCACGTTCGGACAAGCGTTGTACTCGGCCCCGGGTCCACCGAGTGTGAGAATGGCGGGATTGGGGTCTGGTGATCCGGCTGACTGGATTCCGATCGCATTGTACTTGCGGACATCAACACCGCCGTCAACGGCTGTCACCGTCCGAACGATGGTCGCTTCGCCCTTGAGATCGTTGAGATCAATCGGCGTCTCATCGGCTGAATTCACCTCGATGCACTTCAGTTCACCCACGAACTGATCTTCAACCGGTTGGATGATGGTCGCTCCGTTGTCCTGCGCCGGGCCGCCACCCTGGTTCTGCGCCACGCGGCCACCGCTCAGCGGCACCGCGTCCTCGGGGCATTCTTGCGGATCGGCTATCGTGGGTGGGCATTGACCGGTGAGTCCGAGACTCGCGCGCCAGGACAGCGGCTGCCGCTTGGTCAGGAACAGTTGGAAGTCCTTTTCCTGCCAGTTGGCGACACACCGTGAGCCGGCACAATCAGCGTCGATCGTGCACACCTGGCCGACATTCGGACCAGACGCGCAGAACGAGTTCGCGCGGACGTAAAAGCAGCGTGCGCGCACCGGAGAGTTCGAGGTGTTGGCGACTTGAATAATCGTGTCGATGTTGACGGCTTGGTTGGCGCGCGCGTCGACCTCGATCTTCGGGAAGATGATGATCGCTGCGGCTTGGTCCGCAACCACATCCGCGTGCGCAGTCGCCGCTCCCGCGATCATTCCCGCTGCGGCTGCCAGGACCGCCCACCGCCGTAGCCCCTTCTTCGTGCTCATCACTTGTCTCCTTTCCTCACCGCTGGACCGATCGTTCATCCACATCCGCAGTACACGCTACGATCAGGGCAACAAGGTGAGCGTGATCGTGTCTCCCGGCAACGCCCCTTCGTGCTGCAAGTTGAACGCTGCGCGCGACTGTTTCCCGGTGGAATCCTTGTGAGTTTCCTCGGCCACTCCCAAGACGCCCCCCCCGGAAGCCGACGTGAAACGCGCCACCGCTGTCGGCGAAGCCAACACCGACGCCGAATACACCGAATTGGTCTGTTGGGTGCTCAAGGTGCCGAGGCGGTCGAGGCGGCTATCGAGCCAGCAATCGACGTTCACAACCGGCGCGGAGGTCATGGTTTCGAATTCGTCGATGATCGCCACATTCAGCGTGACGTTTCCGGGAATCAGGTTCTCGAAGTCGGCCGAGCATGGAACCAAAGTCAGATTGGTTTCGACCGGGCAGTTGTCGCCTGTGCACTGGCCGAACGCTCGGACAACCGGGTCCGGCCCTCCAAATGCGATGAAATCGAGAATCAACGTTTGCGGGCAGGCGGTGAAGTTGCCTCCCGAATCGTCACCAACCTCATCGAGGATCGCGATGTTGCCGTCGTTGCCCGCCGACGAGCCCGACCGGAGCGCGATGGCGTTATAGTCCGACGCATCGCGTCCGCGGTCAACGATGGTAGCTTCACCCTTCAGGTAGTTTCCGCCCGTTGGGGTTGAGCCGTCGCTTTCGACGTGAATGCACCGGAGTTCGCCCTCGAACCCCGCCGTGACGGGCGGGATGGCCCCAGGATCCAACCCCGAATTCTGGCCGCCGAAGTAGTCGGTCGGATCGACCGGACGTCCTTGACTGACAACCCAGTGGGTCGGCTGTTGTGCCGTCAGGAAGATTTCAAAATCGGTCTCCTGCCACCGACGTGGGTTGAAGACGGGATCGGGTGGTTGACCGGGATTCGCAAGTCGCGCGTCGACATAGAAGCAGTGCAGTTCGGCGGGATGGTTGAAGGTGTTGGAGATTCGGATCACGGTGTCGCGAGCAGTGGCGGCTGCTCCGGTGTCGTAGACCACCTTCGGAAACACCAAGATGTCTCCCGTACGATCAATCGTGGCTCGCGAACTCTCGTCAAGACTTGCGGCATACGACTGTTGGCTCGTGCTCGACAGGAGCGCTCCCGCCAGCACCGCCGCAAGCCCCGCGAATCGCCGCTTCCCCAGTCCAAATCTCATCGTCTTTCTCCTTTCCTCAACAGCGGAGAAATTCACCGCCCACTTGCCACGCGACGACCGCCACCGGTTGTTGAACAGGTGTTGCGCCCGCCGTCGACCTAACCCACCCAAAGGGTAGGCGAATAGCGCCGTTGAGATACTTGAACGGGTCTGGGTTGTCAAGCGGAAAATGGCTCGTTTCGTTCCGCCGATCGCCTGGAAGTGCTCAAAATCGCGCGGGTTCCGACTTGGCTCCGGTTGCTTGACCCTCTCGCGGGGCTCTGGTACACGACGCCGCACTTTACACCGAATATTAGTTGCCCGATCACTGTCTGAATACGACACCGGTAACTGGAGGTTTTTGGATGATGATGATGGAACGATGCAGTCTACTACTGTGTGCCGTGGCGGCTGTGACGGTCGTTGGATGTCACAAGGTCGGCAGCACGAAACCGTCCGCTGGGGGCGCCGCCACCACCGCGCCTGCGGTTGCCCATTCACCGCTTCGCTACGAACTGGCCCGGGAAGGATTGCCCGTAGGGAAGATTTGGAAGTCCCAGGTGACTTTTGGCGACATCAACGGCGACGGATTCCCCGACCTCGGCGTCGTTTCTCGGCTCGCTGATGGACCCTACATTTTTGCCGGCGATGGACACGGGCATTGGACCGATGCTTCCAATGGCTTGCCGCGAGAGACCTTCTGTGGCGGCGGAATGGACTTCGCCGACGTCAACAAGGACGGGAAGATGGACGTGGCGATTGCCGATCACTGTAAGGGCGTCTTCGTGTTCGCCGGTGACGGCGCTGGTAATTGGAAGTCAGCTTCATCCGGCCTGCCAACCATTGGATCGGAAGACGTCGCTTTCGGAGACTTCAATAATGATGGCTGTCCCGACGTCGTGATTGTTGCCGCGGCCGAAGAAGGCGTCCGCACTTTCCGTGGTGACTGCAAGGGGACGTGGCGCGAGTTCGGTACAGGACTCCCCAAGACTGAATGGGGTAATGCCGTTACCACAGGCGACATCGACGGCGACGGCAATATCGACATCGCCGCAGCCTATTCGGCCGGGCCGCGGGTCTGGCTCGGCGACGGCAAGGGAAACTTCCGTGAGGCGTCCGAAGGGTTGCCGGCGCCGGAAGTGCACGGTCTCTACATGTTCGGAATTGCGCTCGGCGATGTGAACGGCGACGGCAAACTCGATCTCGCCGCCAGCAGCGCAGTGCCCGGCATCGAGTTCTTCCTTTGGGACAATGGCAAGTGGAAGGCGTCCAACAACGGCTTGATTCAGATGAACGCGTTGGGGGTCGGGATCGGCGACCTCAACAACGACGGAAAGCCCGACTTGGTCGTCGCCGGCAAAACCAACTTGCAGGAGATCGGCGGCGTCTACGGCGTCTTCCCATTCATGGGCGATGGGCAAGGCAATTGGAAGTTGAACGATGCAACCGGACTGCCGACCACCGGTCGTGAACGCACGTGGGGTCTGGGGCTCGCGGACATCGACAAGGACGGCGTGCTCGATATCGGGGTGGCGTTCGGTGACGTACTCTCACCTACCTATCGCAGCGGTGCGCCCGCGGCGGAAGGGAAAGACGGCAAGAAGGATTCGGAGCCCAAGGCGCCCGCCGGCGTGCCGGCAGACCCCAAGATGCGCGGCCCCGAGCGCGGTCGATTCGGTGAAATCGACGTCTGGCGCGGGATTCTCACGCATTGAAGTCGTAGCATTCCGCAATCTTCACGGGGCGAGCGCCGCAGGGGGCTCGCCCCGTGTCGTTTGAGCCACCGGCGTTGCTTCTCCTCGACGTTGTGGAATGATGCCGCCGATGGGGCGATTGCGGGCGTACGTGTGGCGCTACCGGTGGAGGTATCTCGCCGGTGGGCTGTGCTTGTTGATCACGGCGACGCTTGCGATGAGCGTCCCGTACTTGCTCAAGCGCGCGATCAACGCCGTCGAACATGGCCAGCCGCTGCACGATGTCACCGTCCTGGCGGCGGCGATCGTGGCGATTGCGCTGGTCCAAGGCGTCGCTCGTACGTTCTCGCGCGCGCTGATTTTCAACGTCGGGCGCGACATCGAATACGATCTGCGCAACGATCTCTTCGCTCACCTTCAGACGCTGCCGGCGTCGTTCTACCGCTCACAGCAGACCGGCGACCTGATGTCGCGTCTGGTCAACGACGTGACCGCGGTACGCATGCTGCTCGGTCCCGCGATCCTCAACCTCGTCAACACGCCCATCTACTACCTGTATGCCATCGCGATCATGACCCGGCTCGATCCGACCCTGACGTTGATCGCCTTGCTGCCGTACCCGGTGCTGCTCGCGGTGGTGAAGCACTACAGCCGGCAGCTCATGGAGCAGACGTTGAGCGTGCAAGGGCAGCTCGCCGAAATGAGCAGCGTCGTGCAAGAGAATCTCAGCGGCATCCATGTGGTGCAGTCGTACGTAGCCGAGGCCGCTGCCACCGCGAAGTTCGCCGCCATCAATCAGCGCTTTCAAGATTCGAGCATGCGGCTCGCCCGCGTCCGCGGGCGCATGCTGCCGATCATGAAAATCGCCGCCAGCGTCGGCACGCTCGTGGTGCTGTGGTATGGCGGGCTGCGCGTGATCGCGGGCGCCCTCACTCTCGGCGATCTGGTGGCGTTCATCGGCTATCTCGGGCTGTTGGCGTGGCCGACGATGGCGTTGGGATGGATGCTGTCGATTCTCCAGCGCGGGCGCGCCGCACTCCAACGGTTGGAACACATCTTCGGCGCCGAACCCGAGATTCATGACGCACTGGACGCAACCCCGCTGCCGGCGATCGCCGGCCGCATCGAGTTCCGCAACGTCGACTTCGCCTACCACACCCCCGGCAACGGCCATCAAGTGCTCGACGGAATCACTTTCACCATCGAGCCGGGGCAGCAGTTGGCATTGGTTGGACGCACGGGCGCGGGCAAATCAACCATTGCGCAGCTCCTGCCGCGGCTCGCTGATGCGACCGCGGGCGACATCCGTCTCGACGGCCGCGACATTCGCACCCTACCATTGCAGCAGCTTCGCCGTGCCATCGGATTCGTCCCGCAGGACCCGTTTCTGTTCTCCGACAGCATCCGCGAAAACGTCGGCTTCGCGCTCGATCCGGTCGACGAGGCGCGCGTGCGCGCCGCCGCCGAGATCGCCGGTGTCGCCGATGAGATTCAGGCGTTCCGTTTCGGTTACGATCAAATCATCGGCGAGCGCGGGATCACGCTGTCGGGTGGGCAACGGCAACGGCTCACGTTGGCGCGCGCGATTGCCGCCGACCCACCGATCCTCGTGCTCGATGACGCGTTGTCGAGCGTCGACACCCGCACCGAGCGGCGAATTCTCGAAGCGCTGCGCGACGTGCAGCGCGGGCGCACCAGCATCGTCATCGCGCACCGTCTGTCGACCATTCAGCAAGCCGACCTGATCGCCGTGGTGGATGACGGCCGCATCGTCGAGCTGGGTGATCACGAAACCCTGCTCGCGCGCGACGGCATCTACGCCGAAATGTATCGGCAGCAAAGCCTCGAAGAGGAGCTCGCCGAGCTGTGAGCACCGTCGCGGCCACCGCATCGCACGACGCGCAGCGCGAAGAAGCGTTGGGCAAGGCCTACGACGCCCGGCTGATGCGGCGTCTGTACGGCTTCATCCGCCCGTACCGCAATTTGTTCGCGCTGTCGCTCGCCTGCCTCCCGCTGACATCGCTGTTCGCGCTCGCGCAGCCGTACATCCTCAAGCTCACCATCGATCGGTACATTGCCGCAAAGGACCGCGCCGGTGTGGCCACTATGGGGCTGTGCTACGCCGGCAGCGTCGTCGGCGACTTTCTGTTTTTCTATCTCCAGTACTACTTGACGATGCTGGTCGCGCAGAAGAGCCTGGCCGATTTGCGGCTGCGACTGTTCGAGCACGTCCAGAAGCTGCCGGCGTCGTTCTTCGACCGCAACCCGGTCGGCCGCGTGCTCACCCGCCTCACCACCGATGTGGACGTGATCAACGAGATGTTTTCCGCCGGTGCGATGACCATCTTGATGGACTTCGTCACCCTGCTCGGCATCGTGACCATCATGATGACGATCAACCTGCGATTGGCGCTGGTGACGCTGTCGCTCGTGCCGGTGATGGTGCTGGCGATCAATTTTTTTCGCCTCAAGGCGCGCGAGAGTTACCGCTTGATTCGCGAGCGCATCGCGCGGCTGAATGCGTATCTGCAAGAGGCGATCTCGGGGATGAGCGTGATTCAACTGTTCGCGCGCGAGGACAAGACGTTTCGCCTCTTCGACGGCTTCAACGACGCGCACCGTGTCAGCAACCACTGGTCGAACATCTACGAGGCGTCGCTGTTCTCGTTGATCGAGGCGGTCAGCTCGATCTCCTTTGCGCTCATCGTGTGGTTCGGCGGCAGCCGGATTCTCGCCGGCACGCTGGCGTTCGGCACGCTGGTGGCGTTCATCGAATACGTGCAGAAGTTTTTCGTGCCGCTGCGCGACTTCTCGAGCAAGTATGCGGTCATGCAGTCGGCGATGACGGCGGCGGAACGGGTCTTCCAGTTGCTCGATACGCCGGTGAGCATCGCCAGCGCACCCAATGCGCGGGTGTCGAAGTCGGTCGAGGGCCGCATCGAGTTCGAGCGCGTCTGGTTCGCCTACAAGAACGAAGATTGGGTGTTGCGCGACGTGTCGTTTGTGATCGAGCCGGGCGAGAAGATCGCCATCGTCGGCGCTACCGGCGCGGGCAAAACGTCGGTCATCAAGCTGCTCAATCGCACCTACGAAGTCAGCCGCGGGCGCGTACTGGTCGACGGCGTCGATGTGCGCGAATGGGATCTCGCGGCGTTGCGCCGGCGCATCGGCGTCGTGTTGCAAGACGTGTTTCTGTTCTCCGGCACAATCGCCGAGAATCTGACGTTGGGTCGCGCCGACATCGGTGCCGACTCCGTGCAGCGGGCTGCCACCATTGTCAACGCGCACCGGTTCATTGAACGGATGCCCGGCGGCTACCGCGCGCAGTTGCGCGAGCGCGGCAACAACCTATCGACCGGCCAGCGCCAACTGCTCGCGTTCGCGCGCGCCCTGACGCACGATCCCGCGATTCTCGTGCTCGACGAAGCCACCGCCAACGTCGACACCGAGACCGAGTTGCTGATTCAAGACGCGCTGGAAAAGTTGATGGCCGACCGCACCGCCGTCGTGATTGCGCACCGTCTCTCGACCATCGAGCACAGCGACCGCATCTTGGTCATGCATCACGGCCAACTGCGGGAGAGCGGGACGCACGCCGAGCTGATCGCGCAGCGCGGTCTGTATTTCCGCCTGCACCAATTGCAGTACAGCCGTCCACCCGAGTTGGCGACTGCGGAGCTGCGTGCGGCTGCGAAGTAGAGCCCGCGGGGCTCACGCCGGCGCGCCGTAGTGACGCGGCGCCGCTTCGTCGAATCGTTCGAGCGAGTCGGTGATCGGATACCACGGCGCCTTCGACCCCACCCAGATGTTCGCGACCGCACGGCCGCCGGGATCGCCATCCAGCGTGCCCAAGCGGACGCGAATCAAAGCGCCCCCTGCGATGCGGCCGAACATCGGCGAACCGCAACGCGAGCAGAAAGTCCGGGTCGTCCCGGGCGACGATTGGTACTCGCCGAGCAGCTCCGCTCCTTGAACCACGCGGAACTCGCTGGCGCGGACCGAGGCGTTGGTGGCGAACGCCGAGCCGCTGGCTCGCCGGCACATCGAGCAGAGGCAATAGATGATCGGTCCGAGCTGCCCGCTAATCTCGAAGCGGATGCCGCCGCACAAGCATCTGCCTGTGAGCATCGATATGCGCCTCCTCGCGCGAGTGTGTCGTGCTGGCGCGCAGTGTAGCGCTATCGCACGGCAGAGACGATCCCGATTCGCACCGGTACGGGAAGATCGTCCGGACGCTGGCGAAAGTATCGCGCGTCAGCGTCGGAAGGCGAAAGAAACTCGACGGTAGCGAAGCCGGCGTCATGCAGCTTGGCCTCGATTGCGCGCGGTTCGAAATGGCTGACGAACGGCTCGCCCGCAGCGGCGACGCGCTGAGCCAGCGCCGAACGGTGTCCCGCGTCGTCTTCCGGCGGTTGCGCGAATGTCAGCACGATCTCGCTGCCGGATGGGAACGTCGCGACCGAATCGAGCACCGCGTCGATCGCGTCTTCCTTCAAGTACATCGTCACACCCAGCCAGGAGAAAAAAGTCCGCCGATCAGCAGCCACGCCATAACGCTGCAGTCCGTCGCGCAACGATTCGCGTTCGAAATCGATCTGGGCGAAGTCGACGTTGGGTGGTACGACCAGACCCGCCGCCGCGATCCGAGCGCGCTTGGCCGCTTGTGTCGCTGGGTGATCCACTTCGAGGATCTTCAGCGTTCGCGCCCACGCGGGCTGCCGGAGGGCAAAGGTGTCGAACCCGGCACCGAGGACGACGTACTGGGTGACGCCGCGGAGCACTGCCGCGGCGAGCCGATCTTCGGCGAAGCGCGAACGCAGCACGACGTGTGCGCGCAACGCCGCGGCTCTCGGGTGGCGATAGCGGCTCGACGGATCGTTGATCTGCCTCAGGGTGTCCGGACCAAGCAGTCGTGGCGCGATCGGATCGTCAAGGATGCGCGGCTCGGCATCGAACAACTGATGCACCGCCCGTATGCAGGCGGTTCCAAACGCGGTGCGGCTGGCTTGTCGATCGGACATGAAACTAGCGTTGCACTTGGCTGAGCGCGCGCGGCTAACTTCAGCTCCTCGGCGCGACCCGGAACACCGGGAACTGTCGTGATATCCGTTCAAACTCTGAGAGTGGGGCATCCTTGCCGATCGGCAGGTGCGGTCTCGCGCCGGGAGCCCGCGCTAAGTAAACCTTCAGCACGCGTGCACGCCGGTCCGGCGGCACGGCTTCGAGACGAACTTCTTCGCGGGTGCCGTGACGGAGGACGACGTCGCCGCCCGCCGCTTTGACGTTTCGCACCCACTCCACGTCTTCTCCAAGCATCGACACCAGGTAACGCTCGCCGTCGACGACGACCATGACCAGCGGCAAACTGATCGTCCGACCGGAGCGCCGGCCGCGGACCTCCAGCGTAACCATGTAGTTCGGCGCTACCCCGAGCGAGTGGACCGCAGCAACCAGCCGGTTGATGATCGCCGCCACCCGGTTGGGTCGCCCGCCACGATACAGCCATTGCTTGAGGTTCATTGCTGCTCTGCCCTCCAGTCGCAACCACAGAGTGCGAGCCCGGTCAACACAGCGCGACGTTTGCCGCCGACCCCTCGGCTCATTAAGCTTTGCGGGTGTTCAACGCGAAGCGGAAGAGGGACGCTCCTGCTCGTAGAGTAGAGTCAACCTTGGCGCTGCTGACTGCGATGCTTGCGCTCAGCGGCTGCGCGTCGTCGCTGTACGTGCTGCGCTCCGGGTACGAAGAGGCGCGCATCTTGTGGCGGCGACAGCCGATCGAGAAGCTGCTGCTGCAGCCCGATATCGATGCGGAGACCAAGCAGAAGCTCGCGCTCGTGCTCGATGCGCGTGCGTTTGCCCGCAATGCGCTCGGATTGCGAGTCGGCGGCAGCTTTTCCAGTCTGGCGCGCGTCGACGCGGATCAAGTGGTGCATGTCGTTGTCGCCGCGCGACGCGATCGACTCGAACTCGTCACCCAGTGGTTTCCGATCGTCGGCACCGTGCCCTATCGCGGCTTCTTCGACGAAGCCGCCGCGCGCGCCGAGGCGGCGGCGCTCGAAGCCCAAGGCTGCGACACCGTCGTGCAGCCATCGGTGGCGTTCAGTACGCTCGGCTGGTTCGACGATCCGTTGCTGTCGAATCTGCTGCGCTTCGATCCGGTCAGCCTCGCCGACGTGATCATTCACGAGCTGCTGCACAACACCCGCTACATTCCCGGTCACGCCGACTTCAACGAATCGTTCGCCAACTTCGTCGGCCATCGCGGCGCCGTGGCGTTCTTCGAAACGCGCAACGACTCCGCGAGTGTGGCGCGCGCCGAGCAACTGTGGAGCGACGCGCTGGCGTTCTCACGGTTTCTCGGCGAGGCTGCCGAAGGACTGCGCACCGCATACGCACGCGGCATCGACGAGGCCGAGCGGCAACGGCTGTTCGCCCGGATCCAAACCGAATGTCGCGCGCTGCCGCTGCAGACCAAATTGTATTCCGACTTCGCCCGCGAGCCGCTGAACAACGCGCGCATCCTGCACTATCTCCTCTACAACGATCGCCTCGCGCTCTTCGACACGTGGCTGCAGCGTCATGACGGACAGCTCGGCGAGGCGATCCGCGCGATTCTGCACGCGGCGGACGGCGCGTCGGATCCCTTCGCTGCACTCGCCGAGCCCGATTCGCATCTCTCGATTGCGAGCCTGAAGCGAAAGGATTAGATTCGCGGCGCATGGAAAAGGTCCTCATCACCGGAATCGCCGGCGGACAAGGCGGCTTGGTGGCGCGCCGACTGATGAGTGATCACGAAGTGGTCGGCGTCGACAAAGCCCAATGGCCGGAGCGTCCGCGCGAGATCCGCTTCTACCAACTCGATCACCGCAAAAAGCGCTTCGAGGACGTCGTGCGACGCGAGCGGCCGGCGGCGATCGTGCATCTCGCCTTCATTCGCCACTTCGAGGAAGACCCGGCGATCCGCCACGAGGTCAACGTCGCCGGTACCAAGCGCCTGCTCGAATTCGCCGTCACCTACGGCGTGAAGAAGTTGGTCATCTTTTCGAGCTCGTACGTCTACGGCGCGTTGCCGGAAAACCCGTTCTACATGGACGAGAGCTATCCGCTGAACGCCAGCCGCACGTACCCTGAGGTGCGCGACCTCGTCGAAGTCGACACCCTCACGAGCGTCTACATGTGGCGCTACCCGGAGATCGCGATCTCGGTGCTGCGCCCGGTGAGCGTGCTCGGCTACTACGTCAACAACGCGATCACTCGCTACCTCAATCTCGACTACGTGCCGACCGTGCTCGGCTTCAATCCGATGATGCAGTTCATTCACGAGGAAGACGTCGCCGAGGCGATCGCGCGCGCGGTTGAGAATGGATTGCGCGGCGTTTTCAACGTAGTCGGGCCCGGTACCGTGCCGTTGCACGTGGCGATCCGCGAAACCGGCGGCACGGCGATTCCGCTGCCCGAGTTCGTGTCGCGTCCGCTCGTCAGCGCGGCGTTTCGCTGGGGCGTCTACCCGTTCCCGCCCGGCGCGATGGACTTCGCCAAGTATCCCTGCACGCTCGACGGCCGTCGCTTCGAGGCCGCCACCGGCTTCGTGCCGCGATTCACGCTCGAAGAAACGTTTGCGAGTGCCCGCAACTGAGGTGATGCCATGGCGGTGCGAGTGACTTCATTGGAAGCGCGACGGCGCGCCGCGGCGCGCGCCGAGCACGCCGCGCGACCGGTGCCGAAGTTGGTGGAGGCGGCCCGACCGCGTGCGTCGAAGCGGCGCGAACCGGCGGTGCTGGATCAAATCACCGACTTCCTCAGTCAGCTTGCCGACGCCGTCAATCCCGACGTCATCGCCCGACTCGACAAGGAAATCGCCGAACGCATGCGGCGCATTCCGACGCGACTCAACAGCTACGGCTACGATCCGTGGGGATTCCATCCCGACACCGCGCGGCGCGCGCTCGTGATCACCGCGCTCTTCTATCGCTACTACTTTCGCGTCGAGACCTTCGGCATCGAGAATTTGCCGCCGGGGCGCGTGTTGATGATCGGCAATCACGCCGGGCAAGTCGCCATCGACGCCGCGATGATCGGCTGCGCGACGTTCATGGAAGGCCATCCGCCCCGCATCGTGCGCGGTATGGGCGAGTACTGGCTGCCGACCGTTCCGTTCGTCAACGAGTTGATGGTGCGCACCGGTTCGGTGGTCGGCACGCCGAAGAATTGCGTCGACTTGCTGCACAATGAAGAAGCCGTGATCGCGTTTCCCGAGGGCGTGCGCGGCATGAACAAGCTGTTCAGCCAACGCTATCAGTTGCAGGAGTTCGGGCTGGGCTTTGTCCGTCTCGCGCTCGAAACCAAGACGCCGATCGTGCCGGTGGCGGTCGTCGGGTCGGAGGAGCAGGCCCCGGCGATCGCGAATCTGACCTGGCTCGCGCAGGCGCTCAACATGCCCGCATTTCCCATCACCGTGACGTGGCCGTGGCTGGGGCCGCTCGGCCTGATCCCACTGCCGACCAAGTATCGCGTCTATTTTGGAAAGCCGATGCACTTAGACGGCGACCCGCACGACGAGGATCGCGTCATCAAGCGCCACGTCGATCGGGTCAAAGCCTCGATCCATGCGATGCTCAATCGCGGTCTGCGCGAGCGCCGCAGCATTTTCTTTTAGTCTCCCCCGTCGCTCTCGCGACTGCGATCCGATCCATCTCGCGCGCTCGCACGGTTGCGTCGGCGATGCGAGTTGGCGTTGTCGCGTGTCGCGAAGGCAGCCTGGCACGAAGTCTGTTAAGCAGATCCAATGCGCATGAATGCTTCCGTCAGTTCCGGCAGTCGTCGGCCTGAACTCAACGCGATCGACTTCGACCGCGCGCCGTTCATTGTGATTTGGGAAGTCACGCGGGCCTGCGACCTCGCGTGTGTCCACTGTCGGGCCGAGGCCGTGCCGTTTCGCGACCCGCGCGAGCTGACCACCGCGGAGGCGCTGCAGGTGTTGGATCAGACCGCCGAATTCGGCCGGCCGCTGTTCGTCCTGACCGGCGGCGATCCCATCAAGCGCCCGGACATCTACGAGATCATCGCCTACGGTGATCGGCTCGGCCTGCGCATGACCATCACGCCGTCGGGCACGCCGTTGATGACCGCACCGGTGATCGACCGGCTCAAGGCCGCCGGGCTGGCGCGAATGGCGGTGAGCCTCGACGGTCCCACGCCCGACGTCCACGACACGTTCCGGCGCGTGCGCGGTTCGTTCGACTGGTCGCTCGGTATGCTGCGCCACGCCCGCGCGATCGGGTTGTCGACGCAGGTCAATACCACCATGACGCGGTTCAACCTCGAGCACTTCGACGCGATGGCCGAGTTGATGATCGATCTCGGTATCGATCTGTGGAGCGTCTTCTTTCTCGTGCCGACGGGGCGCGGGCGGGTGGAAGACGAGATCAGTGCTGCGCAGTACGAAGACGTGTTCGCGCGCATGTACGCGCTGTCACAGCGCGTCGGCTTCGACATCAAGAGCACGGCGGCGCCGCACTATCGGCGATTCCTACTGCAGCAGCGCACCGCCGCGCGCCGGAGCAAGCAATCGACGGCGGCGCCGCGCGGCATCGGCTTCGCGATCAAAGGCGGCGAGTCGCGCGCGGCTAAGAGTGTCAACGACGGCAACGGATTCCTATTCATCTCGCATACCGGCGACGTTTATCCCAGCGGCTTCCTGCCGGTGTCCGCCGGCAATGTCCGCGAGACACGACTCGCGACCATCTATCGCGACAGCGATTTGTTCCGCACGCTGCGGGACTACTCGCAGCTCAAGGGCAAGTGCGGGGTGTGCGAGTTCCGCGAGGTGTGCGGCGGATCACGGGCGCGCGCGTACAGTATGCTGGGTGACTATCTCGAATCCGATCCGTTCTGTGCCTACGTCCCAGGCCCGTATCGGAAAGCCGTCGCCGCCGGTGCGGCCGAGGACGTCCAAGAGTATTTCGCCGCCCGGATCCGACGACACGCCGCCGGCGTGTGAATCGCGGCTTCCGGCGCGGCCCATTGCGACACCTCCCGGTCGCGTTCATCATGCGATCGGGTTCTCGGGGGGGCCACTATGCAAGACGAAGTCGAGGCCTATTTGTCGGAACACCGATCGATGGTGCTGTCCTACTTGTGCGACGGCGAGGTGCGCGCGGCGACGACCTGCTACGCGCTCGCGGATCACCTCGTCGCGTACTTCTTCGTGTTCCGCGACAGCGAAAAGCACCGCGCGATTCGGATCCAGCCGCAAGTGTCGGCGGTGGTGGACGATGGCTTCATGATTCCGATGCACGGCGTTGAACTGCTCGGGCGAGCCATGATTGCGAGCGGCGAGGACGTGCGCGTCGGCCAACAACTGCTGGGCCGGCGATTCCCCCAGTTGGCGGAGGCGTTGAACGACGAGCGCGTGCTGATCGCCAAGCTCGAACCCGAGCGCATCCGCGTCATCGACTGGACGCAAGGATTCGGCCACAGCCGCCACGGAACGGTGACCAAGCCGGGGTGACGGAGGAACGATGGCGGCCCACCTCACTCATGTGGCGCTGTTCGCCCGCGATGTCGCGGCCACCGTCGACTTCTATCGCGATTTTGCCGGGCTGCACATCGTCCATGACCGTGTCGATGACGGCGTTCGCGTCGTGTGGATGAGCGAGCGCCCCGACGATCCCGATTTCGTGATCGTGGTCATCGCGGTCGCCCCGGGCGACGCCGGCCTTCCGCCGCGCTTCGCTCACTTCGGCTACGACCTGCCGTCGCGCACCGCGGTCGACGCCATCGCCGCCCGCGGACACGATGCCGGCGTATTGGTGCGGGGCCCGAGTGATGCCGGTCCGATCGTGGGCTACTTCTGCATGCTGCGCGATCCCGACGGCAACCTGGTCGAGTTCTCGCACGGCCAGCCGATCAATCCAAAGGCAGTGGCGCGTATCGCGGATCGCTGATCGCGTCTGGCGCCGGGCGATCAGCGGTCGGGCGCCGGACTATCGCGCTCGACTTCCGTGAGCACCAAGTCGTCGCGGTGAATGATTTCGTCGCTGGTCTTGTAGCCGAGCACGGCCTCGATGCGATTGGAGTGCAGGCCCTTGATCTTGTCGAGATCGGCGGCGCTGTAGTTGATCAGCCCGCGCGCAAACTCGACGCCGTTCGCGGTGATGCACCGCACGCAATCGCCGTCGCCGAAATTGCCCTGCACTTCGCGCAAGCCGCTGGGCAGCAAGCTGCGTCCCCGTTTAATGATCGCGTCGCGCGCACCCTGATCGACCACGAGGGTGCCGCGCGGTTTGAGGCTGTACGCGATCCAGTGCTTGCGCCGCGTCAGCCGATCCCCTTGCGCGAGGATCAGCGTGCCGATCGATGTGTCAGGGTCGACGATCTTCTGCAGCACGTGTGCCTGGATGCCGTTGGCGATCACGGTGGCGATTCCCGCCCGCGACGCTTTGATCGCGGCGGTAATTTTCGACGCCATGCCGCCGGTGCCGACCGGGCCGGCTGAATCGGTCGCGTAGGCCAACACGCCGGTCGGATTTCGCTCGACCACGTCGATCAACGCCGCGTCGGGGTGCAGGCGAGGGTCCGCGTTGTAGAGCCCGTCGACATCGCTGAGGATCACGAGCAGGTCGGCATCCACAAGGGTTGCGATCAAGGCCGAGAGGTTGTCGTTCTCGCCGAGCTTGATTTCGTCGACGGCGACCGTGTCGTTCTCGTTGGCGACGGGAACAACCCGCGCCGCCAGGAGCGTTTCCAGCGTGTTGCGCGCGTTGAGGTAGCGGCGGCGATTGGTGAGGTCGTCGCCGGTGAGGAGGATCTGGGCGACCAGCTTGCCGCGCGCAGCAAAAAATTCTTCGTACGCCGCCATCAGGCCGATCTGTCCGACGGCGGCCGCGGCTTGTCGTTCAGGGATGGTTTTGGGCGCTTGCGCCAACCCCATGCGCGCGATGCCCGAAGCGATCGCGCCCGAGGTCACGAGGACGACGTCGATGCCGCGATCGTGCAGCGCGCAGGCATCGGCGGCCAGCGCTTCGAGCCGATGGCGATCGATGCGGCGGCGATCGGAGAGCAAGCTGCTGCCGATCTTCACCACCACCCGGCGCAGCTTTTTGACCAACTTGGTCTTATGCGGGAGCTGCGCGCTCATAGCGTGGCGGCAACGGGCTCGACCGCGGCGGCGCGGCGGGCCGCGTCGACGCGAGTCCACACGATTTGCATCAGCTCCTGCACCCCCTCGCCGGTCGCGGCCGAGATCGCGTGCAGCTCGATGCCGCGTGCGACAAAGCGCGCGCGCACCTCCGGCAAACGGTCGCGCGCTTCGGCGAGATCGAGCTTGTTGGCCGCTACGATCTGAGGCTTCGCGGCCAGCTCGGGGTCGAACGAGGCGAGTTCGCGGTTGATCACGTCGTAGTCGTGCAGCGGATCACGTCCGGTGAGACCGCTGATATCGAGCAGATGAATCAGGACCGCGGTGCGCGAGAGATGCCGCAGGAAACGCAGGCCGAGGCCGTGTCCGGTGTGCGCGCCCTCGATCACACCGGGTACGTCGGCGAGCACGAAGTTGCGCTCGTCGTCGCAGCGTACGACGCCGAGATGCGGCACCAGGGTCGTGAACGGATAGTCCGCTACGCGTGGCCGCGCGGCCGAGACCGCGCTGATCAGGGTCGACTTGCCGGTGTTGGGGAAGCCGACCAAGCCGGCATCGGCGAGCAGCCGCAATTCGAGTTTCAAGATGCGGGTCTCGCCCGGCAGACCCGGTTGCGCGAAGCGCGGCGCCTGGTGCGACGGTGTCGCGTAGTGAGCGTTACCGCGCCCACCGCGGCCGCCGCGGGCCACCACGGCGCGCTCACCTGGCGCGCGGATGTCGGACAGCACCTCCCCAGTTTCAGCGTCGCGCACGATGGTGCCGGGTGGGACGCGGACGACGCGATCGTCGCCGGCGCGTCCGTATTGGCCCTTGCCGCGCCCGTCCTCGCCGGCGCGGGCACGAATGATCGGTTGGAACTTGAAATCTAGGAGGGTTGTGAGTCCGGCGTGCGCTTCGAGGATCACGTCACCGCCCTTGCCGCCGTCGCCGCCGGCGGGGCCGCCTTTGGGGCGATACTTTTCGCGCAGAAAGGCGACGCAGCCCTTGCCGCCGTCGCCGGCGTAGACGGTGATTTCGGCTTCATCGATGAACTTCATCGCGGTCCACGTCTCTCAATGGGAAAGAATAGAACCTTTGTCGCCGGTTTTGTAGAGGCGACATCCGACCGGAGACGGGCACACGGCCGTGTGCCCCGACATGGTGCGTGTGAGAGACCGGTGCGCGCTCGCGCACCCGCAGTGTTCAGATCGGGAAGACGTGGACTTGCTTGCGATCCTTGCCGACGCGTTCGTAGCGGACAATACCGTCGATCTTGGCGAACAGGGTGAAGTCGCGACCCATACCGACATTCTTGCCGGGGTGAATGCGGGTGCCGAGTTGTCGCACGAGGATGTTGCCGGCTTGGGCGAGTTCCCCGGCGAACACCTTGACGCCGCGCCGCTGTCCGGCGCTGTCGCGACCGTTGCGAGTGCTGCCTTGTCCCTTTTTGTGAGCCATGACTTACTCCGACTCGATGCCGGTGACCCGGACAGTGGTCTCGTACTGGCGGTGACCCTGATGGCGCCGGTAATTCTTGCGGCGCTTCTTCTTGAAGACCAGAATCTTCTTCGCCCGGCCTTGGCGAACGATCTCACCGGTGACGCGAGCGCCCGCGACCAGCGGTGCCCCGACTTTCAAGCCCCCGTTGGCTGAGGTCATCAGCACCTCGTTGAATGCGACCGCCGCGCCGGCATCGCCGGCGAGCTTTTCGATCCGAATCAGATCGCCCGGCGCGACGCGATACTGCTTCCCGCCGGTTCGGATGACTGCATAGTCCATTTTCAGTGTTCTCCCAGATTCAGCGAACCATCTCTCGTAATGGACAGGATGCGCATTGTCAACCGCAGGTCCGCCGGTTCGGGGTAGAACCGCCGGCCGATTCCACCTTTGCGGTGAAACGCGCTAGCCTCACGAGGTGCGATGGTTCACGAGATCGTCGGGCGAATCGGAACTGAGGTTGAACCTCTACTCCCGGCCCGGGTGTCATCTCTGCGATGAGATGAAGGCGGTGGTGGTGCCGTTGGCGCGCGAGTTGAACGCTACCGTCGAGCTGATCAATATCGAAGACGATCCCGCTCTCGAAGCCCAGTACGGCGACGAGATTCCGGTTCTCTCGATCAACGGGCGCAAGGCTTTCAAGTATCGGGTGAGCGAACGCGAGCTGCGCGCACGCCTGCAACGCGAACGCAGGGTTCGTTGACAGGGTCGGCCGCGGTCGTTAGCGTCGCAAGCGGTCGAGCGTGCGATGCGAACGATTGCGATTGATGCGATGGGCGGCGATCTGGCCCCGGACGAAGTGGTCAAAGGCGTCGCCACCGCCTCGTTGCAGACCGACATCCAGTGCGTGCTTGTCGGCGACGAGCGGCGCATTCAAGAGATTCTCGAACGCGTCGAATACAATCCGGAGCAGATCGACATCCACCCGGCCGGCGAGGTCATCGGCATGGCGGAGGAGCCGAAGGACGCGGTGCGGCACAAGCGCGATGCATCGATTCTGGTGGCCGCCCGCTTGGTGGCCGACGGGGGAGCCGACGCGTTGGTGAGCGCCGGCAACACCGGTGCGGCGGTGCTGGCGTGCGCCCGCCACTTTCAAGTGATCCCGGGTATCCGCAAGACCGCCCTCGCCAGCGTCTATCCGCGCCAGACCGAATATCCGGGACAAGATCATCTCGCGCTGCTGCTCGACGTCGGGGCTACGATCCGCTGCGACGCCATCGAGTTGGTGCAGTTCGCGCTCATGGGCGGCGCCTATGCCAAGCGCGTTTCCAAGGTGGCCAGCCCGCGGGTTGCGTTGCTCAACATGGGCACTGAGCCGACCAAGGGCAGCGCGGAGTTGGTCGAAGCGCATCGAGCTTTGCAAGCGTTGTCCGGGGTGAACTTCATCGGTAACATCGAGGGCAACGATCTGGTGAAAGGCAAAGCCGACGTCATCGTGACTGAGGGATTGGTGGGCAACGTGGCGCTCAAGCTGCTCGAAGGACTCGCGGAGGTCATGGTCGACATGGCGGGCGCAGCCGCCGAAGAAAGTTGGCGCTGGCGGCTCGGGATGCGCATGCTCGCCGGCGGCGTCGATCGGCTGCGCGAGTTGGCGGACTACACGACGTACGGCGGCGCGCCGATCCTCGGCTTTCAGAATCTGTTCATCAAAGCGCACGGTCGCTCGCCCGCTCGCGCGATCACCAACGCGGTGAAAGTCGCGGCCAAGGCGGCGCGCGACGGCGTGCCGGAGGAAATCGCCCTCGGCATCGCGGGGCTGCGGTAGCACGACGATGGCGTCCGCGGCGCGCAAACAGATCCCGGCCCCGGGGATGACCCCTTGCAGCATCTACCGCTGGGACCTCGACAAAACCTACCTCAAGAGCGAGTTCGACTCGGTGCGCGATCTCGTGAAGATCCCGTTCGAGAAGCCCGAGGACAAAGTCGCGGCACCCGGTGTGGCGGCCTTGATTCGTGCGCTCCGCGGCGTCGGCGCCGCCGCCGGTCTCGACGTGCGCGTCTATTTCCTCTCGGCGAGCCCGCCGCAAATCGGCAAGGCGATTCGCGACAAGCTCGCGCTCGACGGCATCGAGTACGACGAGATCGTGTTCAAGAATCAGTTGCAGCATCTCGTGCGCGGCAAGTTCCGTAATCTGCGCGAACACATCGGCTACAAGCTCGCCGAGCTGTTCAAATGGCGCAACGCCGCGCCGGCGCATGCGCGCGAGTTTCTCTTCGGTGATGACTGGGAGTCGGACCCGTTGATCTATTCGCTCTATGCCGACGTGATCGCCGGCCGAGTCGGCGAAGAAGAGCTGCGCGGGGTGCTCGAACAGATTCCGGTCGATCGCAACCAGGTGGAAGAGGTGATCGGACTCCAGCGCGAGATCGAGCGCGCCGAGGCGGTCGCGCGCATCTACATCAACCTCGAACGTCGCACGCCGCCGGCGAACTTCCGCGCCTACGGGCGGCGGCTGGTGCCGACCTTCAATTACTTTCAAACCGCCGCGGGTTTGTTCGAAGACGGCGAGCTGACGCTGGCGGCGGTGGCCAAGGTCGCCGAGTCGCTCATCGAGCACTTCGAGTACACGCCCGAACGGCTCGGCAACTCACTCGCAGACGTCAGCCGCCGCGGGCACCTCTCGTCACGGACGACGAAAGTGCTGCGGCAATATCTGGCGACACAGCACCTGGTGCCCGCCGTGCGCGCGCCGCGTCGGCGGCGATCGCTGTGGCAGCGGCTCGTCGGACTGATCTCGGCATGGAACCGCGCTGCGGAAAACGGCCGCCGCGTCGCCGAACCCATCCAGCTCGATTACCGCCAACTCGCCAGCGAGCTGCGGGCGGCGAAGTGATGTCGGTTCGACTTTCGAGTCCCCATCCTTCGGCCAAACACGGGTGATCGGCCGATGACTGACTTCGTCGTTGTACTCGTCACCGTCGGCTCCGCCGCCGAGGGCGAACGGATCGCTGAGACGCTGGTGCGAGAGCAACTGGCGGCGTGCGTGAACGTCGTCGGACCGATTCGCTCGATCTACACGTGGAAGGGTGAGCTGCAGCGCGATGACGAGCGTTTGCTCGTCATCAAGACCCGGGCCGCGGTCTTCGACGAACTCGACCGTCGCGTCCGTGCGCTGCACTCGTACGAAACGCCGGAGGTGATCGCGCTACCGATCAGCGCCGGTTCGCCGCCGTACCTCGATTGGTTGGCGACTGGCACCCACCGATAGCGCGTCACGCGCCGCGCATCAGGTTCATCGCGCCGCCGGCTTTGAACCAGGCGATCTGCTCGGCGCTGAAGCTGTGGCGGCACTCGATCGCGTCGTCCGAGCCGTCGGCATGGTGAATGATGACGCGCTGTGTCTTGCCGGGCGCGAGGTCCTTGAGGCCGGCGATGCTGATGCGATCGGTCTCCAGAATCTTGTCGTAGTCTTTCGGATTCGCGAAGGTCAGTGGCAGCATGCCCTGCTTCTTCAAGTTGGTTTCGTGAATGCGCGCGAAGCTGCGCGCGATCACCGCTTTGCCACCGAGGAAGCGCGGCTCCATGGCGGCATGTTCACGGCTCGAACCTTCGCCGTAGTTCTCGTCACCGATCGCGACCCAACCGAGTCCCTCAGCTTTGTAGTGCCGGGCGATCTTCGAGAACGTCAGTCCGCGTTCGCCCGATAGAACATCGAAGCCTTTGCCCGCCTCGCCCCCGAACGCGCTGACTGCGCCGAGGAACATGTTGTCGCTGATTTTGTCCAGATGCCCGCGATACTTCAGCCATGGCCCCGCGGGCGAGATGTGATCGGTGGTGCATTTGCCCTTGGCTTTGACGAGTACGGCGAGCCGCTCGAAGTCCTTGCCGTTCCACGCGGCGAAAGGTTCGAGCAACTGCAAGCGCTCGCTGTTCGGCTTGACGACGACTTGGATCTGGCTCCCGTCGTCGGGAGGCGCAACGAATCCCGCTTCGCCGGGTGCGAATCCGCGGGACGGCAACTCGGGCGCCGCCGGCGGCGCCAATTTCACCTGTTTGCCGTTCACCGGCAGCGTGTCGGTGAGCGGATTGAAATCCAAACGGCCGGCGAGCGCGAGTGCGGTGACGATCTCCGGGCTGCCGATGAACGCCAGGGTTTCGGGATTGGCGTCGTTGCGGGCGGGGAAGTTGCGGTTGAACGAGGTCACGATGGTGTTGCGCTCGCCCTTCTTGATGTCGTCGCGCTGCCACTGACCGATGCACGGCCCGCAGGCGTTGGCGAGCACGGTGCCGCCGATCTTTTCCAACGTCGCGAGCTGGCCGTCGCGCTCGATGGTGTTGTGGATCTGGTCCGAGCCCGGCGTGATCATGAACGGTGTGCGTGCTTTGAGGCCGGCGTTGATCGCCTGTTGCGCGACGTTGGCGGCGCGGCCGATGTCTTCGTACGACGAGTTGGTGCAGCTACCGATGAGCGAGACTTTGATCTCGACCGGGTAGTCGTTCTTCTTGGCGTCGGCCGCGAGTTGCGAGATCGGTCGCGCCAGGTCCGGGGTGTGCGGCCCGACGATGTGCGGCTCCAGCTTGGACAAATCGATCTCGATGATTTCGTCGTAGAACTTGCTCGGGTCCTTCTCGACGCCGGGATCGGCGACCAGATCGGCGGCGTGTTGCTCCGCCAGCGCCGCAATGTCGGCGCGATTGGTCGCGCGCAAGTAGGTCGCCATCCGCTCGTCGAACGGAAACACCGACGTGGTGGCGCCGAGTTCCGCACCCATGTTGGTGATCGTGGCCTTGCCGGTGCAACTGATCGAGCGCGTGCCGGGACCGAAGTATTCGACGATCTTTCCGGTGCCGCCTTTCACCGTCATGATCCCAGCGAGCTTGAGGATCACATCTTTTGCCGAGGTCCACCCGTTGAGCGAGCCGGTGAGACGGACGCCGACGAACTTCGGCATCAACACGTTCCACGGTAGGCCGGCCATGACATCCGCGGCATCGGCGCCGCCGACTCCGATGGCGAGCATGCCGAGTCCGCCCCCGTTGGGCGTGTGCGAGTCGGTGCCGATGATGAGCGCGGCCGGGAACGCGTAGTTCTCGAGCACCACTTGATGAATGATGCCGGCACCCGGGTTCCAAAACCCGATGCCGTACTTCTCCGACGCGGAACGCAAGAACTGATAGACCTCGTCGTTCTCGTTGAGCGCGACTTGCATGTCCTTGTCGGCGCCGATGCGCGCGCGAATCAGGTGATCGCAGTGCACGGTGCTCGGCACGGCGACGCGCTTGCGACCGGCTTGCATGAACTGCAGCAACGCCATCTGCGCGGTGGCATCCTGCATCGCGACACGATCGGGCCACAGATCGATCCAACTCTTGCCGCGCTCGACCTCGGCGGTCTCGACCTTGTCGAGGTGCGAAAACAGAATCTTCTCCGCCAGCGTCAGATCGCGGCTCATGCGGCGTCGCATGAGCGTGTTGGTTTCGGCGAGACGGGCATAGCGTTTCTTCACGGCATCGAGTTGATTCATCGTTCGCTCCTTCTCCCTCTCCGTCTGGGAGAGGGCAGGCGTGAGGGCTCCGAGTCTGGCAAAGATCGGCGAGAAAGCAACCGGCGCCGCGGTTCCAATTTCGCGTCGGTCTGGTAGCGTGGCATCCATGGCCAAGACGATGCAGGCAATTCAATACGATCGACTCGGCGGACCCGAAGTGCTCCACGTCGTGGAGTTGCCCGTGCCGGAAGTGCCGCCGGGATTCGTCCGGATTCGCAATCACGCGGTGGCGGTGAATTTTCACGACGTCAACACCCGCCGTGGCGATGAACCGGACGTGACTTTTCCGATTCTTCCCGGCACCGACTTCGCCGGCGTCGTCGACGCGGTCGGCGAAGGCGTCGAACACCTCAAGGTTGGTGATCGCGTCCTCGGCATCAACACCAGCGGCGGCTATGCCGAATATTCGCTTGCGTTCAGCGCGATCGCGGTGCCGATTCCGGACGGCTTGTCGTTCGAGCACGCGGCGTCGTGTCCGGTCGCCGGGCTGACCGCGTACTTCCTGGCGCGCCAAGTCTATCCGGTCATGCGCGAGACCACGGTGGTGACCCACGCGGCCGCCGGCAGCGTCGGGTGCTTTCTCGGCGGGCTACTGCGGCAGATCGGCGCGACCGGCATCGGCTTGGTCAGCAGCGACGAGAAGGCCGAGATCGCCAAGCGGGCAGGACACAGTCACGTCGTAAACTATCGGCGCGACAATCCGGTCGCGCGCGTGCGCGAGTTGAGCGGCGGCCGCGGTGCCGACGTCGTGTACGATTCGGTTGCCGGCCCGCATTTTCAGCGTTCGATCGAGATGACCGCGGTCGACGGCACGGTCGTGCTCTTCGGCCACGCTGCCGGCGATCCGCCGATGGAATCGATCACCGCGTTTCTGCATGCCGGCCGCAATCTCGGCCTGCGCACCTACTTCCTCGGCGCCACCATCCAAGCCCACATGGAGCAGATTGGCCCCGCGTATCATGCGTTGTTCGACGGCTTGATGTCCGGCGCGATCATGCTGCCGATCGAGAAGCTGCCGCTGCGCGAAGCCGCCGCAGCGCACGCGAAGATCGAGTCGCAGCGCAGTGTGGGGAAGGTGATCTTGATTCCGTAGGGAGCAAGACTGCCGCCGCGCAGCGACTACCGGGCACGGGTGCGGCCGCTCCAATCTCATCTGCGCCCCGACGAATACGATGCCGGCGAGACATTTGGGGCGGGCAGAGTGACGTCTCGAGTGGTGCCGGGCCTCGCGGTGCCGATCGACGAATTGTTCAACTTCTGATTGTTCGGCGCTGCGGCAATCCTCTACCTCCCCGACCAGGGGTCGATCAGAGGTATCCCAAGTTCCCGGAAGTGACGAACGTTGCGAGTTGCCAGGGTGGCGCGCCGCGAGGAGACGATGCCGGCGATTTCGATGTCGCGGAAATCGACGGACCTCCCGGCAGCTCGTCGCGTCGCAGCGTGTGCCGCCGCGGCACGCGCTGCCTCTTCGTCGAAGGGGAGCACGCGTCCTTCGAAGTCTTCTTCGATAGCGTGAGCGAAGGCTTCCTCCAGTTCGCGCTTGCGGCGGCCGGCGGGCAGCAACGCGAG
Organism: Binatia bacterium; assembly: GCA_035541895.1. GTDB lineage: Bacteria > Desulfobacterota > Binatia > HRBIN30 > JACQVA1 > DATKMK01. Next base: position 179,200 of record DATKMK010000109.1, on the reverse strand, counting down.
GCCGAAGCGGATTTCGAAAACTGTCACCGCGGTTGTCCACACCGAGGTCGGCGGCTGCTCGTCGAGCCAGGCCACGACCGCAGAATTCGGCTCGCGTTGCATCAACGCAGAGAGCACATTTGTGTCGAGCACGATCATCGCTTCAAAGGCGCGCTGCGGGCTGGGTAGCCATGCCACTCCGTGATGTCCGTATCCAACCCGATGCGAGCAAAGCGCGCTCGGAGACGGCTGCCGAGCGGTACAGCCTTGCGCCCCCCGCCGGTGACCGCGTTACGCAAGATATCGCGCACCTCTTCTTCCATGCTGCGCCCGTGACGATTCGCTCGGCGCTGCAGGCGAGACTTTACGCCTTGTTCCAGATTTCTTACCACCAACTGTGCCATGATTGATCTGATATCACGCTATCATCGTCAGGCAAGCCATGCTCAACTCGTCCACTTGAACACGCGACGCGCGTTGTCGCGCAGATACTTCTGCAGCACGCCTTCGCGGAAGGGCAGCGCCTTCGCGCTCTCGATCGCGCGGTCGAACGGCAGGAACGGGAAGTCGGTGGCGAACATCACCTTGTCTTGGCCGCGCGTGTTCATGAACTGGATGAGTTCCTGCGGCAGGTACTTCGGAAGATACGCCGACGTCATCATGTAGAGGTTGGGATACTTCAGCATGAAGCGGATCGCTTCGCCCCACCACGGATCGGCGCCGTGCGCCATGATCAGCACCAGCTCGGGAAGGAAGAGACAGACTTCGTCGAGGTAGATCGGCCGCTGCGGCTCGGCAGGCATCGGCGGGCCGGGGATACCGGTGTTGACCGATACCGCAACGCCCAGCTCGATGCACTTGGCGTAGATCGGATAGCAGACCTTGTCGTTCGGCGGCCGGTTGAACAGGAACGGCACCATGCGTATCAGCCGAACGTCGTAGTCTTTGACGAGCCGATCGATCTGCCGCACCGCTTCCATGCCCTGCATCGGATCGATCATCGCCGACAGCAAAAAGCGTCCGGGATACTTCGCGGCCATCTCGGCGAACGGTTTTGGATCGGCGGCATTGATGGTGAGCAAGGCGCCCTCGATGCCCGCGGCTTCCATCATCGCCACCATCTCATCGAGAGGCGTGCCCTTGAGCACTGCCTCGCGATGAAAGTAGTCGCGCGCGACCGTGCGCAGAAACGCCGGCTCGCCGCCCGCGTTCTCCGGCGTCAGTGGGTTCACCCAACAGTCGATGGCGCGAATGTCCGCGTCGTCAGCCATTTATCCGTGCTGTCAAAGGGCAACCACGGGCGGTTGCCCCTACCCGACCTCGATTGTAGGGGCAGGCCCCTGTGCCTGCCCTCCGCCCTACCACCCCGCGAGCTTCGCGGCGCGCTCGCGATGGTAGTTGGCTTCGCCGAGGAAGCCGCGATCGAATACGGCGCGGCGGAACCACAGGTGCAAATCGAATTCCCAGGTGAAGCCGATTCCGCCGTGCAGCTCGGTGCAGTCGCGCGTCGCCCGATCGAAGAGATCGCTCAGGTGCGCCTTCGCGATCGCGGCGTGGCGCTCCGACTGGTCTCTGATGTGATCGAAGGCGTGCGCGGCGTACCAGTACAGCGACAGCGACGGTTCGATTTCGGAGGCGAGATTGGCGAGCTGGTGCTTCACCGCTTGGAACGCGGCGATCTTCTGACCGAACTGTTCGCGCTGCATCGCGTAGTCGACCGTCATGCTCAGGCAGCGGCGTGATCCACCGTACGCGTCGGCGGCGATCAATATGCAGCCAGCATCGATTGTGCGCTGCAACGCCGTCTTCGCACCCCCGAGCGCCGTCGCGGGTGTATTGCGGAAGGTCACCGATTCGACATGACGAGTCATGTCGATGAGCTTCAGCGTATTGATCTCAATGCCGGGCGCGCCGCGCTCGACCAACCACAGCCCCGGCCCATCGTCGCCGTGCGCCGCGACGATGAAGACATCGGCGCTCGACGCGTAAGGCACCAGCGGCTTCGCTCCGGACAGCTTGCCGTCGACGACTTTGGCGGTGAGCATCGCCGGATCCCAACGGCTGTCCTCTTCACCAATCGCAATGGTGGCGAGCGCTTTGCCCGCGGCGATCTTGGGCAGCCACTGCTCGCGCTGCGCGGCATCTCCGCCTTCGACCAATGCGACCGTCGCCAGCGATGAGCCGAGGAACGGCCCGGGACACGCGGCATAGCCGAGTTCCTCCGCAGCGAGCGCGAGGTCGAGCAGTTCGAGTCCCGAGCCGCCCTGTGCGGTCGGGATGATCAGGCCCGTTATGCCCAACTCCGCCAAGCCGTTCCACAACTTCGGGTCGTGGCCGCTGTCGCTCTCCATGATCGCGCGTACCCGAGTCGTCGGGCACTGCTCGTCGAGAAAGCGCTTGATGGTGTCTTTCAACATCAATTGATCAGATGAGAGTCCGAAATCCATTTGCAAACCCTTCGCTCGCCTTGTCTACCTCTTCGTCGCCGCGTCCCGCGGCAAGCCGAGGCCGCGTTCGCCGATGACGTTGCGTTGGATGTTGGCGGTGCCGCCCGCGATCAGGACGCCGAGCGACCACATGTACGCGGTGAGGAACATGCCCATCGCCGGCGCGCTGCCTTCGCCCGGGGCCATCAGGCCGCGGTCGGCAAGCACGTCCATCGCCAGCCGAGCGATGTCGTAACTGAGCTGCGTGCCGTAGAGCTTGGTGACCATGCCGGCGAGGCCGGGATCTTCGCCGCGCGCCCCCATCGTCAGCAAACGGTACTGATTGTACTCGAGCGCCAGCAATTTCGATTCGACCTCGACCATGCGGTTGCGGATCGCCGGATTCTTGATCGCCGGCTCGCCGCGCAAGTTGACCGCCTGCGCCAACATCGCCAGTCCATCGAACGTGCGGCGGTGCATCAGCGAGCCGCCGATGAGCGCGCGCTCGTGCTTCAGCGTGGAGCGGCTGACGATCCAGCCTTGGCCGCGTTTGCCGACGATGTTTTGCGCCGGCACGCGCACGTTGTCGAAGAACACTTCGTTGAAGTCGGCGTCGCCGGTCATCTGCCGCAACGGCCGCACGTCGAGGCCGGGCGTCTTCATGTCGATGAGGATGTAGCTGATGCCGTCGTGCTTGGGCGCATCGGGTTCGGTGCGCACCAAGCAGAACATCCAATGCGACGTGTCGGCGTTGGAGGTCCAAATCTTCTGTCCGTTGATCACCCAGTGATCGCCGTCGAGCACGCCGCGCGTGCGTAGCGAGGCGAGGTCGCTGCCCGATCCCGGCTCGCTGTAGCCCTGGCACCACATGATCTTGCCCAGCAACGTGTCGCGGACGAAGAACTGCTTTTGTTCTTCGGTGCCATGCTCGACCAGCGTCGGCACCAGCATGCTGGCGCCCTGGCCGATCATCTCACCCGGGGCTTTGGCTTTGCGGAACTCGTCGGCGATGATCTGCGCCTTTAGGGCGTTGGGCGGTTGCTCGCCGCCGCCGTAGCGCTTGGGCACGTGGCGGTAGAGATAGCCGCGCTCGATCGCCTTCAAGCGAAACTGGGTCGCGCGCTCGTCGGTGCGGATGACCGCACCCATCAAGGCCGCTTGGCTGTCGGGCGGCGGTCCGGCGTCGGCGTCTTCGGGCCGCCAGTTCTCGTGCAAGAACTGTCGCACCTGATTGCGGAACTCTTCGTACTCGGCGCTGTAACTCAGATCCATCGGCGAGATCCCCTTCGTGAGTGCGTTGCGAACGCTTGTTAGTTGAGCGCGCGCCGAACGGCAAGGGGTGGGTGGTGACCGGTGTCGGTGCCAGTGCCAGTGACTGGCGTTCGTGGGTTGAAGGTCCCGCCGGCCTGTGGGAGAGGGGCAGCATGATCATCCCGTTGGGCGACGCGCCCAATCCGCGCGGCGTGCCGTTCGTGACCTACGCGTTGATCGCGGCGAACGTTGCGGTGTACGTCTTGATCTCGTTGCCGTTGAGCTTCACGGCGCCGGATCTGAGCGATCCGATCTTGAGCGAGTATCTGCGGGTGATCTCGGCCAATCTGCGCCGACCGGTGCCGATGGAAGAGATTCTGGCGCAGGTGTCGGCGTACGATCTGTTCGTGTTCCACTATGGTTTCCGTCCCGCGGCTCCCGATGCGGTCAGTTTGGTGACCTCGCTGTTCTTGCACGGCGGCTTCCTGCATCTCGCCGGCAACATGTTGTTCCTGTGGATCTACGGCGACAACGTCGAATACCGTCTCGGGCGGATTCGCTATTTGTTGGCCTATCTCGGCACCGGCGTCGCGGCGACGGTGTTTCACACCGCGTTCGCGCCCACCTCATCGATGCCGCTGGTCGGCGCGTCGGGCGCAATCTCCGGCGTGCTGGGCTTCTACTTCCTCTGGTTTCCACGCAACACGGTGCGGCTGTTGTTCATGTTCTTCCCGTTCTTCATGGACGTGATCACGGTGCCGGCGCGCTTCGTGTTGGGCTTGTTCCTCATCGCGGACAATCTGTTGCCGTTTCTGCTCACTCGCGGGATGGATGGAGGCGGGGTCGCGTACGGCGCCCACATCGGCGGCTTTATCGCCGGACTAGCGATCGCATGGTGGATGGACCGGCGTGAAGTGAGAGGACGTCCGCGCGAGTTTCGGCGCGCCGAGGTTGAAGCGACTGGAACTCCAGCCGAGCTGATTCGCGGTGCCATCGTTGCCGGGCGATTCGCTGAGGCGGCAGCGGCGTACTTCCATCTTGCTCCCGAAGCGACGCGAGGTTTGCTCGCGCCAACTGAGTCGCTGGCGCTGGCCGAATGGCTGCGCCAGCAGGGCCACAGCGACGCGGCGCTCGCGGTGTATCGCCGCGCGCTGCGCGATCGTCCAAGCGGCCCCGATGCCGCCGCGGCGCATCTCGGCGCCGGCTTGGTGCAACTCGAGGATCTCGATCAACCTGCGCCCGCCTACCAGCATTTTCTCGATGCGCTCGATTGCGATCCATCGCCGGAAGTCGCGGGACATGCCCGCGCGGCGCTCGACGCGATCACCGCACGCCAGAAGTTGCAGGTCGGCCGGGCGCGCAGTCGTCCGTGGTAACCGAGGAGGGCGCACGGTCGTGCGCCCCTACTGTGCATCCAGGATGGCGCCGCTTGTCCGGAGGCGGTGCTGCACTGCGGCCACGTCGAGGTGCTTCAACGAGACGCGTTGCGCGACGGCGAGCGCTGCGGCGGTGCCGGCGGCTTCGCCGGTCGCCATGCATGACGGGATCTCCTTGGTCGCGTGATGGGTGCGGTGATCGACCGAGATGCAGCGACCGGCGGCCAGCAGGTTGGTGTACTCCTTCGCGAGCAGGGAACGATACGGAATCCAGTACAGCGTCCCGTACTTGGTCCAGTGGCCGGTGATCGCGATGACGTCGGGCAGCGGCTTGTCAATGTCGTCGCGCGTCAACACGTATTCGCCGATCATCCGCCGGCTTTCGGTGATGCCGAGCTGGGTCGCGATGTCGCAGAGGTGCGCGTCCCTGAATTGCGGCAGGTCGCGGCGCAGTTGATCGACGGCTTCCATCACCTTCTTGCGGCACTCGACCTCAGCGAGCGTGAGGTCGCGCGGATCGGTCGCGTCGATCTTGCGAATCACGCGATCGGTTGCGCCCCACGGCAGCAACACCTGATCCGCGCCGATCGTCTTGAAGAACCAGCCCCCTTCGGCGATCGCGGCGTCGACGTCCTTTACGCCGCCCACGCGGAACCACAGCCACGGCAGTACTTTCTCCAGCTCGAAGGGAACGCCGGCCGACGCGATGATGTCGCCGTCGCCGGTGCTGTCGATGACGACGTCGGCGAGAATCGCGAAGCGGCCCGACTTGCTCTGGAACGTCACGCCGCGCACTCGATCACCATCGCGCAATGCTTCGCAGGCCCACGAATGAAACAGCAGGCGGACCTGGCTGGCTTCGCACAGCTCGTTCAAAGCGAAGCGAAACTCTTCTGGATCGTACGCCACCGAGTAGCGCACGCGATGCGGTCCCGAGCCCCACACCAGACCCCAATGTCGCGCCCGATCGACAAGCTGCGCGTCGGTAGAACCCCACGTGTCCGCCGCTGGAAAGAATGCGGCGCGGCGTGCGCTCAAGCGATCGACGACCTCCTGGCACAAACCGCCGATGACCTGATGGCCGTCGCCGTCGTCGAGCGTGAGCAGCAATATGATCAACCCGCCGGTGGCGAGACCACCGAGCGATCCGTTGCGTTCGACCAGCATCACGTCGGCGCCGTTGCGCGCCGCTGCAATTGCTGCCGCCGCGCCGGCCGAGCCGCCGCCGACCACCAGCACTTGCGTCTCGGCCAACACCGGCGTGCGACGCGCCGGTTCGTCGATGAAGTCGATCACTTGGGCGCCCTCACCTCGACCCTCTCCCAGAGGGCGAGGGGGCGGACCCGCACTCCGCCCGCAGCGCGGGTATGACATCGCGCGCGAACAGTTCTTGGCTCTTGCTCGCCTTGTCGTGCGGCATATCGCCGATGCGACCGCCGCCGATGAAGAGGCCGAAGCCGAGGTCCTTCCAATATTCCTTGAGTCGGTCTCGCACGGTGCTGGCGCTCCCCAACAAGACATAGCCGGCGCGCTCCAGCGCGTCGAAGCTCAAGTCGCTCGGCGGCTTCATCTCGGCCGCGAGGAACTTGCGCAGCGACGACTCGGTGACGTAGCCGGGCGGCAGCAGCCAGTGCGGGGGAATCTTCAAGCCGCGGTGGAACAGCCACATGACGTGCGCCTTGGCTTCCTCGCGCGCGCGCGCGTCGGTTTCCGCGACGTACACTGGCAGCGCGAAGCCGATCTGCTCCGGCGGCGCCACGTACCCCGCGCGTTGGGCTTCGGCTTTGTATTCTTCGAGCAAGCGCTTGGTGTGGGCGTAGGCGGTGAAGACGGTGACGAACGGATAGCGACGCTGCACGGCGAAGCGAATGGTTTCGGTGCTGCCCTGCGACGGCAGCCAGATCGGCGGATGGGGTTGCTGCAGCGGGCGCGGCCACGGGTTCACGTAGCGAACGCGGTAGTGCTTGCCCTCGAAGGCGAACGGACCGGGTTCGGTCCACGCCCGCACGATCAGGTCGTGCGCCTCGTAGAATCGCTCGCGCGAATAGGTCGGATTCACGCCGAGTGACAGATACTCGCAGCCGATGCCGCGCACGAAGCCCGAGATGATGCGCCCGCCCGACATCACGTCGAGCATTGCGATCTCTTCGGCGATCCGCAGCGGATGATCATGCAGCGCGATGCCGTTGCCGAGAATCGCGATCTTCGCCGTGCGGGTTCGCCGCACGAGCGCCGCCGCCATCAGGTTCGGCGCCGGCATCGTGCCGTAGGCGTTCTGATGATGTTCGTTGACGCCCAATCCGTCGAAGCCAAGCGCTTCCGCGCGCTCCAGTTCGTCGAGGTACTCGTTGTAGAGCTGCTGCCCGCGCTGCGGGTCGTAGATGCGATTGGGCAGCATTACCCACGAGGACGGATAGCGCCGGTCAAAGTCGGCCGGCAGATCCGGCCACGGCATGAGATGAAAGTAGTAGAACTGCATGCAGCAACCCGCCGGCGGCTTATGGCATATCGCCTATCGTCGGAGGAGGAAGTCGACTGCGGCGTCCACGAAGGGTTCCGTTTGCTCGAACGGGACGAGGTGGCCGCAGTTGGCAATCGTGTGCAATCGAGCACCCGGAATCGCACGCGTGTAGGCGTGCCCATACGCTGGAGGAAGAAAGTTGTCGTGCTCGCCCCACACGACCAGTGTCGGTGCGCTGATACGCGCGAGCCGGCGCTCCAGCTTCGGGTTGTAGAGGTACGGATTCCACGCGAGTCGCGCCAATGTCGTCGATTCGCGGTAGGCGTGCACCACGACGTCCGGCCCGTACTCGGTGGGTAACAGTTGCGCGGCGCGCGTTTCATCGTGGAACAGATGCCGAAGGATGTCCTCGATCGGATTGAGGAACAGGTCATAGCGCGGCACCCCGTCGATCTTCAGACCGGCCGCGCCGACGAGAATCAGGTGCCGCACGCGTTCGGGATGCGCGACCGCGAACTCCGCGGCGATCCATCCGCCGAACGAGGTGCCGAGGATCGCCACCTGTGGCACCTCGAGCGCGTCGAGCAAGTCGACGTAGTGCAGGACCAAGTCATCGACATCATCCAACCACTCGGGACGCTCGCTCTCGCCGAAGCCAAGGTGATCGGGGGCGAGCACGCGAAAGTGTGCCGCCAAGCGGTCGAGATACGGGTGCCACACGCCGCTGCCGAACTCAGGAGCCATGACGAGCAGCGGATCGCCGCGCCCGCCGTGCATGAGATGGGTCCGCACATCGCGCACGGAGAGAAACTCGGACCGATGTGCCATGACGCCCGCTGCTTACACCCGAGAGGCGAGGGCGGCAAGGTCGCGTGCGCGGCTAGGCGCGATCGAGAAACGGAATCACCGCCGCGGCGAACTCTGCGGGCCGTTCGAGCATCACGTGGTGGTGCGCGCCGGCGATGGTGACGACTTCGAGCTGCGGCGCGGCGGCCCGCAACGCCGCGATCGCTGTGTCCGACATCAACGGACTGGCGCCGCCGCGCACGGCTAGGATCGGACAGCGTAACTGCGCGAGCGCGGGCGCAATGTCGTGACTGCGAATCGCCGCCAACGCCGCGCGATCGAACTTGAACGTCCAATGCGTTTCATCCGAGCTGGCGCGCAGCGCATGCACCGCGATCGCTGCCAGCACGTCGGGCGGCGCCGAACTGTCGCGGGGGAGCAGCCGGTACTGGGCGACGCCCTGTTCGCGCGAGCGGTAGCGCGGGTGCGGCATCTGCGCCAAGCGTTGCATGAATCGCGATCCATCCGAGCTGGCTTTGGTGCGCGAGTCGACGATGACCAGCGCCGCCAACCGGTCGGCGATTCGCGCCGCGGCGGTCGCCGCGATGGTTCCGCCCAAGGAATGGCCGATCAGACGCAGCGCGCGCAGATCGAAATGCTCGACGAACGCGACCACGTCGCGCGCGTAATCGTCGATCTCGTAAGCGGGCGGGTCGGACCAGTCGCTATCCCCGTGACCACGCAGGTCGAGCGCCAGGACGTGAAAGCGATCGGCGATCAGCGGCGCAAACCAGTCCCACCAATGCGCGTGTGCCGACCCGCCGTGGAGCAACAGCAGCGGCGGCGCGCTCGTGTTCGTCCATTCGAGATAGTGCAGCCGCAGACCGTTGGCGACGAGATCGCGATCCATCGCGCGGGTGCATACGGCCTGACGCGGGCTGGTGCAACTGCGCCGGTGGCGCTGGCGCAGCGGCGCGGATTTCGGCTACACACCAAGCCGGAGGAGGCTGCACGCCATGCTCACCGACGCCGAAGCCAAAGAGCACATCATTCAGATTACCAACGAACTGTTCGCTATGGGGTTGTTGACCGCGACCGGTGGGAACATCAGCGCCCGCTCCGGCGATGGTGAGACCTTCTGGATCACGCCGAGCCGGATGTACAAAGGCGGCCTCACCGAAGCCGATCTCGTGCATGTGAAGCCTGACGGTACGGTGCTCGAAGGTACGCGGACGCCGTCCGTCGAATACCAAATGCACGCCGAATGCTACCGAGTCCGGCCGGGATCGACCGGCGCCGTGCACACGCACGCGCCGATCGCCACGGCCTTCGGGATCTGCAACCAAACCTTCCCGCCGATCAACACCGACGCCGTGTTTCTGCGCGATACCGTCACGGTGCCGTGGTTCATGCCGGGGTCCCGCGAGTTGGCCGACGCGGTCGGCGAAGCGCTCAAGAAGAGCCGCGGCGCGATTCTGCAGAATCACGGCTTGATGACCGTGGGCAAGACGCTGCGCGACGCCTCCACCCGCGCGATGATGCTGGAGGAGACCGCCAAGATCGTGCTCTACGTCAAGCAGTTCGGCGGCTCCGTCAGCGTGCTGCCCAACGAGTGGGTGGAGCAACTCGCGAGCCTCGCGGAGTTCATCTGAGGAAGCACGATCTCGGGTCTGCATCGACAAACGACCGCGGTATCGGCGAGTGACATCGTGGCTGGTGCGGCTTCATGGATGATCGTCGCGACACGCTAATCGAGTTGGGCGGGCGGGCGGCAGTCGCCGCGGCCATGGTTGCAGTGGCATGGTATCTCTTCGCCACGACGAAGGGCGATGCCGACGACGGCGGAGAGCGGTTCGCCGGCCTCATCTGCGTTGTGATTGCAGCGATCGTCATCGCGCGTCCGCTCGCGGCTTTGATCTCGCAGCCCATCGGCGGGCTGTTCTATCCGCGCCGCACGATTCCTCCCGAACCGGGTTACAGTCTGGCCGAGGCGCACCGCCGCCACGGCCGCTATGAGCAGGCCATCTTGGAGTACAGAAGGATCGCGGCGCAATTTCCCGCCGAGGTATATCCGTATGTCGCCATGATCGAGATCGTGCTGGTCGATTTGCAGGATCGCGCGCGCGCCGATGCAATCGCGAAGCAGGGGCTGGCGACCTTACACGACGCCGCCAGTCGCAGCCACTTACTGTGGATGCTCGGTCGTTTCACCGCCCGGCTGCGCAGCGCAGAGTTGTCGCCCGCAGCGGGGACCGGCGGCGATCGGACCGAGTCGGGCACCGAGACAGAGCGCTCCTGAGGCCAAGCCGTTGCGGCGCCGCCCGGGTTACGGCTCTTCCGGTTCATTCGGCAAAAGACCCGGCGCGGGCTGAAGCGGCAGCGAGACGGTGAAGCACGAGCCTTCGCCGACTTTGCTGGTGGCTCGCACGGTGCCGCCGAGGACTTCGATCAAGCGCCGCACGATATAGAGCCCGAGTCCCACGCCGGTGCTCTCGATGCGGTATGCGCTGCCGTTCACCTGTTGAAACATCTCGAAAACCTTCGGCAGGTCGCTCTCGGGAATGCCCGCGCCGGTGTCGCGGACCGAGAACTCCACCGCTCCGGTGGCGGGTTGCGACGAGACGCCGACGGCGACCACGCCGTGTTCGGTATACTTGAGCGCGTTGTGGATGAGGTTGCGCACGATCATCTCGACCTTGGCGCGATCGCTGCGCAGCACGAGGTGGTCCTGCGACGCATCCCATTCGAGCCGCACGCCGGGGTGTCGCCACGCCGCCGGGACGTTGGAGCGCAGGCTGTGCAGCAGTTCGCCGACGGAGAAATCTTCGATCGTGAGCGGGATGCGCCCGCTTTCGAGACGATTGAGATCGAGCGTGTCCTGAATCAGATCGAGCAGGTGCAGCGAGCGGGTGCGCAGCCGTGTCAGCGCGTCATGTTGTTCCGGGCTCAGTTCGCCCAGCGCGTGTTCGAGCAGCAGGTCGGTGTATCCCAAGATGACATTGAGCGGCGTCCGCAATTCGTGCGACACCGTGGCGACGAACTCGGATTTGATGCGATTCGCCTCGCGCGCGGTGTCGATCAATCGTGCGTTGTCGAGCGCAACCGCGGCGTGGCGCGCGATGCCCTGCAGGAGCCGCCGCTGCATCCCACTGAACGGACGCGCTCGCTCGCTGTAGCCTCCCGCCAACACCGCGATGACCTGATTACCGCGCACGATGCTGCACGCGAGCAGCGAGCGCGCGTGCCAGCGTTCCATCAGCGGACCGAACGGGAAGTCATCCGGCGGCGTGCCGACGACCTCGATCACGCCGTCGCGACGCAGGCGATCCGGGGTGCGAAAGCCGGCGCGAGGAATTTCCACCGCGCGAATCTCGTCGGAGAGATCGGCGCGCAATCCGCTCACGGCGACCGCGCGGAAGACCTCGCGCGACTCGTCGAACAGATAGGTGCTGCACCACTCGAAACCAAGCACGCTGCGCGCGTGCTCGTTCAGTCGCTCGGCGGTCGCGCGCGGATCGCTCAGTTGTTCGTTCAAGACTTCGGTCAGCTTGAGCAGCGCATTCGAAAGATCCGCTTCCTGGCTCTGGCGCTCGTTCGCGCGTACCAACTCGGCCGCGTGGCGAAACGCCGTCCAGCGGTGACGATCGAACAGGAAGGCACCCAACGTCGTCAGCGTTCCGGCGGTGAGGACGGTGAAGACCGCATAGCTGACCGGAATGCTTGCCCGCGCTCCGTTGGCGAGCGCCAGAACGAACACGACGACCGTCGCGGCGCTTATCGCGGCTTGGCCGCGCGCGCGCCACGGAAACACCACGACCGTGCCGGTGAGGAACAGCGTCAGTGCCACCGCCAGCAGTTCCGCGTTGGCGTGGGAGACGGCGAAGTACGTCGCCATGCACGCGACCAGCGCGCTGCAGGTCGCTTGCGCGTTCACCCACACCCACTCCGGCCGGCGCCGGGCGAGCATCACGTGGAGTATGCACACCGCCCCTTCGACCGCGCACACGGTCAGCAGGTGCGTCACGCGCTCGGGATAGAACCACGCTTCGAGCAGGCTCCCATTGCCGATGAAGAAGAAAAACAGGGATGCAATCAACGGCGCGCGCTGAGTGATCAGCCGGCGAGTCGCTTGCTCATATGCGTCGGCCAGGGGATCTCCGGCGCCGGCAACCGGGATGTCGGCCCCCGGATCCAGCAACTGGCGCCATGTGGTGACACCGGGCTGATCCATGCCGTCCCGCTTCTAGCACCGTGGCCCGCTGATGCAAAGCTGCATGCTAGCGTTACCCTGTCATCGGTCGCGGATCTGGGCGCACACCACAGACGGGAGTGTGGACGCACTACACAGCCTAGGCATCACGGATGTGTGACAAGTCACCTTGCGCTTGATCCGGTGGTCGGGTACGGCACGCCCCCATGACCAAGCGCCGGGGCACTCGCCGCGTCCGATTGCCGAGCGAGCAAGTTGAAGATTTCCAGCGGCGGCTGATTCGCTGGTACCGCCGCCGCGGCCGTGATCTGCCGTGGCGGCGCACGCGCGATCCGTATCGCATCTTGGTGTCGGAGATCATGTTGCAGCAGACGCAGGTGGAACGGGTGCGATCGTTCTATGCGCGCTTTGTGCGTCGCTACCCGTCGATTGAAGACCTGGCGAACGCCGGCGCCGGCGAAGTGCGCGAAGCGTGGGACGGGCTCGGCTACTACGCGCGTGCGCGCCACTTGCACGCGACCGCCAAGCGGGTGATGATCGAACACGACGGACGATTGCCGGATGACCCGGTCACTATTCGCGCTCTTCCCGGCATCGGCCGCTACACGGCTGGCGCGGTGTTGAGCTTCGCATTCGGTCGGGACGCGGCGATTCTCGACACCAATGCGGCGCGGGTGCTGGCGCGGGTGTTCGGCGTGTCGGTGCGCGGTTCGAGGGCGCGCCTTCAGCGTCGATTGTGGGGGGTCGCCGAAGACGTGACGCCGGCTGGTCGGGCTGACGTCTTCAATCAGGCGATCATGGATCTCGGCGCCACGGTCTGCCGCGCGCGGCAACCCGAGTGCCGCCGCTGCCCGGTGCGACGCGCATGTCGCTTCGCGGCGGTTGCGACTGGTACAGCGGTAGGCGCTCCCACTCGCGGCGGCGAATTGAATAGCGGTAGCGGTCGATCGGCCAGCCGTTCTCGAAGCGCGCGCGATAGATGATCATCTCGCGGATCATGCCCAACTTTTCCATCGTCCGGTACGAGCGCCGATTGCCGACGTCGCAAATCGCCTGAATCCGTCGCAGGCCCAGTTCGAGAAAGCCGTAGTTGATCACCAGCAACCCGGCTTCGACGTTGTAGCCTTGTCCCCAATAGGGCCGCGCGATCGTGTAGCCGATCTCGCCGATGCGCCACAGCCGGCTGACCATCCGCAAGTCGACCGCGCCGATGACGCGTTGGCGTTCGAGATGCTCCACGGCAAACGTCTGTAGATCGGCGTGGTCTTCGAGGCAGCGTTCGATGTAGCGGGCGCTGTCGCCGAAAGTTCGATGCGGTTGCCACTCGACGTAGCGGGTGATCTCGGGGTCCGACGCGTAGGCGAATACCGCGTCCACATCGGTGTGCTCGAACGGCCGCAAGCGCACGCGCGGCCCCAGCAAGTGCGGAGTGAGAGCGTCAGCGAGCATCGGTGGTGCGACGCGGGTCGCTAGATGTACCCTCCCGCGGTCAGTTGCTCCGCGACCAGCACCGCACCCTTGGCCGCGCCCATCTTGGTGTTGTGCGACACCAGCATGAACTTCAATCCGTTTTCGAGCGCGTGGTCCGGGCGCAGACGCCCGACGCTCGTCACCATGCCGCCGTCGACGTCGCGATCGAGTCGCGGCTGCGGCCGAAACGGATCGTCATGTACGCGGATCAACCGCGGCGGAGCCGAGGGAAATCCCAGCGTGGCGAAGTCGGCGCCGAACTCGCGCATCGTGGCCTTGGCGGCCTCCACCGAGCAGTGACGTTCGGTTGAGATGGTGACCGATTCGGTATGGCCTTCGATCACCGCGGCGCGCGTGCACGTCGCGCTCACCGGAAACGGCGCCGGGTCGATGCCCCCCTCGACGAGGCGGCCGAGAATCTTGCCGGTTTCCTTCGCGACCTTTTCCTCCTCGCCGTGAATGTACGGGATGATGTTGTCGACGATGTCGAGCGCGATCACGCCGGGAGAGCGGCCGGCGCCGGACACCCCTTGCATCGATGTCATCAAACAGCGCGTGATCCCGAAGGCGTCGTACAGGGGCTTGAGCGCGATGACCATGCCGATGGTTGTGCAATTCGGCAAGGGCGTGATGAATCCCTTCCATCCACGCCGGCGGCGCTGGAGATCCAGCAGGCCGCTGTGAGAGCCGTTGACGCCCGGAACCAGAATCGGCACGTCGTCTTCGTAACGAAACGCCGAGGCGTTGCTGACGACCGGCGTGGTGGCGGCGAACCGCGGTTCGAGTTCGCGCGCCACGTCGGATTCGACTGCGCTGAACACCACGTCGATCCCCTTCAGATCGAGTTCCGCTGCGTTCTGCACCGGGAGGTCGAGCACCGCGGCCGGCGGTTCTTCGTTGCACCACCATCGCCGCGCGCCGGTCTTTGCATCGCGGATCGCCTCTCCGTAGCGCTTGCCCGCCGATCGGGCGGAGGCTGCCAACGCCGTGACTTCGAACCACGGGTGATGATCCAATGCGACTAGAAATTGTTGGCCGGCGATGCCGGTGGCGCCGACCACGGCGACTCGTTTCTTCACGATGCGTACTCCTCTCGGCTCCATAAACGCCACCGCGGCGGGCGTTGTCAACGGCTGTTCGACGAACATTTGATCAATCCCGGAGCGTTGACTCCATCTTCACGGCGCCGTAAATCGCGCCGCGATATGGCGGCCTTGACGGGACGAGTGGCCGTTGTCACCGGCGGCGCCTCGGGCATCGGCCGCGCGATTGCCGAGTTGTTCGCGGCCGAAGGCGCGGCGGTCCTCGTCGGCGATGTGCAAGATGCCGACGCGACGGTTGCTGCCATCGCAGACTTCGGCGGAACGGCCGCGTTCCGGCGCACAGACGTGGCGGACTCGGTGCAGGTTGCAGCGTTGATCGCCGACGCCGAGCAGCGCCACGGTCGACTCGACGTGGTTGTCGCCGCCGCGGGAATCGGCGGCGGCAGTGGGTTGAGCGCGGACTACGGCGAGGCGGATTTCGATCGCGTCATCGCGATCAATCTGCGTGGCGTCTTTCTTACCATGAAGCATGCGTTGCCGGCGCTGGAGCGGGCGGGCCGCGGCGCAATCATCAGCATCGCATCGGTGCTCGGTTTGGTCGGCTTGCCCGCGACACCCGCCTACTCCGCCGCCAAGGGCGGCGTGATCCAACTGACGAAGGTGGCGGCGGTGGAATACGCCGGCAAGCACATTCGAGTGAACTGCATTTGCCCGGGAATGATCGACACGCCGATGGCGCGCGGCGGCGGCGAACGCGCGCGCCGGCAGTTCGTTGCGCGGCAACCGCTCGGCCGTTTGGGGCGCGCTGACGAAGTCGCCGCGGCGGCGTTGTTCCTCGCGAGCGACGCCGCATCGTTCGTCACCGGCGCAGCATTTGTCATCGATGGCGGCTTCACAGCGCAGTGAAATTACCTCGACAACCGAAAACGATTTTGTTTAGATGCGCCGCACTTTGAGCGGTCCGAACTCAACCCGGTCACCCGCAATGAGTGTGACGGCACGTGCGAGGGAGCAGGACATCATGGCCGACTTCACCGAAGCCTATGTGCGACGGATGCTTGAGCCGCGACTGCAGGGCCACGGGAAGATCGAGGTCAAAAAATCCCGCCAGTGGGGGTTCACCATCGTGCATCGCTACACCAGCGAGTGGAACGGACGCGCCGTGGCGATGCCGATCGCGCAGCTCCGCCCCGCCGGCCAGCGCATGCAACTCTACTGGAAACGAGCCAACGGTCGGTGGACGGCGTACGAGACCAATGGGCACGGAAAGCCGTTCGTCGACTCGCTCGACTGTTGCTTGAAAGAAATCGACACCGATCGCTGGGGCTGCTTCTGGGGCTGATGCGCGCTCGGCGTCGCGACTGGAGGGCCGTGCATGAAGTTCGGATTGTTCTTTCCGCAAGTCGGCGTGCCGTTCCCCGTGATTCGCGAGCGCGCGCAACTCGCGGATCGGTTGGGCTACGACTCGATCTTCTTCGTCGACCATTTCTGGAGCCGGGGTATGCCCGACATGGACCATCTCGAGGCGTGGACGGTGATGTCGGCGACTGCCGCGGTCACCGAGCGCCTCAAGATCGGTGCGCTGGTGATGTGCAATTCCTATCGCTCGCCGGCCTTGCTCGCGAAAATGGCGGCGAGCCTCGACGGGCTCAGCAACGGTAGGACGATCTTGGGCATCGGCGCCGGATGGATGGACGAGGAATACCGGGCCTATGGGTATCCGTTCCCATCCGTCCGCACCCGCATCGAGCAATTGGACGAGGGACTCGAAATCATCAAGCGGCTGTTCACCGAGCGGCGGGCGACCTTGCAGGGCAAGTACTACGCGATCGAGCGCGCCGCCAACAATCCCAAACCGGTGCAGCAGCCGTATCCGCCGATCCTGATCGGCGGCGCTGGTGAAAAACTTTTGCTGCGGGTCGTGGCGCGGCACGCGGACATTTGGAACTGTCCCAACAACGTGGCCACCGAGCTGCCGCACCGGTTGGCGGTGCTGCACGATCATTGCGCGGCGATCGGCCGCGATCCAAATCAAATCGAAGTTTCCGAGCAGTGCGTCGTGGTACTCGGCAAAGACGACGCCGAGTTCAAGGAAAAGTGGACCCTCGCACAGGGCGCGCTCGGACGCGTGTTCGACTTGGAGAAAACTGCGTTCCGCGGTACGCCCAATCAGGTCGTCGATCAGTTGCACCGCCGTCGCGAGCAGGGGGTAACATTTTTCACCATGCTGTTCGGCGACTTTCATCAGCCGTCGACCTTGGAGCTGTTTTGCGAGAAGGTCGCGCCCGCATGTCAGTAGCACGCTAGCTCGGCACGGAGCCGGCGCGACGGTCGGTGGACATCTCGATTGTCATTCCCGTCCTGAACGAAGCCGGCAGCTTGCCCGCAGCGTTGCCGCGCGCGCGTGCAGCACAAGTGCGCGAGCTCATCGTCGTCGACGGCGGCAGCGTCGACGACACGGTCGCCGTCGCGCGACGCTACACCGAGTTCATTCTGGTTGGGCCGCGAGGGCGAGCAACTCAAATGAACGCGGGCGCCGCGCAGGCGACCGGTGAGGTGCTTCTGTTTCTGCACGCCGATACCTGGTTGCCCGCCGGCTTCGATGCGGCTGTTGCGAACGCGCTGACGGATCCGCGAGTCGTCGGCGGGCGCTTTGACGTCCGCTTGGAGCCGTCGAGTCGGTTGCTGCGCGTGGTTGCCGCACTGATGAATCTGCGGTCGCGACTCAGTCGCATCGCCACCGGCGATCAGGCGATCTTCGTCCGTCGACAGACCTTCGAGCGGATCGGCGGCTTCGCCGAAATGCCCCTGATGGAAGACATCGCGTTCACCCGCGCGCTCAAACGGGCTGGGCGGATCGCGTGCTTGCGCGAGTGCGTGACCACGTCGTCACGACGGTGGCAACGGAACGGCGTGCTGCGGACGATCCTGCTGATGTGGATGCTGCGGCTTCTCTACTTCTGCGGGGTGTCGCCGAGTCGCTTGCGAGCGATGTACACCGACACGCGATGACGGTTTGCCGCCGCGGGCTTCCTGCGCTAAGCGCTCGCGCGTGACCGAGGCCGAAACCCGCGATGCGAGCGACGACCAAGAACCGGCCGAATGGTGGCGCGCCGGCCGCCGCCCGAGGTGGAAGGATTGTCTCGCAGCCATCGAGCAATTGACGCCGCTGGCGCGCGTTCCAACCGCACGGATTGGTCGCTCGGCGCTGTTCTATCCGCTGGTTGGACTGCTGCTCGGGGCCGTGTGGGTGGGAACCGATTACGCTGCCGGTACCGCCCTTGGTGTTTCGAGGCTGCGAACCGCAATTGCGATCGCGGCGTGGCTCGTCATCAGCGGCGGACGACGCCTGCGCGGATTTGCCCAAGCGAGTGCGGCGCTGTCGGCGGGCCGTGACCGCGTACGCGCGATTACGTTGATGGGAGGGCGGTCGGTCGGTTTCGTGGGAGCGCTCGGGACGCTACTGATGCTGACGTTGCAGGCGTGGAGTCTCGCCAAGCTAGTGCATCTTCGTGCGCTGGCACTACTGTTCGCTCCGCTGTTGTCATGCTGGAGTATGGTGGTGTTGGTCCATGGCTCACGGGCGGCGCGCACCGATGGGCGGCAAGTGAAGTACGCGAGCGAGGTCGGCTTTCACGAGTTCGCGCTGACCAGTGTCTTCACCTTCGGCCTGGTGTTTTCCCTGGCCGAGGCCACCGGCATTTTCATCGGCGCGTGCGTCGGTGCGGCAATCGTTCTGGTGCGGGTCGGGTACCATCGTTGGTTGTCGGGTGTTACCGACGCGGTCGTCGCGGCGGGGGCGGAGGCAACTTTCACCTTGGTGCTGGTGCTGGCCGCGGTGCTCGAAGGCGGCCTGTGAGCGGCAGTTGTCATGTCGAATTGGGTCCGGCGCTGCGGCGCGACTTGTGCAGTGTTGTGGCGACTTTGCCTTGACTTCACGCATCGAAGGTGAGAGCATCCGCTCGATTTTTTTGGGCTTACTTCTTTATGGGCGGGTGCATTCGGAGGAGAGGATCTATGACGATTGGAGCGCTATGTCGGCGGGCTGGCTTCGGATCGCGTGCGATCGCGTTGACGCTCGCGTGCACCATCGCGGCGTCGCCGGCACTGGGTGCGACGCAGACAACACTCGGGGGGAAGATCGTCAACGCAGCCGGTAGCCCGGTGCGCGGCGCGAAGGTGATGGTCCTCCAGCCGGGGTCGAGTAACCTGGTGGCCTCGGCGACGACCGGCGACAACGGCTTGTACGCAATCGAGAGAATCGCCACCGGCCGGTATGATCTGCGGGTCGAGCCCGGCGTCAGAGATTTGCGCGGAGATACCGCTAAAATCGACGTGACCCCAAAGGGATTGGTCGTCAACTGGCGTCTGTCAGCCAACGATAAAGCCGTGGCGCTGGCCATCCCCGGTAAGGTCGGTGGTGAAGAAGACGAACTTTGCTCGCCCGTCACGATTGGCGATTACGAAGTAAACCGCTGTGTGCTCGCCGGCGGCGCGTTGCTCGTCGCCGGCGGTATTGCCGGCGGCATCGCGGCCTCCGAAGGCGGTGGCGGCGGTGGCGGGGCTCCAGCCGCGACACCGACGATCACCGGAACCCGACCGACTGCGACCGCGACCGGGACGAGACCGACGGCAACGGCTACCGGAACCCTGCCGACAGCCACTGCCACCGGTACGCAGCCAACCGCGACCGCAACCGGAACGCACGCGACGCCGACCATGACTGGAACCCTACCGACGGCAACCGCGACCACCGTTCCGCCGACGGCGACGGTCACTACGGTTCCACCGACGGTGACCGAGACGCCGACTGTGTCGACCCCGACGATGACCGGAACGCTGCCGACGGCCACGGCTACAACGGCGCCGCCAACCGCAACGCCGACGGGTCCCAAGCCGACGGAGACCGAAAGCGTATCGAAGTAGTGCCGAGTGGTCGTCTTATCAGGTTGATCGAAGCAGACAGGGAGGCCGCCGGCCTCCCTGTTTTTTTTTCACGCCGGATCGGGCAGTATACAGCGGCAGTTGGAAGGCGAGGGGCAAGCCGGTCTCATGATGTCGAAACCGTCGCGGGCGAGCGTTGTCGTCGTTGGGGCAATTGCCCTGCTCAGTCTCACCGGCTGTCCGCCGCCGCAGCAACGCTGGCTCGCCGGTATGACGACCAAGGACGCGGTCATCACACCGGCAGACGAGGATGTACAGGCAAGCCGCCAGCGACTGGACGAGCTGCGCCATGACCGCGAGGCGTCCGGCCTCGGCAACGACTATCGCATTGGCTCCGGTGACCTCGTCGAGGTGAACGTCTTCGATATCGATGATTTGGACCGCACCGTCCGAGTGTCCGGCGCTGGGTCCGTCACCTTGCCGTTGATCGGTTCGTTGAAGGCGCAGGGACTGACCGAGCGCGAACTCGAAGAGGAGATCGCGCAGAAACTCGGGGAGCGCTTTCTCAACAATCCGCAAGTCAACGTGTTCGTGCAGGACTACGTCAGCCAGAAGGTCTCCGTGATCGGCGCCGTGCTGCGCCCGGGCCAGTACAGTCTGACGAAGGACAAAAACACGATTCTCGACATGCTGTCGGAAGCGGGCGGCCTCGCCCGTGATGCCGGGAGTCGGATTTATCTGCTGCCCGGCGAACGGACCGATCAGGCCAAGTTGGCGATGCTTCATGCGCAAGGCCAACTTGCCGTCTCCGATGTTGGCGGCTTGGGCGGAAAGATCGACAATACGGATCCATTGGTCATCGATGTGCAGGATCTGCTCAACGCCGGCCGCCAGGGTGCGCTGACATTGCCCGCCCGCGCGGGTGACGTGATCATTGTCCCCGAGGGTGGCCAATATTTGGTGGACGGATGGGTTGAGAAGCCCGGCTCGTATCCGCTGACACGAGGCGTCACGGTGCTCAGCGCCCTGACAGCCGCCGGTGGCCCGCTGTATCCGGCGGCGACCAGCTACATCCAAGTGGTCCGCACGAAACGTTCGGGCGTGCGCAGCGTCCTGAGCGCCGATATTCCCGGAATCATCGACGGTAAGGGGCAAGACATCCCGCTCGAAGCCGGCGACATCGTCTACGTCCCGGCGTCGGGGATGAAGCTGCCATTCTATGCAATCTACTCACTTGTGACCAACGTCTTCCGCATCGCGGGTACGGTTCCGATTCTATGAGTGACACCGCTGCGCTGAATCAACTCTCGCCGTATCGCATCATTCCCAACGCGATGCCGCCGCCGGCGGCCCCGTTCGTGGACGAGAGCGAGACCCATCTGCGCGACTATTGGCGGGTCGTCGTCAAGCATCGCTGGGTGATCGCGCTGTTCTCGCTGATCGTTGTTGCCACCACTGCGTTCATCACGTTCACAACCGAGAAAACTTACACGGCCGAGACGACACTGCAGATCGAGAAGCAGGCCCCGCACGTGATCAAGATCGAGGAGGTCGTGCAGCCCGACGTCTTCGGCCTGGAAAAGTACGATTACTACCAGACGCAGTTCCGCATTCTCGAAAGCCGCACGCTCGCGGCTTCGGTGATTCGCGATCTCGGATTGGAGAACGACCCGCGGTTTCTCGCCGGCAGCCAACCCGGCATGGTTCGACGAGCGCTGGCCACGCTGCGCGGCCTGGTCGGCGGGAATCAGACAGTCGACCCCGACACCGCTGAGCTGGGAGTGGACCCGCGGCTGATCGATCTCTACTTGGAGTTGCTCGAGATCGAGCCGGTGAAAAACTCACGCCTGGTCCGCGTGCGGTACAGCACCCACGATCCCCAGTTGTCGGCGCAGATCGCCAACGCGCACGCGGCCGCCTACATCCAGCAGGGAATGGAGCATCATTACCACGCCACCGGCGAGGCGCAGCAGTTCCTCGAAACCAAGCTCACCGAACTGAAACAAAAGGTCGAGCAGTCCGAGGCGGCGCTTAATCGCTATCGCAAAGAGCACCAGATCATCTCGCTCGACAACAAGGAGAACATCGTTGTCGGCCGGCTGGACGATCTCAATAAACGGCTGACGATGGCACAGGCGGAGCGGATTCAGTTCGAATCGCAGTACAAGTTGATCGAGCAGCGCCAGTACGAAGCGTTGCCAGCGGTGATCGACAGCGCGTTGGTGCAGCGCTTGAAGCAGTCCGTGGCGGAGCTAGAGCAGAAGTACGCGCTCATGAGCGAGAAGTTCAAGCCGGCGTATCCCTCGATGATCCAGATCAAGAGCGAGGTCGAGGCCGCACGCGCGCGCCTCGCCGCCGAGATCGCGAAGGTCGTCGGCGGCATCGAATCGGCCTACCTCGCCGCCAAGACTCGGGAAGACGAACTCCGGGCGCAACTCGACGCACAAAAAGATGTCGCACTCGACCTCAAGGAGAACTCGGTCGACTACAATATGCTCAAGCGCGACGTCGACACCAGCCATGCGCTGTACGAGAGCACGCTGGCGCGAATGAAGGAAACAACGGTCGCCGACAGCCTGCGGGTGTCGAACGTCACCGTGGTGGACAAGGCTGAGGCGCCGCTGTACGCGTCCCGTCCGAAGCGCGCGTTGAACCTGTTGCTCAGCGTGATTGCCAGTCTGGTGATGGGCACCGGCTTGGCGTTCTTCTTCGAATACTTGGACAACACCCTCAAAACGCCGGAAGAGGTCGAGCGCTTCGTGCGCGTGCCCGCACTCGGCTTGGTACCGAGCTTCGCGCACAACGTCGGATCCAAGGCCAGCGGGGCCGGCGACGTGCCCGCGCTGGCGTCCAGCGCACTGCCGCGCGAATTGGTGACCCTGCATCACAGCCGCTCGGTGATTTCGGAAGCCTATCGCACGATCCGCACGGCCATCCTGCTCTCGAGTGCCGACAATGCGCCGCGTGTGATGCTGATCACCAGCGGGCAAGCGGGCGAGGGCAAGACCCTGACGGCCGTGAACACCGCGATCACGCTCGCGCAATCGGGCGCACGGGTGCTGATCGTCGATGCCGACATGCGCCGCCCGCGGTGTCATCGGGTCCTCGGCGCCGAAAACGGTCACGGACTCAGCACGTTGCTGACGGGGCAAGGCGATTTGCGTGAAACCGTGCGCCCAACCCAGATCGAGAATTTGTTCTTCATTTCCAGCGGACCGATCCCGCCCAACCCGGCCGAGTTGGTCGGCTCCACGCGTATGCGGGAGACCTTGGCGCTGTTGCGCGAGGGCTTCGACTACGTGCTGATCGATTCACCTCCCGTGCTGCCGGTGACCGACGGTGTGCTGCTGGCGACGATGGTCGACGGGGTCGTGCTGGTGGTCAAGGGACAGCACACCCCGAAAGATGTCGTGCGGCGGGCGCGCGAGCGGCTCGAATACGCGCGCGCGAAGGTGCTCGGCGTGGTCCTCAACGACGTCAACGTGAACAGCGGCGACTACTATCACAGCCGGTACACTTACTCGTATTACGGGGCCCAGGATGCCGAGCCGTCGTCCGGCGTCGCCCGTATGACCGAGTCGGCATGAACGATCTACGTGCCTCCTTCGAGGCTCGGCGTGCGATCGTCGGGATCATCGGGCTGGGCTACGTCGGCTTGCCGCTGGCCGCCGCGTTCGCCGAAGCCGGCTTCGCCGTTTACGGGTTCGACGTCGACCCGGCCAAGGTCGATGACCTGCGCGCCGGCCGCAGCTACATTCACCACCTGCCTCCGGCACGCTTGGCGCCCCTGCTGACCACCGCGCCGTTGGTCGCCGGCCACGCAGCATTTCAACCGACCAGCGATCTCTCCCAATTGGCGAAGTGCGACGCCGTCATCATGTGCGTGCCCACGCCGCTGACCGAGAATCGCGAGCCCGATCTCTCATACGTCATCGCCACCACCGAGAGCGTCGCGCTGTATCTGCGGCATCGCCAGCTCGTCGTCCTCGAAAGCACGACCTATCCGGGCACGACCGATGAAGTCGTGCGGCCCATTCTCGAACACACGGGCTTGACCGTCGGCGAAGACTTTTTCCTCGCGTATTCGCCGGAGCGGGAAGATCCCAACAATCCCGAATTCACCACGCGGACGATTCCCAAGCTCGTCGGCGGCCACTCTTTTCGTTGCCGCGATTTGGCGACCGCGATGTACGGCGCGGTGGTCGAGCGCGTGGTGCCGGTCACCTCGACGCAAGTCGCGGAGGCGGCGAAGCTGCTCGAAAACATCTACCGCAGCGTCAACATCGCGCTGGTCAACGAACTCAAGGTGTTGTTCGATCGCATGAACATCGACGTCTGGGAAGTGATCGCCGCGGCAGCCACCAAGCCGTTCGGCTTCACGCCGTTCTATCCCGGGCCCGGCCTCGGCGGCCACTGCATTCCCGTCGATCCGTTCTATTTGAGTTGGAAGGCGCGCCAATTCGATCTGACGACGCGTTTCATCGAACTCGCGGGCGAGATCAATCATGCGATGCCGGGCTTTGTCGTCGGCAAGTTGATGGACGCGCTCAACGAGCGCTGCCGCAGTCTCCGCGGATCCCGCGTGCTGGTGCTCGGCATCGCGTACAAGCGCGACCTCGACGACACGCGCGAGTCGCCGTCGCTCAAGCTGATCGATCTGTTGCAGCAGAAAGGCGCCGTCGTCGGGTACAACGATCCCTACGTTCCGGTGCTGAAGCGTTCCCGCCGCTACGACTTCCAGCTCGCCTCGGTCGAAATGAGCGCCGACGAGTTGGGCCGCGCCGATGCCGTGCTGATCGCCACCGATCACAGCGCCTACGACTACGACTTCATCGTCGCGTCGAGCCGGTTGGTAATCGACACCCGCAACGCCACCCGCAAGGTCGTCCACGGGCGCGAGAAGATCGTTCTAGCGTGATGCGACTCGATCGCGAGCGCTTCGGCCGCCGCTGCGATGCCGTCGTGCACGCCGGCATGGTCGCGCTGCTGATCTTCACGCCGCTGGCGTTCGGTGCCGTGCATCCGGGGCCGTTGGTGATCTTGCAACTCGCAGTCGCGGGACTGGTCGTGGTCTGGGCGCTCAAGGTGGTGCGCTGCGGCAGTACCAGCGAGGCGAACGAGCGACTGCGAGGCTGGCGGTGGCCGCTGATCGCCTTCGGCGCCGTCGCGGTTGGTCAGTTGTTTCCGCTGCCGCCGTTCCTGCTGCGCCTGCTCAGTCCTCACACCGAGGCGATCTACCGCACCAATCTCGACGGCTGGCCCGCGCATGCGCCGTTCGCCGCCGTCGTCGAAACTGCCGGCGCTCTGGCTCACGGCGTTGATCCGGCTGCCGCCGCTGATCCCTTGATTGTACAAGCCTGGACGCTCGCGCGACGTCCATCGCAATCGGCGGCCTGGCGGCCGTTGTCGGTCTATACCTATCGAACGGTCGAAGAGCTGCTGCTGATGCTGACGTGGGCAGCGGTTTTTTTTTGCTCATCGGATACCCATGGCAACCGGTTGACCGCTCGTCTGTTCCATCGGACTCGACCGACCGCCGCCTGTCCGACGACGGGTTCACTCCGCGGCTGCGCACCTGGCTGGTTGTAGTTGCGGCGGTCGGTGTCGTCGAAGCGCTCTACGGCACGTTCCAAGTCGTCGCCAAGCACCCGCAGATCTACTGGTTGCGCAAGACCGCGTACATCGAGTTCGCGACCGGTACATTCGTCAACCGCAATCATCTGGCCGGCTATTTTGAGTTGGTCATCCCGCTGACGATCGCCCTCGCGCTCGGCTACGTGCCGTGGCAGCGCCGCCGGCGATCGCGGCGTCGTCGTCCGGTGGAGGAGCCGGTGCGCCGCGCCGATACACTGCGTGGGTTCCTGTGCGTAGGAGCGATCGCGACGATGCTGCTGGCGATGGGACTCACCCAAAGCCGGGGCGGCGTGCTCTCCAGTCTCGGTGGGCTGGCTGGTGGCGCGCTCGCGTTCAGCGCTTGGCAGCGGCGATTGACCTGGCGTCGATTTGTTGTGGGTCTCGCGGCGCTCGGGGCGTTGGCGTTGTTGTGGCTCCAGTCGCCCGAGCTGCTGGCGCGCTTCGGCGGCGGACTGCAGGTGACCCCGTATTCGCGTCCGAGCGTGTGGCGCGACACGGTGAAAATCGTGCGGGACTTCCCGTTGGCCGGCGTCGGGCTCGGCAACTTCGAGTTCATCTTCCCGCGCTATCAACCCGCCGGCACGCACACGTACTTCGAGATGGCCCACAACGACTACCTGCAGCTGTTGGTGGAGGCGGGAGTGCTCGGCGCGGCGTGCTTCGCGTGGCTGTTCGGGATGCTGGCACGGCTGATCGTGCGACGCCTGCGCACGGCCGAACGCGAGCCGGCGTTGCTCGCGCTCGGCTTGGCGGCGGGCATGTTCGGCTTGCTGCTGCATTCGTTCACCGACTTCAACCTGCACATTCCCAGCAATGCGCTGCTCTTCGTGGCGGCGTTCGGCGGCACGGTGCGTTTGCTCGATCGGGGCAGCGGCAGCGGGCTGCAGGGATGGGTGCCGCTGCGCTCGACGGTGGCGGCGTACGTTGGCGTCGCTGCGGCGGTCGTCGCCGCATTCGTGGGCGTACGAAACTGGTGGGTTGCCGCCACCGCCGCCAGCATCTTCCCCAACACCTCGCTGATCAACCCGCTGGCAGCGAGCCCCGAGCCGCTCGCGGTACGCTTGCAACGTGTCGGCATCGCGCAGCGGCTGGCGAGCGGACGCGCCGATCTCAGCGAAATCGTCGGCTGGATTGCGCGGCAACAAGCGTTCGATGCGATGCAGCGTCCCGACCGCCGCGACGACGCCATGCGGGCGTGGCTGGTGGCAGCTCATGCCTATCGCCGACTGATCGAATTGCGCCCGAGCTTGGGGTACGGCGATCTCCGCTTGGGCGAAGCGGTCGCGAACCTGGCCGAGCTGCACGACGGACCGACCATCCGGCCGGAGGTCGCAACGCAGGTGGTTGCCCTGTTTGATCGCGTCCCCGCGCTGCAACCGCAGGATTTCAATCTGAACCGACCGATCATCGAGTGGGTACTCGACCATTGGGGGTCGCTGCCGCCCGACGACCAGCCGCGCGCCGCTGACTGGGTCCGTGCGGGTCTCGAACAGGACCCGCAACGCGCCCGCGTGTGGCTGCGCGCCGCCATCAAGTGGGACCCGCAACTCCCGCAGCACTTGCTGCCCGAGGACCCAAGCGTGCGGTTGTTCTTGGCGATGGCGTACGGCGACTCCGGCTACCCGGACGAGGCTGCGCGCGTGGCCGCCGCACTCGAAGAGCAACTCCGCACCATCGTGCCGAAGCCGGCGGCTCGATACGGCGACGCGCAGTTACTCGGACGGGTGCGCGAGTACCGGCATGATCATGCGGGTGCCGCCGAAGCCTATGCACGCGCGAGCGTGCTCGCCGATGACGACGCGCGTCGCGCAGAGGCGTTGAAGCGGAGCGGATACAACTGGCTCGACGCCGGCAATCCGACGAAGGCGCTGCAGGCACTGACCGCCGCCCGTCGCTACGGCGGCCGCGATCCCGAAGTGCTGGCCGGACTCAGCGCGGTCTACGAGTCGCGCAGCGACTTCGCGGCCGCTGCGCGGCTGATCAAGGACGCGATCGCGGTGGCGTCCGATGCGCCGCCGTATCGCTTCCGGCTCGCCGGCATCTATGAACGCGCGCGCGACTTCGGCAAAGCTAACGAGCAGTATCGCAAGCTGCTCGACGACGAGACCAACGAGTTCGTCGCCGGCCATCGCGCGGCGATCCTGCTCGGCCTGGCGCGGAACTATCGCCAGCTCGAAATGGGTCCGGAAGCGCGGCGCTACTACACCCTGGTTCTGGAACACGATCCCGGCAACCGAGAGGCGAAGGAATTTCTCGCCTACTTCGGCTCGTGATTGGCGCGCGCAACTGCGTACACGCCGATCACCCCGCAGCCGGTCGGCCCCGGTATCGTCGCGTCCAATCGTAGCGAGTCGGGAATCGCTCGCAGCAGCCGCCCGGCCCACGGCCCGTCGACTTGGTCGATGAGGTAGTCGACGCGACGCACGCGCAGGAAGTCGAGCATCTCAGCGGCATCGAAAGCCGGCCCGTTGCGAATCACCGGCCACACGTCGCGGCTGATCAGACCGCCGAGATCGACGATGTAGCGACCGCTGCGCAAGCCGATCGCTCCGATCGGCTCGAGCGCCAGTCGGGCGTCGGGTGCCAGGTGCGCGGCGAGCCACTGTCCGGCGAGCGTCTTGGTTCCCTCGCACGCAACCCAGTCGCGATAGCGCGGCAGGGCGCGCGCGCAGACCGCGAGATGCAAGCCGATCACGACGCCGAACAGCGCGCGCTGCCGGCGCGACGGAACGACGCGCGCCAGGCCCTTCACTCCGATCGGCACCAGCCACGGCAACAGATGGACGAAATAGCGCAGCTTGATGAGCGGAAAGAACAGCGCGTACGCAATCGCCGACAGCAGAAATAGCAGCGAGACGGTTCGCGCCGGGCGGTCGACCTTGGCGATGCCGAATGGTGCCAGCGCGAGCCAGGGCAAGAGGACACGCGCCTGACCCTCGGTGAACAACGCGGCGACGCGTACGAGTGCGCGCGCGGCGAGCGCGAGGCGCCCGCCGATCGACAACGCCGCGAACTGGTCCGCGGTGATCCCGTACCAGCCGGGGAGGAAGACCAACAACTTGCCGACCCGCGTCGGCGGCAAGAGCGACCCGCAAGTCCGATAGCAGTACAACATCCACGGCGCGCCGCAGGCGATCACGCTGAGCAGCACCAACACCGCGAAGCGCCGGCGCGCACGCGGGTGCGATGCAACGACAAGCGGTACCAACGCGAGATTGTCGGGACGAGTCGCGTACGCGAGGCCGGTCGCGAGTGCCGACGTCGCACTCGCGGCGACCGCCACCAGCAGCATATTCAAGGCGACCTCCATGCCGCTGATGACCTGGCAGATGAAAACCGGCGAGGTCGCCACGATCAGTGTCGCCACACGCGCCGCCGGTTGCGAGTCGGAGTGCGACGCGCATGCGGTGGTGATGACGGCGAGCGCGGCACCGAAGCACAGCGCGCCGAGGATCTGCGCCACGATCAGCGTATCGACGCCGGTGAGTCGCCGACCCGCGGCCAGCAACAGCACCCACAGAATACTGGTGACGCCCGCGCTCGGCTCGCCGGCATTGAACGCCAGGCCGTCGCCGTTGGCGAGATGTTCCGCGTAGCGCAAGAAGATGTACGCGTCGTCGTCGATCAGCCCGGGAGCGAACGCCGCGAACAGCAGCGCGGTCGCGGTTCCGAGAATGCCGATGGCGATGGCGGGAGCGGAGGTGCGTCGATCGCGATTCACGGTGCCCTTTATGCGGTGGCGTCGCACCCGTATACTCGCCGGACGATGGAAGGCCAACGATCACCGGGCGCGCGCATGCGGTGGCATGAACTCGGCGCGCTGTTCGATGCGGCGGTATGTGGGTATGCCCGGTTATCGCACCGCATCCATGGCATGAGCGGAGTGTGCCGCGTGTTGGCGCACGCGCCCAAACGCTCGGTGGTTCCGTTGCTGCGCGCGTTCGGTGGAACCATCGGAGCCGCATCCGACCTCGAAATATTCCTCGTCGTGCACAACGCCGACCCCGACTTCCGCAATCTTCGTGTCGGCTCGGAGTGTCACGTCGGCAAACAGGTGTTTCTGGATTTGCGGGCCCCGATCGTCATCGAGGATCACGCGACCATTTCGATGCGCGCGATGCTGCTCACGCACATCGACGTGGGCCGCAGTCCGGTCATCGATCGGTACCCGCGACAGCACGCGCCGCTGCGGATCGCAACCGGCGCTTACATCGGCGCCGGTGCCATCATCCTGCCCGGCATCACCGTCGGCGAGCGCGCGGTCGTTGGTGCCGGGGCAGTGGTGACGCGCGACGTTGCCGCCGATGCGGTGGTCGCTGGCGTGCCGGCGGTGCCGATTTCGCGTCCGGCGGAACCCTCAGCATGAGCGCGACCGATGCGGCGCCGATGCGAACCGGCAGCGCCACGCTGCTCACGCTCGCGTCGCAGATCGTACAACTGGGCGCCGGAACGATCACGGCGGTGTTGGTGGCGCGGCTGTTCGGGCCGTCCGGCAAGGGCGTGGTCTCGCTGGTGATGCTCAGCACCAGTCTGGGCATTACGTTCGGCGGGCTCGGCGTGTCGATGTACAACGGCTGCGTCGCCGGGCGCGGCGATCACACGCGCGGCGCGCTGCGTGCCAACTCGCTGACGTGTGCCGTGTTGGGAACTGCCGGGGTTACCGTCGTCGTCTTGAGCCTGTGGTTGGGCGGCGCGCTGTCTGCCTCGGCCGGTCAAATCCTGTGGACGCTTGCCGTGATACCGATGGGCCTGCTGTGGCGAAATCTGGCCGGCATCTTTCAAGGTCAAGGACGGTTTGTGGAATTCAATGTGTTGCCGCTGGTGTTGTGGGCCGTTGCCTCGGTGACGACCGCTGTGCTGGGACTGACGCTCGGCGGCGTGAATACCGCACTGGCAGCCTGGTGGTTGGCGCACGCGGCAACCGCCACGGCGGCCTGGATGATGACGCGCGACCCGCGCCGCATGATCGGCAGCCAACGTACGATTCCGCTGATCGATCTCGCCCTGTTGCGCACTGCGCTCGAATTCGGTTTGGCGGTCTGGTGTGTGCAACTGATCGGCGAATCGAATCTGCGCTTCGATACGTACGTGGCGGCGCTTGCCGGCGGCGCGGCTGGTGCCGGCTACTATTCGGTTGCGGCGAGCATCGCCGCGTTGTTGTTTCATGTCCCGGTAGCGATCGGCGTCGGCGTGCTCCCGCGCTTGGCGACCGCGACGCGCGAGGAGGCGGCGCGTCTTGCCGGTGCCGGATGTCGGATCAGTTTGTGGAGCAGCGCGGCGTTGTCGCTGGTCGTTGCACTGCTCGCTCGCCCACTGGTTCATTTGCTCTTCGGATCGGGGTTCGACCCAGCGGTAGCGCCCTTGGTGACGTTGTTGCCCGGTATGGCCGCGTACGCGCTGGCGCACGTGACGACCAGTTACTTTTATGCTCAACTCGGCCGACCCATGCTGAACGGCGTGGTGGCGTTGGTTTCACTGGTGATCGGACTGGTCGCGAGTGCGGTCCTCGCACCGCCCTTTGGTTTGGTTGGGGTCGCGGCTGCCGTGAGCCTTGGACGCGTGGTGGCAATCATCGTGAACGTGTGGCTCTTCACTCGGCTGTCCGGTTGTCCATTGATCGACGTCTTGTTGCCGCGGCCGAGTGATCTCTCGTTGATGCTTCAGCCCCTGCAGCGGTTGTGGCCGAATGCAAAGCCGGCGTGATGCGAAGGAGGCTGAATTGCCGAGCGGTGACGCGATGAACGCGACGGCTGCTCGAGGTGTGGACGCGTCGCCCTCCGATGGGGAGTGGCAGGGCTTCTGGCGCGGGCACAGTGTCGCCAGCGAAATCGCGATGGCCGACTTTTACGGCCTGCGGCACGTCTTGCTGAAGTATCTTCCCCGTCACGGGACGGTCGTCGAGGCGGGCTGCGGGCTGGGCCGCTACGTCTTCTATCTGCGCGCGCTGGGGATGCGCGCCGTCGGTTGCGAGCGGCTGTTGCCGGCGCTGCAGATGGCTCAGAGGTGGGCGTCAGCGTACCCCGAAGATCGAGGTGCGTTCAGTGCGGCGGACGTGCGCCAGATGCCGGTGCGGGATGCATCTCTGTCGGGATACATCTCGCTGGGCGTCATCGAGCATTTTCCGGAGGGTCCGAGTGGTGCCATCAACGAGGCGTTCCGCGTTCTCCATCCCGGCGGCGTCGCGATCTTTGAAGTGCCGAGTGCGCGCGCCTTCGACGGCTACCTTCACCAGATCAAGCGTGGTCTCGGAACACTAATCGGGCGCCGGCGCGGTCCCGCCGTCGCTACCATGCACGAGGAGCCGCTCGCGCCGCG
Source organism: Binatia bacterium (assembly GCA_035541895.1). GTDB lineage: Bacteria > Desulfobacterota > Binatia > HRBIN30 > JACQVA1 > DATKMK01. The sequence goes on along the minus strand of DATKMK010000109.1, from coordinate 147,365 downwards.
AGCACTCGGCGCACTGGTGCGCGCGGCCGGATTCACGTTGCTGTTCTGCGCCGGCGTCGATCTGATTTACCCCGCATGGTCGCTTGGAATCGGACCGCGCTGGTATGGGCCGTTGCAACGCAGCGAGCGCACCGCGCTGGCGGAGTGGGGCGGACTGGCAGTGGCGGTGGGGATGAAGTCGGGAACCGGCATCCGATGTTTCGTGTGCGGCGTGCTCATCCGGCACGCGGCGGCAAATTCGGTTGCGTTCTGTGATGCATGCCGAAGTCGGCTCCCGGAGGATGTCGGCGAGGCCTATTCGCCCGCGCACATCAACGACGTGCAGTGGCAGTCGCTCGATCGCACCGGTACCGAAAGCGCGGGACGATGTAGCCAATGCGGCGGCGAAGTTGTTCGCGACCGGCGTTTCGGAGATTGGGGCTTTTCGTTGCCGGTGTGCGCGACCTGCGTGCGGCAGCCGCTTGTCAATCTCGTGTTGGCGCACCGCGCGATCAAGCGCGTGTGGCGACCGCGTACGACGGCGGCGGCATGACCACGCTCGTCGTTGTGCCCCCGCGCCGTCGTGTGATGCTGCACGCCGTAATCGCCGCCGCCTTGGCGGTGTTCGTCGGCAGCGTCGCCGGCCGCTTCAGTCCGACGTCGGCCGGGCTCATTTTGTTGTGCGTGCTGATTCTCGCGGGGGTCGCGCTGAGCCCGGAGTTTGCGCTCGGCTTCGCGATTCTGGCGCAAACGAACTTTCTCGGCCTAATCGATCCGGAGCTGTTCAGCGTCCCCGGCCTCGCGAAGATCAGCGACGTGGCGGTGGTGCTGCTGGCGGTCCCGTTGCTCGAAGACCTCGCGACGCGCAAATTGGATCTCCGCCGGCTGCGGTCAACCTTTGCGGTGCCGACGGCGCTGATCATCGGCGTCGCGCTGTTGAACATTCTGCTCTCCAATCTGCGCGAGGGCGTGCCGTTGGCGTTGGGGTTCCGCATCGGGCGCCGCTATCTGTTTTACGGAGTGTTCTTCGTCGCGCTCTACGCGCTCACCGATCAGCGCCGGGTTCGCGTGGTGCTGCGCGGCAGTTGCATTGCCGGCGCGCTCGCGGCGCTGGTGGTGGTCATCGTGTTCTTCACCGGTTCGGAGCTGCTGTCGGGCGGCATGGTGACCGGGCAGTTTCCGACCGCGGAAGAATTCACTCGACCCTATTCGCCCGCGTTTCCGTTGATCATCTTGGCGTTCTTCGACGCGCTGGCTCGCACGTTGTCGGGCGGCAAACGAACCCATTGGTCGACCGCGGTTGTGCTCGGCATCACGACGGTCGGGATCCTCGTCGACCTCTCGCGCAACGGCTGGGTCGCCGTGATCGTCGGCTCGCTGTGGATGTGGTGGGGGATGCGGCGCGGGCGGCAGTTCCCGCGCTGGCGTGCCGCGCGGTTGGCAGTCGGCGCCGGGGTGGCGCTGGCGGTGGTGGCTTTCTTCGCCGCGCAAGTGGCCAATCGCGACGTCGGTGACACGCTGCGCGTGTTCGGCGATCGGTTCGCGTCGACCTTTTCCGATGTCAGCGAGGTCAGCGGTACCTTCGGCCAACGAATCGAGATTCTCACGACGCGCGTGCACCTGATGGCCGAAGAGCCGACCAGCTTCGTGTGGGGATTGGGATTCGCCACCACGCAGGTGAAGGCGCTCGAATTGGCGCTCGCGGCGGAGATGACCACCGGCGACTTCACCCTGCTCGGCGGCGAGAACGGCGTCGCGACGGTGCTCGTCGAACTCGGGGTCGTCGGATTGATCGGCGTCGCGTGGTTCAGTTGGCTGGTGCTGCGACGGGGGTGGTGGCTGGCGACGCGCGCCCGAGATGCCGAGGGCCGCGCCGTGGGGCCGGCGTTGTCCGGATGCCTGTTGTGCTTCGTCGTGCAGTTTCTCAGTCTCAGCTCGCTGTCGTTCGCCTACGCACCGTACGTCATGGTGACGGCGTTGCTGATGGCGCTGATCGATCGACAATACACCTTCTCGTCGGCAACCGCCGCCGCAACCGGAGCGCGGGTCGCCCCGGCGCGCGCGGCGTAACGCATGCCGGACTCGCCGACGCTCTCGGTGTGCATCGTGACGTTCAACTCGGGCGACACGATCGCCGAATGTCTCGACTCGGTCGCGCGCCAACGAGGGATCTCGACCGAAGTGGTGGTAGTCGACAACGCCTCGACCGATGACAGCGCAAACCGCGCCGAATCGTTCCCGTTCTGTCGCGTGATCCGCAACCCGCGCAACGCGTTCTTCGCTCCGGCCAACAACCAGGCCCTGCACGCGAGCCGCGGCGAGTTCGTTCTCGTGCTCAATCCCGATACCGTCCTCGAACCCGATACCGCAGCGACGATGATCGAATATCTGCGCGACAATCCCGAGGTCGGCGCCGCGATCTGCACGATTGTCGGCGATGCCGCCGATGGCGCGCCCGAGGTGCCGCACTTTTGGGCGCGACGGCACGTGTGGGATCTGCTGGCGTCGTTGCAGCCGTGGTTGTGGTGGCGCGAACGCCGAGCAGCGCACGACTCGCGAGCCGTCGACGTGCCGGCAGCCGGGCAACGATCGCCGCGCGACGTCGATGTGATTTCCGACGCGTGCTTATTCGCGCGCCGTGGCGCGCTCGAATCGATCGGCTGGTACGACGAACGATATCGGCTGTACTTCACTGAAGACGATCTCTGTCATCGTTTCTGGCGCCGCGGGTGGCGCGTCCGATATGTGCCGCACACGCGCGTTCGCCATCACGGGTCGACCAGCACGCGCAAGGTCCCGCGTTTGTGGTTGCGCTGGTTGACGGTGCGCGATCTCTGCGCGTACGCGCAGCAGTATCTCGGCGTCGGCGCGGCGGTCGCGGTGGCACTGGCGAGCGCTCTTGATCTCGCCCTGGTCGCCGCCGTCCGCGGTGGGAAATGGCTGGCGGCCCGCGTCGGCGATGTCCGGGCTTCCGATGCCGTCACCTGATCCGACCCGGCGGGTGCTTTTCCTTGCCTGGCAAGGGGCGCGCGCCGGCATCGAACGACACCTGGCGACGTTGATTGGGATGTTGCCGCCGAGGTTCCAGCCGACCGTGGCGTTCTTGTCGACCGGCGGCACGATTGCCGATGACTTGGCGGCGGCCGGAGTTCCAACGCACGTGATCGGCATGCGCCGCAGCTACGATCCGCGCGGCGGCCGCGCGGTGGCGTCTCTGGTGCGAGGCGGCGGTTTCGATCTGGTGCACGATCACTCGACCATGGCGCCGGCAGCGATCGTGGGCCTCGCATTTGCCGGCGTGCCGATCGTCGTCACCGAACATCTGGCGATGTCGCAACGTCGACTCGACCAGCAGTTGAGCTATCGGCTATTGTCTCGCTTTGTGGAGTGCTTCATCGCCAACTCCGAGGCGACTCGACGGGACCTCGTTGCGCACGGCGTTGCCGCATCACGAGTGCGGGTCGTTCATCTCGGCTTGCCGCTGACGCCGAGCCCCGCAACCATCGATTCGACTCGCGCGCGGGCGGCGCTCGGATTGCGGACGCCGGAATCTGCGCCGTTGGTCGGGTTCGTCGGTCGCCTCGAACCGGAAAAGGGTTGTCGTCGATTCGTGCAAGTCGCTGCGCGCGTCGCCGCGGCGCTGCCCGACGCCACCTTCGCGGTGGTCGGCGACGGTTCCCAGCGCGACCTGGTGGCGGCCGATGTCGCCGCCGCAGGTTTGCGCGAGCGCCTCGTCATGACCGGCCAGCGCGCGGACATCGAGCAGCTCTACCCCGCCTTCGATGTGCTGGTCTCGACGTCGCTGCGCGAGACGTTCGGATTGGCGATCCTCGAAGCGATGGCGGCGGGCGTGGCGGTGGCCGCGTTCGACGTCGGCGGCGTGCGCGAGCTGGTGGGGTCCGACACCGGGGAGTTGGTCCGGGCCGATGACGTCGAAGCGCTCGCGCACGCGGTGATCGGCTTGCTGCGCGATCCGGAACGCCGCCGCGCAATCGGCGCGCGCGCTCGCGTCGTGGCGGATGAACGCTTCACCGCGACCCGCATGGTCGACCAAGTTGTGGCGATCTACGACGAGGTGTTGGCGGCGCGGAGACGTCGATGAGGGTGCTGGTGATCGGCGGTTCGCGCACGCCCGACGAGAGCGGCTTCGATCCCTGGCTGCAACTGCAAATCGATTCGCTGCGACGCGCGGGTGTGTACGTCGACTCGTTCGTCGTGCAGCGCGGCGAGCGCGGGAAGTACGCGCGCGCGGTGCCGCGTTTACGCGCGGTGCTCGCACGACAAGCCTACGACGTCGTCCACGCCCACTACGGTTATGCCGGTATCGTTGCGGCGTTGCAGCGCCGCGTGCCGTCGGTGGTGACGTTTCACGGCGACGACCTGCTCGGCACGCCCGATGCCTCCGGCCGCGCGACGTCCTGGAGTCGCTTGTGGGTACAGATCCATCGGCGCATGGCCGCGCACGTCGACGCGGTCATTGCGGTGTCGGAAGAAATGGCGCGCGTCCTCGATCGACGCGACGTGCACGTGATCCCGTGCGGCGTCGACACCGAGCTGTTCGTGCCGCGCGCTCGCGACGACGCCCGCCGCCGCCTTGGTTGGGATACGACGCGCCGCTATGTGCTGTTCGCCGCCAATCCGGCGTTTCCGCGCAAGTGCTTTCCGGTGGCGCGCGCGGCGGTCGACCTCCTCAATCGCTCGCGCCCGGATCCGATCGAGCTGGTCTGTACGCATTCACAACCCCGCGCGGTCGTACCGTACGAGGAAGTGCCCTGGTACATGGCCGCTGCGGATGCGCTGGCGGTCACCGCGTACTGGGAAGGTGGTCCGGTCGTGGTGAAGGAGGCGATGGCGTGCAATCTGCCGATCGTGTCGGCCGATGTCGGCGACGTGCGGCGCGTCATCGGGGATACGGGCGACTGCCACATCGTCGCGCGCGACCCGGGTGCCGTGGCGACGGCACTGGCCGCGGTGCTCGACCCGCCGCGACGCACCAACGGGCGAGCGCGCGCCGAGCTGGTCGCGTTGCCGCGCATCGCCGAGCGCTTGATCGCCGTGTACGAAGCGGTGCTGCGGTCTCATCAGACTGTCCGGGCTCCGGCCGTCGGCGATCAATCGCATCCAGTCAGCGCGCGAGCGACGGGCGCTGCGACGGAGCCGGGCTGATGTGCGGCATTGCCGGCGTCTTCGCGTACGGCGACACCGCGCCGCCGGATTTTTCGGTGATTCATCGGATGACCTCGACCTTGGTGCATCGCGGTCCCGACGACGAAGGCTATCGGGTGCGTGGGCCGATGGCGCTCGGTCATCGCCGCCTGAGCATCATCGATCCCGCCGGCGGCCACCAGCCGATGGCCAACGAGACCGAACATCTGTGGCTGATCTGCAACGGGGAGATCTACAATTTCCGCGAGCTGCGCGACGAACTGACGGCTAACGGCCACCGATTTCGAACGTACAGCGACAACGAAGTGGTCCTGCACGCGTACGAGGAGTGGGGCGACGACTGCGTGGCGCACTTCAACGGCATGTTTGCCTTCGCGCTGTGGGACGATCTCAATTGGCGCCTGTTGCTCGCCCGCGATCATTTCGGGGTGAAGCCGCTGTACTACGCCGACACCGGGGCCGAGCTGGTGTTCGGCTCGGAGATCAAGGCGATCCTGGCATCGCGGCGGGTGACTCCCGCGGTTGATCCCGCGGCGCTCGAGCTCTTCTGGCACTATCGGTTCGTCCCCTCGCCCGGCACCCTGCTCCGCGGCGTTCAGCGGGTGCCGCCGGGATTTCGGGTGATCTGCGACCGCCGCGGCGTGCGCTGCGAACGCTACTCGGCGCCGGTACCGCAGCCGCTGTCGGAGACGAGCGAAGCCCACTGCGTGACCGAGTTGCGCACGCGGCTCACGCGCGCGGTCGAGCGACAGTTGGTGGCCGACGTGCCGGTGGGAATGTTTCTCAGCGGCGGCGTCGACTCGTCCGTCATCGCCGCGTTGATGGCGCGCAACGGCGCCACGGTGCAGAGCTTTGCCGTCGGATTTCCCGGCGACGAGCCGTTGAGCGAGTTGGGTGCCGCGCGCGACGTTGCGTCGTGGTTGAAGACCGACCATCACGAGGTCACCGTGTCGGCGCGGGAATTCGCCGACGAATTGCCCGCGTGTGTGCGTCACCTCGAAGAACCCACGACCACGACCTCGATCGTTCCGCTGTTCGTGCTGGCGCGGCTGGCCGGTCGCAGCGTGAAGGTCGTGCTGACGGGGCAGGGCGCCGACGAGCCCTTCGGTGGCTACCATCGCTATCTCGGCGAACGTTTCGGCGCGTGGTACCGCCGTCTGCCGAGCATAGTGCGTGAAGGGCTTGTATCACCGCTGGTAGAACGACTGCCTGGCCAAGAACGCGCGAAACGTGCGGTGCGGTCGCTCGGCAACGTCGACGATGCGACCCGGTTTCTGGCGCTCTACGCGTTGTTGCCCGAGCCCCAGATGCAGCGCTTGCTCGGGCAGCCGCGGCTGACACTGGATGAACGGCTGGCGCCGATCGAACAGTGGCGCGCCGGCGTGCGTGATCTCGATCCGCTGTCACAACTGATGTACGTCGACGCACGCCTGTCGTTGGCGGACGATCTGTTGTTGTACGGCGACAAGATGGCGATGGCGTGGTCGCTCGAAGCGCGGGTGCCATTTCTGGATCTCGAATTGATGGAGTTCGCCGAACGCATTCCCGGGCCGCTCAAGCTCAAGGGCGGCGAGTGCAAGTACCTGCACAAACGAACGGTGGCCGCATGGTTGCCCGAGTCGATCGTCCGGCGGCGCAAGATGGGGTTCGGAGTCCCGACCGCACGCTGGTTCTGCGGCGAGCTTCGCGAGTTCGTGCACGACACCCTCGGTGCGCCGCACGCCGCGTGGCGCGCGTACTTTGCCCCCGACGGTGTCGACGCGGTGCTTGCCGGACATCGGTCGGGGCGCGAAAACTATGAACGGCAGATCTTCGCGCTGCTGACGTTCGAGCTGTGGCACCAGCAATTCATCGGCGGAGCCGCGAGCGCTGATGATCCGAGTTGAGACCATCGATCCGCTCACCGATCCGCGATGGTCCGCGGTCGAGTCGCGACCTGACGCGACCCTCTATCATTCGACCGCATGGGCCCGCGTGATCGCCGAGACCTACGCCTTCCCGTGTCGGTACTCCGTAGCGCTCGATCATGCCGAGGTCGTCGGCGGGCTGCCGGCCTTCGAGATCCGCGGTACCTGGCGCGGGCGGCGGTTGGTGTCGTTGCCGTTCTCGGACGTGGGCGGCCCGCTCGGCGATGCGTTTGCATGCCACGCGTTGATCGACGCCGTGCTCCGCGACGCCCACGCCAACCGTTGGCGCACCGTTGAGTTGCGCGGACCGGTCGGCGCGGGCACGCCGGCAAATTTCACCGAGTCGCTCCGTGCCGACAACTTTACGCTGTCGCTGAATCCGCCGCTCTGCGATCTCGCGCGCGGATTAGCGGACTCGGTCAAATGGGGCCGCAAGCGCGCGCTGCGCGAGGGCGTGGTCGTCGCGCGATCGTCAACGGTCGAGGCGCTGCGCGACTTCTATCGGTTGCACCAACTCACCCGACGGAAACTTGGCGTGCCGGTGCAGGCGTGGGATTTCTTCGTCCGCATCGCGGAGGAGTTCTTCGATCGCGGTGCCGGCTTCGTAGTGGATGCTCGCCACAGCGGCGCCGTGATCGCGAGCGCAGTGTTCCTACGCCACGGTTCGTGTTTGTATTACAAGTTCAGCGCGTCCGACCCGCAACGGCTGGCCCCGCAACCGAACAGTTTGCTGTTGTGGCACGCCATCGAGTGGGCCAAAGCGGAAGGGCTGACGCAACTGGACCTCGGCAAGACGGTGCGCGAGAACGCGGGTCTGGCGCGGTTCAAGCGCAGCTACGGTGCCCAGCCGACGCCGCTGCCGCACTACTATTTTCCGTGTGTCGCCGGCGTCGCGGCGGAATCGGAAGATAGCGTGCGCCTGCGTGCGGTGCGCGCCGTGTGGCGCCGGTTGCCGCTGCCGGTGACCCGGGTCATCGGCGGCTTCGTCTATCGCGCCTTGGCGTGAACGGCATGCGGTGGTTGGTGACGATGTTGATGACGGTGATGCTGTCGGTTGCTGGTCGCAGAGCCGGCGCGACGATCGTGATCGACTCGAAAAACGCCGGCGATGACCTGGGCGCATCGGTGAATCGAGCGCTCTCGCAAACGCCGGGAATGCTGATTCCCGAAGCCCAAATCGAGGTCGTCGATGGGAGGGCGATCGAGTCGCTCGATCCAGATGCGATTGTGCGAACGGTTACGAAGACCGTCGCACCGCTTGGGCCGGGCGATTTCAGCGTGATCGTCACCGGGGTTGCAACCGATGGCGGCGAGGTGGCGGTCGGGGCACCGCAGACGGTGCATGTGGATGCCGATGAGGCGTTGGAAATTGTCCTCCCCGCCGCGCGGTCGGCCATTGCGAGCTATTCGGTCTACGCGGGCCCGGCGGGCGCGGAAACGTTGCAGGTTCAGGAGGTCGCAGCGGGCACGACGGTTCGCTTGATCAATCCGACCGAGTTCTTCAATCGACGGCAGGGAGAGGTGCCGTACTATCCGAACGGCCCCGGTCCGCCGGTGCTGATGCGGATCGTCGTGGCTGCGTATGACGGAGAACGGCTGGTGAAGATCGGCGCGATCCAAAGGGCGCAGGTGCGGGCGCATCAAAGCGTGCGCGTGACCGTGCCCAAAGAAAACGGCGTCGGCTACGGGGTCTTCGCCGCAACGGGCGCGGCGCCTGAGCGCCTGCAGGTGCGCGGCCTCGCGCCGGGGAACGCGCGCGTGCTGGCTTCCCTGCATGGCGACGGAGAGTTGCTGCCGTCGCGATCGCAGCGCATCGAAATTGCGCCGGGCGATTACCAGCAGTCGACGCCGATGGTCATCGACCACCCGAACCTCGCGCTGATCTGCTTGGCGCCCGTGACCATTCACGTCCGCCACGGCTTCGACCAATCGGTCGTTGTCATCAATCCCGCAATCCTCGGGGCCGGCGGCGACAATGTCGGCGTCCACCGCTTGAACGACGTGACCATCGAGAACTGCGGATGGGACATGACCGGGCAGATCGAGACCGTGAGCGCTCCGCCGCCGGATGACTTCCGCAACTATGCGTTGATGGCGTGGGCAACCGACGGGCTGACCGTCCAGGGCGTGCGGATTCACAACAATCTGCGCGGCGGTATCGGCGTGCTGAGCTGCTCTGACGTGCGGATCGAGAGCAATCGGATCGACGGCAATCGCGGCCGGGCCCTGTCCGACGATGGGGGACGTTTGCTGTCCGGTCGCGGTGTCGGCAATGCCATCAACGTCGCGCGCAACGCCCCGTTCTCCGACGCGATCGGCGACGCGCGACAGACCCGCACGGTGATTGCGAACAACGTGATCGTGGGGGACGACTACGGCGAGATGTACGGCATCGTCGCCACCGCCGGCGGCGCCGCCGACAACACGATCATCGGCAACACGATCACCGACGTGCGTGGCGCGTGCATCGCATTGGAAGGACAGAACGCGCGTGACAGCGGACGCAGCACGATCAGCGGCAACACCTGCACGCACACCGGCGGCATCATCAGCGACAACGCCAGCGGCGGTCTGGCGGACAGCCAAATGCGCGCGGTCGCGATCAGCGGGAATACGATCAGCGCCAGCCGCGCCGCCGGTATCGCCGTCAGCTCGAATGTCACCGCGGTTGTCGGCAACGTGATCGACGGATGTCAGCTCGATTCGATGACCAGCGGTTGCATCGTGATCACGCCGCCGCGGAGTGCGGGCAACCACGCGGGCACGCGAAACCTCATGATTGCCAACAACGCCATCGCGCTCGGTGAGTCGACGCGGGCGCAGCCGCCGGTCGGTGTGTACATCAACGGCGCGGCGCCGATCGCTCATCTCACGCTGTCGCAGAACCGCATTGACTGCGAGCGTGTCGCCGGCAGCGTCGGCGTGCAAATCTCCGGCGACGCCAGCGACCTCTCCTTGCAGGGGAACGATATCGGGGACTGCGGCGGCGACGGTGTGGTGGTGACCGATTTCAGCTTGCCGAACGTCAAAGTGCCGCAGCGGTTGACGGCAATCGACAACCTTTTTCGCAATCTCAATCTATCCGACCGCTGGATGGACGGCCGCCATCCGGTCGGCGCCGCGTTCCGCTTCATGATCGACGGCATGGACAACGTCAGTGCCGGCCACCGTTTGCGCGGCAATCGCGCCAGCGACGAGCACGATCCGCCCAAGTTGCGCTACGGCGTCATCTTCGATCCCGAGAAGCCGGGCCAGATCCGCGACGTGCGACTCATCGGCAACGAGTGGAACGCACGCACCGACGACATGTACGACGGCGGCACGACCGACATCCTGAGAGACAAGCGATGAGCCGATGCGGGTGGTGACCAAACGATTGTTCAAGTGGATGGCCCGTTGGCTGCCGGGCTTTCGGCTTCGTATTGCACTGCTGCGCGCCTGCGGGTACCGCATCGGCAGTGACGTGTACATCGGCGAGGAACTGCTGGTGATTGAAGAGCTGAGCGACTTCTCCCAGAAGCTGGTGATCGGTGATCGCGTCGCGATCGCGCCACGCGTCACGCTGGTGACCTCGTCCGACGCGAACTTTTCGCGGTTGATGGAGCGCGTCGCGCCGATTCGCGGCCGGATCGTGATCGGCGATGACGCCTGGATCGGGACCGGCGTGATCATTCTGCCGAACGTGAGTATCGGCCGAGCCGCAATCGTCGGCGCGGGCGCGGTGGTCACTCGCGATGTGCCCGACGGGGCGGTGATGGCGGGCGTGCCGGCGCGACGACTGCGGGCGAACGCGCGCGAGTGACGCCGTGCGGGTCTGGGTCGACATCGAGAATGCGCCGCAGGCCTGGTTCTTCCGGCCGCTTCTGCCCGCGCTACGCGCCCGCGGTGCCGAGGTGCTCGTGACCGCCCGCGACTACGGCGAGGCGGTCGGATTGCTCGCGGCTGCGGGCGAAGCGTTCGACGTCGTTGGCGCGACCGCCGGTGCTTCGCGTCTTGCCCGTGGAGCGTCGGTGATCGGGCGTGCGCTCGTACTGGCGCGCTTCGCGCGCGGGCGTCACATCGATGTCGCCGCCAGTCATGGCGTACGCCCGCATCTGGCGGCGGCGGCATTGCTGCGCATCCCCTGTGTCACCGGATACGACTACGAGCACGCGTCGAAGCTGCTGGTGCATCGCCTCGCGTGCGAGGTGCTGGTGCCGCGCGTCGTGCGCGATCATCTGTGTGCCATCGGCGCGGATGTGCGTAAACTCTCGGGATACGATGGGCTCAAGGAGGAATTGTACTTGCACCAGTTCGAGCCGGACGATTCGATCTACGCGTCGCTCGATCTCGACCCGCGGGTGCCGATCATCACGGTGCGGCCTCCGTCGTTTCACGCGCACTACGCGAATGACGAGGGCAATCGACTTTTCTTCGATGTCTTGCAGGCGCTCCGCGCGCGGCACGCGCAACTCGTCGTGACCGCGCGTGACGCCGCGCAGCGACGGGTGGTGCGCGAGATATGCCGGGGCGATGAACGCGTGCGCGTTCCCGACCAGCCGGTGGATGGGCTCAACTTGATTTGGCACTCCGACGTTGTGATCTCAGGCGGCGGCACGATGGCGCGCGAGGCCGCACTGCTGGGCGCGCCCGCGATCAGCATCTTTCGCGGTGCGCTCGGTGCGGTCGATGCGCACCTCGCAGACACCGGGCGTTTGCGGCGGATTGCGAGTGCCGCCGAGCTGAACGGGGTCGGGACGACCGTCTCGCGAATGGAACGCCTGCGGCCGGCGCCTCGGACCGACTTGATCGACTTCGTCGTCGATCGGATTCTGAGTCATGCCTAACAGCGCCGCCGGCGCGCAAGAGCTTCGCCGCCCTTCCAACACGATCGCGGGCTTCTGGAAGCCGCGCGATGGTATGGAGATCAAACACGCGACGCCCGGTGGGGTGCCGGGCTTGCGTGCGTTCGAGCCCGATGCCTGGTTGTTCGGCGCGTGTGAAACGGATTGGGACGGCCGGCTGCCGCACGCCGAGCTGCCGTTCGATCCCGACGCGGTGTTCGAAAACTATCTCTTCGAGCGGTACGCACGCCGGTCCCTGCCGCTGCGCGACGCGTACTACCGTGTCCGGCCGCTGGTTCCGCTGGCGGTGCGGCGCGCGTTGCAGCGCTGGCAGGCACGGCGCCGCGAGGTGACGCGCTTTCCGCGCTGGCCGATCGAGTGGAGTTTGATTCGCTTTCATCAACTCGTGTTGGCGAACCGGCTGCGCGATCGGTTCGAGTTGCCGTACGTCGCGTTCTGGCCCGACGACCGGCAGTTTGCCTTTGTGTTGACTCATGATGTGGACAGCGCCGAGGGTTTTGGCCGCATCGATGAGGTCGCGCGCATCGAGCGCGATCTCGGCTTTCGCTCGGCCTGGTTCATCGTGCCCGAACTATATCCGGTCGACTGCGATCGCGTGGCGCGATTGGTTGAGGACGGGTTCGAAGTCGGCATTCACGGACTGAAACACGACGGATTGTTGTTCTCGTCACGCGAGGCGTTTCTCGCGCGCGCGTCGAAGATCAACGACTACGTGCAGCGCTGCCGCGCACGCGGGTTTCGCAGTCCGGCGACGTTGCGCCGAGCGGACTGGTTGCAAGACATCGCGGTCGACTACGACGCATCGTACTTCGACACCGACCCCTTCGAGCCGCAGCCGGGCGGCACCTGCAGTTGGTGGCCATACTTTCTCGGCCGTCTCATCGAACTGCCGTACACATTGCCGCAGGATTTTACGCTGTTCGAAAAACTACGGCTCGACGCCGTGCAGCTCTGGTGCACAAAGCTCGCCGCCATTGAACGATACCGCGGGATGGCGTTGATGCTCACTCATCCCGACTATCTCGATCGCCGCGAACGTCTCGATGCTTATGCGCGCACCTTGCAATGGGTCGCCAAACGCGCAAACTGCTGGCACGCGTTGCCGGGCGACGTGGCGCAATGGTGGCGCGCGCGGGCTGGGGCGCGGTGGTGCGAGGATGGCAGCATTGCGGGCGGTTCATCGCGGCGAGACAAGGTGCGCGCCGCCATCATCACCCGTGACGGAACGGAAGTGCGCTGGTAGAAGAACCACAACCCCGAAACCGGAAAGCCGGGACCAGAGACATTGTCGATGAACGTTCCCATCACAGACCTGTACGCGCAGTACGACGAGTTGCGCGACGAGATCGACGCGGCGATCGCGCGCATTCTGCGCACCTCGCAATTCATCGGCGGCGACGAGGTCGCCGGCTTCGATCGCGAGTTTGCCGCTTACTGCGGTGCGCGCTTCGCCATTGGGGTCGGCAACGGCACCGACGCGTTGCGGCTGGCGCTGCAAGCGTGCGGTGTCGGCGCCGGCGATGCCGTGCTCACCGTACCGTTTACGTTCATCGCGACGGTCGAGGCGATTCTCCACGTCGGCGCGCAGCCGGTGTTCGTCGACATCAGCGACGACGATTTCAACATCGACGTCGCCGCAGTGGAGCGCTTCCTGAGCGAGGAGACAGTTCGAGACGGTGACCGAGTCACGATCAAGCGCACGGGCGCGCAGTTAAAGGCGCTGCTGCCGGTACATTTGTACGGCTTGCCGGCAAACATGACGGCGGTGCTGCGTTTGGCTCGGGAGTATAACTTGCGGGTGATCGAGGATGCGGCGCAGGCGGTTGGCGCACGCTGCTGGATCGAGGGGGTGAGACATCGGGCGGGTGCGATCGGTGACGCGGCGGGCTTCAGCCTGTATCCGGGGAAGAACCTGGGCGCGATGGGCGACGGCGGTGTGGTGACGACCCGAGACCCCGAGACCGCTCAACGGGTCCGTCTGCTGGCGGATCACGGGCAGAGCGAAAAATACGTGCACGTCTTGGCCGACGGCGGCAACTCGCGACTGGATGCGTTGCAGGCGGCAATCCTGCGGATCAAATTGCGCCGCCTCGATGACTGGAACGAAGCGCGCCGGCGTTGGGCGCACCGCTACGATGAAGCCCTCGCAGGACTCCCGCTGCGCCGGCCGCGCGAGCCACAGGGGCATGAGTCGGTGTACCACCAATACGTGATCCGCGTCGCCGAGCGCGACCGCGTCCGTCGCGCGCTGGCTGAACGCGGCGTCGCCACCGGTATTCACTATCCGGTGCCGGTGCATCGTCAGCCCGGCTTTGCCGCGTTCGGGTGGCGAGAGGGAAGCTTGCCGGTGGCGGAACGCTGTGCTCGCGAAGTGTTGTCGTTGCCACTCTGGCCGCAGATGACGGCGGAACACGTCGCGGCCGTCGTCGCTGCGTTGACCGCCGTCCTACGAGGTTGAATCGTAAGGTGTCGGCTGTCGCGGTCGTCGGCGTCGGATCAGCCGCAGCCGCATTGGCTGCGAACGCGCGTGCGGCGGGGCTGACGGTGTCATTCGAGCCGATGGAGCCAGCGCACGCTCAAGCCAGTGGATCGGTGGGTGGCATCGGGCGCCTCTTGGTGGCACCTGAGGGTGTGCCGCGTGAAGATCTGGTGCAGGTGGTCTTAACCTTCACCGCGCGCGATGTTCCGGTGTGGTTGGACGTTACCTCGTGGCCCGACCTCGGCGAATTCTTGCCGCGCGAACGTATCGGTGATCGCGAAGGCGTTGTGCTCTGGCGTGCACGCGAATCGCACCGACTGAGCCGAGTCATCGACGTGATCGTCGCCGGCGCGGCAATCGCGGGGCTCTTGCCGCTCTGGCTGGTGTTGAGTGTGTTGGTCAAGCTGTCCTCGCCGGGGCCGGTCTTCTACCAGGCAAAGGTCGTTGGACAAGACGGCCGATCCTTCACGTGGTACAAGTTCCGCACGATGCGGGTGGCGGAGGATGACGAGCCGCAGCGGCGCGAGCGCTTTGCGGACTTCGTGAGGGGAGGGGAGGCGCCGACGAAGATTATCGACGAGTCGCGGGTCACTGCCGTGGGAGAGATGCTGCGCCGCCACAGCCTCGATGAGCTGCCGCAATTGCTGTCGGTGTGGCGCGGCGACATGACGTTGATCGGACCGCGCCCTTGCCTCGTGTACGAATATGAATTGCTGAGGCCGTGGCATCGGCGGCGATTCGCGGTGCGTCCCGGGCTGACCGGTTTGTGGCAAGTGCGGGGTCGGGGCCGCGTCCACGCCGACGACATGGCGTGCATGGACATTTGCTACGCACTCGGCCGCACGTGGCGCAGCGATTTGCGTGTGCTGTGGGAGACGGCGCGAGTGATGGTGAGCGGTCGAGGAGCGGCGTGATGCGCGACGTGGCCGTCGGCGTGATCGGCTGCGGATACTGGGGACCGAATGTCCTGCGCAGCTTCGCGGCCGTGCCGGGGTGTCGGGTCAAACGTGCGGCCGATCGACGGCCCGGCCGCTTGCGATTCATCGCCGAGCGCTTCGCCGATGTCGAGTTGTCCGCCGATCATGCCGAGATTCTGTTGGACCCGGAAATCGACGTTGCCTGCCTCGTCACCCCTGTGCCCACTCATCACACGTTGGCCGTCGCCGCGCTCAACGCCGGCAAGCATGTGTTCATCGAAAAGCCATTGGCGGTTCGTCCCGAGGAAGCCGAGGAGATCATCGAGTTGGCGTCGCGCAAAGGGCTGGTCGTCGGCGTCGGACATCTCTTCGAGTATCATCCGGCGATTACGGCGATGCGCGCGGCGCTGAATGCCGGCGCGATCGGCGATTTGGCGTACCTCGACGCGACCCGGATCAATCTGGGTCCGCCGAAGAGCGACGTAAATGTGGTGTGGGACCTCGCTCCGCACGACATTTCCATCCTTGTGTTGTTGGCCGGCGAGACTCCGGGCGAAGTCACCGCGTTCGCCAAGAGCTACACGCGTGTGGGGTTGATCGACGCGGCGTATCTGCAACTCGCCTTTGCGGGCGATCGTATGGGGCACATCCACGTGAGTTGGTTGTCGGCGCACAAGACTCGGCGGCTGTGGGCGATGGGGACACGCGGGTCGATGGTGTACGACGAGAGCGCGCCGGCGAAACTGCAGATTTTCGATCAGGGGTTTGACAGTCGGATTGGCGCCCGAGATGACGACGCGCACGAGTTGGTGTACCGTCCCGCCAAGGTTGAGGTGCCGGTGTTGGCGAACGATGAGCCGCTGCGACTTGAGTGCGAAGACTTCGTCCACGCCGTGCGCACGGGCGGGACGCCGCGAGCGGACGGGGCCAGCGGGTTGCGCGTCGTGCGCGTCCTCGCCGCGGCCGAAGAGTCGTTGTCGAAACGCTCAGCCACGGTGAGTTTGCACGGTTCGCTATGAAAGCGCTGATCACTGGTGGCGCGGGATTCATCGGATCACACCTTGCCGACCGTTTGCTTGCCGAGGGGTGGGAGGTTCGCATCCTCGACAACTTGCAGCCGCGGGTGCACCCGCATGGGCGACCCAACCATGTGCCGGCGGCGGCGGAGTTCATCGAAGGAGACGTCCGTGACAAGGAAACGCTGCGGCGGGCCGTGCGCGGCGTCGAAGTCGTGTTTCACCAGGCCGCGTATCAAGACTACATGGCGGACTTCAGCACATTTCTTTCGACCAATGCGGTGAGCACTGCATTGATCATGGAAATCCTGGTCGAGGAGCGGTGGGCGCTCCGCAAGGTGATCGTCGCGTCCTCGCAGGCCGTGTACGGCGAAGGCCAGTACCGCTGCCAGCAGCACGGCGAGTTTCAGCCCTTGAGTCGCGACCCGGCCCGTCTCGGCGCTGGACTGTGGGACATCAGCTGCCCGCACTGTGGCGAGCCGGCGCAGGCGTTGCTGCTGGACGAGCGCTACCATAACCCGTGCAACGCGTACGCGGTGTCAAAGCTGGCGGAAGAACTGACGGCATTGCGGCTGGGCAGGCTCTACGACATTCCGACCGTGGCGTTGCGTTATTCGATCACGCAAGGGCCGCGGCAGTCGTTGTTCAATGGCTACTCCGGCATTTGCCGAATCTTTTGTGCTCGACTCGCCAACGGGGAGCCGCCGATCGTCTTCGAAGACGGCCTGCAGCGCCGCGACTACGTGCATGTCGCCGACGTGGTGGAAGCGAACTGGGTGGTGCTCAACGATTCGCGCGCCGATTTTCGCGCCTTCAACGTCGGCAGCGGACGCGCCACGACGGTGGGCGATTACGCCACCGGACTGATCGAGCGGATGAAAGTCGAAGCGCGGCCACTGATCTCGGGCGAATATCGTCTGGGAGACAATCGACACAGCGTGTCGAGCATCGCTCGACTCGAAGAGTTGGGCTGGCGACCGCGGCGCTCGCTCGATGATATCTTTGCCGACTATCTGGCATGGTTGCGCACGCAGGGGGACATCGGGAAGTATTTCGCCGACGCGGACCGCGCGATGCGGGCGCAAGGAGTGGTGCGCCGAGTGCTGCAATGAACGGACGGGTGCGAGATTGGCGCCAGACGCTCTTCGTCGGTGCCTTGGTTATCGGCGATGTCGTCGGCATTTTTCTCTGCTTCGTGACGGCCTATTGGTTGCGCTATCACGCGCCGGGCATCGGCCAAGTTGCGGCCGAGCCGGGAATGCTGGCATACGCACAGGCGGTCTCGCTGGTCAGCGGAATTTGGCTGGCGATCTTTGGTTACTTTGGACTGTACGAGCTGCGGCGCGGATGGCGGATCAGCGATCTGCTTTTCACCTGCGCAGCGGCGGTCAGTCTGGGGATGGTGTTCTTCCTTGCGCTCTCCTACCTGTTGCAATGGTTCTTCGTCTCGCGCCTGCTGTTGATCTATCTGTTCTTGACTAACATCGTGACGATGTTGGCGGTGCGCCTGGCGTTGAAGCGGGCGCTCATGTGGGCCTACCGGCATGGTGTCGGCGTCCGCAAAATGGTGGTCATCGGTGACACGGAGGCGGCTGCCGCGGTGGCAAAGACGGTGTCGTTGCACCCGGAGTTGGGATATCGCGTCGTCGGCGCTCTCAAACAAGAAACGGCTGAAGGCGCGCGCTCAACGCACGACCGAATCGGCTTGCGCGGTGCGGTGGCGATGTTCGAGCGCGAGCAGGTGCGGGATGTCGTGTTGACCGTGCCGGTCGGTCAGAACGAAGAGTTGCGCGAGTTCATCATTGCGTGTCAGACCCGGGGAATAGACGTGCGGCTGGTACCGGATCTCTACGAGCTGTACTCGAGCAGCATGCATCTCGACGGCATCGAAGGGATTCCCTTGCTCGGGTTTCGTCGCGCTTCGCTTCGCGGCTGGGAGCGCATGGCCAAGCGCGTTCTCGACGTGGGCGGAGCCTTGGCGATGTTACTGATGGCGAGTCCCGTGTGGTTGATCATCGCTGTGAGGTTACGCTGGCGCGGCCGGCGACCGGTCATCGAGCGCCACCAGCGGGTCGGGAGGATGGGCCGTGAATTTGCGATGCTGCGTTTCGCCGCGTCACCAACGGATGGGCGGTGGCTGTCGCGTTACAGTTTGACCGAGTTGCCGCAATTGTTGAACGTCCTGCGCGGCAACATGAGCCTCGTCGGCCCGCGTCCGGAAGAGCCCGCGCGGTTGCCGCGCTACAGCGCGTGGCATCGTCGCCGGCTGTTGGTTGCGCCCGGCATTACGGGGTTGGCGCAAGTGAACGGCCTACGCGGCTTCGATTCCACCGACGAGAAGACGCGGTTCGACTTGCAGTACATCGAGCGGCAATCGTTGCTGCTCGACTTGAAGATTCTGATGCAAACGATTTGGACGTTGATGCGTCGCGATGAGCCGCCCCGCGCGCAGCCGCAGGCCGCCGGCGGGAGCGCGGTGACGATGTCGGTTCCGGAGCATCCGCGAGTTGAACCATGTTGATCGTACGAACGCCCGTGCGCGTCAGTTTCGCCGGCGGCGGAACCGATCTGCCTGCCTACTACGCGCAGCGTGACGGGATCGTCATCAGCACGACGATCAACAAATATTTTTACACCATCCTGACTGAACGCGACGACGACACCGTGCAGATCATTTCCGCCGATCTCCAAGAGATGACCACCGTCGATCGACTCGACGAAGTTCCGGCGGGAAACAACGAATTGGACATTCCGCTGCAGGTTTTGCGTGAGTTTCGCCCGCGCCGCGGTCTCAATTTGTTCCTCGCGTCGGAAGTGCCGCCCGGAACCGGTCTTGGGTCGTCAGCCTCGGTCTGCGTCAATGTGATCAAAGCCTTGAGCACGCACCTGGACTTATCGATCAGCCGTGGTGAGCTGGCCGAGCGCGCGTTTCGCGTCGCGAGCGGCTCGCTCGGCAAGCCAGTGGGAAAGCAGGACGAATACGCGGCGGCGTTTGGAGGCCTGAATGTCTTTCGCTTCACCCGCGACGGTGTAACCGTCGAACCGGTCCATCTCGAACTGGAACTGCTGCGTGCCTTCGAGGAACGGTTGCTGCTTTTCTTCACCGGCAGTGCGCGAAACTCCGAGGCAATCTTGCGGGAGATGGACGGCGCGATGCGCGAACCAGGTGCCGCGGTCGTCCGCCGGTCGACGGAGCTCGCCGTGATTGCGGAGAAATTTCGCACGGCATTGGTGCGTGGAGATCTCGAACTGTGTGGTCGGTTGTTGCACGAGGAATGGCAGGTGAAGAAGCAACTTTCGCCTGGAATCTCATCGAGCCGCATCGATCAGCTCTATGTGGATGCTCGGGCCGCAGGCGCGATCGGGGGGAAGATCACAGGTGCGGGAGGCGGAGGTTTTTTGCTCATCGACTGCCCGCGTGAGCGCCAAGACTCGGTTCGGACCGCTCTGCGGGCGGCCAGCGGTCGAGAAATGACGTTTGCGTTTGACGACCAGGGGGCAAAAGTGGTCTACAACGACCCGTTCTTTGACGCGAGCGGACGTGGCGGGAGCCTGTGGAGATTTATGCGGTTCGGAGATGGCGCGTGGTCGAGGTCTGAGGCGTAGGGAGAGGCGGGTTGGATGAGAGGTGGTTCGCTGACTCTAACCGGCTCTGCCGGACCAACGGTATTGGCGCGTCTCCAAAGCCTCCCGGTGCTCTGGTTCCGCGGACGATGTGGGAGGGTGAGTTTGACAGGGCAGTGTAAGCGCGAGCCGATTCACGCCGTGACCGTCTACCTTGCCCGGCCACCGGCGCGTCACGACCGCCACCGAAACAGTGGCGCGCGCGCCCCCGCGGGAATCTTGGGCAACTTATACCTTGACAATGTGACGGGTTTTTGAGTATGTATCGCGCGCTTTCGCCGGGCTCTCGGGGAGCGCGTCGGTGGAGCAGCAAACTGAGCGCGAGGAGCATGGGATGAGTCTCGGTCGACTGGAAAGGAGGAGGGTAATGCGTACGGTGAAGTGGAATGCGTTTCTCTCGGGCCTCTGCGGATTCGCGGTGGTGCTGGGAGTGCTGGCGGCCAGCGCTCGTGCTGACGTCGTGACGGAGAAGACGGCGTCCATCATCGACTTCCCGAAAGTAATCTACAACGCCAACGAGGACACGGACATTCAGATCGTGAGTGAGAGTCCGATGCCGTTGTTCGCGCACTGCTTCTACGTGGATGCTCGCCTTCCATCCGGGTGCAGCAAGGAAGATCCACGGATCGGCTGCACGCCGATCTGGCAGGAGATCGATTTCAACATCACGCTGACGCATTTTCAGCCGACACATTGGAGGGCGTCGATTGGCCGGCCGGTTGACCCGAGCGATGACTTCAAGTTCGGCTACTACGGCGCGGGCATCGACCCGGGTGCGATTCCGCCCCTGACCAGCGGGTTCCAGGGCGAGTTGATGTGTATCGAGGTCGAAATGGATGGCACGCCGCGCGACGGGAATCACCTTTTCGGCGTGGCGACGCTGGTCACTACCAACGACAGCGACGTGAGTAAGTACAACGCCATCGGTATTCAGAGCACGGTTGCGGCGAATGCCACTTGCCCGGATGACCAAGGGCGGTGCGTCCTGATCCTCAATAACCCTCGCGGCGAGAGCAGCGGTGAGTACAACGCCTGCCCGCAAACCCTGGTGCTGAATCACGTGGCCGAAGGCGCGACGGATCCAATTCTCGACGAGTTCGGGAAGGCTGGAACTACTGGGGTACAGAACCAACTAACCCTAGTGCCGTGCTCGAAGGACTTCGAAAATCAGATCGCCGGCACGGTCACCGTGCAGCTCGCGGTCTACAACGAGTACGAAGAGCGATTCTCAGCGAGCTTTACAGTGACCTGTTGGAAGACCATCGAACTCACCGACATCGACAGCCCCACCGATCCGACTCGGTCGATTTTCTACTACAGCAATCTCGGCTCACTGACGGCACAGACCAGAATCACGCCGGCTGACATGAGCGACGGTGCAGTCATCGGAGTTCTCGAGACGACCAGAACCGATACCACGAGCAACACTGCACGCGTGAGCACCAATATCCTCACGGAAGGGG
Source organism: Binatia bacterium (assembly GCA_035541895.1). Lineage (GTDB taxonomy): Bacteria > Desulfobacterota > Binatia > HRBIN30 > JACQVA1 > DATKMK01. The sequence goes on along the minus strand of DATKMK010000109.1, from coordinate 125,970 downwards.
ATCGGATCAAAGGAACGGACTTCGCGGGCTTTGATCAGATTCAGCTCCCGGTGCAGTTCTAGCGATTGCGTCACGGAGCGCAGAAAAGGCTATGGCTGGGTTCTCCCTTATAGCTGAAAGGAGAAGGGCAATGCGTACGGTGAAGAGGAATCCTTTTCTCGCGGGGGCGGCTGCGATTCTCGGTGGGCTCCTGCTCGTGACTAATATCGCGTCGGCCGAGCTCGGCTCGGACAAATCGGCGGCGATCATCATTTTCCCGCAGTTGGTGTCCGACACAAGAATGGGCACCGCGACTCCGGTCGACACCTTGATTCAAGTTCAGAACACCTCGTCGCACCAGATTGCGGCCCGGTGCTTCTTGGTGAATGCCAACTCGCACTGCTCAAACGCCGGTTTCATGGGCGTGCCGTTGGTGTGCGACATCGACTCGGACTGCAATCCAGGTGCAGTCACCGGTGGTCACTGCATCGCCGGCTGGCAGGAGACCGACTTCCGCTTTCAACTGACGCCGCATCAGCCGATTTCGTGGGTTCTGAGCGAGGGCATGTCGGTGTTCCCGATCGATGGCTTGATCAAGATCGGCCCGGTCGATCCGGACACTGGGCTCCCAGCCTCGAACAATCAAGAGCCGTTCGGTACCAGCTCGATCCCACCGGCTCCCGAGCAGCCGTTCAGGGGTGAACTGAAGTGCGTCCAGGTAGATCCGACGACCCTCACTCCCGACACCGGCACTGAGATTCCCGACGATGGTACCAATACGGTGAACAACAAGGTCGGTGATCTGGCCGGCGTTGCAACCATCGTCGAACCAAAGGCCACCGATCTCGACGCACGCGCGTACAACGCAATCGGCCTTCAGGCGACACCAAACGCGGCTGGCGGCGACAACACGTTGGTGCTGGGCGGCAGCGACCCCGATGCCGCTGAATACGACGGCTGCCCTGGCGTGCTTTTGCTCGACCACTTCTTCGATGGCGCGACGGACCCGGTTTCGGGCGCCACGATTACAACCAAGCTCACCTTGGTTCCATGTTCTGAGAACTTCCTCACGCAGCAGACCGGCAAGACGACGATTCAGTATTTGGTCTACAACGAATTCGAGCAACGCTTTTCGACCAGCAACTCGGCCAACTGTTACAAGAACTCGACGCTCTCGGACATTGCATCGAGGCCGGGACCGGACGACGACGCCACGTCGATCTTCAACGTGAACGTGCAGGGAACCCTGAGCGGCCAAACCCGAATTCGTCCGGTCGACAGCGGTGTGGCCGGTCGTGGCGACGGCTTGCTCGGTGTTGCCGAAGAGTACTTTGCGAATAATGGCAAGACCCGCTCCGACGCCTTTAACATTTCGAAGCCGAATATTTCCGGTCGGGCGGTTCCCGACATCATCGTGCTGCCGTAAGTTCGACCTCAGTGGATTGAGCAAGCGAAAAGGCCGGGCGAGCGATCGCCCGGCCTTTTTTTGTCTTGCGGCCGTGGTGACGCCCCGATACGGTCGAAATGATGTGGCGCCAACTGACCCCAATCCGAATCGCGTTGCTCCTGGGCCTCGCGCTTTCGGCCTTGCGATTTAGTCAGTGCCGGTATCTCGAGCTGCTTGATGCACGCGCGGTCGACTACCGGCTGATTCAGCGGGGTGTACGGCCGGGCGCCGGTGATGTGCTAATCGTAGCGATCGACGACGGCAGCATCGCGAAGCTCGGCCGCTGGCCGTGGCCACGTGCGGTTATGGCTCGCTTGGTTGATCGCTTGGCGTCGGCCGGCGCGGCGGTGATCGGATTCGACATCGTCCAGTCGGAGCCGACCGAAGAGTTGAATGTCGGCGGACTTAGAGAGGCCGCCAAGGCGTTGGATGATCCCACGTGGAGTGCGCTGCAAGACGTCCTGCACCAGTGGGCTGCGGGCGACACGCGTCTCGCCGATTCGCTGCGTGCCGCCGAACGGACAGCGGTCGGGTACTTCTTCGACTTTGACTCCGAAGGCAAGCCGCTCGGAGACTCGCATATCTCGGCATACAATCTGGTTCAGCCCAGCGTGAATGGACGAGGCGAGGCAATGGTTCCACGGGCGTCGTCGGCCACCCTCAACCTACCCGACATCAACAACGCGGCGCGTGAGGTGGGATTCTTCAACTTCCGACCCGACAGCGACGGATCGTACCGGCGAGCGCCCATGGCGATTCGCTTCGCCGACGAGATCGCGATGCCGCTGTCACTGGCGATGTTGCGCGTGTACTGGCATGGCGCGCAAGCGGCGATTCGATTCGCGGAGTACGGTGTCGAGTCAGTGCGCATCGGGAGCGTGACGGTGCCAGTGGCCGAAGACGGCCAGATGCTCATCAACTATCGCGGCCCGCGCAAAACCTTTGCGCACCTCGCGGCGGCGGACGTGTTGGGCGATCGCTTCGACGCGAGCCGCATTCGCGGAAAGCTCGTGCTGGTCGGCGTGACCGCCACCGCGGTGGCCGATATTCGGACCACGCCCTTTGACGGTTATTTCCCCGGCGTCGAGATCCACGCCAACGTGCTCGACAACATCCTGCGGCAGGATTTCATCGAACAGCCCAAAGGCATCGTCCTCATCGAGGTACCGGTGATTCTCGCCGCGGTGATCATCTTGGGGGTGTTGCTGCACTATGCGCGCGGGGTCAGCGGCGCGCTGGCCGCGCTGGGCATCCTGGTGGCGTATCTCGTGGGGAGCCAGTGGCTGTTCATCGCGTACGGCTTGCCCATGACCTTGGTGTATCCCATCCTGGCGGTGTCGCTGACGTACGCGGCGATCGGCGTGCAGCATTACGTGACGGTCGAGCGCGAGAAGCGCAAAATCCGTAACGCGTTCAGCTTGTACCTCAGCCCGACGGTCGCCAACCTGGTGAGCGAGCGTCCGGAGATGCTCGCCTTGGGCGGTGACACGCGCGAACTCACCGTGTTGTTCTCCGACATTCGCGGCTTCACCACCATTTCGGAACGCTTCCAGGATCAGCCGCACACGCTGGTGGCGTTGCTCAACGAGTTTCTGGGCGGGATGACCGAGGTGATCTTTGCCAATGACGGGACATTGGATAAATATGTCGGCGACGAAATTATGGCCGTGTGGGGCGCGCCGTTGCCGCAGCCCGATCACGCCGCGCGAGCCTGTCGGGCCGCACTGGCGATGATCGCGCATCTCGCGGAACTCAATGAAGCGTGGCGGCAACGCGAGTGGCCGGCGCTCGACATCGGCATTGGCATCAACTCGGGTCCGATGGTGGTGGGCAACATGGGATCGCAGCGGCGACTGAGCTACACGGTGGTGGGCGACAACGTGAACCTCGGGGCGCGCCTGGAAGGACTCAACAAGCTGTACGGCAGCCGCATCATCGCCAGCGAGTCGACGGTTCAGGAGGCGAGAGAGTTCGTCGTACGCGAATTGGATCTCGTGCGAGTGAAGGGAAAGTACCAAGGGGTGCGGATCTTTGAGGTGCTCGGGATCGCATCGGAGCGCGATCAGTGGGCGAGCTTGGTAGAGCGCTTCAACGCCGGGGTTTATGCATACCGTGAACGGCGCTGGGACGACGCGATTCGCGCCTTCGCGATGATCTTGGATGAGCGGCCGGACGACGGCCCGGCTCGTTTGTACCTCGGTCGCTGCCGAGGCATGCTCGAATCGCCGCCCGCGCCCGATTGGGACGGCGTGACGGTTATGGAGGTCAAATGACGAGGGTTCCGGCGCTGCGCGTCCGGTTTTGGGGAGTGCGGGGGAGCTATCCGGCGCCGGGACCGGCGACGGCGAAGATTGGCGGGAACTCCTCCTGCGTTGAAATCGGTGTTGGTGAACAGACGCTCATCTTCGACGCCGGCACGGGCATCATCGGTCTCGGCCGCGATTTGGTGCGGCGGCCGGGTGAACCCAGCGCGCACATTTTTCTCAGCCACCTGCACCACGATCACATCGAAGGGTTGCGCTTCTTCGCGCCGGTGTACAGCCCCGAATGGCGATGCCACGTGTACGGCAACGGCAGCGGTCCGAAGGCATTGGAGCGCTTGCTTGCCCGCACCATGACCCCGCATCTGTTTCCCGTGGCGCTATCCCAGCTGCCGGCCAAGCTCAGCATCCGCGAGTTGCACGAGCGTGAACGCTTGCGATTCGACGGCGGCCATCCGTTGATCGTGCACAGCCGCTTCAGCCGCGCGCATCCCAAGGTGGGCGTTACCATGTATCGCGTGTCTTGCGGCGGGCGTTCGGTGGTGTACGCGACCGACGTGGAAGCTCCCAAGGGTGGACACGAGGACGTCGTGGCGTTCGCTCGCGGCGCCGATCTGCTGATCCACGATGCGCAGTACACCGACGAGGAATATTACGGTGGACACCTCAACAAGGCCGGATGGGGGCACAGCACCGTTCGCATGGCCGCGGAGGCCGCACGCGACGCGCAGGTCAAACAGCTCATCCTGTATCATCACGACCCCGAACACAGTGATGGACTGGTCCGCCGCCTCGAGACCCTGGCCCGCAGCATTTTCCCGCGCAGCCGAGCGGCGTGGGAGGGGATGGAAGTCCGGCTGCCGCTACGATCGAGCTGAGAGCGTCTTACAACTCGATGTAGCCGCCGCCAACCCCGATGCAAGTTCCACCGACGCGAACCGCGGTGAACGACTGAGGGCCGCCCTCGATCTCAATTTGCACGTAGCTCGGTCGTCCCATCTCGACGCCTTGCAGGCTGACCAACTTCGCCGGCTCGCCAGCGCGAACCACAGCGAAGCGGACGAGATGGCAACCCAACGGTCCGCTGGCGCTCCCCGTCGCCGGGTCCTCGGCGACGCCCGCCTCCGGCGCGAACATTCGACTGCGAACGGTGACGTCCGGATCGCCCGTATCGCGGGTGAAGCAAAAGACACCGTGCGCGTTCAGCGACGGCCCGAGTCGCTGCCACTGCGCGATCTGCAGTTGCGCGTGACTCAGAGCGCGGCGATCGCGCAACGCCACGAAGAGAAACGCAGGTCCATTCGAAAGCACCTGTGCCGGTAGACGCCCGTCGATTTCTGCAGCCCTCAATCCCAACACGGTCGCGGCGTCAGATGGTTCGACCGCTGCGCCCCACGTTGGCAAGGGCTGCGTCATCCACCACGTCGTCGCACCGGCCTGCGCGACGCGTCGCTCCACTCCAATCGGGCCGACGCCTTCCAACAGCGTTACGCGATCTCCGTGGTCGAGCACCCACGCGGTGCCGATCGTGGGATGTCCGGCCATCGGCATCTCGATGAACGGGGTGAAGATCCGTACCCGATAGTCGCACGCCGCCTGCGTTGTCGGCAGCACGAACGTCGTCTCGGACAGATTGAACTCGCGTGCGATGCGCTGCATGTCTTCCACTTGAATCCCCTCGGCGCGGGGGAAAACTGCCAGCGGATTGCCCGCGAATTTGTCCGACGTGAACACGTCAACCAACCGATACTCGTATCGCGCCATGCGCCGCGCTCCTCGCCCGTGTGTGTGTGTCGGCGACGCTATGCCACGGGCCGAGCGCAATCGCCATCAAGCGTGTGCGAATGTGGAAACGTGGTGGCTGCGCTGCGGCCGCGGCGTCATTGCCATTGTGCCGGCCGTGCGGCGAGGTCGGAGAATCCCCAACGCTCGCACAGTGCCCGATACGGATCGCGGGGCACACCGCGCCACGCCAAGTCGTTGAACTCCTCGCGTAGCGGAACGTCGCGCCGCAGCGTTGCCAGGGTTTTGTAGAGCTGCGCCTCCGCACGGTGATCCGCAAGCGTTGCGGCGAGCGTTGCGGCGTTGCGCAGCGTGATGCGCCACTCTGCCGCTGATTGTGGGATGGCTTCGAGATGTGTGTATTCAGACAGAACGGCCGCGGCCGATTTTGTCCCCCATCCGCGAAGGCCGGGAATCCCATCGGCGGCGTCTCCGACGAGCGCGAGCAGGTCGGGAATCGATTCCGGCGCGACGCCGAATTTTACCCGCACCGCCGCCGCATCGTAGGTCTTGCGCCGCACCCGGTCATGTGTGACCACGCGATCGCCGACGACACACTGCATGAGGTCCTTGTCGGGCGAGAGGATCACGACTCGATCGACGTCTCCCGCGAATCGCTGCGCGGCGGTCGCGAGGGCGTCGTCGGCCTCAAACTCGACCATCGGCCACACGGCCACGCCGAGCGTTCGCAGAGCCTCCTCGGCGAGCGGAAATTGCGCCCACAAGTCCGGATCGATCCCGTCGCCGGTTTTGTAGCCAGCGAACAACTGATTGCGAAACGACTCGATGACGTGATCGGTGGCGGCCGCGATGTGGGTCACGTCGGGCTGCCGGAGGAGCGCGAGCGTCGAACCGATGAGGCCGCGAATCGCGCCAACCTCGCGCCCGTCGGGAGCCTTTTCCGATGGCATCGCGAAAAAGGCACGAAACAACTCGTAGGTTGCGTCGAGCAGGTACAGCATCGTCGTGAGTCGCGAAGGATGGACAGCGACTACGCCGCCTGCTCCATCCACGCACGGCCAAGCGAGAACCTCCGTCCGCGGACGGTGGCGAGAACGTAGGGCCCTTGCGGAAGGACGGCGAGGCGTGGTGCCGTGCCAACGCGGGTCCGCGCGCGCTGCACGGCGCTCTCGACGGTCGGTGCATGATCGACCAGCAGCGTGCGCACCGCGTCCGCAGGTAGTCCGTCGGTGACGACGATCACCTGGGCTTTACGCAAGACCTGACAGAGGTGCTGGACCATCCACTGATCGATGGTGAAAAAGCCGGGGGTGGTGATTCGCGCCATGAAATCATCGTTGCCGCGCGTTTCGCGCAAGAGCTGCTGGAAGTCGGCGCTCCCGATGCCCTCTTTGAGCGCGGCGGCGAGAATGATCGTGCCGCCGGGGCGCACGATGTTGAGTGCCGCAATCATTCCCTTGATCGATTGGTAGTAGGTATCGTCGAGGGGAAAGCCGCCGCCGGAGGTCACCACGATGTCGGCCGGCGCATCGATGGCGATACTCACTGCATGCGCGACGAAATCCATCCCGACGGCGTGTGCCTGTTCGATGTGACCCGCAAACACTCCGGTAACTTGGCGCGCCCGATTGAGGGTCACGTCGACGAGGAAGTCGACGTTCACGCGCCGCACGATTTCAAGCAGGTCGTCATGGAAGGGGTTGTTGTCGATGATGCCGGGGCCGACGTTGCCTTCCAGCATCGCCGCGCCGTGCGCGCTGCGCATGGTGTCGACGCCTGCCAAACCCGGCGCCACGCCTTTGCGTCCGCCCGAGTATCCCGCCATCAAGTGCGGCTCGATCAGTCCGGTGACGATCTTCAGGTCCGCGTTCACAAAGCTGCGATCCAGCCAGATCTCGGTCCCGCGCGTCGTGCGCCCGAGATGCACGTGCTCCGCGGCGTGGCGCGCGACGTGATTGCGAAGACGATAGTTGGCCACGATCTCACGGCTGGTCATCGTGATCAGTTCGTCGGGGGTGTTGGCGCGATGCAAACCGGTCGCGACGAGGATCTCGATGCGATCGCGGGCGATGCCCGCCGCTTCGAGTGTTCGCAGGATCGGCGGCAGAATCAATCCGTTCGGAACCGGGCGCGTCTTGTCGGAGATGACGATCACCGCGTCGCGCCGTCCGCGTGCCAGCTCGGCCAGCGGACGCGTTCCAATCGGATGCGCCAGCGCATCGGCTAGGGCCGCATCGGGTTCGGGCAAAGCCAAGCCCTTGGTGGGTTCGATGACCGTCACAGCGAGATCGGCTGGGAGCTCGACCAACATCCCGTCCGTGCCGTAATCAAGGCGAATCTTCATGGGGTTACACGATTCGGCTCACGTGTATCATGAGGTTTGCGAAACGCCAAGGCGCCCCCGGTTGCACTGGTGTGTCTTCGCGATAAGCTGCGAGCATGCTGAAGGATGACGCACAGGCAACGGGCGTGACGTGGGATCTCGGCGACTTGTATCGATCGCCGGATGACCCAGCGCTGCGTGCCGATCTTGACACCGCAGGCGAGCGTGCCGCGGCGTTTGCCGAGAAGTACCGTGGGACCATCAATGTTCCAAGCGGGCCCGATCCGCAGTGGCTGGCGGCAGCCGTCGCGGAGCTCGAGTCGATCTCCGAGCAAGCCGCCCGCCCGTCGATTTACGCCGGGCTGTTGCACGCTGCCGACGTTCGGCCACCGCAACACGGGGCGTTGGTGGCGATGACCCAAGAGCGCGGCACCGACATCCGCAATGCGCTGCTCTTTTTCGAACTCGAATGGATCGCGTTGGAAGACGGTCCCGCGCAACGCGTGATCGATTCCGACGCGTGCGCACACTATCGGCACTTTCTCGCGATGCTCCGGCGCTACCGGCCACACACGCTGAGCGAGCCCGAAGAGAAGATCCTCGAAGCGAAGGCCAACACCGGGCCGCGCGCCTTTGCACGGCTGTTCGACGAGGTGCTGTCGTCGTTGCAGTTTGATGTCGAGATTGATGGCGAGCGCCAATCGCTGAACGAAAGTGGCGTGCTCGCGTTGCTCTATGACGGCCGGCGCGAGGTGCGCCGCGCGGCCTCTGACGGCCTGACGCGAGGTCTGCAATCGCACTCGTTGCTCCTGACCTTCGTCTTCAACGTCCTGGTGCAAGATCACGCGGTCGATGATCGCCTGCGCTCCTTCAGCGATCCAATGCAGTCGCGGCATCTTGCCAACGAAATCGACGCGGCGACGGTGGAGGCGTTGATGAGCGCCGCCGAAGCAGGCGGGGACGTGGTGCGCGACTACTACCATTTGAAGCGCCGTCTGCTCGGTCTCGATGAAGTCACGGACTACGATCGTTACGCGCCGATTTTTCCCGAGGCGGAGTCGGTTGGCTGGGGCGCCGCACGCGAGACGGTGTTGGCGGCATACGACGACTTCTCGCCGCGCATGCGCGAGATCGCCGAACTGTTCTTTGCGCGGCGCTGGATCGACGCCGAGCCTCGCGACGGCAAGCGCGGCGGTGCCTTCAGTGCCTCGACCGTACCCAGCGCGCACCCGTACGTCTTGCTGAACTACACCGGCCGTGTCCGCGATGTGATGACCATCGCGCACGAGTTGGGGCACGGTGTGCACCAGTATGTGGCGCGCGAGCGCGGCTATTTCCAGAGCAACACGGCGCTCACCATGGCCGAGACCGCGTCGGTGTTCGGCGAGATGCTGGTGTTCGATCGACTGCGGCGCCAGGAGCACAATCCGAAAGCGCGCTTGGCGCTCCTGTGCGGCAAGATCGAAGACACCTTCAGCACCGTCTTTCGGCAGATTGCTTTGACTCGCTTCGAGCAACGCCTGCACGCGGCCCGACGCGACGAAGGCGAGCTGTCGGCGCAACGCCTCAGCGAGTTGTGGTTGCAGGCCAACGAAGCCGTCTACGGCAACGCGGTTCGCCTGACGGAAAATTATCGCTGGTGGTGGTCGTACATCCCGCACTTCATCCACTCGCCGTTCTACTGCTACGCGTATGGCTTCGGTGAATTGCTGGTTCTGGCACTGTACGAAATCTATCAACGCGAAGGCGCGACCTTTGTTCCGAAGTACCTCGATCTCCTCGCCGCCGGCGGCGCGGAAGCGCCGGCGACCTTGCTGCGGCGCATCGGCGTCGATGTCAGTCAACCCGAGTTCTGGCAGCTCGGCCTGCGGCCGATTCGCGCGTTGGTCGATGAAGCTAAACAGGTCGCGGCTGGGTTGTAAGTGCCGCGGTCGATGATCTGGCGGCGGGCCATCGTGACGGGTTCGGCGAGCGGCATCGGCCGCGGCTTTGCCGAAACGTTGGCGGATCAAGGCGCAGCGGTCGGACTGATCGATGTTGCCGCCGACGGCCTGAACGCGACGACCGATGTGGTGCGGGCGCGCGGTTGTCGGGCGGAGATGCGCATCGCGGATGTCAGTGATGCGAGCGAAACTGCAGCGGCGGTACGCGCGTTGAGCGACGCAATCGGTGGGCTCGATCTACTGGTGAATTGCGCGGCGATCCTCGGCCCCGGTGAATGGGCCACGCAATCGGCGGAACGTTTCGAGCGGGTGATCCGCATCGATCTGGTCGGCACGGCAAACACGGTGCGTGCCGCGCTGCCGGCGTTGGAGCAATCGCGGGGCGCGGCAATCGTGTTGGCATCGACCGCCGCCATCCACGGGTGGCCGGCACTCGGTGGGTACTCGGCCGCCAAATTCGGGGTGGCCGGCTGGTGCGATGCGGTGCGGCCCGAGCTGCGACGACGCGGCATCGGCCTCACCACCGTGTTCCCATTGTTGATCGACACTCCCCTGTTGAAGAGTGGAGACATTCCGCCGATTCTTCGCGTCGGCCGCCGTTTGCCACCGGATCTGGTTGTGCGCAGGTCATTGGCGGGTGCCGCGCAACGTCGCGCCCGTGTCTACGTCCCCGGCACGGTGCGCGTGATCGCCGCGTTGCACGGCCTCGCGCCGTCGCTGCTCGATTGGTATGGGCGCCGGTTTGGATTCGAGTGATCAGGGACGGAAGCCGAGCCGAGTCGACAGGTCGCCCGCGGCTTTCACGATCAACGGCGCCGCCTCCTGCTTGATGCGTTCGTCGGACATGCGGTAGCTCGGTGCCGAGATGGTCAATGTCCCGACGACATTGCGCGTATAGTCACGGACCGGCGCGGCCACCGATGTGACATCGGTGAGATGTTCGCCAATCTCCGTGGCGTAGCCCTGCGCCGCAATTGCCTTGAGCTTTTGCGCCAACACCGCGCGTTCGGTGATCGTTCTCTCAGTGAAGCTGACCACCTCGTCACCAAGCAACTCGCGCAGCTCATCTTCCGACGCGAACGCGAGATGTAGCTTTCCGGCGGCCGTGCAGTGCAGCGGCAATGCGTCGCCCACGCGCGATACCAGCCGTACCGATTGATCGGATTCAACCGCATCCAACGGCACGACCACGCCGCGACGCAGCACCGCCACGAACGCCATCTCGTGCGAGGTGTGGGCGACCGATTCGAGAATCGCCCGCGCTTGGTGGAGGAGTCCGATCTGGCCGAGATAACTCTGTCCGAGCTGCAAACAGCGGATGCCCAGCCGGTAGTTGTCGGTGGCCTTGTTCTGCTCGATGTAGCCGCGAGCTTCCAGCGTAGCGAGCAATCGGAAGACGTTGTTCTTGTGGAGTTTGAGCCGTTTGCTCAGCTCGGTGACTCCCAGTTCGTCGCGCTCCCCGTTGAATTGCTCGATCACGTCGAGCGCATGAGACACCGATTGAATGGTGTAATTGGTCTTTTCACGCCGCACGGGGGGCTCCAAACGAGAAGGTGTTTTACCTAATGGCTGGGCTGGGCCAAGTCAAACCCGAGCCCGCCCTTCTTGCAATGACGGGTGCGGCTGGTCTATAGAATCAACTTCGCGTCGAGGAGGTTAAGCCGTGGAAATTTCGACGGGAATGGTCCAAGTGAAAGCGGAGGCCGGCAACATGCCAGCATATCTGGCGCGACCGGCCGACGCTGGCAAACACCCCGCCGTGGTGGTGGTGCAGGAAGCCTTTGGGCTCAACAAGCACATCAAAGATGTGACCGAGCGGATCGCCCGCGAAGGTTATGTCGCGCTCGCTCCGGACCTCTACTACCGCGAAAACAGTGCGGTGGTCGGCTACGACAACCTCCAGGAAGCCATCCGCCTGATGATGGGCCTGTGGGACGACAAGATCGTCGCCGACATGGCCGGCGTGATCAATCACGTGAAAGCGCAGTCATTCGTCCGAGCCGACCGCATCGGCGTCACGGGCTTCTGCATGGGCGGCCGCGTGACCTTCCTCACCGCCTGCCGCAACGCCGACGTGAAGGCCGCCGTGCCGTTTTACGGTGGCGGCATCGGCAACGTACAGCCCAGCGAGCGCACGCCCAGGGCTCCACTCGAGTACGCCGACGGCCTGCGCTGCCCGCTGTTGTTGTTCTTCGGCGAGATCGACCCGTTTATCCCGCTCGACGAAGTGGAGAAGATCAAGCAGCGACTGGCCGAACTGAAGAAGACCGCGGAGACCGTTGTATATCCCGGTGCACCGCACGGCTTCTTCTGCGACGAACGCGATTCGTATCGCCCCGATGCCGCCAAGGATGCGTGGAGTCGCTTGACGAAGTTCTTCGCGCAGCATCTCCAAGCGTGACGCCGGTCGAGATCATCAATCCGAGCGGGCGCTCGCGCCTCGTACTCACCTGCGAGCACGCGGCCTGCCGCATCCCTGTCGAGTACGACGATCTCGGGCTCGACGAACCCGAGATCCGTGACCATATCGGCTGGGACATTGGCGCGCGCGGGGTAACCGAGGTCCTCGCGCGGGAGTTCGATGCGACCGCCGTCCTCAGCGGCGTGTCGCGCCTCGTCATTGACTGCAATCGTGATCTCTCCGACCACGATTTAATCGTCAGCGAAAGCCACGGGGTGCGCATACCCGGCAACGCTCGCATCGATGTCGACGAGCGCCGCCGCCGCATCCGCGACTTCTATCATCCCTATCACGAAACGATCGATGCCGTGCTGACGCAGCGTTCGGACGTGTTGCTGTTCAGCGTCCACAGCTTCACTCCCGAACTGAACGGTCGCCCGCGGCGCTTCGACGCCGGCGTTTTGTTCGACGACTACGCTGTCCAAGCGCACCAGTTCGGTACGGCGCTCGCCGCGAGCGGCTTGCGCGTTCGCTACAACGAACCCTACTCGGGGCTCGATGGCCTTATCTACAGCGCCCGCACGCACGGCCGGCGGTTCGGCCTGCGCTATCTCGAACTCGAGGTGAACAACGGGTTGATACGCGAACCATCCGGCGCGAACCGCATCGCGACGTGCGTCGCGGCCGCACTGCGCGAACTCTTAGGGACCTGATGCGCATCATTCTGATCGGCCAGGCGGCGTTTGCCGAACAGGTGCTCAACGGCTTGCGAACCAACGGCCACGAGATCGCCGCCGTCTACTGTCCGCCCGACGGGGCCGGCAAGCCGGATCCGGTGAAGGCGCGCGCCCAGGCGCTCGCGCTCCCTGTCCGCCAACACGCTTCGCTCAAACGTCCCGAGGTGCGGCAGGAGTTCATCGACGCACACGCGGATCTGGCGGTGCTGGCGTACGTCACGCAGATCGTGCCGCAGAGCGTGTTTGAAGTCCCGCGTCTCGGCAGCATCTGCTTTCATCCGTCGCTGCTTCCGAAGTACCGGGGCGGCAGCGCGATCCCATGGCAAGTGATCAAGGGCGAAACACGCGGCGGGGTGACCGTGTTCTGGGTCGATCCGGGTATCGATACCGGACCGATCTTGCTCCAGAAGGCCGCCGCGATCGCTCCGGACGACACCGCTGCGACGCTCTACTTCGACAAACTGTTCCCGCTCGGGGTCGAGACGGTCCTCGAATCGGTGGAGTTGATCGCCGCCGGCAAAGCGCCGCGCGTGCTCCAAGACGAATCGCAAGCCACCTACGATCCGTTGTGTCGCGACGAACACGCGGCGATCGACTGGTCGCGCCCGGCGCGCGAGGTGTACAACCTGATCCGCGGCTGCGATCCGCAGCCGGGCGCCTACACGGTGTTCAACGGCGAGAAGCTCCGCCTCTACGACGCTCGCTGCGTCGACGGACTTTTGCGTCCCGGGGTCGTCGAGCAGATCAGCAGCGAAGGGATTCTCATCGGCGCCTGCGGCGCCGCCATCCGCGTCAAGCGTGTGCGCGCGGGTGAGAAGAAGATCGATGCGGCGGCGTTTGCGGCAGAGCGCGGACTCAACGTCGGAACCCGCCTCGGGTAAAAGGGGGCTACTTGTCGTAGGTCAGTACCATCAGCACTTGGCCGCCTTCGACCGTGTCGCCGTCGGCGGCGCGCACGTCCGTGACCGTGGCGGCCGCTTCGGCGACGAGTCGGTTTTCCATCTTCATCGCCTCGAGAATGAGAAGGCCATCGCCGGATTCGACGTGGTCGCCTGACTTCACCAAGACCTGCAGGACCTTGCCCGGCATTGGCGCGACGATCTCGGGCGGCGCAAAGGTGCCAACGTAGCGCGTGGCCGTGGCGTCGGTTTCAGGCGTGAAGCGGTACACCTCGCCGGCGACCGCGACCAATCGATCCTGGCCGCTGCGCACGATCGACACCCGATGCGTACGCCCGTCGATCGTCAGGAGAATTGCTGCGTCGCCGAGCGTCCGCACCTCGACGATATGTTCGCGACCATCGAACGCGACGCGATAGCGGTCGCGCTCCGGATGCACGTCGATGGCGAGGTGATGCTGTTGATGTCGGAGATGGACCCGCACGTGGCTACCCTTGTCCGAGCCGCCAATTTCCGAGCGTAGTCCACGGCGACGCCGGGCTGGCCGCGCTCGAAACCCCGGCCGATGTCGGCGGTCGAACGCCCTCAATCGCCGCGGCAATCGCCGCGATCATGCGATGCCGTTCCCGCGGATGCCAGGTTGGAAAGTGTTCTTCGATGTAATGCGTGTGGGTGTCGCCCGCGACAAACGCCGGGTGATCGAGCACCTCGATCAAGAACGGAATCGCGGTCGTGCATCCGAGCACGATGTAGTCGCCGAGCGCACAGAGCATGCGCCGCCGCGCCGCCTCGCGCGTGTCGCCCCAGACCGCCAACTTCGCCAGCATCGGGTCGTAGTGCGTGGTCACTTCGAAGCCTGAACGAATGCCCGAGTCGACCCGGACGCCCGGGCCTTTGGGTTCATGCAAGCACTGAATGAGGCCCGGACTCGGAAGAAAATGCCGGGCCGCATCCTCCGCGTAGATGCGGCACTCGATGGCGTGCCCGCGGGCTTGGACGTCTTCTTGGCGCAGCCACAACCGCTCGCCGGCGGCGATTCGCACCTGCGCGTGCACCAGATCGATGCCCGTGACCAATTCGGTGATCGGATGCTCGACCTGCAGCCGGGTGTTCATTTCGAGAAAGTAGAAGCGTCCGTCCTGATCGAGAAGAAATTCGACCGTGCCGGCGTTGGCGTAGTCGACGCTGCGCGCGGCGGCCACCGCCGCGGCGGTCATCTGCGTGCGCAGCGCCGGCGTGAGAACCGGCGAAGGAGTCTCCTCGATGATCTTTTGGTGCCGGCGCTGGATCGAACACTCGCGTTCGCCGAGATGAACGATGTGCCCGTGCTCGTCCGCCAATACCTGCACTTCGACGTGGCGCGGTCGGTCGAGATAGCGCTCGACGAACAGGCGCCCGTCGCCGAAAGCCGCCGTCGCTTCACGCCCGGCCGCGGCGAACGCGGGCGCCAGTTCATGTTCGTTGCGCACGATGCGCATGCCTTTGCCGCCGCCGCCGGCCGCGGCCTTGATCAACATCGGATAGCCGATCTCGGCGGCGAGGCGCGGCAACTGTCCTACGTCGGCAACCTCTTCAACTGCCGGCACCACTGGAACTCCGACGGCCGCGACGCGTTTGCGCGCGGCGACCTTGTCGCCCATCGCCGCAATCGCTTCGCTCCGCGGCCCGATGAACTTCAACCCCGCATCGCCGACGGCGTGGGCGAAGACCGGGTTCTCAGACAGAAAGCCATAGCCGGGATGGACGGCGTCGCACTTGGTTCGCTGCGCCGCCTCAATGATGCGCTCGATGCTCAGATAACTCTCGGCGCTCGGCGGTGGGCCGACGCACACGGCGTCGTCGGCGGCGAGCACATGCGGGGCGGTCGCATCCGCCTCCGAGTAGATCGCCACCGTGTCAATGCCGATTTCGCGGCAGCCCCGAATCAGGCGGACGGCGATCTCGCCGCGATTGGCGATCAGGACACGCGTGAACATGGAAACCGTGCCGGCGCTACATGCGAAAGACGCCGACCTGCGGATCGGGAATCGGAGAATGGAGCGCGGCGGCCAACGCCAGACCCAACACATTGCGGGTCTCGATCGGATCGATGACGCCATCGTCCCACAGCCGAGCGGTCGAGTAGTACGGGCTACCTTCCTCTTCGTACTTCGCCAACACCGGCGCGGTGAAGCGCTGCTGCTCGGCCGGGGGCATCGCTTCGCCACGTTGTTCAAGCTGTTGCAGTTTCACGGTCAGCAACGTCTGCGCAGCTTGGTCGCCGCCCATCACCGAGATGCGGCCGTTCGGCCACATGCACAGCAAGCGCGGACTATAGGCGCGCCCGCACATACCGTAGTTGCCGGCGCCGTTGGAGGCGCCGATGATGACGGTGAACTTCGGCACGTTGGCGTTGGCGACGGCGTGGACCATCTTCGCCCCGTCCTTGGCGATGCCGCCTTGTTCGTACTTCTTCCCGACGATGAAGCCGGTGATGTTCTGCAGGAACACCAGCGGGATCTTGCGCTGACAACACAGCTCGATGAAATGCGTCCCCTTGAGCGAGGATTCCGAGAACAACACGCCGTTGTTCGCGACAATGCCGACGGGATAGCCGTGGATGCGCGCGAAGCCGGTCACCAGTGAGGTGCCGTAGAGCGGTTTGAACTCCTGCAGGCGGCTGCCGTCGACGATCCGCGCGACGATCTCGCGCACGTCGTAGGGCTTGCGCGGATCGCGCGAGACGACGCCGTAAATTTCGCGTGGATCGTACGCCGGATCCTCGGGTTCGTCGCGCTCCACCGTCACCGAGCGGGAGGCGCCGAGGTTTTCGAAAATGTGCCGGGTGATGTCGAGGGCGTCGCGGTCGTCGGCGGCGAGATGATCCGACACGCCCGAAATCCGGGTGTGCGTGTCACCGCCGCCGAGTTCTTCGGCGGTGACTTCTTCACCCGTTGCCGCCTTTACCAACGGAGGCCCGGCGAGGAAGATCGTGCCCGTGCCGCGCACGATGACGTTCTCATCGCACATTGCGGGCACGTACGCGCCGCCGGCCGTGCACGACCCCATCACCACCGCGATCTGCGGCACGCCCAGCGCGGACAGTCGCGCCTGGTTGTAGAAGATCCGGCCGAAGTGATCGCGATCGGGAAAAATCTCCGCTTGCAGCGGCAAAAACGCTCCGCCCGAGTCCACGAGGTACACGCAGGGCAGGCGGTTCTCCAAGGCGATCTCCTGCGCGCGCAGGTGCTTCTTGACGGTGAGCGGAAAGTACGTGCCGCCTTTGACGGTCGCGTCGTTCGCGACGATCACGGTCGGACGACCGTGAATCGTCCCAATGCCGGTGACGATGCCCGCACTCGGTGCGCCGTTGTCGTACAGCCCGAACGCTGCGAGCGGCGACAGTTCGAGAAACGCCGAACCCGGATCGACCAGCGCGTCGACGCGCTCGCGCGCCAGCAGCTTCCCGCGCTCGTGATGCCGTTGCCGCTGGTCCTCTGGCCCGCCCTGCTGCGCCGCGCGGATGCGCTCCCGCAACTCCGTGACGAGCTGCTCCATCCGCTGTTGGTTTGCCGCAAACTCCGGATCGCTCGGGCGAATCTTTGATTCGATTCGGCGCATCGGCGGCGAAGATAGCGACGCGGGCAGGTAAAGTCCAAGGTCCAGGGTCCACGGTCCGAAGTGGCGAGAGCAGTATCGGACGCGCCGATCTTTCCATTCGTGCGCGTCTGTGTTCATGTGAGGCAGCCAGGAGGTGCGATGGCGAAGTTGGAGTTTACGGGCCCAAACGCGCAACAGATTCAGTATTGGAACGAGGCCAGCGGGCCGAAGTGGGTCGCGTTCGGGGACGTGGTCGATGCGCAGATCGCGCCGTTGGGGCGACGCGCGATGGAGCGCGCTGCGCTCACGCGCGGCGAGCGCGTGCTCGACGTCGGTTGTGGGTGCGGACACACATCCATCGAGCTGGCCGAGCGTGTCGGTACCGACGGGGCCGTGGTCGGTGCGGACATTTCGACCGTGATGCTCGATCGCGCGCGGGCGACGGCTCGCGAGCGCGGGGTGCGCAACGTGCAGTTCATCGAAGCCGACGCGCAAACCTACGGGTTCGCGCGCGCGATGTTCGATGTGGCGTTCTCGCGCTTCGGCGTGATGTTCTTCGCCGACCCGCCCGCGGCGTTTGCCAACTTGCGGACTGCGCTCCGTCCCGGCGGTCGGCTGGCGTTCGTATGTTGGCAACCGCTGCCGGAGAATCCGTGGATGTTCGTGCCGCTGATGGCGGCCGCCCAGCATATCGCATTGCCCGCGCCGCCGGCGCCCGACGCGCCTGGACCATTTGCCTTCGGCGATCCGGATCGCGTGCGCGACATCCTCGGGCGTGCCGGCTTTGACGACGTCGCGATCGACGGCGTCAACGATCGACTCCAAATCGGTGGCGGCGCCGATCTCGATCAAACGGTGGAATTCCTGCTGCAACTCGGGCCGACCGGCAACGCGATGCGGGACGCAAGCGCGCAAGCCGGACCGGAAGTCGTCGCCGCAGTCAAGGGTGCTGTCCGCGAGGCGTTGGTGCCGTATCAGACCGGTGACGGTGTCATGATGCCCGCCGCCGCATGGATCGTCAGCGGTCGCAATCGGTGAGAGGAGAGAAGTCATGGTAGAGCGAGTCAGCGTTAGCACACACGAAGGGGTCGCCGATGTTCGGCTCAATCGTCCGGAAAAAATGAACGCGCTGGATTCGGCGATGTTCGAAGGCTTGGTCGAAACCGGACAGGCGCTCGCGCGGGATCGATCGGTGCGAGCCGTCGTCTTGTCCGGCGAAGGACGCGCGTTCTGCGCCGGCCTCGACTTTTCGAGTTTCATGGCGATGGCGGGGAACGGCGGCGAACGGCCGCGGCGCAACCTCACTGACCGCGATCCCGACCGGCCGGCCAATCACGCGCAGATGGCCGCGTGGGTATGGCAAGAACTGCCGATCCCGGTGCTCGCGGCGGTGCACGGTGTCGCCTTCGGCGGCGGCTTGCAGATCGCGCTTGGCGCCGACATTCGCTTCGTTACATCCGATGCCCAGCTCTCCGTGATGGAGATCAAGTGGGGATTGATCCCCGACATGAGCGGCACGCAGACGTTGCGGCGATTGGTGCGACTCGACGTGGCGAAGGAACTGACCTTCACCGGCCGAATCATCTCCGGCAAGGAAGCCGTCGAACTCGGGTTGGCCACGCACGTGAGCGATGCGCCACTCGACGACGCGATGAAGTTGGCGCACGAAATTGCGGGCAAGTCGCCCAACGCCGTTCGCGCCGCCAAGCGGCTGTTGAATGAAGCCGGCTTGGTGAGCGTGGCGGAGGGCATGCAGCTCGAAGAATCGCTACAGCTCGGCTTGATCGGCCGGCCGAATCAGATCGAGGCGGTGCAAGCCAACATGCAAAAGCGCGCGCCGAAGTTCACGGATCCGGAGTGAGCCCGAGATCCCGGTAAATTGCCGCGAGCGCCGCGCGTATGCGGGTGTCATGCTTGGTCGGCTCGGTCATGCCGTTGAAGGCGAGCGCGACGACCAATCCGTGCTCCGGATCTGCAAAGCCGACCGATGACACGTAGCCGCGGTGACCGAAGGTGCGCGGCGAGCATGCCGGTCCGTACCAATCGGCACCCGGTCCGTATTGCTTGGAGTCGACGACCACGCCGAGCCCGCGATCGAGTCGGACGTTGAAGGTGCGGTCCATCAGTCCCACGGTGTGGCGCGTCGTGAGCGCGTCGACCGTTTGCGGTGAAAGAATTCGGTTGCCGTTGCGTTGGCCGCCGCCGAGCAGCGCTTCGTAGAGCCGACCCAATTCGCGGAGCGGTCCCCAACCGCTGCCACCTGGCCGACACACGGCACAGGCCTCTGCCGAGCCTGACCACATCCAAAACGGGTGCGGCTGCGGCGCCTGGCCGCTGCAGTCGTGCATCGGCGCGATGCGGTCGCCGTAACTTCGATGGCGGTCGGCGGGCATCCCGATCCACGCGTCGTGCATGCCGAGCGGCTCGAAGATTGCCTCGCGCACGTAGCGATCAAATGGCCGTCCATCGAGACGGCGCACGATTTCTCCGAGCACGTACCAGCCGGACGCGACGTGATAGCCGGCGTGTCGTCCGGGTATCCAGCCGGGCTCCAAGGCCGCCTCGCAGATCTCGGCGATGATTTGCTCCCACGGCGTCGAACTCCAGGTTCGCGCCGCGCTCGGAAAGCCGCCGGTGTGCGTCAGCACGTGGCGCACGGTGACGACCTCCTTGCCGTGGCTGCCGAATTCGGGGATGTGGCGGCATACGGGGTCGTCGAGTTGTAGGCCTCCGCGTTCCCACTGCTGCGCGATCGCCACGCCCGTGACCGGTTTCACCGACGACATCCACAGCATCAGGCTGTCGGGTTGCAGGGACACGCCCACGCGCGCCTCGCCGATCGCGAGATCCGCGACGGGTGCACCGCTCCGGGAGACGTACAGTTGGGCGCCGATGTGGAGACGATCGGCGATGCCGCGTTCGATTACGTCCAGGGTGCGAGGCAGGTAAGTCGTCATGCGATAGTCAGTTCTATGAGGGACAAGTCGCGCCGCTGGGATGGCCGGTTTGCCAGCCCCTTGATCCGCCACCCTTCGGGATTGATGGGAATCTCGGGCAGCGGATCGCCGACGGCGGCCGAGTGCTGCAAGCGTGCCGCCCACAATGGCCAGTCATAGTCGATGAACCGCGGCGCGAAGCGGTAGTTGGCAACGCTCGCGATCACCATGAGCGTCGCCCAGGCGGCGCCGGCTGCGTACATCCAACGCTGCCCCCGCAGTCGGCTGAAGGCGGCGGAGCCCCACACGAGGACTAGTGTGGAGGGCAAGACAAAGAAGCGCGGTGCCGCAACGAAATTGTTCTGTAGCTGGTTGAGCAACGCGAGCGACTGGCCGGGTACCAGCGCATCCAGACGTGTGGCGACGAAGAGCATAACGCACGCGAAAGCCAGGTACGCCGCCAACATCGAGAACAGCAGGAAGCCGCGATCACGACGGAGCTGGAGCAGGCAACCGCTTGCGCCCGCGACAAACAGCGCAAGCGCCGTCCACGCGAGAATCGTCGAGTAGGGTCGAAGCGAATGCATCAACACCCACGGTCCAAGGAGCACCCCGAGGATCGATCGCACACTGAACCACTCGCACGCCGCGCGCACTCGGGTTGCGCTGAAAGTGAGATGCAGGCTGTCGCCGAAAAGCAGGATTGCAACCGCGTAGACGACTTGGATACCAACGAGACCAAGACAGAACGTCAGATCCTCACGCCGGAACCAGGCTCGCAGCAAAAGAATCGGAACGAATAAGGCAAAATACGGCGCGCTGAAGACGGCCGCAACGTAGGCGAGTGCCACCAGCATCTTCGCTCTCCGCCCACGGATAGGTTGGAAGCAGACCAGGGCGCCCCACAGCCCGAGGTACCATTGGAGGTTGGTGATGGTCGCGAGAATCTCGTGCGCAGTCGGTAGGACGGCGAGCGCAATGCAAACGCTTGCGCGGAGCGAGTCCTCCTTCACCAGATGTCGGAAGTGCGGGAGCGAAAACCACGCGATGCTGACGGCCGCAAGGATCAACGCGCTCACATTGTATACGAGGGGCGCCTGCTTCAATGGAAGGAGCGTCGCCACGCCGGCGACGACGCGTGGGATGAGATGACAATAGCCGCGATACAAGGTCCATGGTCGCACCGTTCCGCGGTACTGGTCGGCGAAGAAGACCGCCCCGTCTTCGGCCCAGAACTGCGGCGTTGTCACCGCGTCCGGTCGCCGCCCGAACAGCAGGCCTACCGAGGCTGCGACCAGCAGCCAGAACACCACACGACGGCCGCCGCGCAACGGTGTGCGCTTGCCGAAGGCCGCGCTGCAATCACTCTGCGACCGTGAATCGAGTTGCGAAGCGACGGGACTGTTGTGCGGCATCGCTTTCGTTACGTGGGGCAGACGCGCTCACCTCCTGACGCTTTGGTACTTCGGCTTCGCGATCTAGCAGCCCGCGGCACCGAGTAAAAGCGTGAGGGACGCAGGCCCAGTCGCGTCTCTCCTTGCGAGATTTGCTCTTCCGAACCCCGTCGGCCTTGTGGTAACGAGCAACAGGTGCGAGCGAACGCACGAAGCTAGGCGGAGAACAGGTATGAGTAAGCAAGCCGCGGCGATCGATTCACCGCCTTCCGCGTCGACCGAATACGTGGTGCAGGGCAAGGTAGTGCGACTGCCCGTCGAGGTACGGGACGCGACCTCGATGTCCGCGATGTTTGTTGTGCCGGCGGCCGGGGTCCGCGGGCTGATCGCGGCGCCGGGCTTGTACGTGCCCGAGTTGCTGCCGGGACGTACGTTGTGCGTGATCGCCGCCATCGAGTATCGCGACAACGACCTCGGAATGTACAACGAAGTCTCGGTCGCGTTCTTCGTCAAGCAAGGCGGCCCACCGCCGCTGCCGTTGTTCGGCATGCTCGGCGGGTTTCAGCGCGGCCAGATCGGCGCGTACATTCATCACCTGCCGGTGACGACCGGCTTTTCGTGCGACGCTGGCCGTGACATTTGGGGCTTCCCGAAGACCGTCGACGACATCGAGTTCAGCGACCAGGGCAACACCCGCTCGTGTCGCCTGGTCGCCGACGGGACACCCGTCCTCACCCTCGCCATGCGACGCGGTGGACAACGACAGATGAAGGACATGCCCCAGGACGCGTACGCATGGCGTGACGGTGTCTTGCGGCGCACGCCGTCGGTCATGGGTGGCGACGGCGTCGGGATGCGGTTGGGCGGGGCCACGCTGGCACTCGGCGCGCACCCGATCGCCGACGAGTTGCGCGGCCTCGGGTTGCCGCGCCGCGCGTTGATGAGCACCTGGGTCGAGCACATGCACGCAAGCTTCGATGCCCCGGTGGTCGTCGAGACCGGTAGCTGCAGGCGATGAAGATCGGCGACGCGGACCTCAGCGACCCGCGCGCGTTCGACGGCGGGTTTCCGCACGAATACTTCCGGATGTTGCGACGCGACGCGCCGGTATCGTGGAATGCCGAACGCGACGGCGGCCCGGGTTTCTGGGTGATCACCAAGTACGACGATCTCAAACAGGTCTCGCGCGAGCCGAATCTGTTTTCGTCGTGGCGCGGGGGCACCAACATTTTCGATCCACCCGAAAACACCCTGATGGAACTGCGTGCGATCATGCTCAACATGGACCCGCCGCAGCACGTGAAATTCCGGCGCTTGGTGCAAAAGGGCTTCACGCCGCGCATGGTGACTCGACTCGAGGAACACATTCGCGACATGGCCAGGACGATCGTCGATCGGGTTGCGCACAAAGGCGAATGTGAGTTTGTCTCGGAGATCGCCGCCGAGTTGCCGATGCAGGTCATCTGCGAGCTGGTCGGTGTGCCCGAGGAGGATCGGCGTCGGGTCTACGACCTCAGCAATCTGATGATCGGCTTCGACGATCCCGAGGTTCAAGCCAGTCGCGAACAGGGCAAGCAGGCCGGCATTGAGATGTTCATGTACGCCGCGAAGCTGGCCGAGCAGGGCCGCACCCAGCCCGCCGACAATCTCGCCACCGCGCTGGTCAACGCCGAAGTCGACGGCGAGAAACTCACCGAGCTGGAGTTCAATTCGTTCTTTCTGCTGCTCGCGGTGGCCGGCAACGAGACCACACGCACCGTCACCGCCCACGGGATGCGCTTGCTGATGGAACATCCCGACCAGCGGCGGCGCTTGATCGACAACCCGGGGCTGATTCCGTCCGCGATCGAGGAGATTCTGCGCTACAACCCGCCGGTGATGTACTTCCGCCGCACCGCCACCGCCGACACCGAGATCCGCGCCACGAAGATCCGCGCCGGTGACAAGGTCACGATGTGGTATCCGTCGGTGAATCGCGACGAGGACGTCTTTCCCGATCCCGATCGCTTCGATGTCGCGCGCAGTCCCAACGAGCACCTCGCCTTCGGCATCGGCGAGCACTTCTGCTTGGGCGCAAACCTCGCACGGCTGGAGTTGAAGGTGATTTTCGAGGAGTTGCTCCGCCGCCTGCCCGATATGGAGCCGGCGGCGCCGCCGCGGCTGCTGCGCTCGAACTTCATCGACGGCATCAAAGAGATGCGGGTGAAGTTCGCGCCCTCGTAGACTCTGCCTATGGTGCCGGCGGCGCGCGCCGGTCAACGCCGGCGGAGGACGTCGTCGACCATCGCGCGAAACTCAATCGCCTCGGGCGTCTCCGGTCGCGCCGGCACCGAACGGAGAAACTCGACGTAGTCGGCCGGAAGCCGGTGCTCAATCGCGCCGGCGATCAGCAGGCTCATGTAGCGCAGCGACGGCTGCAGTTGGTCGTCGCGCCGCTCGGACGTGAGGGTGAATGCGCTCAGCGGCGGCGGCTCGATCGGCGCGAGCGGTATTGCCGGCACCTCGACGCGTCGGTAGTTTCCGAGTTGAACCCCCTCGGTGAAATCGATGTGGGCGAGGTCGTCGAGCGTGACCTCGTACAACACGCCCAGCACCTCGGCTGCGGGGTCTGGAATGATGTTGGCGTACGACTCCCCGATCGGCAGCAAGGGCGGTTTGTCGAACACTAGGCGCCACGCGTTGACGCGCGCCGGCAGCGCGCGCGAGAACGCGATGCCGCGGCGGCCGGCGAAGGTCGCGCGCTGCATGTTGGAGCCGTAGGCGAAGTACCACGCGTTGGACATGATCATGCGAGCCCGACGATCGCATCGCCTTGCAGATCGATCGATTCGGCGAGCGGGTGGCGCGGCAGACCCGGCATGCGAACGATATCGCCGGTGAGCACGACCAGGAACCCGGCGCCCGCATTGATCTGAATCCCTCGCACCGTCACGTCGAAATCGCTGGGTCGGCCGCGCAACGTCGGATCGTCGGAGAGTGAGTTCTGCGTCTTGGCGATGCACACGGGTAGTCGGTCGTAGCCGAGGCGCTTGACGTCAGTGAGGTCGCGCTCGGCCGTCTTGGTGAACACAACACGGCGTGCGCCGTACATTTTCTGCGCGACGACCAGGATCTTGTCGGGAACCGGCTGGTGCCAATCGTACAGCGGTCGAAACGGCTGGCTGCGACGCTCGGCGTGCATCATGACGGTTCGCGCCAACTCCACTGCGCCCTCGCCGCCGCGAGCGAAGTGGTCTGTCACCGCGCCCGGCACGCCACGGTCGGCGCAATGGCGCCGCACCGCAAGGATCTCGTCTTCGCTGTCGCCGGCGAACCGGTTGATCGCCACCACCGGACGCTCGCCGAACTGGGCGATGTTCTCGATGTGCTTGTCGAGGTTCGGCAGGCCGCGCACGACCGCTTCGGGATCGGGCCGGCCGAGGTCCGCCAGCGCGACCCCACCGTGCAGCTTGAGCGCGCGCACGGTGGCCACCAGCACGACCGCGGCGGTGTCGAGTCCGGCGCCGGCGCATTTGATGTCGAAGAACTTTTCGGCGCCGAGTTCGAAGCCGAAGCCCGCTTCGGTGATCGCCCAGTCGGCGAGATGCATCGCCATGCGCGTGGCCAGCACGCTGTTGCAGCCGTGCGCGATATTCGCAAACGGCCCGCCGTGCACCAGCGCCGGCGTGCCTTCGAGGGTTTGCACGAGGTTCGGTTGCAGCGCGTCGCGCAGCAGCGCGAGCATCGCGCCGGCGGCGTCGAGCTTGCCCGCGGTCACCGGCTCGCCATCGTACGTGAACCCGACCAGCGTGCGTTCGATCCGCGCGCGCAGATCGTCGATGCCGCTGGCGAGACACAGCATTGCCATGACCTCCGACGCCGCGGTGATGTCGAAGCCGGTTTCGCGCGGCACCCCCTGCTGCGGGCCGCCGAGGCCGACGATGATGTTGCGCAGGGCGCGATCGTTCATATCCATCACCCGACGCCACACGATGCGGCGCGGATCGATTCCGAGCCGGTTGCCGAAGTAGATGTGATTGTCGAGCAGCGCCGCGAGCAGATTGTGGGCCGTCGTCACCGCATGGAAGTCGCCGGTGAAGTGTAGATTGATCCGATCGGCGGGCGCGATCTGGCTATAGCCGCCGCCGGTGGCGCCGCCCTTCATGCCGAAGCATGGCCCGAGCGACGGCTCGCGCAGCGCGACACATACGGATTCGCCCAGGCGATGAAACGCGTCGGCCAGCCCGATGCTGGTGGTGGTCTTTCCTTCGCCCGCCGGAGTCGGGGTGATGGCAGAGACCAGAATCAGCCGCGATGGGTCGGGTCGCAACCGCGGACGTTGGAGAACGGAGAGCGCAACCTTGGCAACGTCATGGCCATAGGGACGCAAGTCCGCGGACGTCAGCCCGAGCGGCGCTGCCACCTCCGCGATGGGCCGCAGCGCAATCGAGTGGGCGACTTCAACATTGGTCGGCATCCATCCTCCGTCGACAATGGTGATTTCACACCACGACAACGCTTCCTTCAAGCACGCCGCTTGCGCGCGCGATTCGGAGACCTTTTGCCTCGTCGCGGCGAGTCCGTCGCAGTCGTGGCAACGCGTGTGGCCAGGCGCTCCAGGAGTGCCAGGTCGATCTCGCGTCGGCGGAGATCGACATTGATTGCTTCGACCAGCACGCGGTCGCCGAGGCGGAACCGGTGGCCTTTGCGCATGCCCTTGAGCGCGCGCTCGCGCTCGATGAACGTGTATCGATCATCTGTCAGATCGCCGAGGCGCACGAGTCCTTCGATGGGATAGGCGTCGAGCTCGACGAAGAAGCCGAAGTTCGTCACCGACACGATCGTGCCCGCCTCTTGTTCGAGCAAGTGATCGAGCATGAATTCGGCCTTCTTGAGGTCGAGCATCGCGCGCTCGGCTTCCATCGCCTCGCGCTCGCGCTGTGAGCTATGGACGGCTGCGGCCTCCAACGCTTCGGCGTCGGCGCGAGCACGATCGGATGCGAGGTCGAACAAATGCCCGAGCTGCCGATGCACGAGGAGGTCCGGATAGCGGCGGATCGGCGAAGTGAAGTGGCAGTAGACCGGGAACGCAAGGCCGAAGTGCCCGGCGTTGCGGGTGCTGTACTGGGCTTGGGTCAATGCGCGAAGCACCTGGCGCGTCAGTACGCGCGCCAACGGATGGCCTTGCAGGCGGGTGAGCAGTCGCTGCACGTCGCTCGGCTCGGGTCCCCCGCGGTACTCGACCGCGAGACCGAAGGGCCCAAGGAACTGATTCAACTCGTCGATGTCGTCCGGATCGGGCGGTTCGTGAATGCGGTAGGGCAGGGGAATGCGTTGATCCCGCAAGTGCGCGGCGACGGCGCAGTTCGCTTCGAGCATGAACTCTTCCACGATGCGGTGGGCGTCGTTGCGATGGAACAGGCGAACGCCGATGCTGCGACCTTGCTCGGACAAATCGATCAGCGCTTCCGGCAAATCGAGATCAAGTGAGCCGCCGCGAATCCGATTGCGATAGAGTTTCAGCATCAGCTCGTGCATGCGATGCAGCTGCGACAGCAGCGGACCAAGCTCGTTGCGCGAGGCGCGGATCTCCGCTGTGTCGGTAGTCGACAGCACGGCCGCGACCTTGGTGTAGGTCAGTCGCGCGCGGCTGCTGATGACCGCGCGATAGAACCGCTCGTCGGTGCGATGCGCATCGCGATCGTAGGACAGCTCCGCGACCAACACGAGTCGATCGCGCTGTGGATTGAGCGAGCACAACTCGCTCGACAACTGCGGCGGCAGCATCGGGATCGCGCGATTGGGGAAGTAGACGCTGGTGCCGCGCCGGCCCGCCTCGTCGTCGAGCGCGGAACCCGGCTGCACATAGTGAGACACGTCGGCGATGGCGACCCAGAGATGGTAGCCGCTGCGCCTCGCTTCGAGACAAATCGCATCGTCGAAGTCGCGTGCGGTTTCGCCGTCGATGGTGACGAATGGCAGCGCCCGCAAATCGTCGCGACCAGTGAAATCGCTCGCGGACGGGTCAGGTGGCAGGCGTGTCGCCTCGGCGACCACCTCGGGCGGAAACTCGGTGCGCAAGCCGTGTTCATAGGCGATGCTGAGGAACTGCACCTCGGGGTCGTCCGCTGCCCCGAGCACCTCGACGAGCTCGCCGCCCACGGGGCGGGTCGGGGTGGCGGCGCGCGTCAGGCGGGCGCGCGCCGTCAGGCCGTGGTTGTCGCGGTCGAGTTGGACGTCACCGATGAGATCGACCGGCGGGAGCAGGTCGTTGTCCGGAACGATCCGCCAATGTCGACCGTGCAGTTCGAGCGTGCCGATGATTTGCTCGTGCGCACGTTCGAGCACCGACACGATCCGGCCGACGACGCGTCGGACGCGCGCATCGCGCCGGACAATTTCGACCGCCACGCGATCGCCATGCAGCGCTGCGCCTTCCATGCTGGCGGGAATCAAGATGTCGCGGGCGAACTGATCAGCCTGGCGGCCGAGCACCTCGACGAAGCCGAAGCCGGCGCGAACCCGCGTGTAGCGGCCCTCGATGGTTCGAGCGGCGGATCGCCCGGTTTTTCTCGCGCGCTTCGTTTCGGTTCGCGAGACCCGCTCGACGTCGCGAATCCATTGATAGCGGGTTTTGCCGATTCGGCGCAGGTTGCGCTCCATCACCCCGGCTTCCAACGCTGCGCGCATGGCTTTGTGATTGTAGTGCTCAAGGTTGAGCAGGCGGGCAATTTCGGGGATAGACAGCGGGCGCGGGGCTCGCTGCTCCAGCAGTGCGAGGAGTGTTGCGGCGTCCGCGCTGTCCTGTGCCTGCACGATGAGCACGGTGCGCCGATTGCGGATCGGATGTCAACGCGAAGTGCCGTGGCGAAGCTTCAGGACGAAGGAACGTGCTGCGTTCAACCCACAGAGCCCAGAGGCTGTCGCTGGCGACGTGCAGCCCGCCATTGGCATCGCAGCCCGACGCCGTCGGTACATACCTATGCGTGAGGCCGACTCGCAGTGACGCGGCCGATAGCGAGCGCAGCGGAAGCGAAAGAGGAGTCTGAGGAGAAAACCGCGCCCGGTTTTCTCCTCATCAGTCGGCAACGTGACGCGACAATTCACCGCCCCTTGCCCGAATCACGCCGAATCGGCATGAGATCGATATGCCCACACACATCAAAGGACCCACGCGAATCGAAGCCGCCGGCACGCCGCCGAAGTTGATCGACGAATACGTCGGCCGTGTAAACTCCAAGACCACCGCCGTGAGCGTCGCGCACATGCGCTCGCCGAGCGGCTGGTCGGAGCCGGCGCAGCGGCCGGACTTTCATGAGTTCACTATCGTACTGAAAGGGACGCTGTGCGTCGAACATGACGGCGGCGCCATCGACGTGCGCGCTGGCGAAGCGGTCATAGCCGCTCCCGGAGAGCGCGTGCGCTACAGCACGCCGGGGGCCGAGGGCGCCGAATACATCGCCGTGTGTTTGCCGGCGTTCTCGCCCGACATCGTGCGCCGCGAGGGTTAGCGCGGCGGCATGCGCAGCGCGCCGTCGAGGCGGATGGTCTCGCCGTTGAGGACGACGTTCTCGATGATGTGGCGCGCCAACGCCGCGTACTCGCTCGGCCGGCCGAGGCGCGATGGAAACGGAATCTGCGCCCCGAGCGCCTGACGCTGCGGCTCGGGAAGCATCGCCAACATCGGCGTGTCGAACGTACCCGGTGCAATGGTGACACAGCGAATCCCGACCGAGGCCAAGTCGCGCGCGATCGGCAACGTCATGCCGACCACCCCACCCTTCGACGCCGAGTAGGCGGCCTGCCCGATCTGACCGTCGAACGCTGCAATCGATGCGGTGTTGATCAACACCCCCCGCTCGCCATCGTCGCTGGGTTGATTCCTTTGCATCTGCGCCGCCGCGAGCCGGATCACGTTGAAGGTTCCGATCAGGTTGATCTCGATGACCTTGCTGAAGATCTCCAGTGGCATCGGCCCCGACTTGCTCACCGTCTTCATCGCCGCGCCGACGCCGGCGCAGTTGACGGCGATGTGAATCGTGCCGAATGCGCCGACGGCCTTGGTGATCGCTGCGCTGACTTCCGACTCGCTGGTGACATCGGCCGGCGTGAAGATCGCGTTTTTGCCGAGTTCCTTCGCCAAGTGCTCGCCGTTCGATTGGGGTCGGTCCATGATCGCCGCGCGCCCGCCGTTGGCGAGCAGCATGCGCACCGTGGCCTCGCCCAAGCCGGATGCACCGCCGGTGACGACGGCCACGCTTGATTCGATTTTCATGAGAATTTCCTCCTGTAAGATGTCGCACGGCGCGTCGCCGGCAGGCTCTCCATACTGGAGCCCGCGTCGCGATTCTAGTAGGCAGGTGCTTCGTTGAATCCCCGTTGGAAACAGGCTAGACGACTGCGAGTCATTGCACAGAGGGAGAGCGGGTTTCTATGGCGACGGTGATTACGTCGGAGTGCATCAACTGCGGCGCGTGCGAGCCGGAGTGTCCCAATACCGCGATCTACCAGGGCGGGGTGGAGTGGGAGCTCAACGGCGTGAAACATCCGGCGATCGCACAGGACATCTTTTACATCGTACCCGAGAAGTGCACCGAGTGCGTCGGCTTCCACGATCACGAAGCGTGTGCGGCGGTGTGCCCGGTCGATTGCTGCGTGCCGGATCCGAACATCCCCGAGTCCGATGACGTATTGATTGCGCGCGCGCGCCAATTGCATCCGGAAACCGAGTTCACCGCCGACTATCCCTCGCGTTTCAAGAAGGGCAACGGACACGCGGCCGAGGCACCTGCTGCACCCGCACCAGCGGCCTCGGCGGCCGCGCCGGCTGCCCCAGCTGCGGCAAAAGTCGCGACCGCTGCGCCGGCCGGTGGCCGAGTGGAGAAAGCGTTGGCGCCGCCGAAGGCGGCGGCCGCGCCGGCTCCACGCCCACCGCGCAAATTGAAATCGTTCCCCGGCGAACTGCCCGGCTCGTTCGAAGACGCCGCTGCGTTGCTCAGCGGACCGCGCACGGGCTCGCGCGCGTTCAAATGGTTTGCCGCGTTCTCCCAACCCGTGCTCGGTGCGCTGCCGTTCGGGCAGAAGAAGCGCATCGAGGAAGCCGTGGGAGACAAG
Organism: Binatia bacterium; assembly: GCA_035541895.1. Taxonomy (GTDB): domain Bacteria; phylum Desulfobacterota; class Binatia; order HRBIN30; family JACQVA1; genus DATKMK01. Next base: position 95,235 of record DATKMK010000109.1, on the reverse strand, counting down.
CGCTTCTTCACCGCCGGGGGCGCGACTGGGTTGAACGCGCTGCACAACATGGTGCTGTACCCGGCGATCATGGTGGCGTTCGGTGCGCTCGTGTTGCGCCGCGACATATTCTCGACGCAACTCACGTCGCTGATCGTGCTCGGCTTCAGTATCGCCGGTATCGAGACGATCTTGCGCATGCGGGAGGCGGTGCTGCGCGCCGCGCCGCTCGATGAAGTGGTGTATCGCGCAGCCCCCTACGGGTTGCCGTTGGCGATGCTGTTCGCGCCGCTGACGCGCATGCTGAAGACGTCAGAGGAGGTCGGTACGTTGCCGGTCGATGGATTTCATGGCGGCGACTTCGAGGACAAGCAGGAACGCGAGCGGCGGTACGGCGAGGTCTACACGCTCACCGAGCAAGGGAACGCGTTGTTGCTGCGTCTCGAATTTCCGCGGCGCGTTCCGCACTCCGCGATGAAAGATGAGCTGGGCGTGTCGGATGACATGCCGGACTACGACTACGATTTGAGCGTGCAAGAAGGCTACTTCGTCGTCGCCGGCCACGTCGACGATCCGAACGTGCGCAAGATCGCGGCGGTGTCGCCGGCGTTTCCGCCGGACTTCACCGCGCGCGTGAAGCTGCCTGGACCGATCGCCGGCTTCAAGCACCGATTCGTCGGCAAGACCCTCGAAGTCGTGTTGGTCAAGCGGTAACCCTATGCACGCCACCCTGCTGGGGTTGGGCCACCAGCTCCCGCCGTTGAGCGCGGTGGCTGGGGTGCATCGGCCGATTGCCGCTAGCGGCGGATCATCTGACCTCGCGTTGCCTGCGGCGCATGCCGCGCTCAAACAGGCGGGGCTCTCCGTCGACGCGACGGACTTCATTGTCTTCGCGACGATGACGCCCGACGTTACGTTCCCCGGCGGCGCGTGTTTCTTCCAGCACAAGTTGGGAGCCGGCACGGTCGGCGCCCTCGACGTCCGCGGACAGTGCGCCGGCTTTCTGTTCGGCTTGTCCATCGCGGATCAGTTCATTCGTGCGGGCACATATCGCCGCGTTCTGCTGGTTGCGTCCGAGGTGATCTCGTCCGGACTGGACTACACTGAAGCCGGTGCCAAGGTCGCGACGCTCTTCGGTGATGGTGCGGCGGTCGCGGTGCTCGGCCCGAGCGACAACGGCGCCGGTGTGCGGTCGGTGGTGATTCGCAGCGACGGTCGCCAGTACGATCGCTTTTGGTGCGAGTACCCGTCGAGCCGGCAGCATCCGGTACGGATGACGATTGAAAATTTCCGCGACCGGCTTCATTTTCCCGCCCTCGACGATCAGGTGGTGCGGCAGTTCGGTATCGCCACATTGCCCGCCGTGATCGACGAGGCTATCGCCAAAGTGGACGTCGACAAAGATGCGATCGACATGTTCATCATCGCGCATGTGTTCCCCGAGGTTGCCGCGCAGGCGGCTGAGCGATTGGGTGTGTCCAAGCGCACGATCAACTGCGGCGAACGCAACAACGGCCACCTGGTGGCGGCGGCGTTGCCGGTGAGTTTGAGTACGGCGGTGGCCAACGGTGAGATCGGGCGCGGCGCCACCGTGTGTTTGGCGACCTGCGGGGCCGGCTTCGCGTGGGGCGCGGCGGTGGTGCAACTATGACCGACGGACTGCGAAGATCGCGCATCCTGAGCGTCGCGCGGGCGGTGCCGGACACGATCGTGACCAACAACGATCTGGCCGGCCGGATGGAGACCTCGGACGAGTGGATTCAGCAACGCACCGGCATCAAGCAGCGGCACTTCAGCGAAGGCGACACCGGCGCGGCTGATCTTGGTGCCTTGGCGGCGGCCGAAGCGCTGCAGCGCGCGGGCATTCGGCCCGAACAAGTCGGCTGTGTGATCTTCTGCACGCTGAGCCCGGACTACGACATGCCGAGCTCCGCGTGCGTCCTGCAGGCGCGCATGGGGATGAGCGGGATGCCCGCGTTCGACATCCGCAATCAGTGCTCCGGATTCATTTACGGGCTGGCGACCGCCGACGCGTACATCAAGAACGGCGCGTGCGACTATGCCCTGCTGGTCGGCGGCGAGATTCATTCCACCGGCCTCGATTTGACCACGCGCGGTCGCGAGGTCGGCGTCATCTTCGGCGACGGTGCCGGCGCGCTGGTGATCGGGCAGTCTGACGATCCCGCGCGCGGCATTCTTTCCTGCCACCTGCACGCCGACGGACGATTTGCGGAGATGCTCTGGCTCGAAAGCCCCGGCAGCCGCGAGCATCCGCGTTTGACCGAACAGATGATCACCGACGCGCGCATTTTCCCGAAGATGAAGGGGCGGGAGGTGTTTCGCCACGCGGTGACGCGATTCCCCGAGGTCATCCATGAAGCGCTCGATGCCAATGGGCTCAGCGTGAAGGACCTGGACTTGCTGATCCCGCACCAAGCCAATCAGCGTATCAGCCAAATGGTGGCGATGGGCCTCGAGTTGCCGGAGGAAAAGCTGTTCACCAACATCGAGCGGTACGGCAACACCACCGCGGCGTCGATTCCGATCGCACTTTCCGAGGCGATTGAAGCCGGTAAGGTGCGCGATGGGTCGCTCGTGTGTCTGGCAGCGTTCGGTGCCGGGTTCACCTGGGCGTCGGCGTTGATTCGGTGGTAGCCGCCGTGAACCTCGCGCTTGAACCCATGCAGGCCGATGATCTCCCTGAAGTTATGGAGATCGAGCGCCGATCGTTTCCGCAGCCATGGACGCCGGGCCTCTTCCTCCATGAGTTGAAAGTCCCGTTCTCGCGCACGATGCTGTTGCGCGCGGCAAACGGGACGCGGACGACGCTCGGCTATGTGTGCCGCTGGCTGGTCGGCGACGAGGTACACATCCTCAACATCGCCGTTCATCCGGAGCATCGCGGCCAAGGGCTCGGCCGGCGATTGGTCGAGTCGGTGATCGCCGAGGCCGATCAAGCGGGCGCGCGGTTGATCACGCTCGAAGTCCGGCGCGAGAACACCGCGGCTCGCCATCTCTACCGCAAGTTTGGATTCGTCGATGCCGGCATTCGTCGCAACTACTACGGTCGCGGCGAAGACGCGATCATCATGAGCCGCACTCGCGCGTCCGCCGCCGTCGGCGCCGACGCGTGACGAGCTGGTGAGAGCGAGTCGATGAGGTTGCAACAATCGGATCGGGCCATCGAGCCCCGCGGATTTAACCGCGCGGTTAAGGAGGGCTGGTGATGAGGTTTCCGCTTCACATCATGACCGACATGATGAAGTGGCAAGCGAAGAACTGGTGGCGGGGCCGCACTCGCTACCCGTTCGTGCTGATGCTCGAACCGCTTCACACCTGCAACCTCGCGTGCATCGGCTGTTCGCCCGAGCGCTACAGCGGCGATCTCAAGGACCGCCTGTCGCTCGACGACTGCCTCAAGGCGGTCGATGAATCCGGCACGCCGGTGGTGTCGATCTGCGGCGGCGAGCCAACGATCTATCCCGAGCTGCCCGAGTTGATCGACGGTGTCATCGCCCGCAAGCGACACATCTATCTGTGCACCAACGGCATCTTGCTCGATCGCTTTTTCAAACGCGGCCGGCCGCACAAACGGCTGAGCATCAACGTGCACTTGGACGGAATGCGGAAGACGCACGACCTGGTCGTCGATCGTGCCGGTGTGTTCGACAAGGCCGTTGAGATGATCAAAGAAGCGAAGCGGCTCGGCTATCACGTCTGCACCAACACCACCGTCTATCGCGAGACCGACGTCGAAGAGGTCGAGGAGATGTGCGCCTTCCTCGATTCGATCGGGGTCGACGGGATGTTGATCTCGCCCGGCTATCACTACGAACCGATCAAAGAGAATCACTTTCTGATTCGCGACGAGATCCATCAGAAGTTCAAACGTGTGCTGCAGCTCTCGAAGAAATATCGGTTGTACTCGACGCCGTTGTTCCTGCAGTTCGCCGCGGGCGAGCGCGATTATCCGTGCACGCCGTGGGGCAATCCGACTCGTTCGCCGCGCGGCTGGAAGGGGCCGTGCTACCTCGTCGAGAAGAAGCACTATGCGACGTGGGGTGAATTCTGGAACGGCGTCGACTGGGACTATTGGGAGTCGCGCCAAGATCCATTGTGCCAGAACTGCAAGATGCACAGCGGTTTCGAGCCGTCGGTCGTTCGCCATCTCGGTCGCAGCATGAAGGACGTTGCGACCATGGCGCGCTGGAACTTTGCCGGCTGATCGCCGGTTTCCGCTCCGAAGGGGGAGGGCTGGCCCTCTATGCCTGCCGGCGTAGTAGCTGGGACGCTTGCGCCAAGACGGCGCCTGGGGCAGGGTCGAGGGCGCATGGGTGGCCGCACGCTCCGCAACGTCGTTCTGAGTCTCGTTGTCAGCGCCCTGTTTCTCTACTTGGCTTTCCGCAACGTTCCACTTCGCGATCTCGGCGTCGCCCTCGCTCGATTCGATCCGCGCTGGTTGGTTCCAGCATTCGCGATCAGCATCTTGCTGCAGATCTTCCGCGCATGGAGGTGGCAACTGGAGCTGCGACCGCTCTGCCGCGTCGGGCTCGGCCCGCTGTGGGTGGTGACCAGCGTCGCGTACATGGCGATCAATGTCCTGCCTGCCCGACTCGGCGAGGTCGTGCGGCCGTGGTTGCTGTCGCGTCGCCACGCGGTCAGCTTTTCGAACGTCGTCGGCAACCTTGTAGTCGAGAAGACGATGGACTCGGTCGTCATCCTCTTCTACATCTTCCTCGGCCTACTGACGACCGCCGATTTGCCGGCCTGGGTTCGGCGCGGCGCGATGTTTCCGGCGGTGGGCGCAACAATTCTCGTCACGCTCGTGGTGCTGCTGTGGTGGCGCGGCGAAGCGTTCGTCGATCGATGGATCGTGCACTATTTGCCGGAGCGATTCGGCGCCGGGCTGGTGCGCATCCTCAAGGCGGTCGTCGCCGGCATGCAGATCCTGCCGGATCCACGCTTGCTCGGTCTCGTCTTCGTGGTCTCGTTGGGGTTGTGGTTTCTTCCCATCCTGTCGAGCTACGTCGTCATCCGCGCATTCAGCTTTGCGGTGCCCTTCAACGCCGCGATCATCGTGTTCATTTTCATCGGGTTCGGAACGGCATTGCCGCAGGCGCCGGGCATGATCGGTACCTATCAGTACGCTTGCCAATTGGCGCTTGCGTTGTTCGGTGTGGCGGCGGCGGACGCGTTGGCGTACGGCCTGGTGCTCAATGCGATTCAATTGGCGAGCCTGATCGGGCAAGGCATTCTCGCGTTGCCGCTGGCTGGAGTCGGGCTCGAAGATCTGCTCCAAGCCCGCCGCGCGGTCCAAACCGAAACCGCGACGTAAGCGGGCGCCTAACCCCTGTGAGACAAAAAAGCGACTCACCGCGGAGGCACTGAGGCGCGGAGAATGAGATCCTCCAAGGTCGAAGACTCGACTTCGAACCTTCACCTTTGATCGGGTGTGGTTCTTCATCTGCGAGCTTCCGAATTCCGTGTCTTCTCCGTGTCTTTGTGGTGAAGTTCCTTCTTCACATCAAGGCTGACGTGAAGACTGCCGCGCTTTGTCCAGATAGCGCTGCGCGGTGCCGTTAGTCGGTTCGATTTCGAGCGCCCGCCGAAGGGAGCGTTCGGCCTCGACCGTGTCGCCGCCGAGCAGCCGTGGGAGGTTGAGCAGGAATGCGCCCTTGGCAGCCAGCACGTCCGGATCATCGGGGGCAAGCGCCAGAGACGCCTCCAATTCGCGGTGGAGTCGCCGAATCGCGAACAGGCTGCGCAAACCGGCGCCGCGCAGGTCGGTGAGTTTTCCCAGATTGCAGAAGACGCCGAAGTGCGCCGCCCCGTCGTGCGCGTCGTCCTCTAGGGCGCGTTCGGCGAGTCGGAGGCCGCGGTCGAGCAGGGTGGTCTTTTCCGCTTCGGGCACATCGTCGGATCGATCGCAGAGCGCCAGCGATTCACGTGCGGTGGGTGAACCGGTCGGCTCGGCGAGACTCGATTCGCCTGACGAGATGACAATCATGGCCGCGACCGAGGCAATCGTTCCGAAACAATTCAGGGCGCAGCGTTGCTGCCGTTTCGCCGATCCGCGGTCGTGCCTTGACTCGTTGCGGGGCATGTGATTTTTGACTGCGCACCACGGGCACCCACGCGGTGCCCTTCTTTTTACGAGCCATGCAGAGTGTTGTCTACAGCGACGGTGCCGAACCGCGTTGGCCGCTGAGTGACTTCGAGTTCGATTTGCCGCCGGACCTCATTGCGCAGGAACCCGCGTCTGACCGCGCCGCCGCGCGGCTGTTGGTCTGGGACCGTCGCTCGGGCGAGCGAACCCATACCCGCGTCCACGAGTTGACCCACTTCCTCCGCGCGGGCGACGTACTGGTGTTCAACGACACCAAGGTGGTGCCGGCTCGGATCTACGGACGCACGACGACGGGCGCCGCTGTCGAACTGCTGCTGATTCGGCCAAACGGCGACGAAACCTGGCAGTGCCTGGGCCGTCCGCGCAAGCGCCTGCAGCCCGGCGCCCATGTCAGCATCGGCAAGCACGCGGGCGCGGTCGTCCGCACGGCACATCCCACCGGGCGCTACGACCTCGCTTTCGATGTTGCGGACGTGTCGGGCTTGTTGCAGCGGCACGGCGAGGTCCCGTTGCCGCCGTACATCAAGCGGCCTGATGGGCCGTTGCCGTTCGATCGCGAACGCTACCAGACCGTGTTCGCTGCACGGCCGGGTGCGGTCGCCGCGCCGACCGCTGGTCTGCACTTTACCCCGGCATTGCTCGACGAGTTGCGCCAGCGAGGCGCCGAGATCGTGTTCGTCACTTTGCACGTCGGGCCGGGCACCTTCTTGCCGGTTCACGCTGGCGACTTGAGCGATCACCACATGGATGCGGAGTGGTGCGAAATTTCCGCGACCTCCGCCGAGCGGATCAACTCGGCACGACGCGACGGCCGGCGCGTGGTTGCGGTCGGGACCACCACCACGCGGGCGCTCGAATCCTCGGCTGATTCAGACGGCCGCGTTGTCGCCGGGAATCGTTGGGCCGATCGCTTCATTCGTCCCGGTGATCATTTCCAGGTTGCCGATGCGTTGTTCACCAACTTTCATCTACCCGGTTCGACGCTGCTGGCGTTGGTCAGCGCATTCGCGGGTCGCGAGCCCACGCTCGCCGTTTATCGCGAGGCGGTGACGCTGCGCTACCGTTTCTACAGCTACGGCGACGCGATGTTCATCCAATGAGTCGCGTCTCTCCCGCTTCCTCTGGCGACGCGCCGTTCTTCACGGTCGGTCGGCGCGATTCCGGCAGCGCCGCGCGCGGCGGCCTAATCGCCACCGCCCACGGCATTGTCGAGACCCCGAATTTCATGCCGGTTGCGACCGCAGGAACGGTGAAAGGGATCACGCCCGCGCAGTTGCACGAAGTCGACGCGCAAATCGTTCTGGCCAACGCGTATCATCTCGCCTTGCGTCCCGGCGTTGACCTCGTCGCCGAAATGGGCGGACTGCACCGCTTCATGGGATGGTCGGGGCCGATCCTCACGGACAGTGGCGGCTATCAAGTGTTTAGCTTGGCGGCGCTCCGCAAGGTCACCGAAACCGGCGTCGAGTTCCGTTCGCACATCGACGGCGCCAAGTTGTCGCTGAGTCCCGAGGATGTCGTCGCGCTCCAGGTTCGACTCGGCGTCGACATCATGATGCCGCTGGATGAGTGTTTGCCGGCGCCGGTGAGTCGTGCCGACGCCGAGCGAGCAGCGGCCCGCACGCTGCGATGGGCGCGACGCTCGCTCGCGGTCGAGCGAGGCGAGGGGCAGGTGTTGTTCGGGATCGTTCAAGGGGGCGTCTTCGCCGATCTGCGCCGGCAGCAGGCGGCGGAACTTGTCGCGCTCGACTTTCCAGGGTATGCGGTGGGCGGACTCAGTGTGGGAGAAGCCGTCGAGATGACCCGTGACGTGGCTGCCGCCACCGCCGCCGCTTTGCCGACGACTGCGCCGCGCTACCTCATGGGCGTCGGCCGCCCGGAAGATCTGATCCGGTTCGTGGGCATGGGGTACGATCTGTTCGACTGCGTATTGCCAACGCGCAACGGTCGCAACGGCATGGTGTTCACCTGGCACGGGCCGGTGAACATTCGGCTCGCGCGCTACGCACGCGATCCCGAGCCGCTCGATGCGGCCTGCACCTGCTACGCCTGCCGGACGTTTTCGCGCGCGTACCTCCGCCATCTCGCGGCGAGCGGTGAGATGCTCGGCCCGCAGTTGAACTCGGTGCACAATCTTCATTTCTATCTCGACCTGATGCGCCAGATGCGGGCGCAGATTGCCGCGGGCACGTTCGCCGAGTGGGCGACCATTCGGATCGCACGGCTCGAACAGGGAGCAGAGGCATGATCGGAACGGCATGGGCACAAGCGGCTGGTGGCGCGCCGCCGGCATTGGTGAGCTTCGCGCCGTTGCTGCTGGTCTTCGTGGTGTTCTACTTCCTGCTGATTCGGCCGCAACAGCAGAAGGCCAAAGACCATCGTCAGATGCTGGAGAACCTCAAAAAGAACGACGAAGTGATTACCGCAGGCGGCTTGTACGGGCGCGTCGTCAACCTCGAATCCCGGATCGTCACCTTGGAAATCGCACCCAACGTGCGCGTGCGCGTCGACCGGCCGCAAATCGCCGAGCTGGCGAAACGCGACGACGCCAAGGCGAAGGACGAGTCGAAACCGAAGGAGAATAAGGACAAGTGAACCAATCGAATCTGTGGATGCGCATGGGGCTCGTCGCGGCCCTAGTGGTGACCGCGGCGACTTTCTTGGTGCCGACCTATGCCGGAGGACGCCCCGACGGGTGGCCCGCGTTTCTCCCCGGGCCGATCCGGCTGGGTCTCGATCTGCAAGGCGGAACCCACCTCGTCTACACCGTCGACATCGATAAGGCGATCGCCAACCACGTCGATCGTGCGGCGGAGGAGCTGCGCAACGAAGCGCGCACGGAACAAATCGGCCTCGCCAACGTCGCGGTGCAAGGCGGCATGATCGTCGCCCAGCTCAGTGATGCGAGCAAACGGGGCGCGCTCGAAAAGCTCATCTCCGATCGCTTTCCGAATCTGTCGATCGACCCCGACAGCGCCGGTGAAAACATCGTGCGGGCCAAGATGACGCCGGGGACGATTCGTGAAATCCGCGAGGGCGCGCTCGACCAGTCGCTCGAGATCATGCGCAACCGCGTCGATCAGTTCGGCGTGGCCGAACCGATCGTGCAACGCGAAGGCGATCGCGACATCTTGGTGCAGTTGCCCGGCATTCAGGATCCCGAGCACGCCAAAGCGTTGATCGGCAAGACCGCGCTGCTGGAGTTCAAGCTGGTGGCGAAGGACCCGTCGGCGCCGGGATTGATCACCATGCCGCTGCGCGAAGTGGATCGCGCCACCGGACGCGTGTCGCGCAGCGACATCAAAGTTGAGCCGCGCACGCTGATGACCGGTGAAGTGTTGACCAACGCCCGGCCGCGTCCGGGAACGGTGACCGAAGGCCCGCACGTCGAGTTCGAACTCAACGCCCGCGGCGCCAAAATCTTCGAAGAGATCACGGGCAACAATGTTGGTCGCCAGCTCGCGATCATTCTCGACGGCGTCGTGCAGTCGGCGCCGCGGATCAACGATCGCATCAGCAACCGCGGCGTGATCACCGGTAGCTTCGATCTCAAAGAAGCCCGCGATCTCGCGTTGGTGCTGCGCACCGGTGCGTTGCCGGCGCCGGTCAACCCGGCCGAGGAGCGGACCGTCGGTCCGTCGCTGGGCAAAGACTCGATTCGCCAAGGCGTGATTTCGTTCGTCGTCGGTGGCAGCTTGGTCGTGGTGTTCATGCTGGTGTACTACAAGCTCGCCGGTCTGCTCGCTGATTCGGCGTTGGTGTTGAATGTGCTCTTCTCGCTCGCCGCACTCGCGGCGTTTGGTGCGACGCTGACGTTGCCCGGCATCGCCGGCATCGTTCTCACGCTCGGGATGGCGGTCGATGCCAACGTGCTGATCAACGAACGCATTCGCGAAGAGCTGCGGCTCGGCAAGACCGCGCGGGCCGCGATCGACGCGGGCTACGAGCGTGCCTTGCCCGCCATCCTCGACTCCAACACTACCACGTTCCTGTCGGGCATCATCCTGTTCCAGTTCGGCTCCGGTCCGGTGAAGGGGTTTGCGGTGACGCTGTGTATCGGCATCGCCACCAGCCTGTTCACCGCCGTGGTCGGAACCCGTGTCGTGTACGACTACCTGCTCAGCCGCCGCCGGCTGCAAACCGTGAGCGTGTAAGCCATGGAGCTGATCAAACCCGGAACCACTTTCAATTTCGTCGGCATCCGACACTACGCAGTCGTGATCTCGACGATTCTCAACCTCGCCGTGATCGTGTTCCTGATCCTGCGCGGCGGCCCGAACTACGGCGTCGACTTTTCGGGCGGCACGGTGATGCACGTGAAGTTCAAGACGCCGCCGTCGATCAGTGACGTGCGGGCCGCGCTCGGTTCCGAGTTCGGCGACGTGACGATCCAGGACTTCGGCGCTGCCGGCGAGTTTCTCATCCGCCTGCCGCTCACCGGTGAGGAAACGGCGAAGGCCTCCAAGCAAGTGTCGGAGGGCTTGGCCAACAAGTTCGGCCAAGGGCAGGTAGAGATTCTGCGCGTCGAATCCGTCGGGCCGCGCGTCGGTAGCGACTTGCGCCGCAAGGCCTTCTTGGCGGTGTGCTTCTCGACGATGATGATGGGCGTGTACATTTGGTTTCGCTTTCAGTGGCGGTTCGGTCTGGGCGCGGCGGTGGCGCTGGTGCACGACGTACTGATTACGCTCGGCGCGCTGGTCGTGATGCGCTACGAGATCGATCTCACCATCGTCGCCGCGTTGCTGACGGTGGTCGGCTACTCCGTGCACGACACGGTGATCGTCTCGGACCGCATCCGCGAGAACATGCGCAAGAGTCGGCGCGAGTCGATGGCGTCGATCATCAACAGCAGCATCAATGAGACCCTCAGCCGAACGATTCTGACCTCCGGGACCGCGCTGCTGGTGACGCTCGCGCTGTACTTCCTCGGCGGCAACGTGATCAACGGCTTTGCCTTCGCCCTGGTCGTGGGATTCATCACCGGAACCTACTCGTCGATTTTCATCGCCAGCCCGATCGTGCTCGCGTTCGAACGCGCGCCCGCCGCACGTGGTGGCCGCCGCTGATCGGTAACGCATGACGCCCCGGCGCTGGATGCTGATTCCGCGCCGGCCCGAGCCGGAGTCGGAGCTGTGCGGCGCGCTCGGCGTGTCGCCGCTGCTGGCGCGCTTGCTCGTCAATCGCGACGTCGTCACGCCCGACGCCGCCGACGCCTTTCTCAACGCCAAGCTGGCCGAGCATCTCCGCTCGCCGATGCTGTTCCGCGACATGGCACGGGCTTCGGCCCGCGTGCTAACCGCCGTCCAGCGCGGCGAGCGCATTGGCATCTACGGTGACTACGACGTCGACGGCATCAGCGGCAGCGCGATCCTGCTGACGTTCCTGCGTGCGCTCGGACACGAGCCGGTGCTGCACATTCCGCACCGCTTGCGCGACGGCTACGGCGTTACCGAGGCCGGAATCCGGAAGCTGCACGAATTGGGCACGCGGGTCATGATCACTGTCGACTGCGGCGGGGTCTCGCATCGCGAGTTGGCCGTGGCGCGTGAGTTGGGGCTGGAGGCGATCGTCTGCGATCACCACCAAGTGTCCGGTACGCCGTTGCCGGCTTGCGCCGTCTTGAATCCGATCGAACCGGACGCCGGCTTTCCGTTCGCCGGCCTGTGCGGAGCCGGCGTCGCCTTCTACCTCGCCCTGGGAATTCGCATGCGCTTGCGCGAAGCCGGGGCCGACGCGGTTCCCGATCTTCGTCGTTATCTCGACCTAGTGACGCTCGGAACGATTGCCGACATCGTGCCGATCGTCGAGGAGAACCGGGTCTTGGTGAAGCACGGCTTGCGCGAGCTGGCGCGATCGGCGCGGCCGGGATTGATGGCGCTGAAGACCGTCAGCGGCGTGACCGACATCTCGACAGGTGTGGTCGGCTTTCGACTCGCGCCGCGACTCAACGCCGGCGGACGCCTCGCGGATGCGACCCGTTCGGTCGAGCTGCTGACCACGGTCGATCGCGCGCGCGCCGAGCAACTGGCGCAAGAACTGGATCAAGAGAATCGCGCGCGGCAGGCCATCGAGCTGGAGATCCTCAACGATGCCATCGGCCAAGTCGAGGCCATCGAGGAGTTCGCCGAGCGCCGCAGCATCGTGTTGGCGTCGGAGGACTGGCATCCCGGCGTGATCGGCATCGTCGCCTCGCGGTTGGTCGAGCGCTACTACCGCCCAACGATTCTGATCGCCGTGAACCTGGACAGCGGGATTGGGCGAGGTTCCGGCCGCAGTATCCGTCACTTCAATCTGCACGAAGCGGTGAAGGCGAGTGCGGAGAGTCTCGAAGGTTTCGGCGGCCATCGAATGGCGATCGGCTTGAGCATTCGCGCGGAGCAGGTCGACGATTTCGCGGCGGCGTTCGAGGACGCCGTGCGCGCACGGACGCATGCGGATCAGTTCGTGCCCGAACTCGACGTCGACGCGGAGCTGCGCTTCAGCGACATCGACGCCCAACTGATGGCCGATCTCGATCGCTTGGAACCGTTTGGCATGGGCAACCCCGAACCGATCTTCTGCACCAAAGCGGTCACGGTCGTGAATCGGCGGGTCGTCGGCGAAAACCATCTGAAATTGTTTTTGCGCCACGACGGCCGCGCACTGTCCGCGATCGGGTTCGGAATGGCCGATCGGGAAGTGGCGGAGGGCGACACGATCGATCTCGTGTACTCGCCGCAACTCGAAGAGTGGAACGGCGAAATCCGGTTGCAGTTGCGGCTGCGCGACCTGCGCGCGGGCGGGCCCTGATTTTCGCATTCGGGCGGCACCCGGTTGACCGAGGGGTTTCAGAAGCCATAAGTCTCAACGAGGGGTGGAGACCGATGTCGCCTCAACGAATCGACGTTCATCAGCACGTTGTCCCACCGGCGTATGCCGACTGGCTCCGATCCAACGGCCTACGAGAGGCCGGCGGCAGGGAGCTGCCGCAGTGGTCGGTCGAGGACGCCCTCCGGGTGATGGACGATCACCAGATCGCAACGGGGATTCTCTCGATCTCGACGCCGGGCGTGCATCTCGAGCTGAGTCAGCGGGGCGACACGGAGGCGCGCGCGAAGGCGCGCGAGCTGAACGAGTTCGCCGCGCAGGTCGCGCGTGACGCGCCCCGGCGATTCGGATTCTTTGCCACGCTCACGCTGCCCGATGTCGCTGGTGCGCTGGTGGAAGCCGAGTACGCGCTCGACACCCTGCGCGCCGCCGGCGTGATCCTCCTCGCCAACACGCACGGTCGCTATCTCGGTGCGCCGGAAGACGAGCCCCTGTTCGCTGAGTTGAATCGCCGGCGTGCCGTGGTCTTCATTCATCCGTCGACGCTGCCTGGCCCTCGCATCGACGGGATTCCGCCGTTCGCGGCGGATTTTCTGCTCGATACGACGCGTGCCGCCTACCGCTTGGTCCAGAGCGGGGTGGTGCGGCGATATCCCGATCTGAAGATCATCTTGGCGCATGCCGGCGGTTTTGTTCCCTACGCCAGCCATCGCCTCGCGGCCGCGATTGCCGCGGAGACACGGCGCTCGCCGCTCGACGTGATCGACGATCTGGCGAACTTCTACTTCGATACCGCGCTCTCCGGCAGTCCGGCTGCGTTACCGAGTTTGCTCGCTTTCGCGAAGCCGGGGCACGTGTTGTTCGGGAGCGATTGGCCGTACGCCCCGGCGATCGCGGTGAGCTATTTCACCGGACAGCTCGACGCCTACGCCGCGCTCGACGGCCAGGGGCACGCCGCGATCGATCGCCGCAACGCCGAGTCGCTTTTCCCGCAATTCGCGGGGATGATCGGATAACGGCTCGATTCCGGTTCCGGTCGAATCGACCTACCCGATCTGGCGGCGCGTCGTTGCTCCGAGCCCTGCAGTCCGGCACCCTGCGGTGAGAACGAATATGCCTCGTTGGACTTGGATCGGGCCTCTCTTGGCGCTTGGTTTTCTCGTCCTCGCGCTTGTTGTCGGTGTTGGGTTATGGCTCGCCTTGCTGTGCGGGGCGGCGTTGGCCGCAGCGGTTTTCGCGGCGGTCCACCATGCGGAAGTCGTCGCACACCGGGCGGGCGAGCCGTTTGGTACGCTCGTGCTTGCCTTGGCGGTCACCGCGATCGAGGCGGCCCTCATCCTCTCCATGATGGTTGCGGGCGGTCAGGATATGGCGGAGCTCCCAAGGGATGCGATCTACGCCGCCGTGATGATCATCTGCACGGGTGTCGTGGGTTTGTGTCTGATGCTGGGCGGTCTCGCCCATCACGAACAGACCTTTCGCGTGGAAGGTGCGGGAGCGGGCCTGGCTGCGTTGATCGTAATGGCGATGCTGACGCTCGTCTTGCCCGCGTTCACGACGAGTACGCCGGCCGGCACCTACAGCAGCTCGCAACTCGCGTTCGTCGCGGTGAGCTCGGCGTCGCTCTGGGCGATTTTCATCTTCGTGCAGACCGTGCGGCATCGAGATTATTTCATCCCCGGGGCGAATCCCACCGATCTCGAGGCACACGCCGCCCCGCCGACGACGAGAGAAGCGTGGGCCAGCTTCGGATGGCTTGTGCTCTCGCTGGCAAGCGTCGTGGGTCTGGCCAAGATGTTGTCACCCACCATCGAACGAGCGGTCGCGGCAGCCGACGCGCCGCGGGCGGTGGTTGGGATCGTCATTGCGGCGTTGGTGCTGCTGCCGGAAACGTCGGCCGCGGTGCGTGCGGCACGGGCGAACCGACTGCAGACCAGTATGAATCTGGCGGTCGGCTCAGCGCTGGCTTCCATTGGCCTGACAGTGCCCGTGGTGGTGGTTGCGTCGATCACGTTCCACTTGCCGTTGGTCTTGGGTCTCTCGCCCAAGGAGATGGCACTCTTGGGGAGCACGTTTCTAGTGAGCACCGTCACGCTGGGCACCGGTCGCACCTACATGATGCAGGGTGCGGTGCACTTGGTGCTGTTCGCGGCGTTTCTCTTCCTCGCCTTCGTGCCGTGAGCCTGCAGCGAGCGCGGCGTGCGGGAACGACGCGGTTGAATCCAATCCCGTCGCGGTGAGCTATTGTTTCCGGACCGAACTGGCCGTCGGAGGTGTAACAGCATCCCCTCGCGCTGGTCATGCGCGACGGTTGCGGGCGCGCTGTTGCGTTACAGCTTTCGCATTCGAACCCTTGCGCGAGTCGACGAAGGGCCCGCTCCGCATGGGGATCGGTCGGCGGCGCGTCTCCGGCGCGTTCGGTAGCAGCGTTGCAACGAGACCCTCCGCGTGGGTTTCCACCCACGGCTGAGCGGACGGCTCGATGCCGGTCAGCAAACGGGCCTCCGGTGCGTTCACGTAGACCAGCGACGCCGCGCCGACCATGACGTAGTGGAACAATCGATCGTCGATCGGTGCCGCGATTCCCGCTCGACGCAGGCGGCGCCACAGCCGGCGGACCAGGTGGTACAGCGGCTTTACGTGATGCTCGGTCATCCATCGGAGGCGATCACTCTGCACGGTAGCTTCGTGCACCATGATTTGGTTGAGCTCCGGGTGTCGCGCCGCGAAGCGGACGACGCGACGAATCATCTCGGCGAAGATTGCGGCGATGTCCGATACGTCGTCGGCCGAAGTCGCACGCGCCCTGACGATGAGATCCCGCATGGTCTCCGTGAGCTGGGCAAACAAGTCGTCTACGGCGGCAGTCCAGAGCGCTTCCTTCGAGGCGAAATGGTAGTGGATCTGCGGCTGGTGCGCGGCGATTCTCCCGGCGATCGCACGTGTGGAGGCGCCGTCGAATCCCTTGGCGCCGAACTCGACGAGCGCGGCATCGAGCAGCCGCTCGCGAATGTCGGCGCGGACCGCACGGGTGCGCCGGTTCTTGCCCACGGCTTGCTTCATGAAACAAACGTAGTCTATTATCACATGATAATAAACCCGCAGGAGGAGCATCGTGCAGCTCTTACCCTTGGCTTCAGAACCCTTCGTCGCGCCGACCGATCGGGACATGCTCCCGTCGGAACGGCGAGCGTTTGTCCGGACGCATCGAACCTGCGTGTTCGGCTACGCCCGTCGGGGCGACGGCCCATCGATGTCGATCGTCTATTACATTCCAACGGACGAGGACGAGCTGCTGATCTCGACGATGCGCGGCCGCGCGAAAGCGAAAGCGGCCGCGCGCACCGGAAAGGTGAGTCTCTGCATTCTCGACGAGCACTGGCCGTTCGCCTACATCCAGGTCTATTGCGATGCGCACATCGATGCGGACCCGGATCTCGTTGTCGACGTGATGATGGCGGTCGGCGAACGGATGTCGGGGCAGCCCCTTCCGGGGGAAGCTCGGGCGGTCGTCCAGGCGATGGCGAAGGAGGAGGACCGAGTCGTGATTCGCTGTCGCCCGTATTCGACGTTCGCACAGCCCCCGCGGCACCTGCACCGAAATGACCAGGCGGAGCGGGTCACGCACTGGATTTCGGCGGCGATGCCCTGGGACGCGCGCGACGGCTCTGCGAGCGAGCGACCATGAAACTGCCCACAATGCCAGGCCAGTCTTCCCGCAATTCGGCGGCGCAATCGGATAGCGGCTCGCCCCTGGCTCTGTTCGCCCGAGTCACGCAAGTGTTCGCGATGAGGACAAGGATCAGGTCGGGGCTTGACATCACTCAGCGCGTCTGGCACATCTAGATCATTCATTCTAGAAGAACCGACCAAGAGGGGGCCCGTCATGCACTGCGATGCATATCTAGAGAACGTTCGTGCGCTCGTGCCGGCGCTCCGCAGTCGCGCGGCAGAATGCGAATCCCTGCGCCGGCTGCCCGATGCGACGTTGGCTGACTACCGGACGAGCGGCTTCCTCCGCGCTCTGCAACCACGCCGCTGGGGCGGTTTCGAGTTGAGCCCGCTGACCTTCTTTCAGGCCGCCGCCGAGGTGGCCGCCGCGTGTCCATCGAGCGCGTGGTTCCTCAGCGTGGTCGGGATTCACAACTGGCAGCTCGGGCTCTTCCCCGAGCAGGCGCAGAAAGATGTCTGGGGCAATGACTCGTCCGTCCTGATCAGCTCCTCGTATGCGCCGACCGGAAAGGTCGAGCGCGTCGACGGCGGTTTTCGACTCTCGGGCCGCTGGTCGTTCTCGAGTGGTTGTGACCACTGCCAATGGGTGTTTCTCGGTGGCGTCGCGCCGAGCGACGGTCCGATCCCGGACATGCGCACCTTTCTCGTGCCGCGCTCCGACTACGAGATCATCGACAACTGGCACGTGACGGGCCTCTGCGGAACCGGCAGCAAAGACATCGTCGTCAAGAGCGCCTTCGTGCCCGAGCACCGCACCCACCGATTCGCCGACGCGTACCTGTTCCAGAACCCCGGCCAAGCGGTGAACACCGGACCGATTTACCGTCTGCCGTTCGGGTCGCTGTTCGCGTTCTGTATTTCGGTGCCGGCGATCGGCGCCGCGCGCGGCGCGCTCGATTCCTACCGCAGCTACATGCAGAAGAAGGTCGCCGCATACGACGGATCGAAGGTCGCCGACGATCCGTTCGCCCAGCGGCGACTCTCGGAGGCCGCAGTGGAGATCGACGCCGCCGACTCCGAGGTGCGCTCGACGTGGGGAACAATCTGCGCATTGGCCGAGGCGGGCGATCCGATCCCGCTGAACCTCCGGGCCCGCGCGCGCTGGACTGCCGCCAACATCGTGCTGCGCGGCGTGCGCGCGGTCGATTTGCTTTTCGAAGCCAGCGGCGGTCGGGCGCTCTTCCTCGACAATCCGATCCAACGCTACTTCCGCGACGTCCACGCCATGCGCGCGCACGCGTTGAACAACCCGGACCGGGCCTCGCAAATCTTCGGCTACAGCGAGTTGCATCCGGGTACGCCGCCGCCGGATTTCTTCCTGTAGGCCAGCAAAGGAGAACACGCATGACGGGAATCGCACGATTGGGATACCTCGGATTCGAGGTGAGTGATCTCTCCGCATGGGAGCGCTTTGCAGTCGACGTCCTGGGCCTTGTCGTCTCGGAGCGGAAACCGGACGGCAGTCTGGCCCTGCGCATGGACGAGCAGGCGCAACGGATCGTCCTCCATCCGGGGCCGCGCGACGACCTCGTCTACGCCGGCTTCGAGGTGGAGAACGAGGCGTCGCTGCAGCGTCTCTCCGACAGTCTCCCCAAGGCGGGCTTCTCCACCACCAAGGCCAGCGACGAGGTCGCGCGCGCGCGCCGGGTTGCCCGCGTGCATCAGGTCGAGGATCCCAACGGCTTGACCATCGAACTGTTCTGCGGTCCAGACCGCGCGACTGAGCCATTCCGATCGGCGCTCGCGCCGTCCGGCTTCGTCACCGGCAATGAGGGGCTCGGTCACGTTGTCTTCGGGACACTGGATCAGCACGCCACTGAGCGGTTCTACTGCGAGCTGCTCGGCATGCGTCTCTCCGATCGAATTGCCACCGAGCTGGCGCCCGGATTCTCCCTCCACATCACTTTTCTCCACGTCAACCCGCGCCACCACACCGTGGCCTTCGCCGCCGCGCCGATGCCGAAGCACATCCATCACTTTATGCTGGAGGTCGTCGCCATGGATGACGTCGGGCACGCATACGATCGCGCGCTCAAGGCCGGCGTGCCGATCGCGCGCACGCTCGGCCGGCATCCCAACGATCACATGTTCTCCTTCTATGCGCAGACGCCGTCCGGATTCGAAGTCGAATTCGGCTGGGGTGGTCGCAAGGTCGACGACGCCAACTGGCAGATCGGTCACTACGATCGCATGAGCACCTGGGGGCATCATCTCCCCGGTTCGATCGCGGGATAGCATGCGGATCGGCTGGAACGGCGGCGGGCATCACACGAGTCTCGATGCGATCCGCGAGCAGGCGACGTGCGCGGTCGAGGACGGCTTCGCGAGTTTTTGGCTCTCGCAGATCACCGGCCCCGACGCGCTCACCGCGCTCGCGGCGATCGCGGCGAACACACCACGCATCGAACTGGGCACCTCGATCGTGCCGGTCTACGGACGGCATCCGCTCGCGCTCGCGGCGCAAGCGCTCACCGCGCAGGCCGCGTGCGGCGGCCGGCTCGTACTTGGCATCGGCGCGTCTCATCAAATGGTGGTGGAAGGGATGTTCGGCGAAAGCTACGCGCGCTCGTTTACGCGAGTGAAGGAGACGTTGCTCGCATTGAAGGCGTTGCTCGCGGGCGAAGCGGTGTCGCTCGATGGCAAGGAGATCGTCGCGCGCGGCCGGCTCACGATCGAGGCCGCGTCGTGCCCGATTCTACTCGCCGCACTCGGCGAGAAGATGCTCGACCTCGCCGGCCGGGAAGCCGACGGGGTCACGCTCTGGATGGTGGGGCCGCGTACCGTGGCGGAGTACGTCGCGCCGCGCGTGACAGACGCCGCGGCCCGCGCCGCACGTCCATCGCCGAGAATTCTCGCCGGCGTCCCGGTCTGCGTGACCGACGCGCCGGATCGCGCGCGTGCCTTCGCGGCTGAGCAACTCAATCTGTACGGCCTGCTTCCCGCCTATCGCGCTACGCTCGCGCGCGAAGGTCTGATGGGCCCCGACGGGCTCCTGGCGGTCGGAAGTGAAGACGACGTGCGCGAGCAACTGAGCGCCTTCGAGGCGGCCGGCGCGACCGACCTGCGCGTCAACACCCTCTGCCCGACGCCCGACGAAGCGGAGCGCACGCGCACGTTTCTCCGCGCGCTCTCTCGGGAGAAGAATCGAACGTGACAACGATACGCGTCGCGGCTGGGAACGCCCTGAAGGACCCGCGCGCGGTGCGTCGGCTCTCCCGGCGTGAAGAGTTGGGGGTCGAGTCGCGCCGCAAGATCATCGATGCGGCCGCCGCGCTGATGGCGGAGCGCGGATTCGCCGGTACGAGTATCGCGGCCGTGAGCCAGCGTTCGGGCCTGCCGTCGGGCTCGATCTATTGGCACTTCGAGAGCAAAGAGGCGCTACTCGGCGCGGTCGTCGAGGAAGGTGCGCGGCGCTGGTTCGAGTCGCTCCGGGTGAACGGCGACCGTTCCGACGAGCCGGCGGCTCGCGCCGCCGCGTTGCTGGAAGCCGCTGCGACCTCGCTGGAAAAGCAGCCCGAGTTCCTGCGCCTTTTGTTGCTGATCGCCCTCGAGCGTCGCGAATTCGACAAGACGTCTCTCGCGATCATTCGTCGAGTCCGCGCGCTCGCGCTCCGACGTATCCGCAATCTAGTGGCGGCCCTGCTCGGCGCCTTTGATCAGAAACAAGCGAACCGGTTGGCTGACAACTTCGCGCGATTGGTCCTTTGTGTCGCCGACGGCGCCTTTGTGGCGCATCACGTCGATCCCAGACAAACCGACATTCGAGGGCTCTTCGACCTCCTGCGACGCGCGCTGACCGCACTGGCGCGCGAGATCCTCGAAACGTCGACGAGCAAAGGGCGATCATGAACGGCGCTGAAGCCCTGATGCACACCGCGCGCACCGCGCGTGTCGACGTGTGCTTCGCCAACCCCGGTACGACCGAGATGGCGCTGGTCAGCGCCTTGGATTCGGTGCCCGGCATCCGACCTGTGCTCGGTCTCTTCGAAGGTGTCTGCACCGGCGCCGCCGACGGATTCGGCCGCATGGCAGGGCGTCCGGCGATGACATTGCTGCACCTCGGCCCCGGCCTCGCCAACGGTTTGGCCAATCTCCACAACGCGCGGCGCGCGCGTACGCCGGTGATCAACGTGGTGGGCGACCACTCGGCGCGCCACCTCGAGTTCGATTCTCCCCTGAAGAGCGACATCGAGTCGCTCGCTGCGCCGGTTTCGTCGTGGGTACGGACCAGCACGCAGGCCGACTCCGTCGCCGCCGATTTCGCGCACGCGGTCCGCGCTGCAACGACGCCCCCGGGCGGCGTGGCAACCTTGATCCTTCCGGCGGACCTGCAAAGCGCCCCAGCGGTAGGTCCCGCACCGCTATCGAAGCCGGCAACCGCCCCGGCGCCCGAGCCATCGCGTGTTGCGGCAGCAGTTGAGGCAGTCCGACGGGGAAAAGCGAGCGCGTTGCTTTTGGGCGGCCCCGCATGCCGGCGCGATGCGCTTGAATCGGCGGCCCGAATCGCTGGGACAACCGACTGCCGTCTGTTCGTCGAGACGTTTCCGGCCCGCATGGAGCGCGGTGCGGGCACGCCGCAAGTCGAACGCCTGCCATATTTTCCCGAGCAGATGGCGGGCGTACTCGACGGCGTCGAGCGCGTGGTCCTGGTCGGCACTCCCGACCCGGTGGCGATGTTCGGCTGGCCTGGTGCGCCCAACCGGATGCTTCCGGAGCATGTGCAGGTCGTTTCTCTGGCCGTACCCGACGAGGACGTCGCTGCCGCACTCGCGGCGGTTGCGGACGAATTGTCGGCGCCAGCCGGGGCCGGATCGTTCGCCACGTTCAATCGGCCTCCGCGACCTTCGGGCTCGCTCGATGCGAGCACCCTGGCCGCCGCGGTGGGTGCGACCCTGCCCGAGCACGCCATCGTGGTGGATGAAGGCGCGACATCATCCGTGCTGCTGTATCCTGCGCTCGCCTGCGCGGCGCCCCATGCGTGGCTCACGCTGACCGGCGGTGCGATCGGACAGGGCTTGCCCTGCGCAACCGGCGCCGCGATCGCGTGCCCCGATCGACGCGTCGTTTCGTTCCAGGCCGACGGCAGCGGCCTGTACACGATGCAGGCCCTGTGGACCCAGGCGCGCGAGTCGCTCGACGTCACCACGATCATTTGCGCGAACCGCTCCTACCGCATCCTCCAGATCGAGTTGATGCGCGCCGGCGTCGGCGAACCGGGGCCGGCGGCTCGCGAGTTGACGAACTTGGGTGAGCCCGCTCTCGATTGGGTCAAGCTGGCGATGGGCATGGGCGTCCCGGCCGTTCGCGCCGCCGACGCGGAAACCCTGGTGCGCGAGTTGGAGCGCGCTTTGGCCGAGTCGGGGCCGCACTTGATTGAGGCGATGCTCTAGCGGCGATGCAGGCGGAGGTGAGTAGACCCACCATCGGCCACCGGCCGACGGCTGAGGAGATCGCGGTTGCCCGCGTGTTGCTCGAACCATGGCGCCTTCTCACCTCGCCGGTATTCCACGGCGTCGAACACGTCCCCGCCGATCGTCCGTTTCTGTTGGTCGGCAATCACACGCTCATGGGCGTGCTCGACGTGCCGCTGATGTTGCTCGGACTCCACGAGCGAACCGGACTGCTCGTGCGACCGCTCGGGGATCATATCCACTTTCAGATTCCGGTATGGCGCGATCTGCTCGCCCGCTTCGGCACGGTCGAAGGCACCCGCGAGAACTGCGGCGCGCTCATGCGCGCTCGGGAGTCGATCCTGGTTTTTCCCGGCGGCGCTCGCGAAGTGTTCAAGCACAAGGGCGAGCAATACCATTTGATCTGGAAGAACCGCACCGGCTTTGCCGCGCTGGCGATCGCGCATCATTATCCGATCGTGCCCGTCGCGGCCGTCGGCGCCGAGGAGTGCTACGACATTCTCGTGGACAGCGACGAGATGCGACGCAGCCCGCTGGGACCGGTGTTGGAGCGCTTCACCCAACGCGTTGATGAGTTTCCTCCGGTGGTCGCCGGCATCGGGCCGCTGCCGCGCCCGCAGCGTTTCTACTTTGGCTTCGGCGCACCGATCGAGACGCGAAAATGGGCGCGTCGCGCTCACGATCAGTCCGCCTGCCTGGCACTCAGAGCCGAAGTGGCCCACGCCATCGAGCGCGGCATCAAGACTTTGAAGCAAGTGCGGCGCCGCGATCCTAACGCGACGCTCGTCACACGGCTCATGCGTCAACTTGTCGGCCGGACCCCGGAGCGACGGGCTGTCGCGCGCCGCACGCGAAGTCGTCGCAGAACTCCGAAGTGCGGATGAAAGCGCGCATCGATCGCAGCTGGCGCGCAGGTCGCGCGAAGCGCTGTGGGACTATGAGGAGAGAGCGATATGCCGGCAAACAACCGCCACGACGAGATGCGGAGACCGAGAGGCCGGGAGGGCTGAGCTGATGGCCACGTACGGAGGACGGTTCGGTCCGCACAATCCCGACGAGACGTACATCGCCCACGACTTCCCCGAGCAGCTCGTCGGCCTCGGCGAAGTCGAGATGAACTACGCTATGGTCGGCGACGCGTCGAAGCCGGTGCTGTTGCTGATCCCCGGCCAGACCGAGTCGTGGTGGGGTTACGAAAAAGCGCTTCCGCTCCTCGCGGAGCACTTCAACGCCTTCGTCGTCGACTTACGCGGTCAGGGCCGCTCGACGCGCACGCCGGGTCGCTACACGCTCGACAACATGGGCAACGACCTCGTGCGCTTCATCGACCGCGTCATCGGTCGGCCTACATTCGTCAGCGGGCTGTCCTCCGGCGGTGTGCTGTCCGCTTGGCTGTCGGCGTACGCCAAACCTGGCCAGATCATCGGTGCCTGCTACGAGGATCCGCCTCTGTTCTCCTCGGAAGTCCGACCGGCGATCGGCCCAGCGATCCGTCAAGGCGTCGGTGCGATGTTCCACTTGTGGAGCACGTTCCTCGGCGACCAGTGGAGCATCGGCGACTGGGACGGCATGCGCGCCGCGGCGCCCCACTACTTGCCGCTCTGGTTGCAGACCTTCCCGTTGCCGGACGAACCGCCGCAGAACCTCAAGGAGTACGACCCTGAATGGGGGCGGGCTTTCTGGACGGGCGCCGTCGCAGCCTCCTGCGATCACGAGCGCCTGCTGGGCTCCGTCAAGGTGCCCGTGCTGCTCACACACCACTTCCGACATATCGACGACACGGGTTGCCTGATGGGTGCGCTGTCCGATTTACAAGCGCAGCGAGTGCGAGAGCTGCTCAGGGCGGCGGGTGTCACCGTCGACTACCGCTCCTTCGAGCAGATGGGTCATTCGATGCACGGTCAGGACCCGCAACTGTTCACCGAGACGTTGGTGCACTGGGTCTCGAAGCTGCAGGCGTCGAGATGACGCAGTCGCAGGAGTACATCGGAGCATGACATCGACGACAACCGACATCGAGGGAGGCGCGCGGACGTATGCCACGCTCTCAGCGCCGACCTGCACGAATCTGCCCGTCGGTGATGCGGTCGATCGTGCTGAAGAACGCCAGCAGCCCGCGCGCAGTCAGCCAGAGGAAAGGCTCCGGCGGCAGCGTCGGCGCGGGCTTGGAAAAAACTCGCGCCCACTCGTTGTCGCGCCTGGTGATGCAATCGGCCAGGATGTCGCCGACCGCCGTCGCCTGTGCGACGCCATGCCCGTTGTAACCGAGCGCGTGCCATAGGCTGCCGTCGTTCCCGAGCGCGCCGATCGACGGCAGGAAGTTCAGCGTCATCGCGATCCAGCCGCCCCAGAAATGCGCGATCGGCAACTCCGAGAGAGCGGAGAAGCGATCGCGAAAGGCCCGCACGACGAGCGCCTGACTCGGCGCGTGTGCGCCGCCGTGACTGGCCGGCTGAGCGCCCCAGAAATAGCGCGGCACCTTGGACCCGCCGATGATCGTGCGCCGCGCGGTGAGCCGGTAGCTTTCGAGCACCTCGTGCGCGGTGTACACGCCCTCGCGTCGCGGCCAACCACCGAGCGCACCGAGTTGCGCGTCGCTGAGTGGTGCGGTCTCGAAGAGTGTGACGTACAGCGGGAGGACCTTCGTGCCGGGGACGCCGATCTCGCGCGTCCAGGCGTTGCTCGCCATCACCACACGCTCGGCGCGCACCACGCCTTGCGCAGCGTGTACGATCGGCTTCGGTCCGCTCGTCACCTGCGTGACTCGCGTGCCTTCGTGAATGCGAACGCCTGCGGCAAGCGCGACGCTCCGCAGGCCGAGTACGAGCTTGCCTGGATCGAGCGTGCCGCCCGCGCCTTCGAGCGCCCCGCACAGAAACGCCGGCGGCAGTCCGCGCGCCCGCATTTCCTCCGACTCGAGGAAGCGCACGTTTGCACCGACCTTGCCCGCAATCTCGGCGGCGCGCCGCAGCCGCTTCTCCTGCTTCGGGTGCACGACCGCCATCACATTCCCGGTCGGAGCGTAGTCGCAGTCGATGCCGTGCTCTTCGATGAGCGCTTCAGTACGATGCACGCAGTGGTCGGCGAAGCGCACGATCGCGGCGGTGCGTTCCTCGCCGTAGAGCATGAGCAGCGTCGGCAGATCTTTCCCGATCGTCGGCGTCAAGTGCCCCGCGTTGCGTCCGCTCGCACCGAAACCGCAGAACTCGCGCTCGAGGACGACCGCGTCGACGCCGGCTCGCTTCAACGCCAGCGCCGTCGACAGACCGGTGAGGCCGCCACCGACGATCGCCACATCGGCGCGCGCCTCGCCGACGAGGGGCGGTTCGCTGCCGGGAGGCGATTCCAGATAGCCGCTGATCGGTAAGAACGGTGCAGAGAGATCCTCGCTCATCACACCCTCGCTGAGTCCTTACATCCCATCGCCGCCTTGACATCAAGCGACATCTCTTGCCTAAGGGTGGTCGAACGGATTGAAACCGGAGTGACGCACATGGCGACTATTCCCAGTTTCCCGGCGAACGTCACGGCGGAGGATATCGGCGAAGCGCTGCGGTCGGCGGGGTGTGCCGTCGTTCGCGACGTGGTCGACGCCGGCGTGCGCGCGCAACTCGAAACGGAGCTGGGTCCGCACATCGAACACGCGCACCCGGAAGCCGGACGTGCGATGAACGAGGTGTACGCGGCCGAGGGCGGGCTTGGGTACGTCGACTTCTACCAGGGCAAGACGAGGCGTGTGATCTCCTTGATCAAGAAGTCGCCGACGTTCCGCACGCTGGCGCTCCACCCGCTCACCAGAGCGGCGTGCGATCAGTCGCTGAAGCAGAGTTGCGTCCGCTACCAGGTGCACGCCACGGCGGCCTTCGCGGTGGAGCCCGGCGCCGGCGTCCAGGTGCTGCACCGCGAGGAGGATCCGTTTCGCTTCATCCCGATGCCGCGTCCGAACCTGGTGACGGCGAGCATGTGGGCGCTCACCGATTTCACGGCGGAGAACGGCGGCACGCGCCTCGTGCCCGGAAGCCACCGCTGGGACGCCGGGCGTGTCGCGCGCGACGACGAAGTGGTCGCCGCGGAGATGCCGGCCGGCTCGGTGCTCTTCTGGGCAGGCGGTCTCCTGCACGGCGCCGGCGCGAACCGTTCGAACGGCGTGCGCTGCGGACTCTTCGTGTCGTTCTCCGTCGGCTGGGTGCGGCAGGAGGAGAACCACTATCTCGAGATTCCGGTCGCCGAGGTTCATGAGTTTGAGCCCGAGATGCGCGAACTGATCGGTTACAAGATGCACGCGGGCCTGGGCTTCTCGGAGACGTACTGGTAGGCGAGCCTCACCGGCTCGGCTGCATTGAACGGATGAGCCTGAGCGGACACCGGACTCAGCGTCGCGCCGTCACTCGCTCAGTTCGAACGCGTTCTGCACCAGCTCGCAGGTGACGCGGCCGTCTTCCCACCACACGCCGACGACGTCAAAGCGGGCGTCGCGATCGAGCAGCCGCTGCTCGGCCAAGAACTGCTTCGCGGCGCGAACGATTTGGCCTTGCTTGCGCCGGTCGACCGCGTCGAGCGGGCTGCCGAATCCTTCCCGCCTGCGGGTCTTCACCTCGATGAAGACGATCGTCGTCCCGTCGAGGGCGATGAGATCGATCTCGCCGCTGCGACAGCGGTAGTTGCGCTGCAGGATTTTGTAGCGTCGCTTGCGCAGCAGCTTCTCCGCCATGCGCTCGCCCTCGGCGCCCAGCACCTGCCGTTCGTCGGGCATGAGGCGACGCTAGCACACCTGGCGTGCGGACGCGGAGCGTCTTGCCGCCGAAGTGCCGGCGTGGTTTCGTGTGCGCATGCGACGCTGGCTGCTGGCGTTCCTGTTTGCGAGCGGTGGCTTGCTGTACGTGTTCCGCCAATCGCTGCTGACGCGTGCGGGTGAGTTTCTTGTCATCGATGAGGGGCGACGGCCGGCGGATGCCATTGTCGTGGTCTCGGGCTCTGTGCCCGACCGCATTCTCGAAGCGGTCGATCTCTACCACGCTGGACTCAGCTCGCGCATCGTGCTCTCGCGCGAAGGCGAGCCGCCAGGGCTCGACGCGCTGCGCGCGAAGGGGGCGACGATGCCGGAGCGTCACGATCTCAATCGTTCGATCGCCGAACAGTTGGGCGTTCCTCCATCCGCAATTGCCGTGGTCTACGACGCGACGGCGTCGAGCACCGTCGGCGAGGCCGAGATTGTGGTGCCGTATCTTCGCCAGGCGCGCATTCGCAGCATCCTGCTGGTGACCTCGAAGTTGCACGCGCGCCGGGCCGGCCTCATTTTTCGTGCGGTGGCGGGCGATCGCATTGCGCTGACCGTGTGCGCGTCGCACTATGATCCGTACGATCCGGCGACGTGGTGGCAGCACCGGGCGATGGTTCGCAAAGTCGTGATCGAGTACCAGAAACTCGTTATCTCGTACCTCTGGGACCGCTGGCGTGCGCCTTTGACAAGTCGAGACAACTAAGGTTAGTCGACCTTCGGAGGTCGCTGCATCCGCCGCCCCGACAAAGATGGGCAGATGATGCTGCCGTTCGTCCCGCCCGCGGCGGTCGAACGCTTGTGGTGGCAACTGCTGTCGAGCACCGGGGACGTGTTCTACGTCCACGACGTCGACGGCCGACTCCTCGCGGTCAACCCCGCCTTCTATCGCGAGACCGGTTACAGTGAGGCGGATCTTGCGTGCTTGACCGTTCGCGACTTGTTGAGCCCCGAGGACTACGTGGCCAACGCCCTGCGGATCGCCGAGGCCGCGAGCGGCGGCGAGATAGCGTTTCCGATTGAGATGGCCGTCCGGCGCAAAGACGGGTCGATCGGGTACGCGGAGTTTGCGGCAACGGTGGTGGCGGCCGAGGACGGTCGACCGGTGGTCGTCGGGCTCGCGCGCGACGTGACCGCCCGGAAGCTGGCGGATTTCGAACTGCGCGAAGCCGCCGCGTTTCAGACGACGCTGGCCGAAGTGTCGTTGGCGCTGCATTCGGCCCCGACGCTCGATGCGCTCATGGAGATGATCTGCGTGCAAGGTCGCCGGTTGCTCGGACTCGACGGCGCGCAACTGTTCCTCCTGCGCGGCGACGAGATCGAGATGGCGGCGCGCGCGGGAGTCCCGCTGCTTGCCAAGGGGCGTCGGTTGTCGGTGTCGGATGAGGAGCCGCTTGTCGACGCGTTGCGGCGGGGCCTCGCGGCCGTCTTCGCGTCGACGGCGGCCGAGATGCTGCGCTCGGCGTTGCTCTTACCGCTGAACGGGCGCGGCGGGCCGATCGGCGTGCTCGCCTTCCACGATCCGCGCGTGGTGGTTGCGGACCACCAACTCCGCCAGCGGGCCGAGATCTATGCGATGCAGGTCGCGGTGGCGCTGGAAAACGCGCGGTTGCTCGAAGACCTGCGGCGAGTGGACCGCTTGAAGAACGACTTCCTCGCCTCGGTGTCGCACGATCTGCGGACACCGTTGAACGTAATCGTGGGCTACACGGATCTCCAGTTGGAAGGTGTACTCGGCGCAACCAACGCCGAACAGGACCACGCGTTGCGGCGCGTGCGCTCCACGGCGTTGTCGTTGGCGGGCCTGATCAACGCCACCCTCGACGTCAATCGGCTCGATGCGGGCCGCATGCTGATCGAGTCGGCGCCGCTCGACGTGAACCTGGTGTGGCACGAGCTGCTGTTGCAGTTCGAGGAGCACCCGGATTGGGGCAGCGTGCCGCTGCACTGGCAGGCGGACGGGATCCCGCTGGTGCTGGGTGATCCGGAGAAGGTGAAATTGATTCTGCGCAATCTGGTCGGCAATGCGTTGAAGTTCACACGCGCAGGCGAGATCGGCGTGACGGCATCGTACGATTCAGCGGCGCGGCAACTCGTCCTCAGCGTCCGCGACAGCGGGACCGGTATCGCCGAAGAGGATCTTCCCCACATCTTCTTGATGTTTCGGCAGGGGAGCGATGCGACTCGGGCGCGCGGCGGCGTCGGGTTAGGGTTGTACCTGGTGAAGCGCGTGGTCGAGCTGCTCGGCGGTACGATTGCGGTCCAAAGCGCGCTCGGCGTGGGTTCGACCTTCACGGTTGTGATCCCGGCGAATCGCGCTGAGGAAAGCGAAGCTCGATGAGACAGAAGGAAGCTCACCACAGAGGCACAGAGACACGGAGAAATGGATCCTCCGGGGTTAAAGGACTGCCCTTCGAGGCTTCATCCTGGATGGGGTTTGGTTCTGCATCTGCGAGCCTCCGAATCCCTTGTCTTCTCTGTGCCTCCGCGCCTCTGTGGTGGAGCTGGTTCTCACATCAAGGCTAATGCGCGCTCTCGATATCGTCCCGCTCTACCTGCGCGTGCACCCGCGCGACATCGCGTTGATCAAGTTCGTCGTCGAATCCTACGAGGGCATCGCGATCGTGCGCACGGTCGACAAGGCCGCCGCGGTCATCGTGTTGTTGGTGGTGCCGGACTTTTTGTCGACCGTCCGCTCGGTGCTCGATTCGCTCGCCGATCAGATACCGTGGGAAGAGGTGCCGCCGCCTCTCGACGGCGACGATGCCCGCGTCACTCTCGCCTGATGTCCGCGCCCAACGCGGCCAGCCGTTCGTCAATCCGTTCGTAGCCGCGATCGATTTGTTGGGCGTGACGGATGACGCTGCGGCCCTCGGCGCACAGCGCGGCGATCAACAGGGCCATCCCGGCGCGAATGTCGGGTGACGCGAGTTCTTGGCCGTACAAGTTCGCGGCGCCCACCACCACCGCGCGATGCGGGTCGCAGAGGACGATGCGCGCGCCCATCTGAATCAAGCGGTCGACGAAGTAGAGGCGACTTTCGAACAGCTTTTCGTGAATTAAGATCGAGCCGCGCGCTTGCGTCGCGACGACCAACGCAATCGGAATGAGGTCGGCCGGAAAGCCCGGCCACGGCGCGTCGTCGATCTTCGGGATCGCATCGCCGAAGTCATCGATGACCTCCAATCGCTGGCCCTCGGGAACGACGATGTCGTTGCCCTCGACGCTCCAGTGAATGCCCAAGCGGCCGTACATGATGCGGGTCATCGCATGATCTTCCGGCCGGCAGTCGACGATGCGCAATGCGCCGCCGCTCGCCGCGGCCAAGCCGATCAGACTGCCGGTCTCGATGTAGTCGGGGCCGATATGGAATTCGCCACCGGCGAGATTGGCGACGCCGTCGATCGCGAGGACGTTGGTGCCGACGCCCTCGATGCGCGCGCCGAGCAGGGTGAGAAAACGACAGAGATCCTGCACGTGAGGCTCCGACGCGGCGTTGCGGATGCGCGTCGAGCCGTCGGCGAGGACGGCCGCGAGCAGCGCATTCTCGGTTGCGGTGACGCTCATCTCGTCGAGAAAGATTTCGGCGCCGCGCAGCCGCGGCGCGCTCATGCGATACCCGTCGCGCGTCATTTCCACGGTGGCGCCCAGAGCCTGCAGCGCCTGCAAATGCGTGTCGACCCGCCGCCGTCCGATCACGTCGCCGCCCGGGAAGGGCAACAAGGCGCGCCCGAAGCGTGCGAGCAAAGGGCCCGCGAGCAACAGCGACATGCGGATCTGGCGACCGAGTCGCCGGTCCGGTCGCGCCGAGTTGACCGCCGCAGTGTCGACTTCGACGCCATCGCCAACGGGCTCCACGCGCGCCCCGAGTCCCCGCAGGAGTTCCATGAAGACGCGCACGTCTTCAATGTTCGGAATGTTGCCGAGCCGTACCGGATGATGCGTCAGGAGAGTCGCCGCAAGCACGGGCGCCGCGGCATTCTTGTTCCCCGCCACGCGAATTCGCCCCGCCAGCCGCCGCTTCCCCCCGATGATCAGCTTGCTCATGCCCAACCTCGCCGCGCCACTTCATCGCAGCCAGCGCGGTGCGTCAAGGGCATCGTGCGCGCGCCGCTCGGCCGGCGGCTACGGCTCGGGGAAGTCGGTCGGACTTTGTCCGTAGCAGGGATTCTTGCGCCGGCGATTGGCGGCGTCGAAGATGTATTCGTTGTACACATTGCGTCCGGCGCAAAGTTCAGCCAGGCAACGCTCGCGCGTCCCGTACCAGTTGATGCCGATGGGAAGATCGCAGTCTTCGGGAACGCGCGGTCGGTTGACGTCGACGACGGCCGGTGGATGCTGCGGCGCGTCGGCCAACTGCACCACCGAGTCGACGGCCTTGATACCCGCCGTGACGAGGAGCATGACCGGAACGAACAGGGTAAAGACGACGTGCATCGCGGGCCTACGATGCACCGGTGCGCAAGTCATTGCAAATCGCGCTGACTGATGCCCGATGACCAACGTCATGCGTCGTGGTAAGCGGGGGTATGCGCGAATTACTGTTGGCCATTGCGATTGTGGCCGCGGCCGCGATCGTTGCCTGCGGCTTTCGCTACACGACCATTCTCGCCGGGGAAGACGCGGAAGGTGTCCTCGATCGTTGGACGGGATCGGTGAGCTATCCGTGGCCGGGGACCTGCGAGCCGGGCGAGACCGGGCGCCGGCTCTAGCGGTGCGTGCGCCCGAATCCGATGTCGCGATGACGGTCGATGAAACTCTCGACGCGTTGCTGAAGCCGCGCGAGAACGGCAGCGCGGCGCTCGCCGACGTGGCGGGCTACCTGGAGCGGACCCTGCGCGCCACCGGCTGTCGCGTTAGCCTTCATGAGTTCGTCTGTCGGCCGTATGCCGGCCGCATCGTCGGCGTCGTGTGTTTTCTGCTGGCGGTGTGGTTTTTCGTGCAGATGTGGCGGCGCCGTTTCGGCGCGGCGTTGTGCGTGGCGGCGTTGTTGCCGCTGTACTTGCTCGCGGACTACGAGTTGCACTGTCCACTCTTGAGTCGCATCGGCTCGGTGCTCGAACGCAATATGGTGGCGACGTTTCCGGTCGCAGAGTTGCAGCGCCGCGTGATTCTGTCCGCCCACTACGACACCAAGACCGATTTGCTCGATCACTACCAGCGCGCCCCGATTCAGTTCCTGATCGTGCCGATGCTGCTGTTCGCGATCGCACTGCCGCTCACAGCATTGTGGCGTCGGCGGCGCCAGCGAGCCGAGCGCCACGTGCGGCAATGGGCGGCAGTGGTGCCGATTTACTTCGCCGGGTTTCTCGTCGCGATGACGGGCGGAGCGATCGTGACCGCCCGCAGCCCCGGAGCCCTGGATGACGGTGCGTCGGTAGCCACCCTCGTTCAACTCGCCGAGCGGCTCGGCTCGAACGCACTCAAACTCGAACACACGGAGGTGCGCATCGTGCTGTTCGCGGGCGAGGAGGTTGGACTCCAAGGCTCGGCGAGCTACGTCGCGCAACTCGGTGATGACGTGTTGGTGCCCACCTTCGCGATCAACGCCGAGGGGTGGGGATTCGGGCCGCTTTTGAGCTACTTCACCAGCGATCGCTCGCCGGTGCGGCGCTATGAAGCGTCGACGGCTCTGATTCGCACACTCGACCGAGTCCACCGGCGCATCGCTCGTGACTCGGGGTTGGTGCCGGACATTCAACCGGTGACGACCGATGCGCGCAGCTTCCTAGCCGCGGGCGTTCCGGCGGTGACGCTCGCGAGCCAGCGTGACGGCGACAACCGGATCCGCTTTCTTCATTCGGCAGCCGATAGTCGTGAGCGGATCGACCTGCTGGGGCTGCAGCGGGCGCTCGACTTGCTGCAAGCGGCCTTGATCGAAATCGACGCGCGCGGCGTCGACTGAGTTCACTCAATCTCGTACGTGACCTGGAGCGTGACGTTCACGCTCACCTCGCCCGGTTCGATCGGCGTGGCGGGCCGCGCCTCCGCGGCCATGGCGCGTGCCTCGAAGAAGCGCGGCACCGGCACCGGCGCCGCCGAAGTGGCGGCCGACACCACGCCCTTCAGACGGACGCCGAGTCCCTTGGCCACGCTTTCCGCTTGCGCGCGCGCGTCGCTCCCGGCCTTTTCGAGCGCGGCGCGCTGAGCTTCGGCGCGCTGCGAGAGCGAGAACTGCAAGCTACTGATGCGATTGGCGCCGGCGCCGGTCGCGGCGTCGATCAACGCGCCGACCGCATCGATCTTGTGACTTTCAACCTGCACCTCGTTGCGCGCCACGTAGCCGATGATGCGCGGCTCGCGCAGCTCGCCGGGCTTGGGATTCTCGTACCGCGGTTCCAGACCGTAGCGGGAGGTGGTGAGCGTGTCCTTCGCATCGAGCAGGGCTTTGATCGCGGCGCTCACGGCGGCGCTGCGCTTCGCGTTCTCCGCCGTCGCGTCGCCGGCGTGCGCGGCGGAGGTTTCGACCGCGAACGACACCAGCACCGTGTCCGGCGCGGCTTTGACTTCGCCTTGGCCGCTCACGGCGATCGTTCGCCGCGGCTCGACCTTGTCGTCGGCAGACGCGACAGGAGGGATGAGCCAAATCAGCATGGCCGTGATGACGTGAACGCGAGTCGTTGACATAGCCGGTCTCCCTTCGATGCCGCCTTTATCATCGGACGCGCGAAGTTGCAGGCGAATTCACTCGTCTTTCGTGCGTCGCTGACCAAGCGCATTGACACGAACCTGCCACCCGTTTAGCTGACTGTCGGGAGCGAACCGCTGCGAAACCCGGAGCACACGATGTTGCATACACCGATCTGCGATCTCTTCGGCATCACGTACCCGATTGTTCTTGCCGGCATGGGTGGAGTCTCGATGCACAAGCTCGTCGCCGCCGTGTCGAACGCTGGCGGGCTCGGCGTGATCGGCGCCGCGACGCTCGATGCCGCAAGCCTGCGGCGCGAGATTCGACTCACCCGCGAGTTGACCGACAAGCCCTTCGCCGTCGACTTGCTGGCGCCGATTCCGGACATGATTCGGCCGCAGATGCAGGTGGTGTTCGAGGAAAACGTGAAGATCTTCGTCGCCGGCTTGGCTGTGCCGCAGGAATTCATCGACGAGATGCACGAGCGCGGCATGATCGTGGTGGTGATGATCGGCAAGGTGCGGCACGCGGTGAAGTCGGCGCAAGCGGGCGCCGACGTGGTGGCCGCGCAGGGCACCGAAGCAGGCGGTCACACGGGCGAAATCGGCGCGCTGGCGTTGGTGCCGCAAGTGGTCGATGCGGTGAAGATCCCGGTGCTGGCCGCCGGCGGGATCGCCGATGGGCGTCAATTGGTGGCGGCGCTGGCGCTTGGCGCGCAAGGCGTGGTGGTCGGAACGCGGTTCATCGCGACGCCCGAGGCGCATGCGGCACCGAAATATCGCGAGGCGATCGTGCACAGCGGCGAAGCCGACACGATTCGGACCCGCTGCTACACCGGCAAGCCGGCGCGCACGATTCGCAATCGCTACAACGAATCGTGGGAGCGACGAACGGAGGAGATCCAGCCGTTCCCCATGCAGGTGATGCACTCGGCGCGCGAGGGCGTCATGGACTATATGGGCAATCAAGGCGATGCCGATCCGGACCGCTACTTCATGCCTGCCGGGCAGGGAATGGGATTGATTCGCACGGTCAAGCCCGTGGCCGAAGTGATGACCGACTTCGTTCGTGAGGCCGAAGAGGTCTTGCGCGGTCAGCTCTTCGCGTCGATTCGATCCTCCGTCAGCGTCCGCTGACGCGGGCCTCGTCACGGCGAGGTCGAATCGACCGCGTACAACTCCTGATAGATGCGGATGAACGCGAACAGGATCGCGATCACCGCCGGAGCTACGAACAAACCGAGGAAGCCGTACGCCTGAAGCCCCCCGAGTATCCCGAAGAAGAGAAACGCGGTCGGAATCTGTGCGCGACCGCCGATGACGAGCGGGCGAACCAGGTTGTCGATTCCGCTGATACCCAGCATGCCCCAGATCAGCATCAGAATTGCTCGAATCACTGCGCCGCCGAACAGCAGGTAGATGACGACGCTTGCCCATACCAACACCGCGCCCATTGGGAGCAGCGAAAGAAACGCGGTCGCGCAGCCCAGCGTCACCGCGAACGGGACGCCGAGAGCCCAGAAGCCGAGTCCCGCGAGGATCCCTTGCGCCGCCGCAGTGGCCAGCGTGCCTTGGATCACCGCCGACAACGTTTCGGCGAAGCGCTCGAAGACTGCCGCCTTGTGCTCGGGAGCCATCGGGATCAACTCGCGGACGGAGTGAATGAGTCGCTCGCCATCGCGAAAGAAAAAGAACAACGCGAACGTGGTGAGGAAGAAATTCATCACGAACCGCACGGCGTTCTTGGCGATGCCGGTCGCTTGCGCCACCAAAAACGAACTCGCGGCGTCGCCGAGCTTCAACGCCGTCGCGCTCAGGTTGATGTTCCAGGCGCTGATGTGCGGGGCGAGGTGATTCCAGAGTTGGCCCACGCGCGATTCGATGAACCACGTCCACGCGCGTTCGATCAACGCCGGCATCTGACCCGAGATCAGCAGCGTCTGCAGTTGCTGGTAGGCGGCGACCGATTCCGACGCCAGCAGCGCGGTGATCAAAATCGTCGGCACGATGACCACTGCGATGACGATCGTGGTCAGGCCAAACGCCACCAACGTCTCCCGCCCGCGCGCCACGGCGACGAGCCGCGCGTTGAGCGGGTAGAAAACGAGCGCCAGCAGCGCGGCCCAACTCAGCGGCACGAGAAAGACCGAGAAGATCACGTAGAACTGAAACAGCAGATAAAGCAACGCGGCGAAGAAGAAGGCTGCGAACAACTGCTGGCGCGTCATCGCGGTCGCACGCTAACAGGCTCGGCGTGTCGGGAGCAAACCGCGATCGAAGTGCCTCGGAAGTGAATTGACAAGCTCGGACGCGCGCGTTACAAGACGCGAAACCTTTAAGCTGGTCCCGTGAGGCCAGGAAGGGGTTCGATGAGTAGATTGGTCGACAACTTGGTGTCTCGGTGAATGCCTCCTCGGCGGCGAGGGGGCTTTTTTTTGTCTGCAGGCACGGCGCGAGGAGGGGGCGGTGAGTGAGCGAGCGGTCATGGATGCGCAGGGAGTCGAGCGGGCGCTAACACGCATCGCCCACGAGATTCTCGAGCGCAACAGAGGCACCGAGCGATTGGCGCTCGTGGGCATTCGCTCGCGCGGTGTCCATCTGGCCGAACGCCTGCGCGCGAAGATCGCCGCGATCGAGCATAGCGAGCTGCCGACCGGCATCATCGACATCACGCTGTACCGCGATGACCTCAGCCGCGCGCGCCAGCAGCCGGCGGTCAAAGGCACCGACATCCGGTTCCCGATCGACGGCCGTCGCGTCCTCCTCGTCGACGACGTGCTCTTCACCGGCCGAACCGTGCGGGCCGCGCTCGATGCCCTCGTCGACTTCGGCCGGCCGCAGAACGTGCAGCTCGTCGTGCTCATCGACCGCGGTCACCGCGAGTTGCCGATTCGCGCCGACTATGTCGGCAAGAACTTGCCGACGGCCGTCAACGAGTCCGTTCATGTCCGCCTTGTGGAAAGCGACGGGTGCGATGAAGTCGCCATCACCCGAGATGAGGACTGACGTATGACGTTCAGACACTTGCTCGGCCTGGAAGGAATGAGTTGCGAGGAGATCCTCTACCTCCTCGACACCGCCGCGTCGTTCCGAGAAATCTCGGAACGCGAAATCAAGAAGGTCCCGACGTTGCGCGGCAAAACGGTGGTGGGGGTCTTCTACGAGGCGAGCACGCGGACGCGCGTGTCGTTCGAGATCGCCGCCAAACGCATGAGCGCCGACTTCGTCAGCTTGTCGGCTTCAACCAGCAGCGTGACGAAGGGCGAGACCTTGCTCGACACCGCGCGCAACCTCGCCGCGATGCGACCCGACGGCATCATCTTGCGCCACCCCTCTTCGGGTGCCCCGCATTTTCTGGCGCAGCGAGTCGAGTGTCCCATCATCAATGCCGGGGACGGCGCCCATGAACATCCGACGCAAGCGCTGCTCGACTTGCTGACGATCCGCGAGCGGCGCGGATCCTTGGACGATTTGAAGGTCGCGATCGTCGGCGACATCTTGCACAGCCGGGTGGCCCGCTCGAACCTCCACGCGCTGCGCGCGCTCGGCGCTGAAGTGCGATTGATCGGTCCGCCGACGCTTCTGCCGCGCGCGTTGCGCGAATGGGCCGCGGTGACCAGCGATCTCGCCGAAGGCGTGCGCGGTGTCGACGTGATCATGACGCTCCGAATTCAGCGCGAACGCCAAGGCGCCAACTACTTCCCCAGCCTCGACGAATACTCGCGCTACTTCTGCTTGAACCAGGCCGCCGTGCGGCTCGCGAAGCCCGACGTGCTCATCATGCACCCCGGACCGATCAACCGCGGCATTGAAATCGCCAGCGACGTCGCGGACGGCCCGTACTCGGTCATCATGGACCAGGTGACGAACGGTGTCGCCTTGCGCATGGCGGTGTTGTACTTGCTCGTCAGCGGGGCGCAACAAGAAGCAAGCGAGGCGCAGCCAGTCGCCCACGCGCCGCGTCTGCGCCGGAGGGCCGGGTGAGCAGCCGCCTTCTCATCGCCGGCGGTACCGTCGTCGATCCCGCCAACGGTGTGCACGCGTCCTGCGACGTGCTTGTGCTCGACGGCGAGATCGTCGAGGTCGCCGCGCCCGGACACGGCGCGGGAAGCGGCGTGGACCTGCTCGACGCCACCGGCTGCCTGGTCGTGCCGGGCTTGATCGACATGCACGTTCACCTGCGCGAACCGGGCTACGAGTACAAGGAGACCATCGAAACCGGATCGCGCGCCGCTGCCGTCGGCGGCTTCACCGCAGTGGCGTGCATGGCCAACACGAACCCGGTGAACGATTCGGCGGCCGTGACCGAAACGATCATTGAAAAGGCGCGGGCGGCGAATCTCGTGCGCGTGTATCCGATCGGCGCGGTCACGATGGGACTGCAGGGCGAACAGCTCGCCGAGATCGGCGAGATGCGGCGGGCAGGCATCGTCGCGGTCTCCGACGACGGCCAGCCGATCATGAGCGGCGAGTTGATGCGGCGTGCGCTGGAGTATGCCGGCATGTTCGGCATTCCCGTCATCGCCCACGAGGAAGACCGCGGCATCGCGTGCGGTGGCGTGATGCACGAAGGAGCGGTGTCGTTGCGGTTGGGACTCAAGGGCGTGCCGTCAGCCGCCGAAACGGTGATGGTCGCGCGCGACATCGCGCTCGCCGAGCAAACGGGCGGGCGCGTGCACATTGCGCACGTCAGCGCCGCAGGCTCGGTCGAGCTGATTCGCAGCGCCAAGGCGCGCGGCATCGCGGTGACCGGCGAAGCGTCGCCGCATCATTTCACGCTCACCGACGCGGCGGTCGACGGGTACAACACCAACGCCAAGATGAATCCGCCGCTGCGCTGCGAGAGTGACGTTGCCGCCGTGCGCGCCGGTATTCGTGACGGGACGCTCGATGTCATTGCAAGCGATCACGCGCCGCATCATCGCGACGAGAAAGACGTCGAATTCGACGCGGCGCTCAATGGCATCGTCGGACTCGAAACTGCGTTGCCGCTCGCGCTCCGACTCATTGCCGAAGCCGATATTCCGATCGATACGCTCATTCGTGCCATGAGCACCAACCCGGCGCGGATTCTCGGCGTGCCGGGCGGCTCGCTGAGCGTCGGAGCGCCGGCCGACATCGCCATCATCGATCCCAAACGCCGCTGGCGGGTTGATCCGGCGGTGTTTGCGTCGAAGAGCCGTAACACGCCGTTCGGCGGCTGGGAGATGGAAGGGCAAGCCGTCGCCACCATCGTCGGCGGGCGCGTCGTCCATCGCGCCACGATTAGCGGGCGCAGAAGGAAGTCGGCATGAAGGCAATGCTGGCGCTTGCGGACGGGACGATCTTCGCCGGTGAGTCGTTCGGCGCCGAGGGCGAGGCGGTCGGCGAGGTGGTCTTCAACACCGCGATGACCGGCTACCAAGAGATCCTCACCGACCCCTCGTACCGCGGCCAGTTGGTGGCGATGACCTATCCGGAGATCGGCAACGTCGGCGTCAATCCCGAAGACGTCGAGTCGGCGCGCATCTTTCTGCAGGGCTTCATCGTCAAGGAGTATTGGGAACAGCCGAGCAACTGGCGCGCGCGGCAGACACTGCGCGAATATCTCGTCGCCGGCGGCATCCCCGCGATCCAAGGAATCGATACGCGCGCGCTGGTGCGGCGCTTGCGCGAGTTCGGCGCGCAGGAGGCGGTGCTGTCGACCGTCGATCTCGATCCGAAACGACTGGTCGAAAAGGCGAAGGCGTCGCCGGGACTGATCGGTCGCGATTTGGTCAGAGAAGTTACGTGCAGCGGCCCGTACGACTGGGTTGAAGGAACGTGGTCGCTGGATGGCGGCTACCGGCGACTCAGCCACAAACCGGACGCCACGAACCAGAAACCGTTCGTGGTCGCGTACGACTACGGCATCAAGCGCAACATCCTACGCAATCTTGTCGACAGTGGATTTGGCGTGCGCGTCGTGCCCGCCGCGACGCCGGCCGGCGACGTGCTGGCGATGAAGCCGGACGGCATCTTCCTCTCCAACGGGCCGGGCGATCCTGACGTAGGGCCGTACGCGGGAATCGTGCGCGATCTCATCGGTGCGCGCCCGATCTTCGGCATCTGTCTCGGGCATCAAATGCTCGGCCTCGCGCTCGGCGGTCGCACGTACAAGCTCAAGTTCGGTCATCACGGCGGGAATCAGCCGGTGATGGACCTGACCACGAAGAAAGTCGAGATCACCAGCCAGAACCACGGATTCGCGGTCGATGTCGACTCGCTGAAGGGCGTCGCGCAACTCACGCACGTCAACCTCAACGATCAGACCGTCGAAGGTCTGGCCGCGCCCGATGCGCGGCTGTTCTCGGTGCAGTACCATCCCGAAGCGTCGCCCGGCCCGCACGATGCGAATTATCTGTTCCAGCGCTTCTTGACCTTGATGGAGGCGTCGTAGCGACGCATATGGCCTATCGCGCATTGCGATCGCCGGCACGATGACCGTGCCGGACGATAGGCGATACGCGATCGGCGACAAGCGACAACATGCCCAAACGCACTGACATCAAATCTATTCTCTTGATCGGCTCAGGCCCGATCGTCATCGGCCAGGCGTGCGAGTTCGACTACTCCGGCACTCAAGCCTGCAAGGCGCTCAAGGAGGAGGGGTACAAAGTCATTCTGATCAACTCGAACCCGGCGACTATCATGACCGATCCGGGTTTCGCCGATCGCACCTACATCGAGCCGATCACCGCCGAGATCCTCGAACGCATCATTGCCGCCGAGCGCCCGGACGCGCTGCTGCCGACGATCGGGGGACAGACCGGCCTAAACATGGCGATCGAACTCGCCGAGCGCGGCGTGCTCGATCGTTACAACGTCGAGCTGATCGGCGCCAAGTTGCCGGCCATCAAGAAGGCTGAGGATCGCGATCTGTTCAAAGCGGCGATGGAACGCATCGGCCTCGATTTGCCGCGCAGCGGCGATGCGCATTCGCTCGCCGAGGCGGTGGTGATTCGCGAACGCATCGGCCTGCCGCTGATCGTGCGGCCGTCGCGCACGCTCGGCGGCACCGGCGGCGGCATCGTCAGCACTGCGGACGAGTTCGAGTCGATGGTCAATGCCGGCCTCGACGCGTCGCCGAATCATCAGGTGCTGATCGAAGAGTCGATCGCGGGGTGGAAGGAGTTCGAGCTCGAAGTGATGCGCGACGGCAAGGACAACGTCGTGATCGTGTGCTCGATCGAGAACCTTGATCCGATGGGCGTCCACACCGGCGACAGCATTACCATCGCTCCCGCGCAGACGCTGACCGACAAAGAGTATCAGATCATGCGCGACGCCTCGCTGCGGATCATTCGCGAGATCGGCGTCGACACCGGCGGTTCGAACATTCAATTCGCCGTGCATCCCGACACCGGACGCTTGGTGGTGATCGAAATGAACCCGCGCGTGTCGCGCAGCTCGGCGCTGGCCAGCAAGGCCACCGGCTTCCCGATCGCCAAGATCGCGGCGAAGCTGGCCGTCGGCTACACCCTCGACGAGATTCGCAACGACATCACGCGCGAGACGCCGGCGTGCTTCGAGCCGACGATCGACTACGTCGTCACCAAGATTCCGCGCTTCACCTTCGAGAAGTTCCCCGCCGCCGCCGACGCGCTCGGGCCGCAGATGAAGTCGGTCGGCGAGGCGATGGCCATCGGGCGGACGTTCAAGGAGTCGCTGCAGAAGGCGATCCGCTCGCTGGAGATCGATTCGTACGGCTTCGACGACAAAGGCCGCGGCCCGCAGCTCGACGGCGCAGCACTCGAAGCGCGACTGGCCAACCCCAACGCGCGTCGGTTGTGGTACGTCGCGGAAGCCTACCGCGCCGGCTGGAGCACCGAGCGCATCTTCGCGC
The DNA here is from genome assembly GCA_035541895.1 of Binatia bacterium. Taxonomy (GTDB): domain Bacteria; phylum Desulfobacterota; class Binatia; order HRBIN30; family JACQVA1; genus DATKMK01. The sequence continues at coordinate 53,908 of DATKMK010000109.1, read as the reverse complement.
TGTCGAAGATCGATCCGTGGTTCCTCGAGAACATCAGACAGATTGTCGGGTTCGAGCCCGAGCTGCGCGCCGCCGGATCGCCGCTGCCGGTGGATCTATTGCGACGAGCCAAGACCCTCGGCTTCTCCGACATTCGTCTCGCGCATTTGACCGGTTCGACCGAAGAAACCATCCGGCAAGCGCGGCGGCGCGCCGGCATCGAGCCGGTCTACAAAATGGTCGACACCTGCGGCGCCGAGTTCCCGGCGTTCACGCCCTATCTGTATTCGACCTATGACAGCGAGGACGAGTCGGGGGTGACCCAGCGCAAGAAGGTCATGATCCTCGGCGGCGGGCCGAACCGCATCGGTCAAGGAATCGAGTTCGACTACTGCTGCGTCCACGCCGCCTTCGCGCTCAAGGAAGACGGCTACGAGACCATCATGGTCAACTGCAATCCGGAAACCGTCAGCACCGACTACGACACCTCCGACAAGCTCTACTTCGAGCCGCTGACGCGTGAAGACGTGCTCAGCATCATCGCGCGCGAACAGCCCGACGGCGTCATCGTGCAGTTCGGCGGGCAGACGCCGCTGAAACTCGCGGTGCCGTTGGAACAAGCCGGCGTGCGAATTCTGGGGACACCGCCGGACGCGATCGATCGCGCCGAGGATCGCGAGCGCTTCGCCGAAATGCTGGCGCGGCTGCAACTCAAGCAGCCGGCGAACGGTACTGCGCGCACGGTTGAAGAAGCGGTGCGGGCCGCCGCCGGTATCGGCTACCCGGTGTTGGTGCGGCCGTCCTACGTGCTCGGCGGACGCGCCATGGAGATCGTGTACGAAGAGGCGGCGCTGCGGCAGTACATGGCCCGCGCAGTCGATGTAGCGCCGGATCGGCCGGTGTTGATCGACAAGTTTCTCGAAGACGCGATCGAATTGGACGTGGACGCCGTCAGCGACGGTGAACTGGTGGTCGTCGGCGGCATCATGGAGCACATCGAACGCGCCGGCGTGCATTCGGGTGACAGCGCCTGTTCGTTGCCGCCGACGACGATTGCCGCCTCGGTGCAAGACGAGGTGCGCCGGCAAACCCACGCCTTGGCGCGCGAGCTGGGCGTGATCGGGTTGATGAACGTGCAATTCGCCGTCAAAGGCTTCGACGTGTACATCCTCGAAGTCAATCCGCGCGCGTCGCGCACCGTACCCTTCGTCAGCAAGGCCATCGGCGTGCCGCTGGCGAAGATGGCCGCGCGCGTGATGGTCGGGCAATCGCTGCGCGCTCTCGGCTTCACCGACGAAGTCATCCCCACGCACATCTCGGTGAAGGAAGCAGTGTTCCCGTTCGCCAAGTTCCCCAACGTCGATACGCTGTTGGGCCCGGAGATGAAATCGACCGGCGAAGTAATGGGAATCGATCGCTCCTTCGGCGCCGCCTTCGCTAAGGCGGAGATCGCCGCCAGCAACGTCTTGCCCGAGTGCGGCACCGTGTTCATCAGCGTATGCGACGAAGACAAGGAGGCGGTGCTGGCGGTCGCGCGGCGACTGGCGGGTGAAGGATTTACGCTGCTCGCAACCCGTGGGACGGCGAAATTTCTCGAACGCCAACGGGTGGCAGTCAGGTCGATCAACAAGGTCGCCGAAGGCAGTCCGCACATCGTCGATGAGATTCGTGCCGGGCGCATCGCGATGTTGATCAACACCCCGATGGGCGTGGGTTCGCATCACGACTCGTTCGCGATCCGGCGCAGCGCGTTGGAGTGCCGCGTGCCCTACTTCACCACGATCGCTGCCGCCGCGGCGGCGGCCGAGGGCGTCGCTTGCCTGCGGCGCGAAGCCCTGCAAGTCTCTCCGTTGCAAGACTATCACCGTGGCGTCGCCTCCAGCCCATCCGCGCACGCCGGCTCTCGCCGCTGAACGCGACTCGCTCGCCGGCTTTCTCGAGGCGGTTGCCGCACCGCTCGATTTTTTGCTGCGGAGCCCGGCCGCCACTGCCGCGCGCGTTGGCGTGCCCAGCGCCGCGCTGGCCGCGCGCGGGCGGGCGTTGCTGGGTCAACTGCCTGAACGCGAGCGCGAGCGAGTGGCGGAGATTTGCGCCACGCTCGAAATCTTCGAACGACATCCGCCGCCGAATCGGAGTGCGTGGGCGCGCGAGTTGCGTGAGCGGATCGCTCAACTCGGACTGCCCGCCGTGCTGAATTCAGCCCCGCCGCCACGCCCACTGGAGCGTGTGCCGCCGCCCGCGCCGACCTATCATCGCACGTCGGGCGAGCTGACGGCGCAATTGGAGGCGCTCGCGCAGTCGGTGCAGTTCGTGCGCGGTGTCGGCCCGCAGCGCGCCGAGCAGTTTCGCAAACTCGGGCTACGCAGCATCGAGGATCTCCTGTACCACCTGCCGTTTCGATACGAGGACCGTCGCGCGGTGCGCACCGTGCGCGAGTTGCGGGTCGGCGAAGAAGCCAGCGTGATGGGCGAGATCGCGCATCTGTCGGAACGCTACGTCGGTCGCAGTCAGCGCCGCATCCTCGAAGGCGCGATCAAGGACGACACTGGGTTCCTCGCGCTCACGTGGTACCACCAGGTGGCGTACTTCAAGAATCGCTATCAGGTCGGCCAGCGCTGCTTGGTCCACGGCAAGGTCGAAATGGGTGCCACCGGTCTGAAGCGTATGGTCCATCCGGAGATCGACCTCGACGCCGACGCGGGCGGGCAGGGCGTGCTGCCGGTCTACAACAAGCCGACGGCGATGAGCGTCGGGGTGATGCGCAAGATCGTGCAGCAAGCGGTCGGCGAGTGGAGCGGGCGGGTGCCGAGCGCGCTGCCCGAGTCGGTCGTGACGCGCGCGGGCATCACCGATCTCGGTCGCGCGCTCCAACGGGTCCACGCGCCCGCACGCGAGTCCGACGTCGCGCAGCTCAATGCCTTCGCGTCGCTCGGCCATCGCAGCCTGGTTTTCGACGAACTGTTCTATCTTCAACTCGGGCTGGCTTTGAAGCGCCGCTCGGTCGCGATTGAAGCCGGCCGAGCGCTGCGGCGGACCGGTGAGCTGACGGATCGGCTCGCCCGTTCGCTGCCGTTTGCACTCACCAACGCTCAGCAACGGGTGATTGAAGAGATCTACGCGGATCTTGCCGCGCCGCATCCGATGCACCGATTGATTCAAGGCGACGTCGGTAGCGGCAAAACAATCGTCGCCTTGTTTGCCGCGCTGGTCGCGATTGAAAACGGGCTCCAAGCGGCGTTCATGGCGCCGACCGAGTTGCTCGCCGAGCAACACTTTTCGACCGTGGGACGCTGGGCCGATGACCTCGGGTTACGCGCAGCGTTGCTCACCGGCGAGCAGCCGCGTGCGCAACGGCGCAAGCTCGAAGCGCAGCTCGCATCGGGCGAGATTCAGATCGTCGTCGGCACGCACGCGCTGATTCAAGACGGCGTGCGCTTCAAGGCCGTCGGTCTCGGTGTGATCGACGAGCAGCATCGCTTCGGTGTCATGCAGCGCGCCGCGTTGCGCGGGCTTAGCGGATCGGCGAGCGGTCCGCCGCCGGACATTTTGCTGCTCAGCGCGACGCCGATCCCGCGCACGTTGGCGATGACGCTCTACGGTGATCTCGACGTGTCACTGCTCGACGAGTTGCCGCCGGGGCGCCAGACGATTCGCACGCTGGTCTTCCGCGAGAGTGATCGGCAAAAGGTCTATGCTCTGACGAAGCGCGAACTTGATGCCGGCCGGCAGGGCTACGTCGTCTATCCGCTGATCGACCCGAGCGACAAGGCCGAGCTACGCGACGCCACCACCATGGCGAACGAGTTGGCGCGCACGGTTTTCGCCGGCTATCGCGTCGGCCTGATTCACGGGCGCATGAAGGGCAGCGAGAAGGATCAGGTGATGCGCCGCTTCAAAGCCGGCGACTTGCAGTTGCTGGTCAGCACCACGGTCATCGAAGTCGGTATCGACGTGCCCAACGCGACGGTGATGGTGGTCGAGCACGCCGAACGGTTCGGGCTGGCGCAGCTCCATCAATTGCGCGGGCGCGTCGGACGCGGCAGCGGCGCCTCGACCTGCATCCTCGTCGGCCCCGCCTATGCCGGCGACGATGCCTATCGCCGCCTCAAGGCCATGGAGCGCACCACCGACGGTTTCAAGATCGCCGAGATCGATCTCGAAATCCGCGGCCCCGGCGACTTCCTCGGCACGCGTCAGTCCGGGTTGCCCGACTTCCGCGTCGCCAATCTCATTCGCGACAGCCGCTTGCTCGACGAAGCCCGCCGCGCCGCTGACGCGTGGCTCGCCCGCGATCCGACGTTGAGCGCACCGGAGTCCGCCGCACTGAAGACCGTCCTGCGTCATCGCTGGGCCGGACGATTGGAGTTGGCGGAGATTGGGTAGAGGCCTTGCGGCACAACACGTACACCCGTTGAAACTCCCAATTTGCGCCCCTCCCGCAAATTGTTTACAAGCCGACGATCATGGACTTTCCCCGCATCAAGCGGCTGCCGCCATACATCTTCAATATCGTCAACGACTTGAAGCACGAGGCGCGGCGGGCGGGGGAGGATATCATCGACTTCGGATTGGGCAATCCCGACGGGGCCACCCCGCCGCATATCGTCGACAAGTTGATCGAGGCGGCGCACAATCCGGCGAACTATCGTTACTCGGTCTCGCGCGGGATCTACAAGCTGCGCGTCGCCATCTGCGATTGGTACCGCCGCCGCTACGGGGTCGACCTCGATCCCGACAGCGAGGCGGTTGTCACCATCGGCTCGAAGGAAGGCATCGCGCACCTCGCGATCGCCGTGCTCGGGCCCGGCGACGTCGTGCTCTGTCCGAGCCCGACGTATCCGATCCATCAATACTCGGTGATCATTTCGGGCGGCGATCTGCGCAGCGTGCCGCTGCTGCCGGGCAGCGATTTCTTCGCCAACCTCGTCGAGGCGATTCGGCAGACGTGGCCGAAGCCGAAAATGTTGATTCTCAATTTTCCGCACAACCCGACGACCGAAGTGGTCGACATCGAGTTCTTCCGCCGCATCGTCGAGTTCGCTCGCGAACATGACCTGATGGTGGTGCACGACCTCGCCTACGCCGACTTGGTCTTCGACGGCTACCAGCCGCCGAGCTTCCTGCAAGTCCCGGGTGCGAAAGAGGTCGGCGTGGAGTTCTTCACCCTGTCGAAGAGTTACAACATGCCGGGCTGGCGGGTCGGCTTCATGGTCGGCAACCCGGCGATGGTCGGCGCACTCGCGCGGGTGAAGAGTTACTTCGACTACGGGATCTTCCAGCCGGTACAGATCGCGGCGATTCAGGCGCTCAATGGGCCGCAGGACTGCGTTGCGGAAATTCGCCAGACCTACCAAAGCCGCCGTGATGCGCTGGTCGACGGCCTCAACCGCGCCGGCTGGCCGGTCGCGAAGCCGAAGGCGACGATGTTCGTGTGGGCGAAAATTCCGCCGGCGTTCATCGACATCGGTTCGCTCGAGTTCTCCAAGTTTCTGCTCAAAGAGGCGAAGGTCGCGGTGTCGCCCGGCATCGGCTTCGGCGACTACGGCGATCAGTACGTGCGCTTTGCGCTGATCGAAAACGAACATCGCACCCGCCAAGCGGTGCGCGGTATTCGCCGCGCACTCGGGCTGGCCGATACGGCGGTTGGGCGCCGCGCCAGCGCGTAACTGTCGTGGCCACCCGGGCGATTCGGGTCGGGTTGATCGGTTTCGGGACGATCGGCACCGGCGTCATCAAACTCCTGCAGCGCCAACAGCGGCAGATTGTGCAGAAGCTCGGCGCGCGCCTGGAGATGGCCCGCATCGCCGATATCGACCTCAAGACCGATCGCGGAGTGAAGATCGATCGGCGCCTTCTCACCAACGATGCGCAGGCGCTGCTCGACGATCCGTCGATCGACATCGTCATCGAGCTGATGGGTGGCTACGAGCCCGCTCGCCGGTTCGTGCTGGCGGCCATCGCCAACGGGAAGGACGTGGTCACCGCCAACAAGGCGCTGCTCGCGGTGCACGGACGTGAGATCTTCACCGCAGCGGAACGCGCGGGCGTCGATCTCGGATTCGAGGCCAGCGTCGGCGGCGGCATCCCGATCATTCGCGTGCTCAGGGACGGCCTCGCAGCCGACCACAACCGCGCCGTGTACGGGATCGTCAACGGCACCTCGAACTACATCTTGAGCACGATGACGAATCAGGGCGGCGAGTTCGGCGAAGTCTTGCGTGCCGCGCAGCAGCAAGGACTGGCGGAAGCCAACCCGACCTACGACGTCGACGGCATCGACGCCGCCCACAAACTGACGCTGCTCATTCAACTCGCGCTCGGCGCGCGGGTTCGATTGCAAGATATTCCGACGGCCGGCATTCGGGACGTCAGTCAGCTCGACATCAACTACGCCAAGGATTTCGGCTACGTCATCAAGCTGCTCGCGGTCGCGAAGGAAGACGACGGGTTGGAAGCGTGGGTGCAACCGGCGATGGTGCCGCGCGCGCATTTGCTCGCCGACGTCAATGGAGCCCTCAACGCCATTGCGGTTCGCGGCGAGGCGCTGGGCGCGAGCATGTACTTGGGACTGGGGGCGGGCATGATGCCCACTGCGACGGCGGTGGTCGCCGATTTGATGGAGATCGCGCGCAATCGCCTCCACGGCAGCCGCGCGCGCGTTGCCCCGCTCGGCTACCCGCTGGCCTCGCAGCGGCCTACACGCATCAAGCCTCTGACGGAGTTGACCAGCGAATTCTATCTGCGGTTCCTCGTACAAGATCGTCCCGGCGTGCTGGCACGAATTGCGGGGATACTCGGTGAACAACACATTTCAATCGCTTCGGTGATCCAGAAAGGCCGCGAGATCGGCGCCACCGTGCCGATTGTGATCCGCACCCACGAAGCCCAAGCCGATCGGCTCCAGCGCGCGTTGCGGGGGATCGGCCGCCTGGCAGCGGTGCGCGCCAAGCCGGCTGCGATTCGCATCGAAGACAGCCTCGGCCAGTGACGGCGGCTGCGGAAGCTCGTTTCTGATCCACGCTTTCAGGTCGGCGCTCTCAAACCTGGCGCGGCGCCGTGAAACTCGATAAATAAGGCCAAATGGAACCGCGCGGCCGATCGCAGATCGGCGGCGCAAGGACGGCGCGTGTACGATGGAACGCAATCTCGCTCTCGAAGCGGTTCGGGTGACGGAAGCGGCGGCGCTCGCCTCCGCGCGGTTGATGGGACGTGGGGACGTGGCGGCCACCGATCGCTCCGGTGCGCAAGCCATGCGCAAAGCCTTCGGTTCGATCGCGATCAACGGCACGATCGTGATTGGCGAAGGTGAAGAGGGGGAAAGCGACATCCTCTATATCGGTGAAAAGGTCGGCAACGGCAGCGGCGACGAACTGGACGTCGCGCTCGATCCGCTCGAAGGCGCGACCATCTGCGCCACCGGCGGGTACAACGCGTTGTCGATCATCGCGATCGCCGAGCAAGACGGCTTTCTGCGCTGCCCCGACATGTACATGGACAAGATCGCCGTCGGACCGGAAGGCAAAGGGCTCATCGATCTCGATAAGGCGCCGACCGACAACCTGCGAGCGCTCGCCGAGGCCAAAGGGGTTTACATTGCCGACCTCACGGTGGCGGTGCTCGATCGACCGCGTCACGAGAAGCTGATCACCGAGGTGCGTAAGGCCGGTGCGCGCGTGCGCCTTCTGAGTGACGGCGATGTTGCCCCGGGGATCGCGGCGACGCGACCCGCCTCCGGCATCGACCTTTTGCTCGGTACCGGCGGCTCGCATCAAGGCATCCTCACCGCGGCGGCGATGCGCTGCGCCGGCGGCGAGATGCAAGGCCGTCTGATCGCACGCAACCCGGACGATGCCGCGAAGGCAACCGCTGCCGGCATCAAAGACATCAATCGAAAATACACTGCCGAGGAAATGGCCTCGGGGAGCGTCATGTTCGCCGCCACCGGCGTCACCGACGGTGACTATCTGCGCGGCGTTCGCTTCTTCAAAGGCGGTGCGACCACCAACTCGGTGGTGATGCGCTCGCGCACCCGCACGATTCGCTACATCGAAGCGGTGCACCGCTTCGATTTCAAACCCGAGTACTGATGCGCGTCCAAGGTCTCTAGGGTCGACGGTTCATGGAAACGTGTACGCTGTTCGAACGCCGCGACGCGGTCGGCATCCTGACGGTCAATCGCCCGCAGGTGCTCAACGCGCTCAATCCGCAAACCCTCGACGAAGTCGGCGCGCATGTCGCCGCTTGCCGTGAGGGCGTCCGGTGCCTGGTAATCACCGGGGCGGGCGAGCGCGCGTTTGTCGCCGGTGCCGACATCGCCGCGATGGCGAAGATGACGGGCATCGAGGCGCGCGATTTTGCGCGGCGCGGCCAGGCCGTGATGCGAAGCTTGGAGGAGTTGCCGATTCCGGTGATTGCCGCCGTCAACGGATTTGCCCTCGGCGGCGGGATGGAGTTGGCGCTGGCGTGCGATTTCATCTTCGCGGCCGAGTCGGCCAAGTTCGGCCAGCCGGAAATCAACCTCGGCATCATTCCCGGCTTCGGCGGTACCCAACGACTCGCGCGCCGCATCGGGCCGGGTCGCGCCCGCCAACTCATCTACTCGGGTGAGATGATCGACGCGGCCGAGGCGTTCCGCCTTGGCGTGGTCAACCACGTCTTGCCGCGTGCTGAGTTGTTGGACGCAGCCGTGAAGACGGCGACCGATTTCGCGGCCAAGGCGCCGGTCGCGATCCAAGAAGCCAAGGCGGCGATCAACGCCGGCGCCGATATGGCGCTCGAAGACGGCTGCCGCTACGAGGCGGAAGCGTTCGCGGTCACCTTCGGCACCGACGATCGTCGCGAGGGCATGGACGCGTTTCTCGCCAAACGCAAGGCGACCTTCACCGGGCGGTGACCGTGGAGCGCACCGAGTTTGGACCGTGGGAGGTCTGCTTCAGCACGCCGCTCGACGCCGAGGCGCATATCGTGCGCGGCTATCTCGAACACTACGGCATCCCGTGCGAATTGCGCAGTCGCCGATTCGGGATGGAGCCGCTGACGTTCGGGGCGCTCGGATTGGTCGAAATCCTCGTGCCCGACGCATGGAGCCGCGTCGCGCGCGGTCTGATTCGCGGCCGTCTGGGCACACACACGGGAGAACACAGCGATGAGTAAGTCAAAGGCCGAATGGTTGGCGGCGCGCTACCCGCGAGACGCCGACCGCCTCGAGCGCTTCTCGACGGTGTCGGACATGGACGTCGAGCCGGTCTATACTCCGGACGATCTGCCGGGTTGGCAATACGATCGCGCGCTCGAACATCCCGGCGAGTATCCCTACACCCGCGGCGTCTACCCGTCGATGTATCGCGGCCGGCTGTGGACGATGCGCCAGTTCGCCGGCTTCGGCTCGGCGCGCGATACCAACGAGCGCTTCCAGTTCCTGTTGGGTCAGGGGCAAACCGGTCTCTCGACCGCGTTCGATATGCCGACCTTGATGGGCTACGACGCCGACCACCCGCGCGCGCTCGGCGAGGTCGGACGCGAAGGCGTCGCGGTGTCGAGCCTGACCGACATGGAAGAGCTGTTCAGCGGGATTCCGCTCGGCGACGTGACCGTGTCGATGACCGTCAACTGCACCGCCGGCACGTTGCTGGCGATGTATCTGGCCGTGGCGGAACGGCACGGCGTCGCGTGGAATCGACTCGGCGGCACGATCCAGAACGACATGTTCAAGGAGTTCATCGCGCAAAAGGAATGGATCTCGCCGCCGCAGCCGTCGCTCCGCGTCGTCGTCGACATGATGGAATTCTGCGCGGCGGAAGCGCCGCGCTGGCACCCGGTGTCGATCTCCGGCTACCACATCCGCGAAGCCGGCTCGACCGCGGTGCAGGAGCTGGCGTTTACGCTGGCCGACGGCATCGGCTACGTGCAAGCGGCGGTCGACCGCGGGTTGGATGTCGACAGCTTTGCCCCGCGATTGTCGTTCTTCTTCAACGTGCACAACGACTTCCTCGAAGAGATCGCCAAGTTCCGCGCGGCGCGGCGCCTGTGGGCCACCATCATGCGCGAACGCTTCGGCGCGAAGAACCCGCGCTCCTTGATGCTGCGCACGCACGCGCAGACGGCTGGGTGTAGTCTCACCGCGCAGCAGCCGCTCAACAACGTCGTACGGGTCGCGATTCAAGCGCTCGCCGGTGTGCTCGGCGGAACCCAGTCGCTCCACACCAACTCGATGGATGAAACGCTGGCGCTGCCGAGCGAACAAGCGGTGTTGGTGGCACTGCGGACCCAACAGATCATCGCCGAGGAGTCCGGTGTGACCAACGTCGCCGATCCGCTCGGCGGCAGCTATGCGATCGAAGCGCTCACCGATCGGATCGAGCGTGAAGCCGCCGCCTACATCAAGAAGATCGACGAGCTGGGCGGAATCGTTCGGGCGATCGAATTGGGATTCCCGCAGAAGGAAATCGCCGAGGCCGCCTACCGCTATCAACAACAGCTCGACCGCGGCGAGAAGGTCATGGTCGGCGTCAACAAATACATCGTCGACGAAGGTCCGCCGCTGGAACTCCTGCGCGTCGATCCGAAGATCGAACGCGAACAAGCCGAACGCGTGCGCCGGCGCAAGCAGGCGCGCAATACAACGCGTGTTCAGGCCGCGCTCACCGCGGTCCGCGAAGCCGCGCGCGGAACCGCGAATCTGATGCCGCCGTTGATCGCGGCGGTGAAAGAAGAGTGCACGGTCGGGGAGATCGCTGATATCTTCCGCGAAGTCTTCGGCGTGTATCGCGATCCCGCGTGGATCTGACGAACGCGGAGTGCGGAATGCGGAGTGTGAAACCGGGCGAGCGCGTTTGATGAGTCTGGAGTGTTGCCTTGGCTGAACGACGCGTACGGATCTTGGTCGCGAAACCCGGGCTCGATGGTCACGATCGCGGGGCCAAGATCATTGCCCGGGCCTTGCGTGACGGCGGTTTTGAAGTGATCTACACCGGCTTGCACCAGACGCCCGAGATGATCGCCGAGACCGCGTTGCAGGAAGACGTCGACGCGATCGGCCTGAGCATTCTGTCGGGCGCGCATATGGCCTTGTTCCCGGCGGTGATCGATCAGCTCAAACAACGAGGCATCACCGACGTCGTTTTGTTTGGCGGCGGCATCATTCCACCGGAAGATGTCCTTGAGCTGAAACGACTGGGCGTGAGCGAGATGTTCACTCCCGGTGCAACCACCGACGCCATCGTTGAGTGGGTGCGCACGCACGTCCGCCCGCACTGACCCTCACGCAGAATGGAGGACCGTCCACTCATCATCGTTGGATCGGGCCCGGCGGGCGCCGCCACCGCTCTGCGGCTGGCTCAACTCGCGCCCGAGATCGCGCGCGACGCGTTGATCCTCGAGAAGGCAGTTCACCCGCGCGAGAAGGTGTGCGCGGGCGGACTGATTCCGCACACCATCCGCTGTTTGCGTGATCTCGGCGTCGAGTTGACGGTGCCGCACGTGGTCGTGAATCGCGCTACCGTGCGGACGCCGACGCGTCAGGTGCATCACCAAGACCGGGACATCTGCCGCGTCGTGCGGCGGTGCGAATTCGATGCGATGTTGGTCGAAGCAGTTCGCTCGCGCGGCGTCGCCGTCAATGAAGCGGAAAAGGTCGTCGAAGTGCGTCGCGACGGGTCGGCCATGCTCGTGGAGACCGAGCGCGCCACGTATCGCACGCGCGCGATCGTGGGGGCCGACGGATCGGGCAGCCTCGTTCGTCGCCGCTTGCTCGACCGGACGAATGGTCATACCGGGCGCGCGTTGATGTGCGATGTCCCGCTGGCTGCGACCAATTGGGACGGCTTCGCCTCGGCATCGTACGAGTTCAACTTCGAAGCGGTCGCCACCGGCTTGCGCGGCTACACGTGGGCGTTCCCGTGTTGGATCCGAGGCGAGCCGCACATCAACGTCGGTGCGTATGCCGTCGATACACCCGGGGCGCGGCTGACGCGCTTGGTGGAAAGCGAACTGACGCGATTGCGAGCCGACGTCCGCCCGCGCTTTCAAGCCTTCCCGATTCATTGGTACGAAGATCGCGCACCGATCGCCGGACCGGCGGTGATACTCGCGGGCGACGCCGCGGGCGTCGATCCGCTGATGGGCGAGGGCATTTCGTTCGCGCTCGAATACGGTTGGCGCGCCGCCGAGGCCGTGCATGCCGCATTCGCCACCGGCGACTTCTCCTTTGCGGCGTATCAGCGCGGCGTACGCGCGTCGTGGCTCGGTCGCAAACTGCGGAGACTGAACCTGGCCGTGCGGTTGTTCTACGGCCCAACCTGGCGGGTGTGGTTTGCGATCGCAGAGCACAGCCGGCGCGCGCGCGAGTTGGGCCTCAGTTGGTACAACGGCGTAAACGGCTGGGATCAACGCAGCGGGTGGGAGGCCGTTCGCGCGCTGTGGACGGGAAACTTTGGCTCGCCGCCCGCGACCACCGCGGGATAAAACATGTCGCTCACTCGTGGGCATGCGCGACGTCGCCGTCAGATGCCGTGGCTCGCATGGCTTGCGAGCCTCGCTGCGCTCGCGGTCACGGGCTGGATGTTGTGGCGCGCGCGCCCGCACCCGCCGAAATCGTCGGTGGGTGCCCCGTCCGCCGATGAGCAGCCCGAAATCACGCAAGACCAGCAGCGGAGTCTGGACGAGATTCTGCGGGCGAAGCGCGCCGAGCACGGACAATGATCTGCGTTGACGACGATGCCGGCCGCCGTGTCGAGATTGCCGAGGCGCCCCGGCGAATCGTCTCGCTGGTGCCCAGTCTCACCGAAACCCTTTTCGCCCTCGGCTGCGGCCAGCGTGTGATCGGCGTCACGCGCTACTGCACCGAACCGGCCGATGACGTGGCGCTGCGGGCGAAGGTCGGCGGCACGAAGAACCCTGACTGTGCTGCACTCTGCCGGCTTGAACCGGACCTGGTGATCGTCAACGCGGAAGAGAATCGGCGCGAAGATTTCCGCCACCTGGAGACGATGGGGCTGCGGGTTTTCGTCACTTTCCCGCAGACGCTGGATGCCGCGGCCGACTTGCTCCGTCGCCTCGGAGTCGTGACCGGCTGCAGCGAGCGCGGCGCCGCACTCGCGACGGAACTCAGGTCGGCGATAGCCGACGTGCGTGTGAACGTGGGTGCGCGGTGTCGCGTATTTTGTCCGATCTGGAAGAACCCGTGGATGACGATTGCTGCGGGCACGTATGTCGATGACGTCCTGCGAACCGCCGGCGGCGACAACATCTTTCGCGACCGGCCCGGTCCGTATCCGACGATCACTCTCGACGAGTCAGCGGCGCAGCAGCCCGAGGTCGTGCTGTTGCCGGATGAACCCTATCGCTTCTCGCCTCGCGATCTGGGTGATTGTGCTGCGCTCGACGATACGCCCGCGGCTCGCGCGGGACGCATTCACTTCGTCGACGGCAAGGCGCTGTCGTGGTACGGACCGCGGGCGGCGGCGGGCCTTCGAGCGATTGCCGCCCTGATGCATTGATGCGGGAGGTCACGAACGTGCGCTGGATGGTAATGGCGCTGTTGGTATTGTGCGGGTGCCAGCCCGGTTGTCGCGAGAGTCTTGTCAGCAAGGAGCTGGGAAAGACCGAAGCGGAGTACACCGCCCGCTACGGTGCCGCGACCAAGTCGCCGATGACACCGGATCAGGCGCTCTTTGGAGGCCCAGACGGCGCCCGGTTGCTGACGCGGATGGCGGATGGCCGCAGTGTGGAGGAGCTGTGGTGTGTCTCCGATGCCGGTGGCGGATTGCCCGAGGATCTGGCGACGCGCGCCGCACACCTCATCGCCGCGCAACCGTCACCAAGCCGGACGCAGCAGTTTCGCAGTCGGGGCGTGCCGACGGCGGAGATCTTCGAGTTCGCCGAGGGTGACGGCATGATCGCGATTGATCGACGCGGTGCCGCGACCAGATGCGTTGCGTTGTGTGCGCACCGCGCCGACTGTCGTCTCCTGAATCTGTCGCTCGGGGCGGAAGCGCGGATGGATGAATTGCTCAAGCAAGCCGAAGATCAGACCAATCGGGTTGGTCATTGAACGCCAGCACCAGCCATGACGACGCGGTCACTGGCGCTGAGCACTGATCTCTACGAGTTGACGATGGCCGCCGGCTATTTCGTCAACGACATCCGTGCGACTGCGACCTTCGAATTGTTCGTGCGCGACTTGCCGCCGGACCGTGGTTACCTCCTGGTGGCCGGACTCGAGCAGGCGCTCGCGTATCTCGAAACCTTGCACTTTACCGACGAGGACATCGCCTACCTGCGCGCGCTCCCCGCGTTCGCCAATGTGCCGCTCGCCTTCTTCGACCATCTCGCGACGCTACACTTCAGCGGTGAGATCTGGGCGATTCCCGAGGGCACGCCCGCGTTCACCAACGAACCGCTGCTGCGGGTGACCGCCCCGATTCTCGAAGCGCAATTGGTCGAGACCGCATTGTTGGCGACGATCAACTTTCAAACCCTCATCGCCTCGAAGGCCGCGCGTGTCGTGTCCGCGGCGGCCGGGCGCGGCGTGATCGAGTTCGGCTCCCGGCGCGCACACGGGACCGAAGCCGCGATGTACGCCGCGCGCGCCGCGTACATCGGTGGCTGCGAGGGAACCTCCAACGTCGAAGCCGGCCTGCGCTTCGGAATTCCCACCGTCGGAACGATTGCGCACTCGTGGGTGATGTCGTTCGAGGATGAGCTGGACGCGTTTCGCTGCTACCTCGCCGTGTTTCCGGGCGCGACGACCTTGCTTATCGATACGTACGACACGGTTGAGGCGGCGAAGAAAATCGTCGCCGCGGGTCTGCAGCCCCAGGGCGTACGACTCGACAGCGGCGATCTCGCCGCGTTGAGTCGCGCCGTGCGCCGAGTCCTCGACGACGGCGGGCTGCGCGACACGCGGATCTTCGTCAGCGGCGACCTCGACGAGTGGCGCATCACCGAGTTGCTCGCGGCCGGCGCGCCGATCGACGCATTCGGGGTCGGCACGCGCTTGTCCACTTCCGCCGATCAGCCCGCCCTCGGCGGTGTATACAAGCTGGTCGAGCTTGCGATGGACGGAACGGTTCGCGGCACCATCAAAACAAGTCCCGGCAAGGCAACGCTGCCCGGACGCAAGCAGGTGTGGCGTCGGAGCAATGTCGATGGCTGCTGCTGCGAAGACGTCATCGCGACTTACGA
This sequence comes from Binatia bacterium, assembly GCA_035541895.1. Classification (GTDB taxonomy): domain Bacteria; phylum Desulfobacterota; class Binatia; order HRBIN30; family JACQVA1; genus DATKMK01. Next base: position 38,746 of record DATKMK010000109.1, on the reverse strand, counting down.
CGAGCCGGGCCCGCCGGATGCCGAGCCGTTGCTCCGCTGCGTGATGCGGCAGGGGGGACGCGTCGATCCGCCGACCTCGTTGCAGGATGTGCGCGACCGCGCGCGGTCGTTGACGGCGCGGCTCCCGGCGTCGTTGCGACGCATCGATCACGTCGGAACCTATCGAGTCCGGATCAGCGAGCGGCTGGCATCCAAGCAGCGCGAACTTGTCGCGCGCTGCCAAGGGCGTTAGGGTGACCGAGTGCCGATCTTCATCGACGTCGATACACAGGTGGATTTTCTCGATCCCGCCGGTGCGCTGTACGTGCCCGGCAGCCAGGAAATTCTGCTGAACATCCGCCGTCTGCTCGAATTGGCCGGCCGGCGGCGCGTGACGACCATTTCACCGATGTGCGCGCACGTCCTCGATGACCCCGAGTTCCAGCAATTCCCGCCGCACTGCATCGAAGGCACGTCGGGGCAACGCCGCTACTTCGACGAATTGCCGCAGTTGCCGCGCCGTGTGTGGCCGGCGAATGCGGCGGTGAACCCGTCCGATCTCGTCCTGGAGTCGGGCCATCACTACATAGCCCAGAAGCGGACCTTCCCGATGTTCAGCAACCCGTGGCTCGGTGGACTCCGTGACGCCGAGGTGTTTCGCGGCATCGAGTGCGTGGTGTTCGGCGTCGCCACGGACGTGTGCGTCCGGGTCGACGTGCTCGATCTATGCGCGGCCGGTGCGCAGGTCCGATTGGTGACCGACGCGATGGCCGGCATCGACGCGGCGAGCACTGAGCGCGCGCTGCAGGAGATGCGCGCCGCCGGTGCAGTGCTGGTCACGAGCTTGGAGATTGAGCGATCGCTCGATGGGGGCACCTCATCGCGGTGACGCTGCCGGCAACTGTTTCAAGTACTGACGGCTGATCTCGGCAACCCCGCCTTCGGCGCCCAGGTCGAGGGCACGTTGCAGATGTTGGCGGGCGCCCTCGCGATCGTTGAGGGTGTACAGCACTTGCCCGAGCAACGCGTGCGCCTTGGGCTCGTTTGGAGCGATCGCGACGCACCGTTCGAGTTGCGCCTGCGCGAGATGGACCTGCCGCAGCGCCTCGGCGGAATCGCCGCGTGCCTGCGCGAGTTCGGCGCGCTTCATGGCGAGGCGGCCGAGGCCGTTGTGCAGATATTCGTGTTCGTGAACGTCGAGCCCTTGGCGAAACATCTGCTCGGCCTGGTCGAGTTGCTGGCGTCGCAAGTACAAATTGCCGAGGTTGTTGAGCGTCATCACGCGCCCCTCGGCGTCCGATTTCGCTCCGAGCGCGCGGTTGAGAGCCGCCTCGGCTTCGTCGAGTTGATTGCGCCGCAAATACATCTGCGCCAACTCGCGGTGACCGAAGGCATAGGCGGGAGCCTTCGCAGTGACGTCTTGCCAAAAGACCAAGTCGTCGGCCCAGACGCGGTTGCGCAGCACACTGGCGACCGCAAGCAGTCCGGCCACCGCGACCAGCGCGGCGTGCACGCGCTGACGAGGGCGGCTCTGGAGTGACGTCACGACGCGACTGACCAGCAAGCTTACCGCGATCGACGGAACGTAGAGATAGCGGTCAGCCACCGGCGTTTGCGCCATTTGCCACACGATCACCGCGAACGACGGCGCGAGCGTGGCGAGGAACCACGCGATGCACCAGGGCGTGATGCGATCGCCGCGCTGCGTGCTCACGGCGGCGACGGCAACCGCAACGGTGAGAGTGACGAGCCCGAGCACGGGAAGTAGCGCCCCATCGGGAATCTCAGGTACATACGCGCTCAAGCCGATCGGAAGCAGTAGCTTGCTGACGTAGAAGCCTACGGCGCCAAGCATCGTGACGACGATCGGCGCGGTGCTCAGGGTGCCGGTGAGCGCGGAACCGAGTGCGGCGTGTCGCATCACAACGTACGCAAGGGTCGTGGCGGAAAGCGCGGTCGTGAGAGGCCAACGCGGCGTGCGGCCGCGAACGAGGTCGAGAAGCGGGAGCAGCAGCACACCGGCGATGGCGACTTCCTTCGCCAACAATGCGAGCGCGTAGGTACCGACGCCGCACCACGCGGCCCACCGCGGCCGGTCGTAGGTGAACAGGGCTGCGCTCAACAACATGCACGTCGCCGCGACGACGTCGGATCGTCCCGCAACCCACGCGACCGACTCGACGTGAATCGGATGCACTGCGAACAGCAGCGCCCCGATCATGGCGGTCGGCCGGGTGCCGACCAGGCGCGCCGTGAGCCAACACAACAGGGCGGTATTGAGCGTGTGTGTCGCGACGACCGACACGTGATACCAAAACGGTTGGTCGCCGCCGAGCGTGTGATCGACGAGGTAGGTGAGAAAGATCAGCGGCCGGTAGTAGAACCGCGGAATGAGCTCGGGTGGGACGATCAGGTCGCGGATGCCGTGGATGGCGCGCACCTGTTCGAGCACGAGCGGATCGTCCCACACGAATCCATTGCGCCAAGCCGGCAGGAACGTCAGCGCGGCGGCGGCGACTGCGGCGGCGCTCCACCACCACACAGCGGATGCCGCGGCGGCCGGGGGCTCCGTACTGGTGTGAGGACGCGAACGTGCGGGGCGGGTGCTCACTCGCTGCGGGGTGGTGCGGGATTCCCCAGATCCATGCCGAGCGTGGACGGAAACAGTCCGGCGATTTCTTCCGGCGTCCAGTGATCGGCCGCGGTGATGGTGCGCGCCGGGGCCGGATAGTTGAGCAACGAAATGATGCCCCCCATCACGACGAAGATCTGGCCGTTGATGTTTGCGGCCGCATCGGTGGCGAGATAGGTCGCGAACGGCGCGATATCGTCGGGCTCCGACTGGGGCCGCGGCAACAATTGCCGCGCTTCGGCTCCCATGCTGGCAACGCCGCGTCGCTTGCGCGCATCGCGCGCCGCCTGCGATACGGTGGCGGTCATGCGGGTCGCAGCCGCCGGCGCGATGGCGTTGACGGTAATGCCGTACTTCCCGACATCGCGCGACGCCACCCGCGTCAAGCCGGCGATACCGTCCTTGGCAGCGCCATAGTTGGCCTGTCCCAGGTTGCCGTACAGTCCGGAGGTCGAAGACATGCTGATGATGCGGCCCGCCGATTTCTGCTCGCGCATCTGGCGCGTCGCGTGGCGCGTGCAATTGAACGCGCCCTTCAGATGCACGGCGATGACCGCGTCCCAGTCTTCCTCGCTCAGGTTGAACACCATGCGATCGCGCAGAATGCCGGCGTTGTTGACCAGGATGTCGACCTTGCCGAAATGTTTCACGGCGGTCTGGATGATGTTCTCCGCCGCGGCGAAGTCGGCGACGCTATCGCAATTAGCCGCGGCGCTGCCGCCGGACGCCTTGATTTCGCTGACGACTGCATCGGCTGCCGAACCCGAACCACCGCGCCCGTCAACCTCGCTGCCGAGATCGTTGACCACGACCGCGGCACCTTCCTGCGCCATCAACAACGCGATGCCGCGCCCGATCCCACGCCCGCCACCGGTGATGACCGCGACTTTGCCTTTCAATCTACTTCCCATCGCCCACCCTCAGACTTTGGACCTTGGACGTACTTACGCCCGCGGCGGCGCGGGATTGACCAACCCTTCTGCGAGCGTGAGCGGGACCAGTTCGTCCAACTCGTCGAGCGTCCAGCGCCCGGCCTTGTAAATCGTCTTCATCGCGCGCGGCAGGGAGATCAGCGAGATCGATTGTCCGGCACAGAGGAAGAACTGACCGTTGACGTTCGCGGCATAGTCGCTGGCGAGGAAGGCCACCATCGGCGCGACGTCCTCGGGCTTGAGGTTCTCCAACTGATTGAGTGCGCGCTCTTCGCGAATGATGCCTTGTTGCTTGCGGATCTCGCGTGCGCGCATGACCTCGGGCGTCAGCGTCATGCGGGTGGCCGCCACCGGACAAATCGAGTTGACAGTGACGCCGTACCTGCCAAGATCGCGCGCGGCGACTTTGGTCAGGCCGCTGATGGCGGCCTTCGCCGAACCGTAGTTGGCCTGGCCGGGGTTGCCGAACAACCCCGATCCTGACGAGAACGTGATGATGCGGCCGAAACGCTGCTCGCGCATGAACGGTGCGGCGTGTCGAAGGCAATTGAAGGTCCCCTTCAGATGCACGGCGAGCACCGAGTCGAACTCTTCCTCGCTCATGTTGAAGATCATGCGATCGCGAAGAATGCCGGCGCAGGTGACGAGGATGTCGATGCGGCCGAAGTGCCTGACCGCCGTATCGACGATGTTGGCGCCGCCGTCCCAGGTTGAGACCGAGTCGGAATTGGCGACCGCGTCGCCGCCGGCTGCCTTGATTTCCTCGACCACGTCAAATGCCGGTCCGCTGCTGGGCGCGCTGCCGTCGGTGTTGACGCCGTAATCGTTGACGACGACCTTGGCTCCTTGCGCGGCGAGGCCGAGCGCCACGCCGCGCCCGATGCCGCGCCCCGCGCCGGTCACCACCGCGACCCGATCTGTCAGCATGTCTGCCACGACTCACTCCTAGCGGTTCGAATCGCGCGGACTGTATGCGAGGGGTCTGAGAGCGTCAAGATTGGACAGCGCGCCGACTATGGCTCCACCAAGCCGGTCCGGACGGCGTACTTCACCAAGCCGGCGAGGTCGTGGATGTTGAGCCGTTTCATGATGTGGGTGCGGTGGGTGTCGACGGTCTTGATGCTGGTCGACAGGTGCTGGGCGATCTCGCGATTGGTGCGGCCTTCGGCGATCAGTTGCAGGATCTCGCGTTCGCGCAGCGTGAGTCGCTCGGCGTGAGGCGCACCGTTCGGGACGCCCGTCGCGTAGTCGGCAACGACGATCGCGGCGACATCGGGGCTGAGATACGCGTGGCCGCGGGCGACCGAAGTGATCGCCTGCGCCAGCTCGCTGGCGAGCGACAGCTTGGTCAAATACCCGCGCGCCCCGGCTTGTAACGCGCTGAGAATCATGTCGCGTTCGACGTACATGCTGAGCATGATGACCTGCGTGCGCGGCGCGAGACGCGAGAGCCGAACGGCAGCGGTCAGCCCGTTCATGCCCGGCATGGAGATGTCGAGCAGCGCGATCTGCGGCCGCAACCGCTGCACCAGGCGCACCGCTTCAGTTCCGTCGCCGGCTTCGCCGATCACCGTGATGTCCGGCTTCGCGTTGAGCAGGGAGACGATGCCTTGGCGGACGATCGCGTGGTCATCGGCGACGACCACGCTGATTTTTGCCGCGAACGCTTCGCTGGAATGCTGTGCGACCACCTGCGGGCGGTTTGTACCACGCGCGCACGGCGTGCTCCATATGCGTTGACTTCAGCGAACCGGGTCAGTAAGCGATACCGCCCTCCGAAGGAACCCATGCGTAAGCGAACCTCTGCCGCAAAAGTGTGCCGGCTGGCGCTCGTCGCTGTGTCGATTGCTGCGTCCAGGCCAGCAACGGGATTCGCGACAACGGTGGTGGCGACGGTGTTTCCGCTCGCCGACATCGTTCGCCAGATCGCCGACGAACGCGTGCAAGTTGAAACGCTGTTGCCGGCGGGGGCCAATCCGCACACCTTCGAGCCGACACCGGAACAGTTGCGCATGATCGCCGGGGCCGAGCTGTTTATCCGTGTTGGCGCCGGCTTGGACGATTGGGTTGTGGGATTGCTCCACGGCAGCAACACGCCCGCGCCGGTGCTGTCGATCACGGACGGGATTGCGCTGCTCGGCCCCGCCGACTCGCCGCACGGCGATCCACACGTCTGGCTCGATCCGATTTTGGTGCGCGATCACATCGTCCCCTCGATCGTCCGCGCGTTGACGCAGGCGGTGCCGGCGCAGCAGGTTGCATTCGAACGCAACGCCGCGATGTTCGCCGATCAGCTCACCGAGCTGGATCGCGAAATCAACACGGTCTTGCAGCCGCTGGAGCACCGCGGTTTCGTGGCGGTCCATCCGGCGTGGCGCTACTTCGCGCGCCGCTACCGGCTCGAGGAGGTCGCGGTCGTGGAAGCCTCACCGGGTCGAGAGCCGACGGCGCAGTCGATCGCCGCGATCGTCGAACGCGCTCGCCGCCGCGACGTCCGCGCGGTACTGACGGAGCCGCAAGTGCATGGCCGCACCGCGGCGGCCATTGCGCGCGAGATCGGCGCGGAGGTGGTCACCGTCGACCCGCTCGGCGGTCCGCGCGTGCCGGGGCGGGAGAGTTACGTGGCGCTGATGCGCTATAATTCGTGGGTCTTTGCCGAGGCGCTGCGATGAACGAAGCGGTGGTCGAATTGCGCGACGTGGCGGTCAGCCTCGACGGCCGGCCGGTGCTGTGGAACATCTCGTTCGCCGTGGCGCCCGGCCATTTGTTGGGAATCATCGGCCCGAACGGGGCGGGCAAAACGACCTTGCTGCGCGCGATCCTCGGCCTGGTCAAGCCCGACCGCGGCACCATCCGGGTGCTCGGCAAGGCACCGCAGCAGCTTGGGCGCGGCGCGCATCAGATCGGCTACGTCCCGCAGCGGCGCGACTTCGATCCGCGCTTTCCCGTCACCGTGCGCGATGTGGCGATGATGGGTCGGTCGGGCCACTTGGGGTTGCTGCGATTCGCCCGCCGCGAAGATTGGGAGCAGGTCGACGCCATGGTGCGGTTGGTCGGGCTCGCCGAGCAAGCGGATCGCCTGATCGGCGAGCTGTCTGGTGGCGAGCAGCAACGCGCCTTTCTGGCTCGCGCGTTGTGCACCGACACGCGTTTGCTGCTGTTGGATGAAGCAACGACCGGGCTCGATCTGCCGGCGCAGCACGATTTGTACAATCTGTTGCAGCGCCTGCGCCGCGACCTGAAGCTGGCGGTGATTGCGGTGTCGCACGATCTGCTCGCGCTCGGCGCGCACGCCGACGAGCTGTTGTGCATCAACGGCACCGCGCACATTCACGGCAACCCGCAGGAAGTACTGCAGAGCCATCAACTACGGGAGGCCTATCGCTGCGAGTTCGATTTCCTCTCCGACGAAGCGCGCGTCGCGCATCCCGAACCGTGACGATGACGGCGATGGCCGAGATGTTGAGCTACGGATTCATGCAGCGCGCGCTGGTCGCGGGCGTGTTGGTGGGACTGCTGTGCGGCGTGCTGTCGTTCTTCGTCGTGCTGCGGCGGCTGTCGTTCATCGGCGTCGGCATTTCCCATTCGGCGTTCGGCGGCGTCGCCATCGGCGTGCTCGCGGGATTCGATCCGCTGGTGCTGGCGGCGGTTGTCTGTACGCTGGTGGCCTGGGGGATCGGCTGGATCAGCCGGCACGGTCGACTGCACGAAGACACCGCGATCGGCATTGTGTTTTCCTCGGTGATGGCGGGCGGCGTCGCGCTGCTCAGCCTCTCACACGATTATCAGGTCGATCTCTTCGGCTATCTGTTCGGCAACATCTTAGCGGTCGCGCCGCGCGACTTGTGGTTGTTGGTGGTCGCGACCCTGCTGGTGTTGATCGTGGTCGGCGGGCTGTTTCGAGCGTTGCTGTTCGTGGCCTTCGACGAGGAGGTCGCCCGGGCGAACGGATTGCCGGTGGACTGTCTCCACTACGTGCTGTTGACGGCGTTGGCGATTGGGATAGTCGCGGCGATGCGGGTGGTTGGAATCATCTTGGTCGAGGCGTTGCTGGTGATTCCCGCAGCGATCGGGTTTCAGATCACGCGCGGGTACCGCACGATGCTGGCGGTCTCGATCGGTGCGGCGATGGCATCCGCCGTGGTGGGGCTGTGTTTGTCGTACGTGTTGAACGTCGCCGCCGGCGCGATGATCATTCTGGTGGCGAGCGCGACGTTCTTCGTTGCGCTCGCCATCGGTCGGGTGCAGCGCGAACGAGCCCGCGCAGCGGTGGCGGTGCGGACACCCGCCTCCGCGGCTCACACGCGTTAGTGCTTGCGCCGCGAAGCGACCCGTGTGGGCTGCTTTGGTGTGGTCACCGTGGTCGTTGTTGCGACCCGGCCGGGAATGCGGAGCACGCTGCCCGCGGTGATGTGGTTCGCTGTCCCGATCCCGTTCGCTTTCTTCAGCGACGCGATGCTGACCTTGTGGCGCTTCGCAACCGCGCCCAGCGTCTCACCCCGTTTGACTTTGTGGGTTCGTGCGAACTGTGTGCTCGCGTTCCTCGGTGCCGGCAGCACTTGTGCGGCATCGTGATGCATGCGCGCCAGTGCCAGCTTCACGATTTCCTTCGTGCCCTTGGGTACGCGAACCGTGTAGCCCTGCGGCGGCGTGACGCCGCGTCGCAGCGCGGGATTGAGATCGCTGATCTTCGCCTCCGAGGTCTTGACGATCTGTGCGACCGTCTTTAGTGCGACGGACCGATCGATATGCACGAGATCGTAGGGGATCGGATCGCCGCTCGGCGGGTCGAAACCGTAGGCTTCCGGTGCCTGCGCGATGCGGACGGCGGCAAGAAACTGCGGGACGAAGTCGCGCGTTTCGTTGGGGAGGTAGCCGCGATCGCTCATGTCCCAGTACCCGTCGGCCTTGCTCCGCTCCAGGAGGCGCTCGATGTTCATCTCGCCGGTGTTGTAGGCGGCCAGCGAGAGGTGCCAATCGCCGAACTGGGCGTAGAGATCCTTGAGGTAGCGAGCGGCGGCATGGGTGGACTTCACCGGATCGCAGCGTTCGTCGACGTACTGATCGATGCGCAAGCCGTAGCGTCGACCGGTCTCCCGGATGAATTGCCACGGGCCGACGGCGCCAGCGTGCGACACCGCTTGCACGCGAAATCCGCTTTCGACGATCGGCAGGTAGGCCAATTCTTCCGGCACGCTCTCGCGTCGCAGCACGCGGGTCATCGCCGGCAGGTAGCGACCGCCGCGGTCGAGGGCGCCTTGGTAGAAGCCGCGCCAGCGGGTTTGATACGTCGCAACGAAGTTGTTGACGCGTGGATGCGAAACACTGAAGTCTCCGGTTGCCGGGCGTGGGAGAGCGGCGCTCGCCGGCGGGCCGTAGACGACCGCCTGGCCGATGCTGAAAGTCGACGTTGTGTCCCTGAAGACATCGGGTGTCTCAGGTCCAAGCGGACGCTGATTCGCGGCACAGCCGACGAGCTGCCACGATATAGCTAGAAGAATAACCGCCTTGATGGAATCCCCTCCGGCGGCGTGGTGCGCATTCACGCGCATGGGTTCCTCCCTCGGTTCGAGTCGTCTGGGTGGGGAAGAGCCGGAGGCGCCCTCAGACGACCAGTCAACGTTCTACACTGCCAACCTGTTCTGTTCGCGCATCGTCACGCACGATTTCGCGTGTGCGTAACACAGCTCGCCACGCGCCTCAAGCATTTTGCGCACTTTCTTGCACGGCCGTGACCGCGGCTGACTCGGTCGCGCAGCTTGACAGCCTCGGTGCCGCACCGCAGGATGCACCGCGGTGCTCCCGCGGCGACGGCCGCGTTGCGGACCTCATGCGTAGACTGTTGACCCTGCTGGCTTTCACCCTCGTACTCATTGCCGGACTCTTCGTTGCGTTGCGTCCGGCCGCAGAAGAAATCGATTCCAGCGAGACACCCAAGGTGTCCGACAAGGAATTGCAAACCTACATCGGTGTGTACTCGGCGATGCAGAGTGATCACGACCTGACGATTGAGCACGCTATCGAGCCCTACCAGGTGAGTCTCGAAGCTTTTCGCGGGATCGAACGTAGAGTGCAGGCAGACCAACGCCTCATCGACAAGGCGCGCCAAGCGTTGCTGACTCAAGCGCAGAGCCGCTCGGCGTTCGGCAGTGCGCCCACGCCGACCTTCACCCCGGCGGAATCTGAGGTCTCGCCCACGCCAACCAAGCGCAGGGCGTCGCCCAATTGATGCACGTCGATGTGAGTTGCAAGAAGTGTGGGGCACGTCAACGTCTCGATGTCGGCGAACCGGGCGCGCACCCGATCGAAGAATTCATCCGATTGCTCAACGACCGATTGATGCATCGGCCCAGCTTCGAATGTTTCGGCGGCCATCTTGAAGTCGCCCCGCCGGTGCCGCGGTTCTGGGTCGTCCACTGGGAGACGTTGGGCGACTGACGATGCCCGCGGATTCGCTTGCAACACAGCGACCAGACGGGCAGACTACGCCTGGTTCACCACTCCGGGAGGAGGACGATGGCTGACGAACACGAAGAACCAACTCCAATCGATTCGCAAGAAGTGATCCGGATGCTCGACGATGTACGCAGTCGGCTGCGTGTTGCCATCTGGGCATTGCACGGCATGCACCAGGACATGACGGCCTTGTCGACCGACGACCTTTCTGATGTCGAGCATCTGCTCAGCGAGACCCTTGATCGGATTCTGGCGCCCGCCAGCGAGGCGCTCGGTCAGCTCCTCGAGGTGAATCCCGGGGGACCATTGACGACGCACTAAATTTCCGAATCGAACTACCTGCTGGGCGCAGTCGGGAGCCGATGGCTACGTCGGGAGCTGGAGCGGTGCGCCGGCTCGCGCACTTGCGCGACGAGATCATCGCCTGTCGCTCATGCCCGCGTTTGGTGGGTCATCGGGAGCGCGTCGCGCGAGAGAAGCGACGGCAATATCGTGATTGCGACTATTGGGGACGGCCGCTGCCGGGGTTCGGCGACCCGGCGGCTCGTGTGCTGTTGGTTGGGCTCGCGCCTGCTGCGCATGGAGGAAATCGGACCGGGCGAATCTTCACCGGCGACCGCAGCGGCGACTGGTTGTTCGCCGCATTGCATCGCGCCGGATTCGCCAATCAGCCCGATTCCACCGATCGCGACGACGGTCTCCAGCTCCGTGACGCCTACGTCACCGCGGTGGTCCGGTGTGCGCCACCGGACAACAAGCCGTCGCGCGGCGAGATCGAGCGATGCCGAGAGCACCTGGTGCGTGAACTGAAGCTGTTGCCCAACATTCGTGTGGTCGTGGCGCTCGGGCGCATCGCGATGGATGGCTTTTGGGCAGCGTGGGGTCGGGCTGGTCACGCGCTCCCGAGGCCGAGGCCGCGATTTGCTCATGCCGTGGTGCATCCTCTGGCGGACGTCGCACTGGTGACCTCGTATCATCCCAGCCAGCAAAACACGCTGACCGGACGGCTGACGCGGCCAATGTTCGATCGGGTGTTCAAGACGGTACGCGAGTTACTCGACTGACGAGTGTTCCAATGCCCTCCGTTGCTTTCAGTCGGGGACTTTGTCAGGTAGCGCGCCGCAGCGATCGTTTGGAGTCACGACATGGCGAAAGTGTGGTTTGTCCGCCGCAACGGTGCCGAGTGGGTCGCTCCCGGGGGCGTGCCGGCATGTCAGGTGCCGCTGAGCGATTTGACCTTCAAATTGGATCTCGGGCCGCAGCGGTGGCTGTCGAGCGAGTGCCCGATGTGGGCGCGCGAGTTGCCGCAAGAGGAGTGGAGTCGGCTCAGCAAGGTTCTCGTCGAAACCGACGCGTCGGATTTGAGCGGAAAGGTCGCGACGACGTATCGGGTCGGCTTCTATGACTCCCCGTACCCGCCGGTTGAGGCCGCGCGCCGCTTGGGTTTGCGATAGGCGTGCCACGCTAGCGTTGGGGGCACAAGTCCGGTAGACGAATGCCGTTGGAGGCATCATCGAGATGGCGAAGCGCATGGTGACAAACTTCGCTCGCGCGGGGTTTCCGAGCTACGAGCAGATCGACGAGGAAGGGCAGGCGAAGCCGTGCGTGTACGGCGTGCCGTGGGTGAATCCAGACACCATCGCCACGATTCGGCGTCACGGCGGCACGCGAACGGACGCCAAAGGCCATCCGCTGCCTGAACCAAGTCCCGAACCGCGTTAGCCGATTCTAGTGCCGTGGCGCCGAGGAGTGGCGGCAACGACGTGTCCGACACCTTAGCCGTTGCGCGCTATTGCCTTCGATGTGGCGGCAAGCTGACCACTCGCCGCCTCAAGGTCATCGAGCCGGAACGCCTCGTGTGCCCCGTGTGCGCGTACGTTCACTATCCGGATCCCAAGGTGGCGGCCTGTGTCATTTGCCGCGTCGGTGAGAAGGTCGTGCTGCTCCGCCGCGGCATCGAACCGAGCTACGGACTGTGGATGTTCCCCGGGGGGTTCTTGGATCGCGGCGAGCGGCTGGAAGATGCCGCGGTGCGTGAGGCGTGGGAGGAGATCAATGTGCAGGTTCGCGTGGAGCGGCTCCTGAACGTCTACTCGTACGCCGGCCACCCGGTCGTGGTCGTGGTGTATGTCGGTGACATCGTGCATGGCGTGCCGAGCGCCGGCGACGAGGCCATCGAGGTGCGTGCCTTCGCGCCGCACGAGGTGCCGTGGGCGGACCTGGCGTTTGCGAGCACGCGCGAGGCGTTGCGCGAATACTTCGCAATCGACGATGAGTGAGATTCCTGCGCTGTCGGTCGCGGGCTGGCGGGACGTGCCCGGCCTGATCCACGGATTTCTCGGGCGTCGCGGCGGCGTGAGCGTCGGCGAGTACGCCAGCCTGAATCTGAGCGAGCGCGTGCACGACGATCCTTCGGCCGTCGCGGAAAATCGACGCCGTGTCGCCGCCAGCAGCGCTGCCCGCGGCCGCATGGTGTTCATGCAGCAGGTTCACGGCGATCACATCGTTCGGGTGGACTCGCCGACACAATCCGTTGGCGCCAGCGACGGCTTGATTAGCTCGACAGCCGGCGCTCTGCTCGGGGTGTTGACGGCCGATTGCGTGCCGTTGCTACTGGTCGCACGTCGTCATCGCGCTGCGGCGGCGATCCACGCCGGATGGCGCGGCACGCTTGCCGGCATCGCGGTGCGAGCGGTGGAGATCTTTCGCACCGTCTATGGTGCCGAGGCGGTCGAATTGGAGGCGGCGCTCGGTCCGGCCATCGGTGGCTGCTGTTACGAAGTCGAGCGCGAGATCGGTGATCGGTTTGCGTCGCAGTGGGGCACGCTCTCCGGTGAGGGTTGGCGACCGCGTGGGACCAAGGGCTTTCTCGATTTGCGTGTCGCGAACCGACATCTGCTGCTGCGCAGTGGTGTGCCGGCGCCGGCGATTCATTTCGTCGGTCCCTGCACGCGCTGCTCGACCGCGGAGTATTTTTCGCATCGGTCTGCGGCGAAGGAGACCGGGCGTCAACTGAGCTACGTCGGCTGGGGAAGTGTCGAATGAGGGCGGTTTCGGGCGTCACCCGGCACCTTCTGACAAATCTCAGTTGTCAGAGGCGACCCGGATTGTTACACTGCGCGCGACGGAGGACGGACCAATGAAGAAAATGGTCGTGGCACTGTTGTTTGGCTTTGCGATCGCGATGGCGAGTCCCGTCCACGCTGAGATGTCGCCAACGACGGAACCGGACGAATACGACGACATGCAGTCGCACCCGTTACGGATCGCCGCCTATTTCGCGCACCCGATCGGGTTCACCCTCGAATGGCTGGTGTTCCGGCCGTTCCACATGTTGGTGTCGCAGCCGACCTTGGCGCCCTTTTTCGGCCACACGCCGCACAGCGATGAGGCGAGCGCCCTGTATCGCTAGCAGCGCCTCCGAATCGGAGCGCTACGACAGCATTTCGAGTTGAGCGAATCGCTGGAGCAGCTTCTTGCTGCCGGCGCGCTCGAATACCACGGTCAATTTGCACTGATCGCCGCTGCCTTCGACGCGGCGGATGACGCCGATGCCGAAATCCTTGTGCCGCACCCGCGCCCCCAAGCGCGGCGCGTCGGCCGCAGGTGGGGGCTGAGGCCGTCGTGTACGCTGCGGCATGCCGATTTGTGAATACGAGTAGTCGACGCGCGGCTGGCGATCGAGCGCCCCCCCGCTGACGGCCAGTTGTTCGCTGCGGCGCTCGATCAAGTGGAGGGGCATCTCGTCGAGAAACCGGGACGCGGGATTTTCCTGCACGCGGCCGAAGACATGGCGGCACACCGCCCGCGTGACATACAAAAGCTCGCGTGCGCGGGTCATGCCGACGTAGCACAGCCGGCGTTCTTCCTCGATCGCGTCCGCGGACGCCAGCGATCGCTCATGCGGAAACAGCCCTTCCTCCGCGCCGGTGATGAACACGACCGGGAACTCGAGTCCCTTCGAGGTATGCAACGTCATGAGGGTCACGCGATCGACTGCGGCATTGAAGCCGTCGAGGTCGGTGACCAGCGCCATCTGCTCGAGAAAGCCGGTCAACCCCGGTTCGGTCGCGTCCGCGTCGTAGTCCTCAGCGACCGTGAGCAGCTCACGCACGTTGTCGGCGCGTGACTCGGCTTCGGGCGTATCCTCCGCGAGCAGGCGATCGAGATAGCCGCTTTGATCGATGACGTAGCGCAGCAGACGGGTGACCGAAGCGCGGTCGGCCTCGTGCAGACGCCGCAAGAGCGCGGCGAATTCGGCGACACGTGCGGCGACGGTTGGAGACAACTCCGCGATCCCCGGGTTGAGGATCACATCATAGACCGGCTCGCCGAGCGTGCGGGCGGCAGCTTCGATCGCCTGCAGTGTGCTTGCGCCGATGCCGCGCGCCGGCGTGTTGATGATTCGCAGCAGACTGAGCGAGTCGTGCGGATTGGCGATGACGCGCAAGTAGGCCAGCAGGTCCTTGACCTCCTTACGTTCGTAAAACTTCATTCCGCCGACCATGCGGTACGGGATTCCGGCGCGCCCGAGCTCGTCTTCGACCGCGCGGGATTGGGCGTTGGTTCGGTAGAACACCGCGATGTCGCCGAGCTGCGAGCCGCGCCGGCGGGCGGCGGCGATTTCGTCACAAACAAATCGGGCTTCGGCACGCTCGTCGCGCGCGGTATAGACCACGACCGGGCCGCCGGCGCCGTTTTCAGTCCACAAGGTCTTCCCTTTGCGGCCGCGGTTGTGGGCGATCACCGCGCCCGCGGCGTCGAGGATCGTTTGCGTCGAGCGGTAGTTCTGTTCGAGCCGAATCACGCGCGCCGCCGGGAAGTCGCGCTCGAAGTCGAGAATATTGCGGAGATCGGCGCCGCGCCAGCGGTAGATCGACTGATCATCGTCGCCGACCACGCAGACGTTCCCGTGACTGGCCGCCAGCAGTTGGAGCAGAAGATATTGCGCGCGATTGGTATCCTGGAACTCGTCGACCATGATGTAGCGGAAACGTCGTTGATACGATTCGAGTACGTCGTGGTGCTCGCGCAGCAGATCGAGCGTCCGCAGCATCAAATCGCCGAAGTCGAGTGCGGCGTTCGCGCGCAGCAAGGCCTGATACCGGTCGTACGCGCGCGCGATCTGCTCCCCTGACGCGTCGGTGGCGCGCCGCTGCAAGTCGGCGGGGCGTAGATCATCGTTCTTCGCGCGGTCGATGGCGTGGAGCAAGCGGGACGGTGGAAACAATGCCTCGCTCAGATTGAGTTCAGTGGTGACCCGACGCATGAGCGCGAGCTGGTCGGCGTCGTCGTAAATGGTGAAATCCCCCGGTAAGCCGAGCCGGTCGGCGTGGCGGCGCAACAGCCGTGCGCACAAAGCATGAAAGGTCGCGAGCCACGGGGCTGATTCGCCGTCGAGCAGGCGGCGGATGCGCTCGCGCATTTCGCCCGCCGCTCTATTGGTGAAGGTGACGGCACAGATGTAGTCGGCGCGTACCCCGTGGGCGCGGACCAGGTGGCCAAAGCGGTGGGTGAGCACGCGGGTCTTTCCGCTCCCGGCACCTGCCAGAATCAACAGTGGCCCCTCGACGTGTCCAGCCGCTTCCCGTTGCTGGGGATTGAGGTTCGTGAGACTCATTGTGGCGGCGCACTCTACCAACCGCTCGAAGGGGCGCAAGTGCGTTACTTGAGGCGATGGAAGCGCGATGGTACCTGGTGGGCGTGTATCAACGGAAAGACCGCTTCTATCGACAAGCGCGGAGCGAGGGATATCGCTCGCGCGCCGCATTCAAGCTGATCGAACTCGACCGGCGGTATCACTTGTTCCGGCGCGGAGATCGCGTGCTCGACCTTGGGGCATGGCCCGGTGGCTGGTTGCAGGTCGCCGCTCAGCGCGTCGGCGAACGCGGCCTGGTGGTGGCCGTCGATCGCACGCCGATCGATTCGATGGCTGCGTCCGTCGTGTGCATGACCGCGGATGTGCTCGCGCCCAGCACGCTCTCGGAGATCCGCGACCGTCACGGAGGCAACTTCGATGTAATCTTGTCGGATATGGCGCCGCAACTCAGCGGCGTGCGAGCGACTGACGAAGCACGAGCTGCCGAGCTGGCTGAGTGCGCGCTGCGCGTCGCGCACGGGTTGCTTCGCGTCGGTGGGTGCCTCATCGTCAAACTCTTTCAGAGTGATGCCGCAATGGAGTTTGTGAAGCAGCTTCGGCCACGGTTCGACTCGGTGAAGTTGACACGACCGGAGGCCACGCGTTCCGGGTCGGCAGAGCTGTATGCGATCGCGCAGGGGCTGCGTTCCGTTCGTGATTCGAGCGAATCGGACGACCGTCGGAATTCGTAACGGTCTGCGCTCATCTTTGGCGTGCACCTCGGCACGCTTCGTTGATCAGAATTGTGTTTAGCCACTATCGCGCGGTGGCGTGAATCTCGCACGGCCTCCGCTCGCGCGATTTTTGGGA
This sequence comes from Binatia bacterium, assembly GCA_035541895.1. Classification (GTDB taxonomy): domain Bacteria; phylum Desulfobacterota; class Binatia; order HRBIN30; family JACQVA1; genus DATKMK01. Next base: position 22,299 of record DATKMK010000109.1, on the reverse strand, counting down.
GGGGTTCCGCGATGCGATTGGGGGTGAGTGGAATGATTGACAAGTTGAACCCGTCCGATCAATACTCCGTACGGGCACTAAAACTGCGTTGCCGCACAGCACATGCTGTGCGGCGATAGGGGTGTGAGGGGGGAACATGGCGGGTTCAGTGGACTGGCGCAAGCGGCTCAGCCGTTTGTTGACAGTCTCCCTATCAGATCTCAATCCGCTCAAGCGGGACGAGCAGTACGTCAGCATCGACATCGGTTCGAGCAGCGTCAAGATCGTTGAGGTGCGGGCCGGTTCGAGCGGCTTGCATGTCACGTCGGCGGGTTCCTTGCCGGTGCCGAGCTCGGCGATCCAGAGCAACATGGTGAGTGACCCGAGCGCGGTTGCCGAAGTGCTCCGAACGCTGGTGGAGAGCCACGGCATCCGGGGGAACAAGGCGATCACTGCGGTACCGGGTCCCGCGGTCATCATCAAGCGCGTCACTCTTCCGACTCAAGATGCGCAGGAACTCGAAAACACGATCATGTTCGAGGCCGGCAACTTCATTCCGGAGGATCTCGAAAACGTCAACCTTGACTATCAGATCACCGACTACTTGGAGGACGGCAAGCGCATGGATGTGCTGCTGGTCGCCGCAAAAAAGGACATCGTCAGCAGCTATGCGGAGACCGTGCGCGCCGCGGGATTGGCGCCCATCGTCGTCGATGTCGATTACTTTGCGCTCGAGAACATGTTCGAGCTCAACTACGAGCCCGAACCTGGACAGGTGATCGCACTCGTCAATGTGGGCGCGCGATACTCGTCGATCAACATTCTGAAGGGAGGACGCTCGACTTTCACCGGCGACGTGCCGGTCGGTGGCCGCGACATTACCGATGCGTTGGTGCGCGATCTCGGGGTTGAAGTCGAGGTCGCGGAACGGTTGAAGGCCGGCGAGACGGTGGCGGGAATCGATCCCGAACAGGTCTCCGTGGCCATGGGGCCGGCTGCGGATACACTGATCGAGGAAATTCATCACGCCCTGAGCTTTTTCTGGACCGCGGCGACTGATGAAGCGATCAATTGCGTCTACCTGAGCGGCGGGTCGTCTCAGATGCCGGAGTTCGGCGAGCGATTGAGTCAGCGCATCGAAGTGCCGGTGTCGATCGCCGATCCGCTCACGCGCGTGACGGTCGCGTCCAACCTGGAAGCCGCCGGACTTCGTCAACACGCTCCGGAGTATGCGGTGGCAATGGGTTTGGCGGTGCGGCGCCCGGACGACAAATGATCCGTGTCAATCTACTCCCGCTTAAGGAAACCCAGCGAGCCGTCGGGCAGCGACAGCAAATCTCGGTGGCGTTGCTGAGCTTGAGCGTCGCGCTGCTGTTGATGGTGGTGCCGTTCGTGATGCAGGGACGCAAACTGAGCCAGCTCGACGATCGAGTCGCCACGCTTCAGCAAGAAATCATTCAGCTCAACGAGCAGACGAAGGAAGCGCGCGACCTCGACAAGAAGAAGAAGGAATTGGCCGCGAAGCTCAAAGTGATTGATGACCTCAATCAAAAGCGCGTCGGCCCGCTGCACGTGATGGAGGCCCTCAGCACCGCCGCACCGGAAAAGCTCTGGTTGGTGGAGTTCGCCGAATCGCGGGCGCTGGCGACCATCACTGGCCTGGCGCTGGACAATCAGACCATCGCGACGTTTCTGCGGCAACTCGGCGCGTCGCCCTACTTCGTCAAGGTCGACTTGGACGAAGCCGCCCAGCAGGCGCAGCCGAACCGGCCCGCCGAATCGCCCGGCAGCGGATTCAAGCGGTTCATCATCAAGGCGGGTATTGATTACTTCGGACATGGGGGTAAACCGTCCGCTCCCACCGACGGCGCAGCGCCGGAAGGACCGAAGAAATGAACGCGCTGCTCGCACGGATCTTCGATTTGCCGGCTCGCCAACGGGTGCTGCTGCTGGTCGGCGTCGTCGGTGCGCTGTTCCTGTCCTACGCCTATTTCCTGTACTGGCCGCGATCCGAGGAGATCGAAACCAAGCAGGCGCAAATCGAAGAGATGATCCGGGAGCGCGACAAGAAAGCCGCCATGGCCGCCAATCTCGATCAGATGCGCAAGATCGTTGCGGACCTCGATGCCGCGTTGAAGCAGGCGGTTGCGCAGCTACCGGACACCAAGGAGATCCCCGACTTGTTGAGCAGCGTATCGACGATCGGCCGTGAAGCCGGTCTCGAGGTGGTGAAGTTCAAGCAGCGTGACGAGCAGATGATCGACTTCTACGCGGAGGTGCCGGTCGAAGTGCTCGTACGCGGTTCCTTCCACCAGATTGCCGCCTTCTTCGATCAGGTGAGTCGCCTCACGCGTATCGTTAACGTCTCCGACATCATCATGAAGACGCCGACTGCGCCCGACCACGAGGTGATCCTTGACGTGGCATGTACGGTGACCACCTTCCGCTTCCTCGACGAGGCGGAGCGAGAACGGGTTCAGAAGGAACGCGACGCCAAGAAAGGTGCGCGGTAATGAGGTGGTGGGTCGCGACGGGGGTGGTGATGTTGTGGTGGGTGAGCACGCCAGGGTTTGCACAAGCGCCTCCGCCGCCGGAAGCGCCGCCGTCGGTGCTCGCGGGCGAACCCGCGCCGCGGGCAGCGACGACGGCCCCGTCCTACGACCCCACCGGCAAGCGCGATCCGTTCCGACCGTTCACCTTGGACCTGCGCAGCGCCGCGCCGCCGCCGCGCGAGCCGCAGACGCCGCTGCAACGGTACGACATCGGACAGCTCACCGTCGTCGGGATCTTGTGGGAGATCAGCCCGGCCCGCGCCATGATCGAGGACGGTATCGGCATGGGATACATCGTGATGGTGGGCACCCCGATCGGACGGAACAACGGAGTCGTGAAGTCCATTGAGCCGAGTCGGGTCATCGTCGAGGAAAAGCAAATCGACTTCTACGGCGAAGAGCGGACGAGCGAGGTGGTCATGGAAATACCGACGGAGGCCGGAAGCAAGCAACCGGAGCGGGAGCGACAATGATGCGAGGGGCACGATGGCGCAGAGTGGTGGGAGTGGGCTGGCTCAGCGCATGCGTGGTGGCGTCGGGGTGCGCGCGAACGCCGGCCGTTGTCGAAACCACGGAAACCTCGGAGGCGACGACTGCCGCTCGTGATGTCGGCCTGCGCACGGAGGCCATCCCGCCCGCCACAACGACGGCGGAGGGCGGTGCGCCAGAGCATGGGCTGGCCCCGCTGGTCGTCAAGGAAATCAAGGTCATCGAGGATAACGGACAGCGGGGCGTGTTTGCCAAGCTGAACCGTACCCCCGGCACCGTGAACCACGTCGCGCTCGAAAACCCGTCCCGCATCGTGATCGACGTCGCCGGGCCCGTGGGCGGCGCGGCCGGAGCACAACGCTTCCCGGTCTCCGATTCGGTGGTGTCGCAGGTCCGCTTGGCTCAGCACGAAGGCAATATGCGCCTGACCATCGACCTGCGCGGGTCGGCGATCCCGACCTACACGGTCAACGATCTCAACGATACGATCATTGTCTTCCTCGGTGAGCCGCGCGGAAACTCCGAACCCGTGCGCGAGCAGATCGTCTACAGCCAACGCGCCGTCGAAGTGGCTCGCGCCGCGCGTGCGGAAGCGCCGCCCGCAGCGCGATCCTTGCTGTCGGAACGGTCGCCTTCGGACGGCGCGCCGAGTGGCGGCAACGCCGGTGAAGAATTGGTGCGAGCTCCCGGGCGACGCAGCTATAGCGGGCCGCACGTGTCCTTGGATTTGAAGGATGCCGACGTCCACAACGTTCTCCGGCTGCTTGCCGAGGTCAGCAAACTCAACATCGTTGCGACCGAGGATGTGAAAGGAAAGGTCACGCTGCGATTGTTCGACGTGCCGTGGGATCAGGCGCTCGATATCGTCCTGAACGTGCTGGGACTCGAAAGCGTGCAGGAGGGCAACGTCGTGCGCATCTCGACTGTGAGCCGTTTGCGCGCGGAGCGAGAGGAAATCCGCCGCGCCCAGGATGCGCAGCAAGCGGTCGAGCCGCTGCATGTGGAGTACATTCGCGTCAACTATGCGAAGGCCACTCGGCTCACCGAGATCGTGTCGGGTCGTAGCGTTGGCGGCGCGACGGCAACCGCGGGTACTCCGGCGACGACCGGCGGCGCCGCGCAGGGCCGCCTCCTGACGCCGCGCGGCAGTGTGTTGGCCGACGAGGGAACCAACACGCTGATCGTTCGCGACATCCAAAGCGGCATCGACAATGTGCGAGAGCTCGTGCGGCAACTCGATGTCCAAGCGCCCCAGATCTTGATCGAGTCGAACATCGTCGAAGCGACGTCGAACTTTGCGCAGCAACTCGGTATCCAATGGGGCTATCGCGCCAGCATCGGTCCCCAAACCGGGACATCGACCGGCTCCAATTTTCCCGGGACGATCGGGTTGAGCGGCAGCGGGCTGAACACCGGCGCCGCCGGTGTCCCGTTCCTCGCCGACTTTCCGGCCGGCGGAAACTTTGGACCCGGTAGCGGTGGCGCGCTCGACTTGGCGCTCGGATCGCTCAATGGAGCGCAGTCGCTCGAGACCCGCATCTCGGCGCTTGAGGAGCGCGGCAAAGCCAAGATCGTCTCGCGGCCACGCGTGGTCACTTTGAACAATATCGCCGCCACCATCAAGAGTTTGACCATTATTCGGGTCAAGCTGCCGAGCACCGGCACGGTCATCAACACCGGCGCGGGCGGCGCCGCCGGCACGGCAAGCACCGCAACCGAAAAAATCGAAACCGGCATCACGCTGATCGTCACGCCGCAAGTGTCGGCCGACGGTTTCATTTTGATGGACATGTTCGCCAAGTCGAGTCAGGCGGATTTCACCCGAACTGTCGACGGGATTCCCACGGAAATCAGTCGGGAAGCCAACTCGCACGTGCTGGTCAAGGACGGACAAACGGTCGTATTGGGGGGCATTTACCGCGATCAGTACAACGATCAGGTCAACGGCATTCCGTTCTTGTCCGGGTTGCCCGGATTGAGTTGGCTGTTCAAGAACACCGGGAAGACCGATCAACGAGAAGATCTGCTGGTGTTCTTGACACCGCGGGCATTGACCGGTCGCACCCCCGTACTGCCGAGCGCCGAGGATCTCTGGCAACACCGTGGGGTGGTCGCGCCGGGTGGAACGGTAGGCGGTCAGTAGAAACGGATGGCGACGGTGATTCTCACGGGTTTCATGGGCACCGGGAAAACGGCCGTGGGGCAGCGGCTGGCGGAACGCACCGGCGCCACGTTTCTCGATACCGACGCCATGGTGGAACGCACCGAGGCGTGCTCGATCGATCGGATATTCGCTGAGCACGGCGAACCCTACTTTCGCGCTGCCGAAAGGCGTGCGGTGGCCCAAGCAGTGACGAACACCGACGCGGTGATCGCAACCGGCGGCGGCGCGATCGTCGACGACGAGAACTACCGTCGGCTCCACGCGGCGGGACCAATCGTCTGTCTCAGCGCCGATCCCGAGACGATCGTCGGGCGGACGCGCCGCGGCGAGGCACGCCCACTCCTGGCAGGAAGGGATGCGTTGGAGCGGGTGCGCGACTTACTCGCGGCCCGCGCGGCGGCGTACGCAAAGGCCGATCTGACAATCGATACCTCCTCGCTGGCGGTCGACGAGGTCGTTGATCGCATTCTGGAATTCCTACAGTCGACCCCGTCGGCGAAGCGGAGCGAGCGGAGTGACCCCCATCACCGAATCCATTGAGGGAAGCCGCCCCGTGGCCGCCGAAACGGTTACCGTCGAGCTGCGCGATCGATCGTATCCGATCGTCATCGGCGGCGGGCTGCTGTCCACGCTGGGCGAGCGGCTGCGACCACTGGGACTCGATCGGAAGATCGCCGTGGTGACAAATCCGATCGTTCGGACGCTGTACGGCGAGCGCGTGGAGCGCGCCTTGAACAGCCAGGGCTTCACACCGGTCGTGATCGAGATCCCAGCCGGCGAGGAACACAAAAACCTCGCATGGCTGACCTTTCTGTACGACCGTCTGATCGAAGCCCGGATGGAGCGCAACTCGGCTCTGGTGGCACTGGGCGGCGGCGTGATCGGCGACCTGGCCGGGTTCGCGGCCGCAACGTTCCTCCGCGGCGTTCCTTTTGTCCAAGTGCCCACAACGCTGTTGGCGCAGGTCGACTCCAGCGTTGGCGGGAAAACCGGGATCAATCATCCCGAAGGCAAGAATCTCATCGGCGCGTTCTATCAACCGCGCCTGGTGTTGATCGACGTTGAGACCCTTGCCTCGCTCCCGCGACGTGAGTTGGTTGCCGGAATGGCGGAGGTGATCAAGTACGGGATCATCCTGTCTCCCGAGTTGTTCGATCTGCTCGAACCGAACATGTCTCGTGTGCTCGCCTTGGATCCGGCGCTGCTGACACACATCATTCGAGTCTCGTGCACGCTCAAGGCCACAATCGTGGGCGAGGATGAACGCGAGACGGGGCTGCGAGCAATTCTGAACTTCGGACACACGCTGGGGCACGCGATTGAGCAGCTCACCGAGTACAAACGCTTTCTTCACGGGGAAGCCGTGGCGATGGGCATGGCCTTTGCTGCCCGTCTGTCCAACGCGCGTGCGCACTGCGACCACGCCACCGTGACGCGGATCGTCCGGGTTCTCAAACGCGCCGGTTTGCCGGTCGAAATTCCGCGAGAGGTGCTGGGTCGCCACCTCGCGCTGACGATCGAGGCTGACAAGAAAGTGGCGAGCGGCAAGATCAAATTCGTGTGCGTTCGTGAGATCGGACGAACCACGTTCGATCGACTCACGGCTGACGAAATCGCGCAGTATGCCGCGCGGCGAGACGACTGACAGAGCGGAGGGGAACATGAGGCGGGTCAACAAACTGGCGGTCACCTGGCTGACGATGGCAGCGCTCTGGTGCGCATGCGGGAGCGGCGCCGGTGATCGGCTCGTCCTGCAGTTCGTAAACTTCCAAGATCCCGCCAATGGTCAACTCGACACGATCGGACAGACCTCGGCGCAGGTCGACGTGGTGCGCGACGTGTGCACCGACGGCAGCGACGAACCTTTCACCGAGACCGACGCCGCAGCCGTGTTCGTCAATCAGGGCGCATCCGATTTGGTGCTGCAGAACATCAAGGTCACAATTCCGAACAGCGGTGTCCCGACGTACTCGATTAATCTGGGCCCGGCCGGACCGGTGATTTCCGGCGGCCGCTGCGCCGGCGAACTCGGGCGATCATGCGGCGTCGACCTCGATTGTGTCGTAAACGGCATGACCAGCTCCTGCATCCACACGGAGAGCACGATCGAGTTCAAGCTTTTCGACATTGAGAAGAAGCTCTTGGTGACGCCAGGTGTCTACGACGTGGCGATTACGTTCTCGGCGCAAGACGCCAGTGAAGAGAACTTCAACGTCACGACCCGCTTACGCACGACGTTCACGGACTTTTGTCATTGCAGCGCGGGTTGCCAAGCATGACCCCGCGGGCGGCCGGCCGCAGTCGGAAGGAGTGGCAGATGATCCGACGCAAGGTTGGAAATCTGGGAGTGGCGCTGCTGGCGGCAGTGCTGGTGTCGTGCGGCGGTGGTGGTGGCGGTGGCGGCGGCGGGACGTCGGGTGGCAACGGCGGACAGTCAGGGTCGTCGAATCAAGTCAGTGATCCCAGCGGTCGACTGAGCCTCGCGATCGCGAGTCTCACCGTTCAATTCAATCGGTCGACTGAGTTCACCGTCACGCTGCGTACCCTCAACGGTCGCCCGATCCCCAATAAATTGGTGTCGATTTCCGCGGGAACCGCGGTCAACGTGGATGATCCGACCGTCTATACCGACGGGGCTGGGCAGGCGACTGGTACCGTGACCGGCGCCTTCGGCGGACGTGCGAGCATTCGCGCGGAGGCCGTCTTGAATCATGACGATGACCCCTCGATTGCCGCAGGCGATGAACAGACGGTTTCGACCTTCATCAACGTGGCCGTCGTCGCCCCAGTGGGCGCTCCGACTCCCACCCCGTTGCCTGGCCAACCGACGAAAACCCCTTTGCCCGCGTCGCTGGTGCGCACCTTGGTCATGGAGACCAAGCCGTTTGGGATCAGCGCCTCAAAGGGCGGCGCGATTACCGTCAGCGCAATCGCCTTCGACGCGGACAACGCGCCGGTGGACAACGTGGAGATCCTCTTCGACTTTACGCCGAAGGAGGGCGTGCTGCGTCCGGCCACTGCGGTTACCCAGGAGGTCGATGGCCAGCATGGTGTGGCGCAGACCACGATCGCGTACGACCCCAACACGGCGACGCCCGGCAGCGTGACCGTCACCTCGGTTGCCGGCAGCGTGAGCGGGAGGGCGACCTTCAACATCACCTCGGGAGCGTCGCCGAAGCCCGTTTCGACGGTCTTGCTGCAGAGCAAGACCGCCACCATCGGGAGCGACAGCGGTGGGTCGACCGAACTGAAGGCCTTCGTCTTCGACAGCGATAACAATCCGATCAACAACGTGAACGTCCTCTTTCTCACCCCGATCGGCCAAGTCTTGCCGCTGACGTCGACGACGACAATCAGCGGCAGCCAGCAAGGGGTGGCGACCGCGACCTTGCAGATACCGGCGGGCACGCCCGTGCTGCGTGATCCTGGTAGCCTGGTCATATTGCCCTATACGATCACCGCACGTGCCGGCGGCGTGACGGGTACCATCGGGGTGTACGTGGTACCCGGCAGCGGAACCGGGACTGGAACCGGCCAACCCGGTCAACCCGGTGAGCCCGCGAGCATCGTACTGGGCGCGGGACCAACCCGCCTTCGCGCCCGCGGCTCAGGCGGGACTGAACTGGCGGGTGTGACCGCGGTGGTCTTCGACAACAACGGCAATCGCTTGCAGAACGTCGATCCCGGTCCAGGGGTCACGAATCCGCAAGATGTCCACGTGACGTTCTCCGTGGTGGATCCAAGCGCCTCCGGCGCCGTGTTCCTGCCCAACAACGACGGTCTCACGACCCAACCCACCGATGCGGCGGGTACGGCCCAACTACAGCTTCGCGCCGGCACCGGTCTTGGGACCGTGACCGTGCAAGCGGAGGTTCCGACGCAACTGGGTGTCGACACCGAACCGTGTCAGGCGCCAATCAACGCGGGAAAGGACTGCATCATCGCCAAGAAGGCATTGGTGACCGTGACCGCCGGCAATCCGGGCCTGGTCACCTTGCTGATGAACGACCAATCGGTCGTCTTGAACGATGGATCGAACCTGACCACGCTGACGGCACTGGTGACCGACGCACAGGGCAACATCGTCGACAACGGCACTCCGGTGTTCTTCGAGGTGATGCCGAGTGATCCGGACAACCCCAATGATCCAACCGATCCAGCTCGCCGAATCGGCTTGCAAGGGTTCTCGTTGACGAACGACGCTCCACCCTGCGACGTGACGCAGTTCCCGCAGCAGACCGGCCTGCCGGTAACTCCCGAGCCGGGGGATGCGATTACGTGTCTCAAGTTCCCGCCGAATCTGGCGGGAACCCAGGTGCGCATCCGCGCGCAATCTCAGGCGGCGCAAGCAACCGAGACGCTGACCATTCCAGGCTCGGTGTCCGATGTGCGAGTGAGCGCGCAGCCGACCACCGTGAACGTTACCGCGACGCAGGGTGCGACAGTCCTGGTCAAGGCCCTCGCCTTGGATTCGCTCGGCGTCGGTGTGCGGAACGTGCAACTGCGCTTCTTGTCCGATGTCGGGACCTTTGACGCCGGTGCCTTTGCGATCACGGATGTGGACGGTGCCGCGAGTGTGCCGTTGACGATTCCCGCGGGAACCGCGTCGGGGATGGTCGAAGTCGACGTTGTCGGCGGTGGCGGTATGCAGCATCTCGTGGTCATCAACGTCACGAACCAAAGCCCGACCGGACCCGCTGGAACTCCGCAGAGCGTCACGTTCGTGAGCGCGAATCCGACCACGATCGGCGTGCGCGCATCCGGATTCCCGGAACAATCCGTCGTGTCGTTCAAGGTTCAGGACAGTTTCGGCACCCCACTGAGTGGAGTGAAAGTCGCCTTCAGCGTAACCGGCATCGGCGGCGAAAAGGTCAACCCGACGAGCAGCACGACGGACGCGAATGGTATTGCGCAGACCTCGATCGTAAGCGGCTCGCGCGCGGCACCGATCCGAATCACCGCCTCAGTCGATAAGAACAACAACGGCAACGCGGATCTCGTGACGCAATCGGATGCGATCAGCGTGGTCGGTGCGCCGCCGACGTTCAACCGCTTCAGCGCGGCCGCGCAGTTCCTCAACGTCTCCGGCCGGGTCATCTACGGCCTCGACGATCGCATTCAGGTGTTCCTCAACGACCGGTTCGGCAATCCGGTGCCGCTCGGCACCGCGGTGAGCTTCTTCACCAACGGCGCGAGCGTAACCAATCCGCTGCCGGCCGATTCCAGTGGCCGCGCGCAAGGCACGCTGCTCACCGAAGGAAAATCCGGTGCGGTGCCCCCAACCGGAATCGTGACGGTGCTCGCGGTGACGCGCGGCGAGGAGCCGTTCATCGATACCAACGGCAACGGCGTCTACGATGACGGCGAGCCGTTCACCGACATCCCGGAACCGTTCATCGACTTCAACGGCAATGGTCGCTTCGATCCGCCCGAGCCGTTTGTCGACACCAACAGCAACGGTCACTGGGACACCGGCGAACCGTTCACCGACGTGAACGGCAACGGCCAGTACGACGACAACCAGTTCGAGTCGTTCATCGACGTCAACAACGACGGCATCTGGAACGACGCCCAGAGTCCGAATCAGTGGCAAGCCGACGCGCTCATCTTTACGACCATCGATGTCACGTTCTCAGCCGGGACGGTCGTGCAACTGAGTCCGTCCATCTTCAGCATTCCCGACGGCGGCAGCCAGCCGTTCTCGCTGTTCGTCGGCGATCGCAACGCCAATCCGTTGGTGAGCGGATCGACGATCAGCGTCACGATCGACGGCAACGACGCGAAGCTCGTGGGGTTCCCCGGATCCGTCCTGCTGCCCGATTCGCAGTCGTTCAACGCGCTGATTTCGGGACTCAACCGGTTCAACTTCCTCGTGGTCGACAACAATCCGGGCAAGCGAACCGTTCCGCAGTCGGTGGTGGTGAACGTCAACATCAACTCGAGCGGCGGCGCCTCACCGGGCGGTAACGGCAATGTGTTCGTGTCCGCGATCGGGCAGCTCGAAGCCATCGCAACGCCGGTGCCGACCGCAACCGCGACACCGACGCCGAGCCCGACCGCGACGCCGACACCGAGCCCGACTCCGACCAATACCCCGACGCCGACGAATACGCCGACGTCGACGCCGACCAACACGCCGCCGCCGCGCTCGATCAGCTTCGTCAGCGCGTCGCCGACGGTCATCGGCGTGCAGGGCTCCGGACTCGCCGAGCAATCGGTCCTCACGTTCCGGGTGACGGACGCGCAGGCGCATCCGATTCAGGGTGTCGTGGTGCAGTTCAGCCTGACGTCGCTCGGCGGCGAGAGCGTCTCGCCGACGCAGGCCGCAACCGATGCGTCCGGCAACGTCCAAACCGTTCTCAGCAGCGGCAGCCGATCGCTTGCGGTGCGTGTCACCGCCACCGTGGTGGGTGCGCCCGGCGTCGCCACGCAATCAACGCAAGTAAACATCGTCGGCGCGTTGCCCACCTTCAACCGCATCAGCGCCGCGGCGCAGTTCCTCAACATCGCCGGCCGCGTCACGCTCGGTTTGCAAGACCTGATCACGGTCTTCCTCAACGACCGCTTCGGCAACGTGGTGCCGCCGGGCACGAGCGTGAGCTTCCTGAGCAACGGCGGCAGCGTCGTCGGGGTGACTGCCACCGACGCGCAAGGCAAGGCAACCGGCACGCTCGTCAGCGAAGGCGGCTCGTTGCCACCCGATGGCGTGGTGCGTGTGCTGATCGTCACCCGCGGTGAAGAGCCGTTCGTCGACACCAACGGTAACGGCAAGTACGACGACGGCGAGCCGTTCACCGACATTCCCGAACCGTTCATCGATGTGAACGGCAACGGCGTGTACGATCCGAGCAATCCATACGAGTTGTTTGTCGACACCAACGGCAACGGGGTGTGGGATGCGACCCAAAGCCCGGGCGCGTGGAGCGGCGACGCGCTGATCTGGACCGTCATGCCGGTCACGTTCTCCGATCGCACCACCGTGCAACTGCTGCACGAACAGACGCCGAACAATTTCGTCGGCGGCACCTTCATGGTTCCGGACGGCGGCACGCAACGCGTGCGCTTGCTGGTCAGCGACAAGGACGGGAATCCGATCGTCGGTGGCTCGAAGATCGGCCTCAAGCTCACAGGCAATATCGCGCTTGCGGGCATTGCCGACAGTTTCACCATCCCCGACGGCGAGTCGCTGGATCCGTCCGAGAAGTTCGTCGAAGGGCTCAACCAGTTCACCTTCGGCATCACCGACACCCAAGCGGGATCGCTCGTCGATGAGAACGTGACGCTCGCGATCACCGTGACCTCCGATCTCACCGGTGCCGCGCCGGGTGGGAACGGCTCACTGAACTTGACGGTCGGCGGTATCAGCCAAGCGGTGCCGACGCCGTCCCCGATTCCGACCAATACGGCGGCGCCGACGCGCACGCGGACGGCAACCGCGCCGCCAACCAATACGCCGACCATCACGGCGACGCCGACCGACACATCGACGTCAACCGCGACGCCGACGGCAACCCCGACGGCGACGCCGACGAACACCCCGGTCGCGCGAGCGATCACGTTCGTCACCGCGCAACCCGGCAGCATCGGCGTCAGTGGATCGGGCTTGCCGGTGCAGTCGACCCTGACCTTCCGCGTCACCAACGCCTTGGCACAACCGATCGCGGGGGTGACGGTGCAGTTCGGTCTCACCAGTTCCACCTCCGTGGGCGGGGCGACCATCGAGCCGCTTCAAGCGATCTCCGACAGCAACGGTTTGGTGCAGACCATTCTGACCAGCGGCAACCGCGCCACCAGCGTGCGGGTCACCGCGACTGTGGTCAGCAATCCGGCCATCACCACACAGTCAACGCAGGTCAACATCCTCGGCGGCGAACCGGCGGCCAATCGCTTCAGCATCGCGGCGCAGTTCCGTAACATCGCCGGCCGAGTGACCTTCGGCTTGCAAGACGTTGTGACCGCGTTCGTCAACGACCGCTTCGGCAACGCGGTGCCGGCGGGAACCGCCGTCACCTTCGCCAGCGACTTCGCCAGCCTCGTCGACGTGGGCGCCACCGATGCGCAAGGGCGCGCCACCGCCACGCTGCTGAGCGAGGGCGTGAGTCCGCCGAACGGCATCGTCACGCTGCTCGCATACACGCGCGGCGAAAAGGCGTTCATCGACAACAACGGCAACGGCATTCCAGACGCCGGCGACACGATTCTCCCGCTGCCCGAGCCGTTCTTCGACAAGAACGGCAATGGCACCCGCGACGCCGGCGAAGAGTTCATCGACGTCAACGGCAACGGGATGTGGGACGCAGATCAGGCCCCCGGCCAGTTCAGCAACGAAGTCCTGATCTTCGACACCATCCGGGTCACCTTCTCGGCGGGCACGATTCTCAATCTCAGCCCGAGCAGCTTCACGATTCCGGACGGCGGCTCGCAGACCTTCACGGTCACGTTGAAGGATCTCAACAACAACCCATTGGTGGGCGGTACCAGCGTGAGCATCGCGGTGGCCGGCGGCATCACGCTGCAAGGGCCGGCATCGTTTACGCTCCCGGATGCGCAAACCTTCGGTAACACCATCGGCGGGCTGAACCAGTTCACGTTCACAGTCGTCGACTCGGCTCCGGGTTCCGGCACTACGACGGATCCGGCAAGCGTGACCGTCACCGTGACCTCTCCTCCAAGCGGAACTGCTCCGGGCGGGAACGGTAACGCGGTCGCGTTCAGCAATGGGAGCGTCCTGCCGGTCGTAACGCCGACAATCACGGCGACACCGAGTTCGACGCCGACACCAACCGCAACGTTCACGGCGACGCCGACCGATACGTTCACCGCGACGCCAACCAACACCGCGACGCCAACCAACACGGCGACGCCGACGAACACCGGAACACCCACCAACACGGCGACGCCGACGTTCACGGCAACTGCGACGTTCACGGCGACACCCACGGCGACGTTGCCGCCGGCGGCGATTCAGTTCGTCAGCGCCGTCCCGCCGACGATCGGTGTCCGACAGTCCGGCCTGCCGGAACAGTCGGTGCTGACGTTCAAGGTGACCGACGCAAACGCCAAGCCCGTACCCGGTGCGGCGGTCACCTTCACCCTGACCGGACTCGGCGGCGAGACCATCAATCCGCCCAATCCGACGCCGGCCTTCACCGATGCCACCGGGCAGGTGCTCGTCACGCTCACCAGCGGGACGCGCGCCGGTACCGTTCGCGTCGCGGCGAACGTCAACGCGTTGTCCACCCAGTCGACCGCAGTGTCGATTCTCGGCGCGCCGCCCGTGCAGACCCGATTCAGCATGGCGGCCTCGAAGCTCAACATCGCCGGTCGAGTAGCATTTGGACTGTCGACAACGATCAGCGTGTACGCCAACGATCGGTTCGGCAACGCCGTGCCTCCGGGCACGTCCGTCAGTTTCGTCAGCAATGCAGCCAGCGTGGTCAACGCCACGACCACCGACGCCTCCGGCGTGGCGACCACTACGCTCCTGAGCGAACAGTTGCTTGCGCAAGGCGGGCCGCCGGCGACGCAGCCGACCGGTATCGTCACTGTGCTCGGATTCACTCACGGCGAAGAAGCGTTCTTGGACAACAACGGCAACGGGGTGTTCGACAGCGGCGAACCGATTCTCACCGATAACATCCCCGAGCCCTTCATCGATTTTCGTCCGTTGCCGGCATCGAATCCGAATCTCGCCGGGGCGGGTCCGAGCGATGCGACGTGCACCTCGCCGGCGCCGCCGGTACCGAGTTCGAACTGTAACGGCGTGTTCGACACCAACAAGCCGTTCGAGCTGTTCATCGACACCGGCAACCCGGGTAACGGCCTGTGGGGCACGCAAGGGACGCCGGGGGCGTGGGACAACAACATCCTGGTGTTCAACTCCATCCCCATTACCTTCTCCGGGCCATTGGTTACGCCGGTGGCTGCACCTTCCAGCTTCAACATCCCGAACGGCGGCCAGCAGGTGTTCACGCTGGACGTCCACGACGACCTGTACAACCCGCTGGTCGGCGGCTCGACCATTACCGTGACCGCTTCGACGGGGACGGTGACCGGCGGCTCGATTACCGTGCCCGATGGCGAGTCGTTCAACCGCATCGTGTCCGGCTTGACACGGTTTACGTTCGTCCTGTCCGATGCGGACGCAACCATGAGCAGCGCGACGCCGTCGAACGTCACGGTAACCGTCAACTCGCCGAACGGGAGCGGCAGCTTCGTCGTGGCGAGCGGGACGGTGAACTGATGCGACTGAGGGACACAGACGACCGGTCCATGGGGGCCGGTCGTCTCGTCCGTTCGATCTGATGCGAGAGAACTCGGCGTGCGTGCGGTGGGGGGAATGGAACAAGAGTCGAGCAGGGATTGGCGCCGCGGGCCCGCTTGGTTGTTCGTCTCGGTGGTGGCGTCGCTGGTGATTGCGACTCCCGCGCATGCCACGCACTTTCGTTACGGCCACTACTCCTGGAAGCCCGGCGGCGGCGGGCGGATCGATTTCACGCTTCAGAATGCGTTCCGGCGCGACGGCTATGGGTGTGCGAGCCCGAGCGGTCTCGTGAGCACGCCATGCACGAGCAGCGACGGGTTTCCGGGCGTCGGCGATCTCATCGTCGAAGACATCGGCGGTACGCGATTCGATTTCGGCGACGGCAGCCCGATGGCGGGTTCGAGCCGCGGGCCCCTGGCGTATCTCGTCAATTCCATCGACCCTGACAACAACACGTTGTCCGGCCTCGCCATCGATGCGTCGAGTCTGCCGTCGATTCGCACGACCATCTCGCACGTCTACAAGCGAGCCGGTTCATACACCGCGGCGACCGAAAGTTGCTGTCGAATCTCATCCACCGACGGCGTCAACGCGCATATCAACAATCCGGACGACAGCTATCGGGTAGCGACCACCGTGATCGTCGGTACCGGGGACAGCTCGCCGGTGAGCGCACTACCGCCGATCGTGCGCTGCAAGGTCAACAGCATCTGTTCCTTCACCGTGCCGGGATTCGATGTTGACGACAACTCATTGCAGTTTCGGCTTTCGACGTCGGATGAAGCCGCCGGCATGGGTGTGATGTTCTTTCAACCCGGTCCGCCGAACGCCCTTCACGCGGCGACGATCGATGCAACCACCGGGGTCTACACCTGGGACACGAACGGCGCGACCGTGCAGGCGGGGCTCAACACCCTCTATTCCACGCAGGTGACCATTGAGGAATCGGACCCCAACAGCGGAGTCGTTGCGGCGACCGTTGCGGTTGATTTCTTCATCCAGTTGGTGCCGCTATCAGCCGGGATCGAGCCCCAATTCGGAAGCCCATTGCAGCCGGCGTGTGGAACCACGTTGACGGTGGTCGCCAACGATGAATTGAGCTTCGAGGTCGGTGCGGTCGATGCCGATGTCGGCGATACCGTGACGTTGAACGTTGCCGGCCTGCCCGAGGGAGCCGCGCTCAGTCCCGCCTTGCCGACCGCGGGCAACCCCGTCAGCAGCAGTTTCTCCTGGACGCCGACCGTCGACGACGCCGGTGCGCAAGTGATCACGTTCTCAGCGACCGACCAGACGGGCAAGCAGAGTCTGTGTTTCTACACACTCAACGTCCTGGCGCAGGCCCCGGCTACCAGCACGCCGACCGACACGCCGACGCCGACACCAACCCCAACCGGGACGCGTACGCTCTCGCCGACGCGTACCGCCGTGAATACCATCACGAAGACCGTCACCGCATCGCAAACTCCCACGCCGACCGAGACGGCTACGCCAACTCCCAGCGATACGCCCACGGTGACTCCGACCGACACGCACACGCGGACGCCGACGCAGTCGCCGACCTTCTCCGGCACGCCCACGGAAACCGGGACGCCGACCGTCACGCCTACGCCGACCGACACCTTCGTCCCCACGTCGAGCGCGACGCCGACCGAAACGCTGACGCCGATTCCAACCTTCACGCGTCGCTTCACCGCGACCAGCGTGCCGACGTTCACCGACACACCAACCGAGACACCGACATCAACGCGAACGCTGAAGCCAACCGCGACGCCCACCGAAACCGGGACGATCACGGTTACGCCGCGCGCGACCTCGACGCATCGGCCCATCTCGACCGTAACCGCGACCGGTCAGCCGAGCGCGACACCGACCGACAGTCCGACGATCACGCCGTCGTTCACGCGAACGCAATCTCCGACGCGGACGCCGTCGGTGACGGTGACCGGGAATACGCCGACGGGGACGCCAACGTTCACCGGCACGGCGACCCACAAGCCGACGCGGACGGCTCCCAACACGTTCACGCCGACCACGCCGCCGGCTGGTGGCGGTGGTGGCGGTGGTTGCGCGGTACCCGGTAGTGCGCCGGCACCCCCGAGTCTATCCTGGCTTGCAATTCCGGCGCTGGTTCTGTGGGCTCGACGCCGACGCGAACGGCGAGGATGAGAGGATGAGATGCCGGTGAAACGGCGCCCCCGCGCGCGGACAGCCGGCGGCCGCCGCATCCTCGTGGTGCACGGCCCGAACCTGAATCTCATCGGCACGCGTGAGCCGGCGGTGTACGGTGGCGAGACGTTGTCGAGTATCGAACGACGGCTGCGGAAGCTGGCCGTGGAACTCCACGTCGGTCTCGAATCCTTTCAGTCGAACAGCGAAGGCGCCCTGGTTGATCGAATTCAGCGGGCGCGTGACACGGTCGACGGCATTCTGATCAATCCCGGCGCCTATACGCACACCAGCATCGCGCTGCGTGATGCGCTGCTGGCGGTAGATCTCCCAACGGTCGAAGTACATCTGTCGAATGTTCACCGGCGCGAGGAGTTTCGTCATCGCTCGCTGATTGCACCGGTGGCGGCGGGACAGATCTTGGGCTTCGGCGGCGACAGCTATCTGCTCGGTCTGCGTGCGTTGGTCGGCGAAATCGAGCGGCGGACGGCCGCACGCTAACTCGCATCAGGTCTTCGGTCGATACACCGTCTGCCGTTGCCGCCGGCGAGCATGCCGCTCGATTGCCAGATCGAGAAGTCTGGAGATCAGATCCGTATACGAGAGCCCGGAGATTTCCCACAGCTTGGGGTAGACGCTGATATTCGTGAATCCGGGGATGCTGTTGATCTCGTTGACGTAGATTGTTCCAGTGACACGATCGAGAAAGAAGTCCACACGCGCCATGCCCTCGCACTCCAACACTCGAAAGGTGCGGATGGCCAGCTCGCGCACCGCGATCGTTTGCGACTCGTCGAGCGGCGCCGGAATCCGAAACGTGGCGCCGTGCTCGTCGACGTACTTCGCCTCGTACGAATAGAAGTCCGCGTGCGGACAGACCTCGCCGGGCAGCGACGCCTCGGGATGTTCGTTCCCTAGCACCGAGCACTCGATCTCGCGTGCGTCGATGCCTTTCTCGATCAAGATCTTCAGATCATATGCGAACGCTGCGACAACGGCGTCGTCGAGTTCCGTGGCGGCGCGTACCTTCGCCACACCCACCGATGAACCGGCGTTGGCCGGCTTGACGAACAGTGGATATCCCAGCTTCGAAGCTGCGTGACGGATGTCTTCCGGATCGCTTTGCCACGCGGACTGGGTTGCGGCGATGAACGGCACGATCGGAATCCGTGCGTCGCGCAGCAGCCGCTTCTGAACGTCTTTGTCCATTGCGACGGCCGAGCCCAGTACCCCGGCTCCGACGTACGGAATGTCCGCGAGTTCGAGCAAGCCTTGCACGGTGCCGTCTTCGCCCAGGGTACCGTGCAAGACAGGGAAGACGACATCGAGTCGATCGATGGGGGCACGCGGCGTGAGGTCGATGAGTTCCCCGGAGGAGGGCACCGGCGGCAGCAACACTTCGGGACCGCCATCGCCGAGCGCCGGAAGCGCCACATTGGTGAGCGCGAGGAATTGCGGCTCGTCGAGCACATGCCAGCGACCGTGATGATCGATGCCGATCAGCGTCGCAGCGAATCGCGTGCGATCGAGTGCCTGGACGACCGAGCGCGCCGAACGCAACGAGATCTCGTGCTCGCTCGATCGGCCACCGAACAGAATTCCCACCCGCAGCTTGTGCATCCGCCCCGTACCACGGCGAGCTATAGCATACGGGTGGCGCGGGCTCACGGCGGAGGAAGCGATGCCGCGCCTTCTACGATTGTGCAAAGATTCGCCTTGCAATCGCGGTGGCGCTATGGCTTATTGCTCTCAACCTTAGTTGAAAGTGTGAAGGACCCGATGCGGATCAACGCATTCCATAGCGATCAAGCCAAGGCGCGACGAGACCTGCGCGCGGGCACGTGCCTCTGGCACGTGAGCGCCGTGGCGTCGCGCTCGGGCGTCGTGGCGATGCTGGGTACGCCGGTAACCGCCAAGATTAACCCGAGTGAAGTGCCCGGTGGCCATCCCAAGAGGGGGGAACCATAAAAGAACCAAAACCCTTTGCGGATAAAAAGGCCACCGGGAGAGAGACCCGGTGGCCTTTTTATTTGCCCTCTGCACGCCACGGAGGGCTCGGAAACGCGTACTCGACCGGCCGGCGAGGGCGCACCGAAATTGGGGCGACGAGCAAGGAGGAGGAGACCATGTCACAGATCGATGCACAGTTGGTCGCGCGGCGGTTGCGAGAGGTAGTGGCGGATGAACCGAAGGCGTTCGCGTACGACATCGGCGTCAGCCTGTCGGCGCTCTACAACTACCTCAACGGCCGCGTGCCGTCGACGGAAGTGCTGTACCGCATCGCGCAGTATACCGGCCGCCCCATGGAGTGGTTCCTAGCGGGCCCGGATCCGATGGCGATGCAGTTGGCGGAATCGCGGAACGGTACGCCGTTGCGCGCGGCCGTCGGCTACTGACCGCAGTGTGATTCGAGCCTCCCCGCCGCCAGACGGCGGGGAGCGAGAAAGTGATTGGGGGTGATCCTAATGTTGTGGTGTGCCGTGCAGACACCGTTCGTACCGGCACTCACCGTTGCAGTCGCCGCGTGGGTACTTCCCGCTGTCGCGGCGGCTGCGGCCGCAGTGCCGATTGGATTGCTCGTGTACAAGACCTTGACCGCCGCACGCCCATATCGTCCGGCGCTCCGCGTGGTCGAAGGGGGCCGAGCAGAATTGAAACTCAACCCGGCGTGATTCACGCCGGCTCCGTGACTGCCCTGGGGGAGAATCGGCTCCCCCAGGGCTCGGTGACCGTTCATCGTCGGAATTTGACGGCTAGTGTCCTCCGCAGTAATCAACGGCCGCAGCGGAGGTCACATGGCGGATCGATTTGCACGCAAGGTTGCCGTGATTACCGGCGCCGCATCGGGGATCGGCGCCGCGACGGCGCGGCGGCTGGCTCGTGAAGGCGCACGGCTCGTGCTCGGCGACCTGAACCAAGACGCCGGCACCGCGCTCGCGACCGAACTCAACGCCGCAGCTTTCGTGCGCCTCGACGTCGCCGACCCGACACAGGTCGAGAGCTTGATGCAAACCGCAGTCGATCGCTGCGGCGCGCTGCACATCGTCTTCAACAACGCCGGGATCGGTGTCTTCGGCACGGCGCCCGATCTCGACATCGATGCGTGGAGGCGTGTGATTGACGTGGATTTGTCGGCGGTGTTCTACGGTTGCAAGTTCGCCATTCCGCATCTCCGACGCGCCGGTGGCGGCGCGATCGTGAATACGGCCTCGATCTCGGGCCTATTCGGCGATCAAGGGTTGGTCGCTTACAATGCGGCCAAAGGCGGCGTCGTCAATCTCACCCGCACGGTCGCGCTCGATCACGCGCGCGACAACATTCGCGTCAACTGCGTGTGTCCGGGCCCGATCGAGACACCGTTGCTGGCGCCGGTGCTCGCGATGCCGAAGGCAGGCGCTGAGTATGCCGCGCGCGTGCCGATGGGTCGCATCGGGCGTCCGGAAGAAGTAGCGGCGGTGGTGGCGTTCCTGGCGTCGGACGATGCGTCGTTCGTGACCGGCGCTGCGGTCGTGGTCGACGGCGGCCTCACCGCGGACACTGGCGACCCACCGATCACGCGCTTGATGGGGCAGTAAGGTTGCGTTGAATCAGAAGCGTCGGCGTCCCACGCCAGCGAACCGTCGCGACGTGGGTGCCCGGCGCGAGTCCCGTTCGCGGGTTATCGATCTCGAACCCCTCCGCCCGGCAGCGCCCCACCGCCTGTTCGAGATTGAGCACGGAATACGCCAGTCCCCAGAAGCGGTCGGCGACCACCCCGGCGCTCTGATCCGTCCGCATGATGCACTCGATGGTAAGTCCGGCCAATTCGAGGCCGACGTTGCGGGTGCCGCGCTCGGGAAGGTCGCGGCGCCAGCGCTCCGGAACGTCGAGCGTGCCACACCACAGGCGTAGGGTTGCATTGATCTCGCTGGTGAAGATGACGACATGATCCACGCCGATCGCTACCGACGTCTCATCCGCGACGCTCAAGGCGCGCGGCAGCAGATGGGGTGGGGACGTGTGCTGAATCAGCAACAGGCGAAGGCCGCCAGCCGTCGCCGGATCGATGAAGGCGTTGCGCCAGGTTCGGCGCCGGCCGCTGCGCTGATCGACACCTTCACCGTCGGCCGGCTCGGCGACCCGGAGTCCGCGGCCGCGCAGAAAATTCGCCGCGGCCCGCGTGTCGGCGACCGCCAAGGCCAATCCGAACGGTCGCTCGTTGCGATCGCCCAGTGCCTCGCGAACCATTTCGGCGAACGGCGACGCGGCCTTCGGCGTTGCTGCGAGCAGTTCGATGTAGGTGTTGTCGAGGCGAAACAGGGTGTTGTGTGTTCCGTAGCTCGGATGCACGCCGCGCCAAGACGGAGCACGGCCGAGCAGCGAGCGGTAGTTCGTGGTCGCTGCATCGAGATCGGCGACCGCGATGATGATGTGATCGATCGCCTCGAAGATCATCAGTGGAGCGGCGGAATAATTTCGCCGTGAGCCGCCAGCAAGTCGTCAACCAACCGCCAGATCTCGTCGAGCGTCAGCTCGGCGGCGGTGTGCGGATCGAGCATTGCCGCGTGATACACGTGCTCGCGCTTGCCGCTGAGCGCCGCCTCGACAGCGAGCGACTGCACGTTGACGTTGGTCGCGATGATGCCCGCGAGCTGCGCCGGCAACTCGCCGATGCGCGTCGGCTGAACCCCATTGCCGTCGACCAG